>CAKTEM010000004.1 GCA_934548045.1 uncultured Faecalibacterium sp. | reverse complement strand
ACATCTGACGGACGATGACTTCGATATGCTTATCGTTGATCTCAACGCCCTGCAGACGGTAGACCTTCTGGACTTCGCTGATCAGGTAGTTTTGAACATCGCTCAGGCCCTTGATTGCGAGGATATCCTGCGGATACAAGACGCCTTCACGGGTGATGATGTCGCCCTTCTCCACGCGGTCGCCGGGCATGACACGAGCATGCTGGGTGAACGGGATGGAGTAGCTCTTGACGACCTCGGCACCGTTCTCGTCCTTGCCGGTGACCTTGATGACGACGTTCTTCTTGGTATCGTCCTGAGAGACGACGCCGGAGATCTCGCTCATGATCGCCATGCTCTTCGGACGGCGGCTCTCGAACAGCTCCTCGACACGGGGAAGACCCTGAGTGATATCTTCTGCCGATGCGATACCGCCGGTATGGAAGGTACGCATGGTCAGCTGAGTACCGGGCTCGCCGATGGACTCTGCCGCGATGACACCGATGGACTCGCCCAGCTGGACAGGCTCACCGTTTGCCATATCGGAACCATAGCAGTGTGCGCAGACGCCGATCTTTGCACGGCAGGTCAGCAGGCTGCGGATCTTCAGCTTGGTGATGCCGGCTGCCTCGATGTCGTTTGCGTCGTACAGGTCGATCATCTTGCCTTCCGGAACGATGACCTTGCCGGTGACGGGGTTGACGACATCGCCAACAGCGTAACGGCCGATGATACGCTCACGGAAGCTCTCGATCTTCTCTTTGCCCTCGTGGATCTCAGAGACCCACAGACCGTCGGTGGTGCCGCAGTCGATCTCACGGACGATGACTTCCTGAGAGACGTCGACCATTCGACGGGTCAGGTAACCAGAGTCAGCGGTACGCAGAGCGGTATCAGCCAGACCCTTACGTGCGCCACGAGCGGAAACGAAATATTCCAGAATATTCAGACCTTCGCGGTAGTTCGCACGAATGGGCATCTCGATGGTCTTACCTGCGGTGTTTGCCAGCAGGCCGCGCATGCCGGCCAGCTGCTTGATCTGGTTCATAGAACCACGCGCACCAGAGTCAGCCATCATGAAGATCTCGTTGTCCTTGGGCAGGTTTGCTGCCAGAGCCTTCGAGACCTTATCGGTGGTATCCTGCCAGATGCTGATGGTCTTGGTGTAACGCTCGTTCTCGGAGATCAGACCACGGTTGAACAGCTTGCTGACCTTGGAAACTTCCTTGTCAGCCTCAGCGATCAGCTCGTCCTTCTGCGGCGGAATAACTGCGTCGCAGACAGCGACGGAGATAGCCGACAGAGTGGAGTACTTATAGCCCTGAGCCTTGATGGAGTCCAGCATCTTTGCGCAGGCACGGGTACCATTACGGGTCATGCAGCGAGAGATGATGTCGGGCAGGGTCTTCTTGGTAACACGGAAGCTGACCTCGTACTCGAGCCAATGCTCGGGGTCAGTACGGTCGATATAACCCAGATTCTGCGGAACGGGAGTGTTGAAGATGATGCGGCCAACCGTTGCATCGACCAGACCGGTGCGCTCGACACCGTCGATGGTCATGGTGCGGCGGACCTTGATGGGAGCGTGCAGGGTGACGACATGCTCAGCATAAGCCATCAGAGCCTCGTTCTCATCGCGGAAGATCTTGCCTGCGCCATCCTCGTTCTCGCGAACGGTGGTCAGGTAGTAGCTGCCCAGGATCATATCCTGAGTAGGAACGGTAACAGGTGCGCCGTCAGAGGGCTTCAGCAGGTTGCCGGAAGCCAGCATCAGCATCTTTGCCTCACGGCAGGCATCTGCGCCCAGCGGCAGGTGAACAGCCATCTGGTCGCCGTCGAAGTCGGCGTTGAATGCGGTACATGCCAGAGGATGCAGCTTGATTGCACGGCCCTCGACCAGAACCGGGTTGAATGCCTGAATACCCAGACGGTGCAGGGTCGGCGCACGGTTCAGCAGGACGGGGTGGCCCTTGATGACGGTCTCGAGGCTGTCCCAGACCTCAGGCTTGGAACGCTCGACCATCTTACGGGCGGACTTGATGTTATTTGCAACACCCTTCTCGACCAGATCCTTCATGACGAAGGGTTTAAACAGCTCCAGAGCCATCTCCTTCGGCAGACCGCACTGGTCCATCTTCAGCTCAGGGCCGACGACGATAACGGAACGGCCGGAGTAGTCGACGCGCTTGCCCAGCAGGTTCTGGCGGAAGCGGCCCTGCTTGCCCTTCAGCATATCGGACAGGCTCTTCAGAGCGCGGTTGTTGGGGCCGGTGACCGGGCGGCCGCGGCGGCCGTTGTCGATCAGACTATCAACAGCCTCCTGCAGCATACGCTTCTCGTTGCGCACAATGATGTCAGGTGCGCCCAGCTCCAGCAGGCGGCGGAGACGGTTGTTGCGGTTGATGACGCGGCGGTACAGGTCGTTCAGGTCGGAAGTAGCAAAGCGGCCGCCGTCCAGCTGGACCATAGGACGCAGGTCAGGGGGCAGAACGGGCAGAACGTCCATGACCATCCACTCAGGACGGTTGCCAGAAACGCGGAAAGCCTCGACGACTTCCAGACGCTTCAGGATACGGACGCGCTTCTGGCCGGAGGACTTCTCGACCTCAGCGGTCAGCTCTGCGCTCAGCTGGTCGAGGTCGATCTCCTTCAGCAGGTCCTGAACAGCCTCTGCGCCCATCGCTGCCTCGAACTCGTCACCGTAACGCTCACGCATCTCGCGGTACTCTTTCTCGGTCAGCAGCTGCTTCTTGTCCAGCGGAGTCAGACCGGGATCGGTGACGATGTAGCTTGCGAAGTAAAGGACTTTCTCCAGCAGACGGGGGCTGATGTCCAGCATCAGGCCGATACGGCTGGGGATGCCCTTGAAATACCAGATGTGGCTGACGGGAGCGGCCAGCTCGATGTGGCCCATACGCTCACGGCGGACTTTTGCCTTAGTGACCTCGACGCCGCAGCGGTCGCAGATCTTGCCCTTATAGCGGATGCGCTTATACTTACCGCAGTGGCACTCCCAGTCCTTGGTAGGTCCAAAAATGCGCTCGCAGTACAGGCCGTCGCGCTCCGGCTTCAGGGTGCGGTAGTTAATGGTTTCAGGCTTCTTCACCTCGCCGTAGCTCCACTTACGGATCTGTTCGGGAGAGGCAAGGCCGATTTTAATCGAATCGAAAACGTTGTTTTCCATGAAACGAACCCTTTCTTAATCTCTTGTAGTCTCGATGATGCAGGCGAACACATAAATCCGCTGCTCTCCCCTCTCACGGCGCGCAGCACGCGCACCGCGAGGAGAAAACAGGTTCTCGCCGGATTTATTCGTCAAAATTCACTTCGTCGGAGGAGGACTCTGCGGCAGCAGAATTGTCGTCGTCCAGTACGGAAGGATCATCGAAACCAGCGTCGGCGTCCTTGATGGTGTAATCATTCAGCAGCTCGTTCTCATTGGTAACGGTCTCACTGCCGGCAACATCACGCATATCAAAACCAGTCTCTTCATCGTCGAAGTTCTGGCGCATATCAATTTCGTTGCCTTCCTTGTCCTGAACGACAACGTCCAGACCCAGAGACTGCAGCTCTTTGAGCATAACGCGGAAGGACTCGGGGATACCCGGCTGCGGGATCGGCTCACCCTTGACGATGGCCTCGTAGGTCTTGACACGGCCCTCGACATCGTCCGACTTGACGGTCAGGATCTCCTGCAGGGTGTATGCTGCACCGTATGCTTCCAGAGCCCAGACCTCCATCTCGCCGAAACGCTGGCCGCCGAACTGAGCTTTACCGCCCAGAGGCTGCTGAGTGACCAGAGAATAGGGGCCGGTGGAACGTGCGTGGATCTTATCATCAACGAGGTGATGCAGCTTGAGGTAGTACATATAACCGACGGTAACGCGGTTATCGAACTTCTCACCGGTACGGCCATCGTAAACGGTGGTCTTGCCGTCGCGGTCCAGCTCGATCTTGGAGAAGTCGATGATGTGGCCCTTCTCACCCATGATCTTGGGCAGCTTGGTGGGATATGCCGGAGCATTTTCACCGTGCCACAGCTCACGAGCGGTATCGAAGGTATCGCCGATATCAGCCTCACGAGCGGAGTCGAAGACAGGGGTCATGACCTTAATGCCGCAAGCCTTGGCTGCGTAGCCGAGGTTGACTTCGAGGACCTGACCGATGTTCATACGGGAAGGAACGCCCAGAGGGTTCAGCACGATGTCCAGCGGAGTGCCATCGGGCAGGTAGGGCATGTCCTCCTGCGGCAGGATACGGGAAACGACACCCTTGTTACCGTGACGGCCTGCCATCTTATCGCCGACGCTGATCTTACGCTTCTGAGCGATGTAGCAGCGGACGACCTCACGGACACCGGGCTGCAGCTCATCGCTGTTCTCCGGGGTGAAGACCTTGACGTCAACGATGATGCCGTACTCGCCGTGCGGAACACGCAGAGAGGTATCACGGACTTCACGAGCTTTCTCGCCGAAAATGGCGCGGAGCAGACGCTCCTCAGCGGTCAGCTCAGTCTCGCCCTTCGGGGTGACCTTACCGACCAGAATATCGCCGCTCTTGACCTCTGCGCCGACGCGGATGATGCCGCGCTCGTCCAGATCCTTCAGAGCGTCCTCGGAAACGTTGGGGATATCACGGGTGATCTCC
Organism: uncultured Faecalibacterium sp.; assembly: GCA_934548045.1. Taxonomy (GTDB): domain Bacteria; phylum Bacillota; class Clostridia; order Oscillospirales; family Ruminococcaceae; genus Faecalibacterium. The sequence continues at coordinate 153,949 of CAKTEM010000004.1, read as the reverse complement.
TCGGGTCCGAGCTTGGTGTCACGAGACTCAGTCTCGTATTCCTCAATGTGGATAGAGGTGTAAACGTCCTCACGGACGATCTTCTCATTCAGCAGGACAGCGTCCTCGTAGTTGTAACCTTCCCAGGTCATGAAGCCGATCAGGGCGTTCTTACCCAGAGAGATCTCACCATTGCGCATTGCGGGGCCGTCGGCCAGAACCTGACCTGCCTTGACGGTCTCGCCGACCTCGACGATCGGACGCTGGTTGATGCAGGTGCCTGCGTTGGAACGGGCGAACTTGACGAGCGGATAGTTCTCGAGGACGCCCATGTTGTTGCGGACTGCGACGTGGTCTGCGTCCATCTGCTCAACGACACCGTCGTTCTTTGCCAGAACAGCCGTGCCGGAGTCGGTAGCGGCCTTGTACTCCATGCCGGTAGCGACGATGGGCTGCTGGGTGACCATCAGAGGCACTGCCTGACGCTGCATGTTAGAACCCATCAGCGCACGGTTACAGTCATCGTTCTCCAGGAACGGGATGCAGGCGGTAGCGACAGAGACCATCATTCGGGGCGAGACGTCCATGTAATCGACCTTCTCGGCCTCGATCTCCAGAATGTCATCGCGGCGGCGAGCGGAAACACGAGGACGAATGAAGTGCTTGCCCTCGTCCAGCGGCTCGTTTGCCTGAGCGACAACGTACTCGTCCTCGACGTCAGCGGTCATATACTCGACCTCGTCGGTGACGACCTGATCGATCAGCTTGCCCTTCTCATCGTAGGTCTTCTTGACCTTGCGGTACGGAGCCTCAACGAAGCCGTACTCGTTGATCTTTGCATAAGATGCCAGATAGGAGATCAGACCGATGTTCGGGCCTTCAGGAGTCTCGATGGGGCACATACGGCCATAGTGGCTGTAGTGAACGTCGCGGACCTCGAAACCTGCGCGGTCACGGCTCAGACCGCCGGGGCCCAGAGCAGACAGACGACGCTTGTGGGTCAGCTCAGCCAGAGGGTTGTTCTGGTCCATGAACTGAGACAGCGGAGAGGAACCGAAGAATTCCTTGATGGCTGCGACGACCGGACGGATGTTGATGAGAGCCTGCGGAGTGATGACGCTCTGATCCTGGCTCTGCAGGGTCATGCGCTCACGGATGACGCGCTCCATACGGGAGAAGCCGATGCGGAACTGGTTCTGCAGCAGCTCACCGACGCTGCGGATGCGGCGGTTGCCCAGATGGTCGATATCATCGGTGGTACCGATGCCGTGGCCCAGATCGTTCAGATAGTTGATGGAGGACAGGATGTCCTTCACGGTAACGGTGCGGCCGATCAGCTGGTCGTGGTTCTTCTGCAGGCTCTCCTTGACCTCGTCGATGCCGGAAGCATTGTCGAGGATCTTGCGCAGTTCCTCAAAGTCGCAGCGTTCGTTGATGCCGCACTCCTTGACATCCACACCCTTGAAAGCAGGATAGTAGTTGTCGATGACTGCCTGTGCGTCAACGCAGCCGTTGGTGATGACCTTGACTTTCTTGTCCTCGATCTTCAGGATGACGACATCCACACCGGCGTCGTCGGCCTTCTTTGCCGCGTCACGGGTGATCTTTGCACCCTTCTCGATGAGGATCTCACCGGTCAGCGGAGCAACGATGTTTTCGCCAGCGATGTGGCCCTCGATGCGGCGTGCCAGAGACAGCTTCTTGTTCATCTTGTAGCGGCCGAAACGAGACAGGTCGTAGCGGCGCGGATCGAAGAACAGCATGTTGATCTGGCTGGTAGCGGACTCGACCGTGGGAGGCTCGCCCGGGCGCAGCTTGCGGTAAACTTCCAGCAGACCCTCTTCCTTGTTCTTGGTGGTATCCTTCTCGAGGGTCGCCAGGATGCGCTCATCCTCGCCGAAGAAGTTCAGGATCTCCTCGTTGGAGGACAGACCCAGCGCACGGCACAGAACGGTGACGGGCAGCTTGCGGTTCTTATCAATACGAACATAGAACACGTTGGCAGCGTCGGTCTCGTACTCGAGCCAGGCACCGCGGTTCGGGTTCATGGTCGCGCTGAACAGGTCGTTACCGACTTTATCATGATCATGACCGTAGAACACACCAGGAGAACGAACCAACTGGCTGACGATGGCACGCTCAGCACCATTGATGACGAAGGTGCCGGCGTCGGTCATGAGCGGAAAATCGCCCATGAAAATTTCCTGATCCTTGACTTCGCCGGTCTCTTTGTTCAGCAGACGGGCAGTCACGCGCAGGGGAGCTGCGTAGGTCACGTCGCGCTCTTTGCACTCTTTGATGCTGTACTTGGGCTCCTTATCCAGACGGAAATCCACGAAGCTCAGTGCCAGATTACCGGTGTAGTCCTCAATGGTGCCGATGTCGTGGAAGACCTCTTTCAGGCCCTCGTCGAGGAACCACTGGTAAGAGTTCTTCTGAACCTCGATCAGGTTCGGCATACTGATGACTTCGTCGATGTGGGAGAAGCTCATGCGCTCGGTTTTGCCGAGCTTGACGGGCTTGACTTTCATCATAAAATCAACCACTCCTTACTTTTATATTCTACGGGTGATGCTATTCGCAGGTCGAATTTTGAGCAAGCACACATAATTCGACCCACGTCCGGAGGAGAAGTTCGGCGTTTTTAACAAACTTTTCGGTTCGACCCTTCCAGCCTGTCTTTCCAAAACTCTCTTTTTGGCGCACTAGGCCATTATGTGATACTGGTTTAGTATACAACGGAAAAGCCCTGTTGTCAAGCCATTTTTCTGATTTTATCGCAAAAAAATTCCCGGACGCCCTCTTTTGTCGGACGCCCGGGAACGTGTAGAGTTCATGCCCTTTTAGCCTTGATTTTTTCGTTTTTCATGTTCCTGCCCAAAAGCCCCTTGTGCATTTTGTCTATATTGGCTCTTGAAATCCGCTTTACTCTTCCAGATAATCCCTCAGCCGTTTCGCCCGGCTGGGGTGGCGGAGTTTGCGCAGGGCCTTCGCCTCGATCTGCCGCACCCGTTCCCGGGTCACATTGAACTCCTGTCCCAGCTCTTCCAGCGTCCGGGCGCGGCCATCCTCCAAGCCGAACCGCAGGGAGATCACCCGTTCCTCCCGGGGCGTCAGGCTCTTGAGGACATTCATCAGCTCCCGGCGGAGCATCTGCCGCCCGGCCTCATCCGCCGGGATTCCGGCTTCCTCATCCTGAATGAAATCCTCGAGGTGGGCGTCCTCTTCCTCGCCCACCGGTGTTTCCAAGCTGACCGGTTCCTGTGCCAGAAGCAGCAGTTCCCTTACCCGGTCGGGTTCCATGTCCAGACGGACGGCGATCTCTTCCGCCGTCGCTTCCCTGCCCTTTTTCCGGAGCAGCTCGCCCGACATCTTTTTGACCCGGTTGATGCTCTCCACCAGATGCACCGGGATGCGGATGGTGCGCCCCTGGTCGGCGATGGCCCGGGTGATGGACTGCCTTATCCACCATGTCGCATAGGTCGAGAACTTGAATCCGCGCTCCGGCTCGAACTTTTCGGTCGCCTTCATCAGGCCGAGGTTCCCTTCCTGAATCAGGTCGAGGAACGGCAGGCCCCGTCCGGCGTACCGTTTCGCCACCGAGACCACCAGCCGGAGGTTTGCTTCGCTCAGCTGTCGGCGCGCGTCAGCATCCCCTGCCCGTGCCGCCTTTGCAAGGGTCATCTCCTCGTCAGCGGTCAGAAGCGGCACCCGGCCGATCTCCTTTAAATAGGTCTTGACCGGGTCATCCAGCGCAACGCCCTCCGCCGAAAGCTCCTGTTCCAGCCGGTCGATCTGGTCTTCATCCAGAGCCGGAAGCTCTTCGTCCTCCTCGGCGACCCGGATGCCCTTCGATTCCAGCTTTTCGTACAGTTCGTCCAGCCCGGCGGCGTCATAGTCCTGTTCTTCCATTGCGCGGCTGATCTGTTCCGGCGTCAGGATGTGTCTCCGTGCCTGTGCCGACAACATTTTTACCAGTTCATCCGTCTGCGACATTTTTTGCATGGTCCCTTCTCCTTCCAGCTCCAGCCGGAGGGAAAGGTTCCATTATTCGTCCGCCGAGGGGTCATTCCCCTGCTTTTTTTCTCTCATCGACTGGAGGAATTGCTCAATTTCGTTGTTCGACATTCCGGCCGCTTTGCTTGCGATGGGCTTGCCCTGCGCAATGCGGTCAAGATAGAGGTTGATATCTTCGGGTGTGCAGTTCACATCGCTGTATTGTGCCGCAAAACGGCTCATTTCATTCAGAGCTTCTTCGCTCACAAAACCGCCCAGCGTGGACAGGCTCAGCTCGATGCCCTGCTGCTGACAGCTCAGCATCGCCTCGTACAGTTCTTTCTGCTTGGGGTCGATGAACTGTTCCGGCGTCAGGTTTGCCCGGACTTTCTGGATGTAGCTCGGTTCCCGGAGCATTGCCGCCAGAAGCCGCTGCTCCGCGCTCATGATGCCCACCGCCTTGGAGCCGCCTGCTTCATACGAGGGCTTGATGCGGTCCATCTCGCCCGAGTGGAGGATATCCCGGTTTCGCTCCCGACGCCGTTTGCTGTTCGCCTTTTTGACGGCAGTTCCCAGCTGGGTCAGGATAGCGGCCTTCGAGATGTTCGTCTCCTCGGCCAGCCGTCCGGCGTAGACTTCCTGCTCGGTCGGGTTGGAGCGTTCGGCCAGCATGTCCACCGCCTGCTTGACGTATTCGAGACGCTGGGCATCCTGACTCAGGTCGTACTGGTCGCGCAGACGCTTCATCCGGAAATCCAGCGCGTTGCCCACCCCGTCCAGCAGAGCCTTGAAGCGGTCCGCGCCGTACTTCTTAATATACTCGTCTGGGTCTTTCGCGCCGGGAATTTGCAGCACGCCGACCTTGACCGGGCTGTTCCGGAAGAGTTCCAGTGAGCGCAGGGTCGCTTTCTGACCGGCTTCGTCCGAATCGTAGCTCAGGATAACTTCATCGGCATACTCGCTGATGAGCTTGACCTGTTCCTGCGTCAGTGCCGTTCCGCAGGCGCAGACCGCCGTGTCGATGCCGGCCTGATGCATACTGATGACGTCCATATAGCCCTCGCAGAGGACGAACCGCCGGGATGCGCTCCGTTTCGCGATCTGGAGTGCGAAGACCGTCTCCGACTTGTGGTAGACCAGCGTTTCCGGGCTGTTGACATACTTGGGCTTCGAGTCGTCCAGCACACGTCCGCCAAAGGCGATGATGTTGCCGCGCAGGTCGAAGATGGGCGTCATGACCCGTCGCCAGAACAGGCAGTAGATTCGCCCGGACGCACTGCGCTTGAACAGGCCGCTGGCGTCCAGCTCCTGCTGATTGTAACCCTTGTCGCGCAGGAACAGGTAAAGAGCTTGTCCGTCATTGGGTGCGTAGCCCAGACCAAACCGCACGATGGTCTTGTCGTCCAGTCCGCGCCGCCGCCAGTAGGCCCGGGCCTGCCGTGCTTCCTCGACGGTGGAGTTCAGGCAGGCGTGGAAAAACCGCGCGGCCTCCTTGTTCATCGAGAGGATACGGCTCCGCATCCGGCCAGTCTTGTCGTCCTCCTGCGGCTCGGGCATCCCGGCACGTCCGGCCAGAAGCTTGACCGCCTCCGGATAGTCGATGCTGTTGATTTTTTTCGTAAAGGTGATGGCATCGCCGCCTGCGCCGCAGCCAAAGCAGTAGAAGCTCTGGGTGTCCGGGTAGACGTAAAACGAGGGCGATTTTTCGTTGTGGAAGGGGCAGAGTCCGCCGTAAAGCCGCCCTTTCCGCTTGAGCTGCACATAACTGCCCACCAGCTCCACGATGTCTGTCCGGCGAGTCAGTTCTTCAATGTATTCGTGTGGGATCATGGATGTTCGCTGCTCCCTTCTTCCCCTTTCTCAGCACGCCGCCGACCCCGATGCCGCGTCTGCGGTCATTGTAGCGCATCGGCTCTGTCGAAGGGGGAAATTCTCTGTCGATTTCCAAAATTTTCCAGTTTGTTCACATTTTTGCTCAGAATGGCGCGTAAAACGGCTTCGAGACCTCCACCTGCGCACCGCCACGGGTCAGCTCACGCAGCTGTTCCAGCAAAGGGGCCTCGGTGCCTTCGGGCATCTGCCAGCGCAGGGTCACCCGGTCAGTGAACATCGGCTCGCTGAGCTTCGCGCCTGCCGCGTTGATGAGCAGAACTGCCCGTTCATAGAGGGAATAATCCACCGTGACGGTCAGCTCCACGACGCTCCGCACCGTGACGACCTCGGCGTTCTCGAGGGCGCGTGCCGTCGCTGTGGTGTAGGCGCGGACAAGTCCGCCGGTTCCCAGCAGCACACCGCCGAAATACCGGGTGATAACAACGATCAAGTCGGTCAGGCCGCTGTGCTGCAGCACTTCCAGCGCAGGCGTTCCGGCCGTTTTTGCCGGTTCGCCGTCGTCCGAGTAGCGTTCCCGGTTGCCCTCTCGCAGACGGTAGGCGTACACGTTGTGCCGTGCCGTCCGGTTGGCCGCGCGCACCTGTTCCAGAAAGGCCACCGCCTTTTCCTCGCTGTCGGCAAAGGACAGCTGCGCAATAAAGCGGCTCTTTTTCTCCTCATATTCTCCGGTCGCCGTTCCCCGGATGGTACGGTAATCCTCCACGCTGGTTCCTCCTGATACTATAAGATACTTTTATCTAAAGTGTAGCATAACTTTTGGTTGTGAGCAAGATTGAAACGCAAAAAGCTCTCTGCACCTCGGTTGAATTCCGTTCCGGTTTATGGTACACTTACCCCAACCGTTATAGGGATTTTAAGAAAAGAGGTTATGTTTATGGATTCTCAGCATCCAAAACGAAGTGCCTTCTCCGGCAAGATCGGCTTTGTCCTGTCTGCCGCAGGTGCTTCGGTCGGTTTGGGCAACATCTGGCGTTTCCCATATCTGGCCGCGAAATACGGCGGCGGCATTTTCCTGCTCATCTACATTATTTTAGCCTTCACCTTCGGCTACACGATGATCATTGCCGAGACCGCTCTTGGACGGATGACAAAGAAAAGCCCGGTGGGTGCCTATGCCTCTTTCGGCAAAGGAAAAGGACTTTCCTTCGGCGGATGGATCAATGCGGTGATCCCCATCCTCATCGTTCCTTATTACTCCGTCATCGGCGGCTGGGTCATCCGCTATCTGGCGTCCTACATCAGCGGCCACGGAAAAGAGCTGGCATCCGACGGTTACTTTTTCAACTTTATCGCGAATGGTGCTTCTGCGGAGATCTGCTTTGCCATCTTTACCATTCTGACCCTCGCGATCATCTTCGCTGGTGTCCGGAACGGTGTCGAGCGCGTCTCCAAGGTCATGATGCCCATCCTCGTGGTGCTGTCTGTCATCATTGCAGTCTACTCGGTCACCCGTCCGGGCGCGCTGGCCGGTGTGAAATACTTCCTCGTACCGAACGTTTCCAACTTCTCGTGGATGACGGTCGTTACCGCAATGGGGCAGATGTTCTACTCTCTGTCCATCGCAATGGGCATCCTTATCACCTTTGGCTCCTACATGAAAAAGGACGTCTCCATTGAAGATTCCACCAAAAACGTCGAGCTGTTCGACACTGCCATCGCCATTATGGCCGGCCTGATGATCATTCCGGCGGTCTTCTCCTTCTCCGGCGGTGACCCGAACACCCTGCAGGCAGGCCCTGCACTGATGTTCATCACCATCCCGAAAGTCTTCGACAGCATGGGTCTCGGCACCGTCGTCGGCATCCTGTTCTTCACGCTGGTCCTGTTCGCCGCACTGACAAGCTCCATCGCCCTGACCGAAAGTGCCGTCTCCACCTTTGAGGACGAGCTTGGCTGGGAGCGTCATCGTTCCACCTTCCTGATCGGCGGCATCATGCTCGTGCTGGGCAGTCTGTCGGCTCTGGGCTATGGACCGCTTTCCTCCATTACCATCTTCGGGATGCAGTTCCTCGATTTCTTCGACTTTCTGACGAACTCCGTCATGATGCCCATCGCCGCCATTGCGACCTGCCTGCTGGTGGCCCGTGTGGTCGGCGTGAAAAAGATCGAAGAGGAAGTCACGCTGGACGGAAATCCCTTCCGCCGGAAGGCCATCTTTAACTTTATGATCCAGTATCTCTGCCCAATTTTTGCCGCCATCATCCTCGTCAGCTCGGTCGCCAACGCGCTGGGCTGGATCACAATGTAATTTCTTGCAACACAAAAAGGAACTGCCGCACAAGGTCTTCCCTGTACGGCAGTTCCTCTTTTTTATGCTTTTAGCGGATCTCGATACCCAGCTTGAACTTCAGGTTGCCGAGGATCTTCTTGACGGTGCGCTCGACCTGCTCAGCGGAGACTTCCGCGTTGGGGTCAGCCAGCGTCAGGGAGAAGGCCATGCTCTTCTTGCCCTCGCCGAGGTTTGCGCCGCGATAGATATCGAACAGCTTGACCTCCTTGATGAGGGGGCTTGCCTTCTGGATGGTCTCCTCGATCTCGCCGCAGGTGATCTTCTCATCGCAGACCAGTGCGAGGTCACGCTTGACCTCTGCATAGGGACTGAGCGGCTTATACCGCAGTTCGCCCTCGACGCAGGACATCAGAGCCTCGTAGTCCAGCTCGCCCAGATAGATGTTCTGGCTGTCCTTCTGGTCTTTCGCGATCTCCAGCTCGGCGTTGATCTCATTTGCCAGCTTGCCGAAGACGCCCAGACGCTTGCCGTTGCAGTAGACGGCCGCGCTGATGCCGGGGTGCAGCCAGGGAGCGGTCTCACGCTGATAGCTGAATTTCAGGTCAAAGCCAGCGGCCAGAGCTTCCATCGCGCCCTTGACGGTGAAGAAATCCTCTTCAGGGCCAAATGCGCCGATGCAGAGGGTCTGACGCTCGTGGGGATGCTCGTTGATGGGCAGCTCCTTTGCCAGATAGACCGGAGCCATCTCGAACAGACGGCCCTCGGTGTTGCCCTTTTTGAGGTTGTCGACGATGACGTTCAGCATCGAGGGAGTCAGCAGAGTCCGCATGATAGACAGATTCTCGCTGATGGGGTTCAGGATGCGGATGGCCTTGCGAGACTCGTCGTCTGCCGGGATGTGGAGCATATCCAGCTCGGCGTTGGAGTAGAAGGCCAGCGTGGAAGCCTCATAGAAGCCCTGCGCAGCCAGCAGACGCTTGGTCTTCATCTGCTGCTTCTGGGCGTAGTTCAGACCGCCGTTGGTGACAGCTGCGGTCTTCAGGAAGGTGGGAACGATGTGGTCGTAGCCGTACTCACGGATGACTTCCTCGGCGAGGTCGGGATAGTCCTCGACGTCCTCACGGTACAGCGGAGCGGAAACATCCCAGCTGCCATCTGCCTGCACGTCCACGGTGAACTCCAGACGCTTGAGGATATCGATCATGGTCTGGTCGGGAACAGTGATGCCCAGCACCGAGCAGATCTTTGCCGGGGTGGTGACGATGTGCTTGCGCTCCAGCGGACGGCCATCGGTCAGGTCATACTCGAGGGTAGTTATGTCGCCGCAGTCCAGCTCCTGAATGAGGTGCAGAGCGCGTGCCAGACCCAGCTCGGGAGAATGACGGTCAACACCCTTCTCGTAACGGGCGGAAGAATCGCTGTTCTGGCCCAGAGCGCGGCTGGTCTTACGCACGCTGTCACGTGCGAAGGTCGCGCACTCGAACAGCAGGCTGGTGGTGTTGTCGTCCATGCCGGAGTTTGCACCGCCCATAATGCCTGCCAGAGCGACCGGCTTTTCCGCGTCGCAGATGACGAGGTTGTTCTCGTTCAGGGTGAATTCCTTCTCGTCCAGAGTCGTAATTTTTTCACCGTTCTGCGCACGGCGGACGGTGATGCTGCGGCCTGCGACCTTGTTCAGGTCGAAAGCGTGCATGGGCTGGCCCATCTCGAGCAGAGTGTGGTTGGTGATATCGACCACGTTGCTGATGGAGCGCAGGCCGCACAGAGCCAGATGCCGCTTCATCCAACGGGGAGACTCGCCCATCCGGATATTCCGGACGTAGTGTGCCATATAACGGGGGCAGAGGTCAGGAGCCTCGACCGCCACGCTGATGGGTTCATCGGCGTCGCAGACGGTGTTGTAATCCATGGCCGGCATGTGGAGCGGCTTGCCGAGGATGGCAGCGACTTCACGCGCGATGCCAAGGACCGACTGGCAGTCGGGGCGGTTTGCGGTGATGGAGATATCGAAGATGTAGTCATCCAGACCAACGACCGGTGCGATGTCCGTGCCGGGAACGCTGTCCTCAGGCAGGATGAGCAGGCCGTAGACCTCCGAACCCGGGAACAGGTCCTCGTTCAGACCCAGCTCCTCGCCGGAGCAGAGCATACCGTTGGACTCGACGCCCTGCATCTTACGAGCCTTGATCTTGATGCCGCCGGGCAGGGTGGAACCATCCAGAGCGGCAGGCACGCAGTCGCCGACCTTCATATTGGCGGCACCGGTGCTGATGCGGATGTCATGGCCGTACTCGCCGCAGTCGACGACGCACTTGGTCAGATGGGTGCCTTCCTGTTTTTCCATCTCGGTGATCTTGCCGACGACCACCTTGCTGATGCCGGCATCCAACGGGATCAGCTCTTCCACCTCAAAACCGCAGGAAAACAGCTTTTCTTCCAATTCCTGCGCGGTAACGTCGATATCGACGAGTTCTTTTAACCAGCTGAAAGGTACTTTCATTGTTTGCTCTCTCCCCTCTTATTCGTGGAACTGCTTGAGGAATTGCAGATTGTTCTCAAACATCAGGCCGATGTTGTTGATGCCGTACTTGAGCATCGCGATGCGCTCGATACCAATGCCGAACGCGAAGCCGGAATACTCGTCCGGGTCGATGCCGCAGTTCTCGAGGACTTTGCGGTTGACGACACCGCCGCCCAGAACTTCGATCCAGCCGGTGTGCTTGCACAGGGGGCAACCCTTGCCGTGGCACTCGAAGCAGCTGACATCGACCTCAACACTGGGCTCGGTGAAGGGGAAGTAGGACGGACGCAGACGGGTACGGGTGTCGTCGCCGAACAGCTTCTGGACGAAGGTGTTCAGTGCGCCCTGCAGGTCGCCGAGGTTGATGCCCTTATCGACGACCAGACCTTCCATCTGATGGAACATCGGGCTGTGGGTCGCGTCGGAGTCGGAACGGAAGACGCGGCCGGGGATGAGGACCTTGATAGGAGGCTTCTGGGAATCCATCGTGCGGATCTGGCCGCCGGAAGTCTGGGTGCGGAGCAGGAACTCATCGGACAGGTAGAAGGTATCCTGCATATCACGGGCCGGATGATCCTTCGGCACGTTCAGACGGGTGAAGTTGTGATCGTCGTCCTCGATCTCCGGGGCGTCTGCGACCGCAAAGCCCATGCCGGAAAAGACATCGATGATCTGGTTGGTGACCAGCGTCAGGGGGTGCAGACCGCCGACCTCACGGGTCTTTGCCGGCAGGGTGATGTCCACCGTCTCGGCGGCATTGCGTGCGGCCAGCTCGGCCTCCTTGACCTTTGCGGCGGCAGCGTCGTAGTCCGCCTGCACCTTCTGCTTCAGTTCGTTGATGATCTTGCCCATGGCCGGACGCTCCTCGGGGGCGACCGAACGCAGATTCTTCATCAGGGCCGGAATTTTACCGTTCTTGCTCAGGTATTCCTGCCAGAAAGTAGCCAGCGTTTCTTTGGAAGAGACCTGGCTTAGGCTTTCGCTCGCCTGTTTTGCCAGCTCGTCGATCATTGCTTGCATGGATGTTCTCTCCTTCTCGTATCTCGTGTTATTCAGCGGAGCAATAAAAAAGCTCCGTCCCCTGCCCGGCATCTGCCAAGCCAAGGGACGAAGCGTAACATTTCACTCCGCGGTACCACCCGGTTTCCGCTCCCGGCAAATGCCGATGCGGCTCTCAAACGCCGTAACGGGGCGCACCGTCCTGTACTAATAAGAAAAACCGTTCGTGCAGGCCGCTCGGGAGCGAACTTCGGCAGTCTACCGCTCGGAAGCCCTTTCAGCCGGTGAAGCTTCTCTCTTTGCTGCGGTGTGGTCTGCGTACTCTCTCCGTCGCTGCGTTTCGAGTATTCAGGTTCATAACCATAAGCCATCTTACCACATTTCGCCGCCGTTTGCAAGCCTGCGCCTGATTTTTTGGCAGTTTCGGCGCAAAATCCTCGTTTCCGGCTTGCAATCCGCTGCCGGACGTGTTATAGTTGACGCAACGTTTACTGAAAGGAAGGTACGACCTGATGGGTTGGAACGGCTGCGTTTTCTTTAAAAAAGGAAATCCTTAAGCAATTCCGGCTCGAAGTGTACCCTTTTGTCAAAAACCGAACCTCTCAGGCCGCACCTTTGTGCGTCCAGCTCCCCTGTCAGGGGAGCCAAACAGAGGACCTTTCAGCAAAGCGTGGAGTTGCAAGTATAACGCCGCGTAGCTTTGCTATGGGGCGTTTTTGTTTTGGCGGTATAAAGGGTACCCTTCTATTTTTCGTTTTATAATTTGTAAAAATAGAAAGGTCGTCTCCTATGAATATCAAAAAGCAGCTTGGCTGCGTTTACACGTCCGATTTTTTCTCTGGCCTGCGCATCACGGATGCCGTCTGGGTCGCATTGCTGGCCGCACGAGGGTTTTCTCTCTGGGAAATCGGCCTTGCCGAGAGCGTTTATCACGTCGTCAGTCTCCTGTTCGAGGTCCCCAGCGGCATGGCGGCTGACCTGCTGGGCCGGAAGAAAACGCTCGTTTTCGGCGGTTTTCTGGTCGTCACGTCCAATCTGCTGATGGCCTTTGCGCCGAATCTCTTCTTCATCTGCCTTGCGATGGGCTTCAACGCCCTGTCGAACACCATGTTCTCCGGAACTGGCACCGCCCTCGTCTATGACAGCCTGAAACAGACCGGCCGCGCGGAGGACTACATCAAGGTTTCGGCCAACGAATCGCAGATCTCAATGGCGGCGAACGCCTTCGGTTCCCTCGCCAGCACATTGGAACAGTTTTTGCATTTCACCGGATTCTATCTGCTCAGCGCACTGTTTGAGGCCATCTCCACCATCTCCCGTCTCCTGATGACCGAGCCGGTCGTCACCGAGGCGCAGGCCAGCCGGGAGCAGCAGACCTTCCGCGACTTGCCCCGTCTGTTCACCCAACTGGTGCGTGACAGTCTGCACGCCCTGCGCACCTGTCCGCTGGCGGTCAGGCTGATTTTGTCCAGTGCCATCATCTCGGTCCCCAGCTACCTCACCAAAATGTTTTTGCAGCAGCGTCTCATCGAGCTGGGCTGGCCGACAGCCCTGCTCTTTGTTCCGATGCTTCTGGGCGGTGTCGCCTGCATCGTCGGCACTGAAATCGCCCGTCGGCTCAAACCGCACTCCCTGCGCCGGTTCTACGCCGTCTGCGCTCTGCTCTGCGGTCTTGGCACGTTATTGGTCGGTGCGGCTCCTGCATGGGGCGGCATCTGCGGCATGATGCTGGTGCAGGGCATCCTTGAAATTTATCTTCTGCACGAGAGCCAGCGTCTGAATGACGTCATCTCCAGCGACCAGCGCGCGACCATCATCAGCGTGGACAGCATGATGTACAGCATCCTGATGATCCCGGCCAGCCCCTTTATCGGCTGGGTCGGCGACTGGTTCGGGCAGGCCGGTGCCGGTCTTGTCCTGCTGGGCGTTCTGGTCGTCCTCAGCGGTCTTGCCGTCGTCGGACGCCAGAATATCTGATTTCATCACCGCCATCCGCAATTGCCCGGAGAGCAAAACGGGAAAGTTTATTTAAATAGCAAGAAAGGCTCCTGTCGTTCCGTTCGGAACGCAAGAGCCTTTCTTCTATTTCTCTTTTATTTACTTCGCCAGAATCTCATCCGCCAGAGCATCCATCTGCGCCTCGGATGCGGCGTTGACGGCACTGCGGATGGTGACGACATTTTCGCAGACGGTCATGTTCTTCATACCGTCCAGCTCGGCCTTCATCAGCTTTGCGGCCATCGGAGCCCAGGTGCCGTTTTCCATCAGGCCGATGGTGCGGCTCTGGAAGTTCTTGGTCTTCAGGTGGGCCAGCAGATTCTCCATCGGAGGGAAGAGGAAGCCGTCGTAGGTGGCGCAGGCCAGCACGATCTTGCCGCAGCGGAAGGCCTCGGTCACGGCATAGGAAACATCGGTACGGGTCAGGTCCATCTCAACGACCTTTGCGCCTTTGGCACGGAGCTTTTCCGCCATGAGGTGTGCGGCATCCCGGGTGTGGCCGTGGATGGATGCGCTTGCGACCAAGACCTTTTCCGGCTCTTCGGCCTTGTAGGACGACCACAGGTCATAATAGTTCAGGTACTTGCTCAGGTCGCCGGACAGCACCGGGCCGTGGAGTGGGCAGATGGTCTGAATGTCCAACGCGGCGGCTTTTTTCAGAAGAGCCTGCACCTGTGGGCCGTACTTGCCGACGATGTTCAGGAAATAACGGCGTGCTTCACTGGCCCAGTCTGCATGTTCATCGAACTTTGCCACTGCACCAAAGCGGCCAAAGCCGTCGGCGGAGAACAGAATTTTCTCACTGGACTCGTAGCTCACCATAACCTCCGGCCAGTGTACCATCGGCGCGAACACGAAGGTCAGAACATGCTGACCCAGAGACAGGCTCTCGCCGTCCTTCACGACGACCCGGCGTTCTTTTGCGATGGCGTCCGCGCCGAAGAACTGTTCCATGTACAGGAAGGTCTTTGCGTTGCCGACCACCTGCATCTCGGGATAAAGCTTTGCCAGATGTGCGATATTTGCGCCGTGGTCCGGCTCCATGTGGGAGACGACCAGATAATCCGGCTTCTTGCCCACCAAAGCCTCATCGAGGTTTTCCAGCCATGCGTCGGTGGCGCGGTTGTCCACCGTGTCAAGGATGGCGGTCTTCTCGTCGAGGATGACGTAAGAGTTGTAGCTGACACCGGTCGGCACCGGATACTGGCTCTCGAACAGGTCAATGGTGGTATCGTCCACGCCGACGCCCAGCACGGCGTTGCTGATTTTCTTCACGCTCATAGTACAAAGCCCTTTCTGTATTTGTATTTATTATGGAATTCAATGTCTTGTTTTGGCAGATTTTCTAGGAACCATTCGCATTATATCACGGAGACAGGAAAAGTGCAAGGGTCGTTATTCATTGTTGTCGCTGTCTGGCAGTTTTGGCATCACCGGCCGCCCCGGTTCCGTCTCTAACTCCAGCAACGCCGCCGCGCTATCCTCATCCAGAGACTGCACGCTGCGGAGCTTCCGGCTGATGGCACGGCTGCGAACACCGATGA
The DNA here is from genome assembly GCA_934548045.1 of uncultured Faecalibacterium sp. Lineage (GTDB taxonomy): Bacteria > Bacillota > Clostridia > Oscillospirales > Ruminococcaceae > Faecalibacterium. The sequence goes on along the minus strand of CAKTEM010000004.1, from coordinate 138,789 downwards.
GGTTGTCCAGCTCTTCATCGGTTTGGCGGAGACGCTGCTGCATCTTGGAAAGCCCCTGCCCGAACTTGTCGAACTCGGTCTTGACCGCGCCCAGCAGCTGCCAGACCTCACCCGACCGCTTTTGAATCGCCAGCGTCTTGAAGCCCATCTGCAAACTGTTCAGCAGGGCGGCCATCGTGCTGGGGCCGGCCACGTTCACCTGATAATCTCGCTGCAAAACTTCCAGCAGACCGGCGTTCACGACCTCGGCATACAGGCCCTCAAAGGGCAGGAACAGGATGCCGAAGGTCGTCGTGTAGGGCGGTTCCACATATTTTTCGTGGATGTCCTTTGCCTCGCTGCGGAGGACAAGCTCAAGGGCATGACGGGCATTTTCCACCGCCTGCGCATCACCCGAGGCCTGCGCGTCCTGCAAGTGGGCGTAGGTGTCGCCCGGAAATTTGGAGTCGATGGGGAGCCAGACCGTGCCACCGTCCACGCCCGGCATCTTGATGGCGTACTCGACGCGCTGGGTGCTGCCCGGGATGGTCGCCACATTGGTGTCGTACTGTTCGGGTGCTAAAATCTCTTCCAGGATCGCTCCCAGCTGAATTTCGCCGAGGATACCGCGCGTCTTGACGCCCGACAGCACCCGTTTCAGGCCGCCGACATCCGACGCCAGATTCTGCATCTCGCCCAGACCCTTGTACACCTGTTCCAGCTGCTCGTTGACGGCTTTGAAACTCTCGCTGACCCGTTTTTGCAGGGTGTCCTGAAGCTGTTCATCGACGGTGTGCCGAATTTCATCCAGCTTTCGGTTATTCTGCGCCTGCAAGGCCGCCATATTCTCGTTCAGCGTCCGGCGCATCTGTTCCAGCTTCTGGGTGTTGGCCGCTTCCAAACTTTGCAGGCGGCGTTCCAGCGTCTGCTGCTGGCCGTTCTGCCCCTGCGCAAGGGTGCTGCTCATGCTCTGGACAGCGGTCTGCAATGTCTCGCTGACACTCCGGATGGCGGCGTAGTTCTGCTCCGCCATCGCCTGCTGCTGCCGGGCGAATTCCTTCGCCTGCGCGTTGAGCTGCTGTTCCATCCACTTTTTCAGTTCGTCGTAGTCTCCGGTGTTCTTCCCCATCTTTGCCGTGCGGCGAAGCAGTACCGCCAGCAGTAGGCAGATCGTCACCAGCAGAAAGGTATAAAGGGTCGCCAGAAATTCCATTTCACTTCTCCTTCAAAAAGCCGGGCCTCGCCAGAAACCAGCGAAGCCCGGTGATTTTGTTACAGCATCTCGTAATCCAGAACGTTCTTTTTCGGCTCGACGTCCTCACCGTACAGACCCACGCTGTCGACCTCGATTTCGCCGGTCTGGTTGTCGTAGGGGTCTTTCCGGAAACCATACATCGGTGGGTCGAACTGCGCCTCAAACGCCCGGTTCGCCACCATCCGGCCGGTGTCCAGATTGCCGAAATAGTGCTTCCGCAGCACCTCATCGCCACTGCGTGCCATCGACGCGCCATACGAACAATCCGCATACATCCAGCCCTTCGGCACGATATAGAACATCGCCCAGTCGTGATTTCCGACACCCGTCGGCGAGACGGACAGACCGCTCTGCCACTGCGCCGGGATGCCCACCAGACGGCAGAGGGTGATGAAGGTCAACGCCATGATGCCGCAGTCGCCCCGGCGGTTCCGGGCGCAGTTGTCGGGCAGGCAGTCCTGCACAAAGTAGGCCGGCTGATAGTGGTACCGCACATTCAGGGTAATGTAGTCGTAAATGCGCTTGGCCTTTTCCGCCGGGTCAGTGACGCCCTCGGCCAGCTGTGCCGCCAACGCGCGCAGATAGGGCGTAAAGACGATATGTGGTGCCTCTTCCCCGGTGTCAAAATCGGGCTGTTCCGCCGACGGCAGGATGTCCATCGGGTCGGCATAGTAAGCCGTGCTGGTGTAGCTGTACTTTGCGCCAAACGCCCGGTTCTCGGTCAGGTCGGCTTCCCAGTAGGCAGTGCGCTGGGGCGCGTCCTCGGCAGCGATGTGGTTCGGCTCCTCGGTAAAGGACTCGAATTTGATCTCGCTCTGCGACAGGCAGTCGGCCGGCAGAGGGAGCCATGCGCGGACATGCACGGCATCTCTGCCCTCCGCCTTTGCCTTGGCAAGGGCCTTTTCAAAGGCGGCGTCCGACATCTTGATACTCGTCTCGAGGGTAATGCGTGCGGCGGACTTGCCCTCCCGTTCCATCTTGTCGTGTTCCTTGCGGCGGCGTTCCCGGGCGGCGTTGCTCTGTGCCGGAGGGTCGATCAGCCGGGCGGCGATGTCTGCATGAGTGGCGATGAGGGTCTGGTCGAACCGGTCGAGGTACTGCTTTTTGCCCTCGACGAACCGCCAATCCACCTGACCGTTCTTCACCAGCCAACGGAACTCCTCGGGCGTGAAATCCCGGACAAGCTCCTGCATCCGCGCGATGGCGGCATCCTCGGTCCAGCAGTATTCCTTCGGCAGGCGGCGCAGAATCTCTTTCTGCACCAGCAGCGCGTCACGCAGCGCATGGACACCCTGCGGCGTCGGGTTCTCGGGCTTTTCGTCCGGTTTCCCCTTGCCCTGCGTCTCCGGGGAGTTCTGGCTTTGTGTCCAGTCCTCGGCAAGGTATTTATCAATGCGCTCGATGGCTTCCGTGTAGTAACCGGCTGCTTTCAGCCGCTCCACATCGTCCGGCAGACCCACATTCAGGCTCCGGAAAGTTTCATTCCAGTCTTTCATCGTTTTTCGCTCCTCTTTTTTAAATTATGTATCATTTCGCCGTCTGCGCTTCCCAGAACGCAACGGCTTCGTTCAGCCAACCGTCGGCGTCGGTGCCGGCCGCAACGCCGGTTCCATGCGGCGCGCTTTTGTACACATGCACCTCATGGGGAACACCATTCTTTTCCAATGCTTTCCGCAACGCCGGGCCTTGCTTCCAGTAGTTAAAGAGCATCAGAACCGTGTCATCCTCGCTGTACCAGAAATACGTCGGCGGATAGTCCGGTGTTACGCAGTCGGAAATATTGTAATCATAATAGTGGTCAAAACCCGTTCCGCCATCCAGCACGATATTATAGACCGGTTTTGCCTCGTAGAACGTGTTGATGGGATATCCCATCAACAAAACGCCCGGTTTCGGCACGCCATACTTGCCGTAGCCGATTTCCTCATTTGCAAAGATACCCGATATCTGTCCGCCCGAAGAGTATCCAATCAGTGCGTAATCATCCGTCCGGATGCCGAATTTATCTGCATTATCGGTGATGAGCCGAATCGCCCGGGCAAGGTCTTCGAGCGGTGCATTGTCGCCTGCTTCCCAGCCAATGCGGTAGCGCAGAGAGAAGACCGCATAACCTTTCTGGTGCAGTTCCCAAGCGGTCGACGCACCGCCCCGAAATCCTCCGCTGTAAATCAATGCGTTTCCGGACAGAACCAGCGCGTACTTTGCGTTCGGCTCATCCGCCGGGAAATAATACAATTCTGCATGGTCACGGGATTTGTCCGCCTTGATTTCCTCGTCGGTGTAAAGTTTGTATGTCACCTGTGTTCCGGCATTGTACGTCTCAATGAGATAGTTCAAACCAGCCGCACAGCTTTTCGCGGACTCCGGCCCAACAACATATTGCAGGGTACAATTATCCTTGCTGGTACTCAGTTTTTCGCAGTCTCGCTCCCACACATGAACATAGGTGCAAAGCCCAGATTCCTGAATACTCGGGTTTGCCCGTATCTCCTTCATCGTCGTCTCCGGCGTGATGTTCGGCTCACCCTTGGCGGTATCCGCGTAAACCGGCAGAGCCAGCAGACAGGCCAGCAGAGCAAAGCAGGCCAGAACTCGTTTCAACTTCATGACGGGTATTCTCCCTTTTTGTTCTGGACAGTCATCTTTATTGCATTTTCCGACAAAGAGGACTATAATAATGTACTGTCCGAAAATTTGTGGTTCAGTGGTTCTATTGTATCACAACCATTTCTATTGTCAAAACAAATCTGCGTGCAGGAGGTCGCTTTCATGCCGAAGCCGCATTTCACCAACTATCACACCCACACCACCCGGTGCCACCATGCTACCGGCACCGAGGAAGAATACATCCAGACCGCCCTTCGCAACGGGTACACGGTTCTGGGATTTTCCGACCACACACCGTGGAAATATGCTGACCCGAACTTTACCAGCCGCATCCGGATGCTCCCGGACGAGCTGGAAGGCTATGTCTCGACCCTTTCCACCCTGCGTGAAAAATACGCCGGCCAGCTTCATATCCATATCGGGCTGGAGGCTGAATATTTCCCGGCCTATCTGCCGTGGCTGAAAGAGGAAAAAGAACGCCTTGGCATCGAGTACCTCATCTTCGGCTGTCACTACGACACCACCGACGAGACGGGCATCTACTTCGGCCGTCCGCAGAGCGAGCGTGACCTGCGCCGCTACGCCGAGCAGGTCATCGAGGGCTTGGAGACCGGCATGTACGCCTACCTCGCCCACCCGGACATCTGCCTGAACCGCTGGACGGCCTACGACAAAGCCGCCGAGACGACCTGCCGGGAGATCTGCGAAGCCGCCGCGCGGCTGGATATTCCGCTGGAATACAACCTTGCCGGGCTGACCTGCCAGAACCGCGGCGACGGCACGCTGGGCTACACCACCGACTTTTTCTGGAACATTGCGGCGGAGTACCCGGTCAAAGCCATCATCGGCTGCGACGCCCACGCGCCCGAGGAGCTGGACGTGACCGAGCTGTTCCAACGCAAACGGGAATTCCTGACCGGACTGGGTCTGACGGTGCTGGACACCCTGCCCGGGCTGGAATAAGCTTGTCTCTGTGCGGATTTTCTGCTATACTGAGGGCGTAAGGTCCATGTTTGGATGGGAGCAATGCGGCTCCCGTTTTGGGGAATGGGAAAACGAATCATGAGCAAGAGTGAGATCACCGTCCGGCCGATGGAGCCGGAGGACTGGAACGAGGTTTCCAAAATTTATTTAGAGGGCATCGCCACCGAACACGCGACGTTCCAGACCGATTGTCCGCCCTACACGGCGTGGGATGCCTCCCACACCAAGGACTGCCGGCTGGTCGTGCTGGACAACGGCGTGGTGGCTGGCTGGACAGCTCTGCACCGGGTCGACCCCCGTTGGTGTTACCGGGGTGTGGTCGAGGTCAGCATCTACGTCGGCGAAAAGTTCCGTGGGCGTGGGTTGGGCTATCACCTGCTGATGGCCCTCTGCGAGGCGGCAGAGCAGGCCGGTTACTGGACATTGCAATCCACCGTCCTGCAGGACAACGAACCGAGCCGCCGCCTGCACACCAAGTGCGGTTTTCGTCTGGTCGGCCGCCGGGAGCGCATCGCCCGTGACTGCCACGGCCGCTGGCTCGACACCTACCTCATGGAACGCCGCTGTAAAGACGACGAACCGGTGGGATATAAAAAATTATAAACGATAAAAAGAGCGGTGTATCCGGAGTTTTTCCGTGATACACCGCTCTTTTGTTGTCCTTTGCAAACAGGACTTATTGAGAACCATCAGAACACAAAATTTGTATTCTTCGCCGGGGCTTTCACGCTGGTCGTATGCACAATCTGTTCGCCCGTTTCGGGATTCGTCGTGATAACGTTCAGCGTGTACTCGCCGCGCTTGACTTCCAGTGCAAAGCGTCCGCTCTCGTCTGTGGTCGTCTGGGCGACCTGCTGGCCGTCCTTCATCAGCTGGACAGCCGCATTTGCCAGAACCGCGCCGTCGCTCAGCTGTGCAACGCCGCTGACCTCGACCGGCATCATCAAAATGACACCTGCCGTCACCGCCGCAATTGCCGCACCGCCAATCAGGACGACCGCCACGATGGCACCGCTGTTATCATTTTGGTTCGGAGTCTGATTATTGCCCGAATTGGAACCGCTCGATGCCGAACTGCTGCCAGAAGACGAGGAACTGGGCTTGCTGGACGAAGCCGAACCGGAACTGCTGGAGCTGTCCGGTTTGCTCGAAGACGCAGAGCTAGAACCACTGCTTGCGCTTCCGGAACTGCTTGGCTTGCTCGAGGACGAAGAACTCGAACTTCCGCTCGAACTGCTCGACCCACTGCTGCTCGGGTTGTCCGGCTTGGTCGTTCCGCTGTTACCGGAATTGCCGCCGTTGGACTTGTAAACGGCGTGAATCGTAACATTTTCGCCGACCATCTTAAACGTAGTCTTGCAATTTGTGGCATCATCAAGTTCTACGTTGTTGGTGTCAACGCTCCACTTCTGGAACGTTCTGCCGTCGTCAAGCTTTTCTTTTGCTTCAATTTCGACCGTTTCGCCCGGTGCCGCTTGCAGTGTCTTTACGGTTTCATCGCCGATTTTTATCGTAACGGTGAAGGACGCCGCCGGTTCATCCGAACATGCCACCACATAAACGGCCTCACTGCTCTTATCGGAGATAAACGGCACATCCAGCACACCATTTGCGTCTGCGGCTTTCTGGTTGACGTAGATCAGGTTACTAGGATTGAACGGGTCACTGCTCGACTTGCTGACGATCACCGCATAGTCCTCGTTCGGCGTCAGGTTGTTGAATACCGCATGGAGAGTTTCGTTTTCGCCGTCGGTAAGGTCTGTGGTGAAGATGGAGTTTTCGTCACTATCATTCTTATAAGTGACAGTTCCATCATTTTTATAAATGACATTTCCATCATCACAAACAACTATTCCATCATAATAATATATAACCGAACCATATGCACCATTCTTATAATACAAACTAGAGCCACGAACTTTCTTCCATTCAGCTTTCGTTCCATGGAATATGATATACTGCAATTTGGGGCAAAATCCAAACGCCGCGCTTCCAATACTAGTGACGCTTCCCGGAAGCGAAACACTCTCTATGCTGTCACAATATTCAAACAGTCCTGCCGAAACGGATGTTATTCCACTTGGGAAACTGAAACTTGCCAGACCATCGCAGTTTGAAAATGCGTATTCATCAATTGTGGTAACACTTTCAGGAATCATAAGCGACTGAATGTTTGCACAAGTGGAAAATGCAAACTTTCCAATCCTCGTCACTCCATTCGGGATCGTAACACTGTTCAAACTTTTGCATCCACTAAAAGTTGCATCTTCAATTTTTGTTACATTCTGCGGAATTACCACGCTCGTCAAACTGCTGCAATCCTTAAAAGCTCTCTGTCCAATATACAATACACTGTCTGGAATGGTAACAGTTCTCAGACTACTACAACTTTCAAACGCATACTGTTCTATGTCAGTCACACCATCCGGAATCGTAACACTCGTTAGACTGCTGCACTTCCAGAATGTATAATTTGCAATCGCCGTAATTCCTTTTGGAATGTTAATACTTGTCAAACTGTTGCAGTTACTAAAGGCATATTGTCCTATGCTCGTCACGTCTTCCGGAATGACAACACCGTTCAGGCTCTTGCAGTTCTGGAATGTATAGTCTGCAATCCGGGTCAGCGTCTTCGGAAGTGTAACCCTTTGCAGACTGCTGCAATTATAAAATGCATACGGTCCAATACTCTGTGTGCCATCCAAGATCGTTGCACTCACCAAACTGATACACTTATAGAACGCATGACTTCCAATATTTGTAACACTCGCCGGAACAGTAATGCTCTTCAAGCTGCTGCAACCAGAAAAGGCCGAGCTTTCAATGCTTGCGATGCCTTCTTGAAGCGTAACGCTTGCCAGACTGGTACAATTGTAGAACGTAGAACTTTCAATTTTTGCAACATTACCGGGAATCGTTATGCTCCGCAGATTGCTGCAACCATAAAATGCACTATTTCCAATACTGATGATGCTTTCGGGAATTTCAACATCTCTCAGACTGGTACAATTATAGAACGCATAGTTTTCAATGATTGTGACGCCTTCCGGAATCGTGATACTTGTCAAACTAGTACAGCCGTTAAACAGACTATTTCCAATTTTCATCAAGCTTTCCGGAATGGTAACATTCGTCAGACTCTTGCAGTCTCTAAACGCACCCGCTCCGATATCTTCTACACTTCCCGGAATTTCAACACTTCTGAGGTTACTGCAACTGCTAAATGCACCGTGTCCAATGCTCTTTACGCTGTCTGCGATTTCAACTGTTCTCAAATTTCCACAGCCAGAAAACGCATTTGGATTGATTTTTGTAACACCTTGGTTAATAACAATTTTTTGAATCTGACTCCGGCTCGAATACCAAGGCATAGAACTCGTTTGCGAAGCTTTCCCCATTGCCTCGTCATTGTAAATTGTCAGCACACCATTTTCCAGCGTCCAATCTACATCCATTCCAAGCCAGATTTCAAAGCCTGCCTTATCGACCGTGAATTTTGCACTGACGTAATCATGCTTCTTGATAGTCGCCTTCAGTTCATATTCGCCCGACGGCAGATAAACGTAAGCTGTAAACTTGCCATCGAAGGAACCGACTTTTTCGCCGGTGCCTGCATCAACGATGTCGACATTGCTCATGTCCTCTTCTTTGAGGTTCTCGTCTTCCACAATAACGGTCATACGATATTTCTGGTGAGGACACTGACCCTTTCCACCATCATTGAACTGAGCAGAATAGTATGCTTTGCCCAGCGGAAGCGTTTCGTCATACAGCGTACAGCTTGCGCTTACCGCAATGCCCTCGATTTCCTCAAACAGTCCAACCGTAATCGAGGCGGTTCCGTAGCAGGAAAGGTCTATCGTGTAGCAAACGTCACACTGATGGATTTTATCCGGGTGCTTGTCTTCCAGCGAAGCTTCCAAATCCTTGGGGGTCAGCTTCGCAGTTGCCACACCTCCGGCTTCTGCATTTGCGCTTACCGTAACGACAGAACCCAGAACTTTGATTTTCGGGCAGAAATCCAGACCAACGGTCAGCGAGCCTTCCAAAGCACCCGAAACAACAACTTCCGGTGCCTTCGAGGTATCGGTAAACTTTCCGTCTTCAAACTTTGTACCAACAGAAGTCTGAATCGTAAGGTTCACATGTGCTTGCACTTCCGCTATTGTTTTCAGCGTCGGAGTCAACTCAATATAAAGACCCGGCACCGGTGCTGCTCCCAGATAGCCCAGTACAAAGTTCATCTCTAATTTGCCCGAAGCTGTAATATCAACGACAGCTTTCCAGTCCGTTTTCATTTCCAGACTCTGCTTATCCGAGGAAATATAATATTTAAAAGCAGAATCAACGGAGAATGTCGCTATACCGCTGAGGCTGCCGGTTCCGCTCGTATGAGAACCCGGCTTCGACTCACTCTCAGCTTCCTTCTTTAAAAACGTGATTTTCTTGAAAATCGAACCGCCAATCGAACCGTCGATTGCGTTCGTCTCTTCAATATTGTTTTCGCTTACGTCTTCCACCTCAAATGCAGAGCCATTTCCCCACAGAGAGTCATCTACTTTGGCCGGGCCCAAATCCGACACACCCTCTGCCGGTGTAAATTGAAAATCACTGGTATCTGCGTCCGAGTCGATTTTGACCGCCTCGAACACATCCGTAATTTCCAGCGAATCATCACCATGAATGGTCACGGTATCGCCGGAGGTCTGGATGGTCGAGACTTTCACGATGAGCATTGCACCCGGCTCATACTCATAAGTAAGGATGTCGCCAGCCTGCAGATTTTTGATTTCCTCGCTGGCGTTCGAGATGGTATAATTCAGGCCGTCGTCGTCCTGCTGGGTGATGGTGTTCTTCCCTGCGGCGGCGTCCTCCGGGGTCAGAAGGGTGACGTCCTGTTTGACGACCGCGAAGTTGGTCGTTTTGTCGTCGTCAAGGTTGATAACGCGGTCTGCGTCGAAGCTGTCCACCGTCGCACTGCCAAGGTCGACCATATCCTTGGTCTGGGAAACATCCCGGAACGGCTCACAGAGCGGCGCGTGTTCGGTCTTGTCGAACAGGTATCCCTTGATGACGTAGTATTCCGGAAGTTTGCCGGTGATGGCAACTTTCGCCGTGGTATCGGTGGTTTTCGATACCGACACCGTACCGCTGGCGATCATTTCTTCCTCGGCATCATCGGCGTAGATACCCACCACAAGGTCAGCGGCTTCGGCGGCACGGTAGCTCACCACGGCGGTGCTTCCGTTCATGGTGATGCCTGTGATGGCGTTTTCCGACGAGAAATCAGAGCCGTTTTCCTCGTCCATGCCGTTCAACAGCAGTTTGCCGAAGCTGTTGGTCGCTTCCATCGACATATTGGATGTGTCAACGGTCGCGTTCTGCTCCTGCGGTGCAGAGTTCGCCTGCGTCAGGAACGGGTCGGACGCGATGGCCTGTGCAAGGTCTTCGTCCGGCTGAGAATTGACTGTGATGGTTTGTGCCGAGCTATTGTCCGACGCGGCGATTGCACTCAGGGGCGCAAGGTTGACCGCCATCGACAATGCCAGCAGAATTGCAAGCAGCCTTTTCATTTTCATGATTCCTTTCTACACTTGATTTTTGCAAAATTCCTCGGTTTTTGCATGGTTTAAGTGTATTCCACACGAAGCAGAAAAGTCAATGTGATTTCCGCCAAAATTCGGCCCGATAATTTGTGGATTGCAATAAAAAAGAGGCCGTTGCTCTCACAACAGCCCCTGTTTCAGGTTTTATTTTGATTTTTAGTACGCCACAGCCAGAGGCCCCATCGGGTCCCACGGCTCGAGTTCCGTCGGCTCAGACTGGTAAGCGGCCAGCTGCTCGTTGGTCAGGTACTTTTTATTGACGACGATCTGATACATGTACTCATCGAACCAGCGGTCGGTCATCAGGTAGTAACCGTCCCTGCCCGGGTCTTTGCCCCAGCTGTTCTCAACGCGCCAGCGGTTGGGCTGGCCGACGGTTTACCACTCGTCCTCCGGTGCATCCACATCGGCGACACGGGTGCGCTGGAACATGCTCTCGACCATGGCGCAGTACTTATCCGCCAGACAGACGATGACCGCCTCGCGGCAGGTCGGCACATGGCGGAAAGTCAGCGGCCACATGTGGCACGAGATGATGTCCTGTTCTTTTTTGGTGATCTGAAAAACTCGCTTTGCATTAACACAGGCCGAGCCGGGGTGCGAGAAGCCGTGCATCTCGAACAGGCGGTGCAGACCGTAGAATGTACCTTTTTTGTGCCAGTCATACAGGTAAAAATCGTGCAGGAACGCGCCCACCGCCAGCGAAGTTTCATCAGCTCCGAGGTGGAGACGGCGGTTCATCCAGAAGCTGACCAGCACGACATTTTTGCAGTGCTGATAGGTCGTGACCGAGCCATGCTGGATAAATTTCCGCATTTTCTGCACTTCGGGATGATGGTCGTATTTTTCCAGAATGACGGTCAACTTTTCGCGTTCTGTTTCAGAAAGCTGCATAATTGGGTTTCCCTTTCGATCCCTTTTGGATCAAAGCTAAATTCAGTTTCGTTCAGGAGCGGAGCTGGACGGGATTGGAATTGCCGAAGTTTTCGGCCACCGAGTTGTTTTCGCGCTCAAGGCTCAGGTCGACGAGGTACTGCTTGCCGTCGCCCAGTGCTTCCAGCTCAGCCAGCTTTGCGTTCGCTGCGGCCTTGTCGGGGTACCACTGGATGAGGAAGAAGTTCTCCGCCTCCACACCGTAGTACAGCCACTGACCGTCCGCGCGGAGCAGGTCGTCGAGATGGTCGACTTCCTCGCCATCGGGCAGGCCGAGACCTTCCTCTGCGTAGAGGTTTTCCGGCTCTACCTGTAGCATTTCGATGACCTGGATCGAGCTTTGCAGGTACTCATCCTGCGAGATGCTCTTATCAGAAAGCTCCCAGCCAGTCAAAAATGCCTGCATCAGCAGGTCTTTGACGGAGATTTTCGGCAGTTGCGGATCGATGACCATAATTCCAATTCCTCTTTCCTTCGGGGGAGGTTTTCTCCCCTTGTTTGTCTCCGCTGACCAGTATACTTCAAAAGATTGTACAGGTCAACAGTTTTTTCATGAAATTTTTGTAGCTATGCTTAAATCAGAGATAAAAACCGAACGTATCGCCCAGCCATTCCACAGCCAATTCCACCCAGTGATGGCGGTGCGCGCTGGCGGCGTTGACCTCCGCCGTGCTGATGCTGGTACCATGAACGCCCTTCTCGAACAGGTGCGCCTCACACGGCACACCGGCCCTGCGCAGAGCGGACAGGAGCATGAGGGTGTTTTCCACCGGCACGGTCTGGTCTTCCATCGTATGCCAGACGAAGACGGGCGGTGTCTGCGGCGTGATCTTATCTTCCAGCGTGAATTTCTGCTGAGCGGCGAGGTCGCTGCTGCCTGTTAGCATCTCGAAACTTCCCCGATGGGCAAACTCCCCGGCCGAAACCACCGGATAGCCCAGAATCACAGCATTGGGCCGCTGCTGGTTTTCGCAGTCCGGGATGTCCAGCACCGCCGACGAAAGCGCAAGGTGGCCGCCGGCCGAGAAGCCGCAGACCGCGATCTTATCGAGCAGAATGTTCCACTCCGCCGCGTGTTCGCGCAGCAGATGCAACGCTTCGTTCAGCTGACGCATCGGCTGATAGTTCTGCGCACCCTCGCCCACATTATAATGTAAGACGGCGGTGTGATACCCTGCCGCCGCGAACTGCAATGCCACCGGGTCGCCCTCCCGTGGGCTGACGTGATTGTATCCGCCGCCGGGAACCACGACCACCATCGGCCGCAGCACAGCGTCCGGCATCGCCTCCGCCGCTTCGCGCAGATAGACAGCCAAGTACCCGTCACCCGAGAGCTTCAATGTTTCAAGCCGCATGTTTTCTCCTCCTGAGCTGAAATTCACAACAGTGTCATTATAGCACTTTACTGCGCCAAAGGAAAGCTAAGTGGAACTATTTGAGGGAGAATTTTAAACTTTTTATGAAACCCCTTGATTTTTGCTCTCAGTCGGTGTATATTAGCACTCGTATGATATGAGTGCTAAGGTAAGCAAAGTAATTCCGGCATTGTCCGGGTGCTTTTCTTGGCAAGGCACATTTTAAAGATGAAGAGGTTTTGCATTATGGCGAAAAAAGAATTTCAGGCTGAAAGCAAAAAGCTGATGGACATGATGATCAACTCCATCTACACCAACAAAGAGATCTTTCTCCGTGAGCTGATCTCCAACGCTTCGGACGCCATCGACAAGCTTTACTATAAGAGCCTGACCGACACTTCCGTCGGCATGAACAAAAGCGATTTCCGCATCCTGCTGACGCTGGACAAGGAGAACCGCACCCTGACCGTTTCCGATAACGGCATCGGCATGACGAAGGACGAGCTGGAATCCAACCTCGGCACCATCGCCCACTCCGGTTCCCTCGACTTCAAGAAGGACAACAAGGACGAGAACATCGACATCATCGGTCAGTTCGGCGTCGGCTTCTACTCCGCTTTCATGGTCGCTGATAAAGTCACCGTCATCTCCCGTGCCTACGGTTCGGATGAAGCTTGGCAGTGGGAGTCCAGCGGTGCTGACGGCTACGAGCTGAATCCTGCCGAGAAGGACACCGTCGGTACCGACATCATCCTGCACATCAAGCCCGACACCGAGACCGACAATTACGATAACTTCGTCAACGAGTACGGCATCGTCGCCATCGTCAAGAAGTACAGCGACTATGTCCGTTATCCCATCCAGATGGAGCGTGAGAAGAGCCGTCAGAAGCCCGAACCCGATCCCAAGCCCGAGGACTACAAGCCCGAGTGGGAGACTTACACCGAGCTTGAGACCCTGAACAGCATGGTTCCTATCTGGAAAAAGCAGAAGAGCGAAGTCACCGACGAGGAGTACAACAGCTTCTATAAGGATAAGTTCAACGATTACACCGACCCGGCTCGCGTCATCGTCAGCCGCACCGAGGGTACCGCAAACTACAATGCTCTTCTCTTTGTGCCGAGCCACCGCCCCTACGACTTCTATACCAAGGACTACGAGAAGGGTCTGGCCCTGTACGCATCCGGTGTCCTCATCATGGAGAAGTGCGCCGACCTGCTGCCCGACTACTTCAGCTTCATCAAAGGCATCGTCGACAGTCAGGACCTGAGCCTGAACATCAGCCGTGAGATGCTCCAGCAGGACAACCAACTGAAGCTCATCCACAACGCACTGGAAAAGAAGATCAAGAACGAGCTGCACGCCATGCTGCAGAACGACCGCGCAAAGTATGAGGAGTTCTGGAAGGAGTTCGGCCGTCAGATCAAGTTCGGCGCATACTCCGATTACGGTATGCACGCCGAGCTGCTGCGCGACCTGCTGCTGTTCTACTCCGCAAAGGAGCAGAAGATGGTGACGCTGCAGGAGTACGTCGAGAAGATGCCTGCCGAGCAGAAGTTCATCTACTTCGCTGCCGGCGACTCCACCGACCGTCTGGCAAAGCTGCCTGCGACCGAACTGGTTCTGGACAAGGGCTATGATGTCCTGCTCCTGACCGAGGATGTCGATGAATTCTGCCTGCAGATCATGCGCAGCTATCCCCGTAAGGATGCTGAGGGCAAGGACGGCACCGTTGAGTTCAAGAACGTCAACAGCGGTGACCTCGGCCTTGAGACCGACGAGGAGAAGAAGGCCGCTGAGGATGCCACCACCGAGAACAAGGCTCTGTTCGACGCCATGAAGGACGCTCTGGACGGCAAGGTCAAGGAAGTCAAAGTTTCGACCCGTCTGAAGGATCATCCGGTCTGCCTGTCTGCGGACGGCCCTCTGTCCATCGAGATGGAGAAGGTCCTGTCCAAGCAGCCTGGCAGCGAGAACGTCAAGAGCGACAAGGTTCTGGAACTGAACATCAATCACCCGGTCTTCGCTGTCCTGAAAGCTGCACAAGAGGCCGGCGACACCGAGAAGCTCAAGAAGTACAGCTCCCTGCTCTACGCACAGGCACAGCTCATCGAGGGCCTGCCTGTCGATGACCCTGCTGCTTACGCCGAAGCGGTTTGCAGCCTCATGAACTGATAATATAAACTTCCTCTTAACAAAAGAGCCGTGTTCTGGTATCATTGAACTGGAACACGGCTCTTTTTGTGTGTAAGGAGGATTTTCGCCCCATGGAACCAAGACGCAGCAAGCATTATCTCGCCCACATCCCCACCATCGCGTTGTTTGCGCTGTTCGGCCTTTCGCCGTGGCTGGGCATCCTGTTTTTCATCCTGCGCTCCATCGACCGGGATGCTGAGCGCAAAGAGCAGGAAAACGCGGATTATTCCAGCGATTTCCGCGCGCAGGACACCCGGACGGCGAACTTCTCCGCTGGTTCGGAACCGTCCAACAATACGGAACATATCTACGGCCACGACGTTCCCACCGAGGAACAGAAAAAATCCAAAAAGTGGCACAAGCGGCTCACGACCCTTTGCACCGTTCTGGGCGGTCTGTTCCTGTTTTCCGGCGTCGTGACCCTGTTGGACGCTGGCGGCGGTCTCCTTCCTTACGACATTTTTACCAGCATTGCGCAGATTCTGGGCGGCGGTGGCGCACTCTGGATCGGCTTGCGGATGAGCCGCAGCCGGAAGCTGGAACGCCTGTTCGACAAAATCGTGGGCGACCGCGACAGCATCCCTCTCGATGAGCTGTTTGCCGCCGCTGGCATCTCGAGCGCGAAGGGGCGGTCTATTCTGGAAGATGCCATCGAACACGGCTATTTCGGTGCGGACGCCTACATCGACAACCGCACCAATACACTGGTCGTCCGGGGTGCCGCACCCGAGCCACCCAAAGCGAAACCGCAGCCAAAAGCGGAACCGGCTGCTCCCGAGGATACTTACACTTCCCTGCTCCGCCAGCTGCGGCAGGTCAACGACGCCATCCCTGACCCGGTGATGACCGCGAAAATTTCCCGTCTGGAAGAGCTGAGCGCGCGCATCTTCGCGCTGGCAAAACAGGACCCGGACAAAAAAGCCCAGCTCCAGAAATTCATGGACTACTATCTGCCTACCTCGCTCAAGCTGCTGAACACCTACGCCCAGCTTTCGTCACAGGATGTACAGGGCGCGAACATCACCGAGGCGAAGCAGAGCATCGAACGGTCGATGGATATGCTCATCAAAGCCTTTGAGAACCAGCTGGACAAGCTGTTTCAGGCGGATGCACTGGATGTCACCACCGACATCGCAGCACTGGAAGGGATGCTCAACCTCGACGGTTTGACCGGCAGCGATTTTTCCGCCGGGAAGTGAGCGGATTTTCCCGTCACCTTTTCCATCCAGACGCAACAATATTACATGGTTTTTTCGTGGCAAATTCTTTATTATAGATTCAGGAAAACACGGCTCCGATCTGAGCTGTGACGAATACATCAACCATCTGAGATTCAGAGGAGGAACGCGCAATGATGAAGCCCATTTCTGTTTGGAAGCAGGAACTGACCGACGGCACCCACACCGACCGTCTGGCCTCCCTGTACTGCTGCGCACCGGAACAGACCCCTGCGCAGGCTGCTCGTTATGCCGCCGTGCTGGACGGTCTGGAAAAGACCTTCGGCTCCCACACCGAGGCCGGACTGTACAGCGCGCCGGGCCGCACCGAGATCGGCGGCAACCACACCGACCATCAGCATGGCCGTGTTCTGGCAGGCAGTGTCAACATCGATATGATCGCGGCGGCAGGCCCCAACAGCCTAAATCAGCTGCGTGTCCAGAGCGAAGGCTACGACCTCTGCGTCATCGACCTCGCTGACCTGACCACGCGCAAGGAAGAGGAAAACACCAGTGCCGCCATCCTGCGCGGCGAGTGCGCCGCCTTTGTCCAGCGCGGCGCGGCTCTGTCCGGTCTGGATGTCTACATCTCGTCCAACGTTCCCAAGGGCAGCGGCGTCTCTTCCTCTGCCGCGTTTGAAGTCCTGATCGGCGTCATCCTGAACGACCTGTTCATGACCGAGAAAGTCTCACCCATCGCCATCGCTCAGATCGGCCAGTGGGCAGAGAACGTTTACTTTGGCAAACCCTGCGGCCTGATGGATCAGATGGCGTCCAGCGTCGGCAACATCATTACCATTGATTTCGCTGACCCGGCACACCCCGATGTGGAGCCGGTCGCAGTCGATTTCTCCAAGGCCGGCCTCGCCCTCTGCATCCTCGATTCCGGTGCAGACCATGCTGACCTGACCGACGAGTATGCCGCCATCCCCACCGATTGCCGTGCGGTCGCTGCTGTCTGCGGCGGCGAAGTCCTGCGTGATGTCCCGTTTGAGACGTTTATCTCCAAGATTCCCGAGTGTCGCAAGGCCTGTGGTGACCGTGCCGTTCTGCGTGCGTTCCACATCTATGCCGACAACGACCGTGTCACAAAGCAGGTCGCTGCACTCCGCAGCGGTGATTTTGACACTTTCCTTGCCCTCGTCAACGAGTCCGGCAACAGCAGCTGGGAATATCTCCAGAACGTCATCCCGGCCGGTTACAAGGAACATCAGGAAGTCGGTGTCACCATCGCCGCCGCAAAGCATCTGCTGGGCGACTGCGGTGCTGTCCGTGTCCACGGCGGCGGTTTCGCCGGCACGGCACAGGCATTTGTACCGCTGGATATGCTGGATGAGTTCAAGGCCGGCATGGAAGCCATCCTCGGCGAGGGTCATTGCCACATCCTCTCCATCCGTCCGGAGGGAGGCGCAGTGCTGTGATCTCTACCGCAATTCAGCAGCTCGTCAATTACGGCCTTGATACCGGCCTCATCCTTCCCGATGATGAGATATATATCCGCAACCAGTTGCTCATGACCATGCAGCTGGACAGCTTCACCGAACCCGAGGGCGATGTCTGCTACACCGACCTCGAGAGCATCCTGAAAGTGCTGGTCGACGATGCAGTTGCGCGCGGTGTCTGTGAGGACAACTCCACCGCCCGTGACCTCTTCGACACCAAGCTGATGGGTGTTCTGACGCCCCGGCCCAGCATCGTCCGTGCCAACTTTGAGGAGCGGTACGAGAACGAAGGCCCTCAGGCAGCGACCGACTGGTTCTATGAGTTCAGTCAGGACACCGACTACATCCGCCGTTACCGCATCAAACGCGATTTGAAATGGGTCACCAAGACCCCCTACGGCGATCTGGACATCACCATCAACCTGTCCAAGCCCGAAAAGGACCCGAAAGCCATCGCCGCCGCAAAGCTCGCGCCCCAGAGTGCTTACCCGAAGTGCCAGCTCTGCGTCGAGAATGAGGGCTATGCCGGCCGGATGAACCACCCGGCCCGTGAGAACCACCGTATCATTCCGCTCACCATCAACAACAGTGCGTGGAACCTGCAGTACAGCCCTTACGTCTACTACAACGAGCATTGCATCGTCTTCAACAGCCAGCACACCCCGATGAAGATCGAGCGCGCGACTTTCCGCAAGCTGCTGGATTTCGTCGCCCTCTTCCCCCACTACTTTGTCGGCAGCAACGCCGACCTGCCCATTGTCGGCGGCAGCATCCTGAGCCACGACCATTTTCAGGGCGGCCACTACGAATTCGCAATGGCAAAGGCTCCCATCGAGAAGAGCTGGACGTTCCCGGGCTATGAGGATGTCGAAGCCGGTATCGTTCACTGGCCGATGAGCTGCATCCGTCTGACCTGCGCCGACGACGAGCGTCTGGTCGAGCTTGCCGACAAGATCCTGACCGCATGGCGCGGCTACACCGACGAGAGCTGCTTCATCTTTGCCGAGACGGACGGCGAGCCGCACAACACCATCACCCCCATCGCCCGGATGCGTGACGGCAAGTTCCAGCTCGACCTCGTTCTCCGCAATAACATCACGACGCCGGAGCATCCGCTGGGCGTCTACCATCCCCACGCAAAGCTCCACCACATCAAGAAGGAGAACATCGGCCTGATCGAAGTCATGGGTCTGGCTGTCCTCCCCAGCCGCCTGAAGGGCGAGATGGCCGAGCTGGAAACGGCTCTGGTGAACCGCACCCCTGCCGCCGAGTATGGCGAGAACATCCAGAAGCACGCTGAGTGGGCCGGTGAGATTCTGGCAAAACACCCTGACCTCAACGCCGAGAATGTCCACACCATCCTGCAGGATGAGATCGGCCACGTCTTCGCCGAGGTTCTGGTCGATGCTGGTGTCTATAAGCTGGACGAAGCTGGCCGGGCCGGGTTCGTGCGGTTTCTTGAAAGTGTGCAGTAACTCCCCCAGTCACCTCCGGTGACAGCCCCCTCAAAGATGGGGCCTTGAAAAGCCTCCCTCATTGAGAAAGACTCCCTCCGGCCGGAGGGAGATGTCTCGAAGAGACAAAGGGAGGATGGGTGGCATTGCGAAGCAATGACGGAAGGAGTAATCTCTATGTCCTACACCCTCGAAGTCTGTGTTGACAGCACAGCAAGTGCCATTGCCGCGAAAAAGGGCGGTGCCGACCGGCTGGAACTCTGCGCCGATTTAGTCGTTGGCGGCATAACGCCCAGCCTTGCGCTGGTGCGTCAGGTCAAGGTCGAGACAGGGCTTCCCGTCCGCGCCCTGCTTCGTCCACGGTTCGGTGATTTCTGCTATGACTCCTACGAACTGGCACAGATGGAAGAATCCGCTGCTGAGCTGGTCACTGCCGGTGCGGATGGCATCGTGACCGGTGTTCTGAAACCAGATGGCTCATTGGACGTCGACGCTCTCCGCACGATCTACGCTGCCGCCGCCCATGCTGCGGAAAAGGCAGGGCGTCCGGTCGCATTGACGCTCCATCGTGCCTTTGATGTCTGCCGTGACCCATTCGCCGCGCTCGAAGATGCCTGCGCGCTGGGCCTGTCCACCATCCTTACCAGCGGTCAGGCCGCAAACGCCCCGGCAGGTTCCGCCCTGCTCCGGCAGCTGGTCGAGGCCGCAAATGGCCGCATCGAGATTCTGGTCGGTGCAGGCGTCTCCCCTGCCAACATCCCGGCCCTTGCCGCCGAGACAGGCGCGAAGTCGTTCCACCTCTCCGGCAAACAGGTGCTGGACAGCCGGATGATTTTCCGCCGGGAGGGTGTACCGATGGGTCTGCCCGGATTCAGCGAGTTTGACCTCTGGCAGACCAGCGAAGATACCATCCGTGCTGCACGTCAGGCACTGGACACGCTTTGATTTTCAAAACAAAATAAACAAAGACAAACCGGCAGGTGCTTTTGGTACACCTGCCGGTTTGTCTTGCTTTGGAATTGTATCATGACGATTTTCGGAAATAACAATATCAGGAAAAGAAAAAAGAGCATCGTCCTGCACTCAAAGTACATCGCGATACTCTTTTAAGTGCAACTGGCTGCCATTTTACAGGCCCTTTAGCTTTGCGTCACAGCTTTTCAACTGCTTTGCCTATCATGCGTGTCAAAGGTTTTCTTTCACACGTTTATTCTATCACAACCCAGTGAACACTGTCAATCCATTTTCAACCAATTTTGCCGGAAATTGAAATTTTTATCACTTTATCCAATCCCCGATTGGTTTTTTCTCCAAAAATCACAACATTTCTCAGCTGAGCGGATCCCACAGCTTCATCGGGAGCGGCTCCTGCTCGAACAGTTTGCGCTGCTCGTCGCTGAGCAGGCTCTTTCGGACGGTGATCTGGTACACATTCGCCTTGAACCATTTCTCGCTGGCGATGTAGTAGCCGTCCTGTCCGTTCTCCTTGCCCCAGCTGTTCTCGATCTTCCAGCGGTTGGCCTTGCCGTCCTCGTCCAGATTGACGCCGCAGAACATCATGCAGTGGTTCATGGTGCTGTCACGGGTCAGCAGACGCTCGGCCTTGGTCATGTTGAAAGTCATGCCACCCAGCAGCTCGCCGTACTGGAAAGAATCCTGATCCCAATAGCCGTTCTTGCGGTCGCCGTCCGGGTGGCAGTCGCAGCTGAACATGACGCCCTCGCCGGCCTGCAGCTGGTGGATGGTGAGGTCTTCCAGCTCCTCCTGCGAGAGGTTGAGCCAGAACATGTTATCCTCGACCACGTCGCCCATGAACGGCTGGCAGTAGGTGCGGTTCATCTCGTGGATGGGCGACGAAATGATGACGGCATAATCGTCGAAGTCGTTGCCAACATACTTTTCCATAAAGCTCTTCGGGGTCAGATTCCGGTCGCAGTGATAGACCTTGTCCTCATCGGTGTACTCGAAATCGAAGGTCTTGGGCGGCTGGCCGTACAGAACGCGAAGAGCGTTGTAAATTTCCGCCAGCATCTCTTCCCGACGAGCGGAGGGGTCTTTGCCCTCCCGAACCAGCTTGCGGAGTTCCAGCGCGTCCTCGCGCATCTTCCGGGTCAGGATGGGCAGATACTTTGCCGTGCCGGTCGAAGCCGTGGTCTCGGGCATGACCCAGCTCGGCACCAGACCATACTTTTTCGTCAGGCTGATCGCCATATCCCACTGGCCGCCGTCGGGCAGCGGATTACCCATCAACTCAAAGGTTTCGCGATCGTCCAGATCCTGGTCGGCGAAGTGGATGATGTTCTCGAAGAACAGGTTCGCCTTTTCCAGCTTGTCGTAAAATGCGAGATAGGTCTGGGAGAAGGAGAAATCCTCCAGCTTGCACTTTTTGATAACGCGCTGGCGCAGGACATTCATGGTCGAGAACATCCAGCAGCGGCCGCTCTGCTTCTGCCAGGTGACCTCGGTGGTCGGCACCAGAACGGAGAAGTCCATCCGCAGCTTTGCCGCCGCAGCCGGAACAAAGGCCGCGTCATCAAGGCTGGTGCGAGAAATTGCATTGGAAATGACCTGCAGTTCCGGTTTTGCGTCATAGCCCTTCTCGAACCGGGCCAGCATCTCGGAATCAATGGGAGTTACCTTGTTCATGTACGTCACACTTTCTTATAGCCCTCTCAGTCAATGCTTCGCATTGCCAGCTCCCCCAGAGGGGAGAGCCATTGGCATGTCGGTTCACTTTCTGCGAAACACACGACCACGTGGGCCTTGTTTTTTATTTTAACAAATTCGTTAATTTTTCTAACCGGTTGACAGCTTCATCCAGCACATCGGTGCCACGGGCAAAGTGCATCCGGATCAGGTGGTTGACCGGCTCCCGGAAGAAGCTCGAGCCCGGCACCGCCGCCACGCCGATCTCCCGGATCATCCACTCGCAAAACTCGAGGTCGGTCCAACCGGCAAACTGCGGCAGGGCGAGGAAATCCGAGATGTCGATCATGACAAAATAAGTTCCCTGCGGCACATTGTGCTTCAGGCCGATGCGGTCAAGCCCGGCGAGGAAATGGTCTCGCTTTTCGGTATAGAGTGCCTGCAAGCCCTCGTAGTAGGACTTCGGCATTTCCAGCCCGGCAACGGCTGCTTCCTGTAAGGGTGCCGCCGCACCGACGGTCAGGAAATCATGCACTTTCCGCGCTGCCTCGATGACTTCCGCCGGGCCGATGAGATAGCCCAGACGCCAGCCGGTGATGGAGTATGTCTTGGACAGCGAGTTGCAGGTGATGGTATGCTCGAACATGCCGGGCAGCGACGCCATGCTGATATGCTCGTTGGGTGCGTAGATGATGTGTTCATACACCTCATCCGTCACCACAAAGGCGTCGTACTGGATGACAAGCTTGGCGATGGCTTCCAGCTCATCCCGGCGGAAGACTTTGCCGCAGGGATTGGACGGGTTGCAGAGGATCAGTGCCTTTGCACCCTCCCGGAAGCCCTTCTCGATCAAGCTCAGGTCGAACTCATACTCGGGCGGAACCAGCGGAATGTAAATCGGCTCTGCGCCGGACAGGATGGCGTCCGCACCGTAATTCTCGTAGAACGGCGAGAAGATCATCACCTTGTCGCCCGGGTTGCAGATGGTCATCATAGCGGCCATCATCGCCTCGGTGCCGCCGCAGGTCACGCAAATTTCGGTATCCGGGTTCACCTCATGGTGCAACGTCTGGCTTGCTTTTTTCGCCAGAGCGTCACGGAAGTTCTTTGCGCCGAAGGTCACCGCGTACTGGTGAGGGCCGTTGTAGGCCGCTTTTGCCAGAGCGTCGAGCAGCTCCTTCGGTGGGTCGAAATCCGGGAAGCCCTGCGACAGGTTGATGGAATCATACTGGTTGTTGATACGGGTCATCCGCCGAATGACCGAATCCGTGAAGGTTCCCACACGGTCGCCTAGTTTTCTCATAGATACGCTTATTCTCTCTTTCTTCACAGCTGTTTC
The DNA here is from genome assembly GCA_934548045.1 of uncultured Faecalibacterium sp. Lineage (GTDB taxonomy): Bacteria > Bacillota > Clostridia > Oscillospirales > Ruminococcaceae > Faecalibacterium. The sequence goes on along the minus strand of CAKTEM010000004.1, from coordinate 115,776 downwards.
GTCACACAGCAGGGCTATCCACCTTGCGTTTGCGACAGAAACTTGCCCGACATGCCAATGGCTCTCCCCTCCGGGAGAGCTGGCAATACCGTCAGGTATTGACTGAGAGGGTCACTCAAAATACGCTTTCTGCACGGCCAGCAGAACACCGGCACGGCTTGCGGAGAAGTTCAGACCGCCCTGCAGATAGCAGGTGTACGGCTCACGGAGCGGACCGTCGCAGGAAAGCTCGATGGTGCTGCCCTGCGTAAAGCTGCCGCTCGCCATGATGACTTCGTCGGTGTAACCCGGTTCCGGGGAGGGTTCCGGTGCGGCATAGCTGTCCACTGGGCTTGCGGCCTGCACGCCGCGGCAGAAACCGATCAGCGCATCTGCCGTACCTGCGTCGAAGCAGGTCACGATATCGTTGTGGTCGTCGCAGTAGCGAGGGATGGGATTTTTATCCAGCAGTTCCAGCAGGCACTGAGCATAGATGGCCGTCTTGATGGCCTCGCAGACGATACCGGGCGCATAGTAGAAGCCCAGATACATATCACGGGGCGTATCCAGCGTGCAGCCCAGCTCCTTGCCAAGGCCGGGCGCGTTCAGGCGGTAAGCGCACTGCTCCACGAGGTCGTGACGGCCTGCGATGTAGCCGCCGGTGGGCGCGATGCCGCCGCCGGGGTTCTTGATGAGGCTGCCGACCACGAGGTCTGCGCCTGCCTGACACGGCTCCTTGGTCTGGGTGAACTCGCCGTAGCAGTTGTCCACGAAGATGATGATATCCGGGTTCGCGGCACGGGCGGTATCGGCAATTTTCTGGATGGTGTCCAGATCAAAGGCGTTGCGCTGCAGATAGCCGCGGCTGCGCTGGATGTGGCAGACCTTTGCGCCCGGTGCTTTCTGGGCGATGAGGTCATAGTCGGGCGTAAAGTCCGGTTTCAGCGGTGCTTCGTCGTAAAGCACACCGTAATCCATCAAGGTACCGGTGCCTTTGCCCTTGCCGTCCAGACCGATGACGCCCTCGAGGGTATCATAAGGGCGGCCGGTCGCTGCCAGCAGAGTGTCACCTGTGCGGAGCAGGCCAAACAGAGCGACCGCCAGCGTGTGGGTGCCGCTCATGAACTGGCTGCGCACCAGGGCGTCCTCCGCGCCCATGACCTCGGCGAAGATCTGCTCCAGCTTGGCGCGGCCAGTATCCCACAGGCCGTAACCGGTGGTGCCAAGCATATCGGTCGAGGACATCTGGGTGTCCGCAAAGGCTTTCAGCATCTTGAGCTGGTTGAAATCCCGGATCTCCTCCATGTGCTTGAAATAGGGCTGGCACAGCTCCATTGCCTTTTCATCCAGTGCCAGTACCTCGGGTTTGAAATCGAAAAAGTGGTTCAACATTGACATAACTGATATTTTTCCTAGCTTTTATTTTTCGTAGCGTGCGTATTCGCCCAGCTTTGCGAAGCCGAGCTTTGTATAAAAATGGACTCGTTCCGGGCTGCAGAGGAACACCGGCTGGTATCCTTCCGCTGACAGCTCATTCGCCATCTGGACGATGAGCCGTCCGCCGATGCCTTTTCCGCGCAGGGATTCCACCGTCTCGCCGCAAGCCATATATGCCTGCCCGTTGGCGATGGCGTATGCCCCGACGGTGCAGATAAGCTTTCCCTCCTGGTTCAGCGTCCAGACCTTTACCCTGCCCCGGCTGCGCTTGGTACACAGTTCCGAGTAGAAATCATCCCGTCGGGACGGGCGGTCGGGGAAAAGAAACTCCGCTACCGGATAGGCCGGTGGGTTCTCGTCCAGCGTCAGACTCTGCCACAGCGTCTCATCCACAGGCGGAAGCGGCAGCTGCTGACCGGGCGTCAGGCCGAAGACCGAATGGGTTCGCTCTCGTTTCCAGCCGGTCGGCGGTGGGCCGTCTCTTTCATCCAGCACCATCGCGTGACAGTCGCAGAATTCCAGAAAGCTCGCCAGTTCGTCGGGGTTCGCGTGGCCTGCCATCCATGCCGTGCTTCCGCTCAGCTCCACGGCCAGCGTCGGCCCGGCAAAGAACCAGCCGGACTGGCTCTTGCCGAACATTTCCAACGAAAGGGGCATCTTTGCGGCGAAGCAGAGCTTGCCCCGGCAGGCATTGAGAAACCGCCGTTTCTGGCGTTCATTCGTTACCTGCGCGATCATCTCAGGTTGTTGACGATGTTCTTATAGTCGCGGCCGCGCACCTCAAAGTTCGGGTAGAGGTCGAAGGACGCACTTGCAGGCGACATGGTGACCACATCGCCGGGCTTTGCGGCAGCGCGTGCCAGCTCGACGGCGTGCTGCATGTTGTCGGCGTGCTGGATGTCCAGACCGCTGTTTGCGAAATCCGGATGCTCCCGGACAGCCTTCTCGATGCGAGGGCCGGTCGCGCCCATCAAAATCAGAGTCTTGACGTGCTTCAAGATCTCCGGTGCCAGCGGCTCATACGGGATCTTCTTGTCGTAGCCGCCTGCGATCAGGATGACCTTCTGGTCGAAGCTGCGCAGACCAGCGATGGTACGGGTGGGGCTGGATGCGATGGAGTCATTATAATAGGTAACGCCGTCCAGAACACGCACCGGCTCGATGCGGTGTTCCACGCCGGTGAAGGTGCTGCCGACTTTCTGGATGGCCTCGACCGGCACCTCACCCCAGACAGCGGCGGCAGCGGCCAGCAGGTTTTCGATGTTGTGCAGGCCGCGCAGCTTGACGTCCTTCTGTGCGAGGAAGGGGGTCACGACGCCATCCTCTGCCATGCAGAGCATCCCGTCGTCACGCAGGAATGCGCCGTTGTCGGTGGTGTGCAGACGGGTGAACCAGACCTGCTTGCCCTTGCAGTCGGCCTTCATTCCCCGGGTAATGTCGTTCTCATAGCCCAGAACTTCGCGGCAGGGCGGCTCCTGATGGAGCAAGATGTTCCGCTTTGCGTCGATGTACTCCTGCATGTCCTTGTGGTGGTCGAGGTGGTTCGGGGTCACGTTGGTGACGACCGAGATCTTCGGGCTCTTGTGCATACTGATGAGCTGGAAGCTGGACAGCTCAACGACTGCCACATCCTCGGGAGCCACGTCGGGCAGCATGGGCAGCAGAGCCGCGCCGATGTTGCCGCCCAGATGGACCTTACGGCCAGCGGCTTCGTAGAATTTGGAGATAAGGGTGGTGGTGGTGGTCTTGCCGTCCGAGCCGGTCACGCCCACGATCTCGCAGGGACAGAAGTCGAAGAAAAGCTCGACCTCGCTCGTCACCATGGTGCCGGCGGCGATGGCGTCCTGCAGCGGCTTCTGGAAATACTCAAAGCCCGGGGTGCGCAGGATGATGTCCTGCCCCTTGAAGCCGTCCATGTAGTTGTCGCCAAGGCTCAGATTGATGCCCAGACGGCGGATGGTGTCGGCGTAATCGCCGAAGTCATCGACGCTCTTCTTTTTATCGCAGAGGGTCACGATGGCACCCAGACCCACAAACTCCTCGATCAGGGTCTTGTGGCTGACGCCTGCGCCGATGAACGCGACTTTTTTGCCCTTGACCAGTTCGGTCAGTTTCTGCTGTTCTTTCTGCATAAAAACAGAACCTCCTCTATAATAAGTAATATCCTGTATTTGTTTCTGTAAGGAGTGCTGTTACACTCTTGCTTCCCCATTTTACACCTTTTACTCTCAATTGGCAACGGAAAACCCAAAACCATGCCTCAAAAGCCCATTGAAATCCACAAAATGATAATTGTCTTTTTCGACGCTTTCTGTTACACTTAAGGTACAGATTTTTTGTTCCTGCGCCATTCTCGATTTCATTTTCATCACCCCGAAAGGACTTATTCCTCTTGAAACAGCATCTGAGATTTTTTTCTGCGGCGTTGCTTCTCGCCGTGTTCGCTTTCTGTCTGACCGGCTGTGGTTCCGGCTCCAACAGTTTCACATGGTTCGTCGACACCATCCCGGCCAACCTTGACCCACAGGTGGCGTCTTCGGCTTCGGACGTCATCGCCTGCGAGAACCTGTACAGCGGCCTCGTCCGGAAAGACGCCTCCGGCCAGCTGGTGCCGGAGCTGTGCGAGCGGTGGGAAGTCTCCGCCGACAAGCGCACCTATACATTTTATTTAAAGGACGGCCTGACCTATACCGGCACCAAGGGAGCCGCCACCGAATACGCCATCACCGCCGAGGATTTCGTCTTTGCGTTCCGGCGGATGTTCCGGGCGGACACGAATTCTCCCTATGCGGTCGAGTTCTCCGCCATCGAGAACAGTTCCGCCGTCCTGAGCGGCCAGATGCCGGAAAGTTCGCTGGGCGTCTCGGCCCATGGCGACAAAACGCTGGTGTTCCAGCTCAGCGCGCCGGACGAAACGTTTCTCTCCAAGCTGACCCTGCCCGGCGCAATGCCCTGCGACGAGGCCTTCTTTGAAAGCACGCGAGGCACCTATGGCCTGACCTCCGCTTCCACCCTCTCCAGCGGTAGTTTCTACATCTACAACTGGACGGCGAACGGCTTGTTCCTCCGCCGGGAGCCTTCGGGCAGTCTCATCGACAACCTGCGTCTGGTGCAGAATACCAGCTCCGCCGGGCAGTCCGCCGAACAGCTCATCTCCAACGAGAAGTGTTCCGCCGCCCTTGATGAGACAGGCGCAAAGACCTCGCTCACGAGCATTTCCTATTCCGACACTACATGGAGCCTGCTCTTCAACTGCGACTCCGTGTTTGCGTCCACCGAGCTCCGGCAGGCACTTGCCAGCGTTGCCCGTGACGCCGCAGAAGTGCCGGACACTGGTCTGTTTTCCACCGCGACCGGGCTTATCCCGGACGGCCTGACCGTGGATGGCATCGACTACCGCACCGCCGCCGGCGACCCGACGCCCGACATTGCCAACGCAAAGCAGCTCTATCTGGATGCCCGGCAGGGGATGCAGAATTCCGACTTCAACAAAGTCACCCTGATGCTCCCGGCCGGAAGCGGACTGACACAGGCCGCCGAGGAGATCAACGGCGAGTGGCAGAAACAGTTCTCCCTCTTCTTCTCAATCGAGGAGGTCGAGCAGGAGGAATTCGACAAGCGTCTTGCCAGCGGTGACTACACCATCGCTCTTGCGCCCATCAGCGCGGAGAGCGGCAGTGTGTACAGCATCCTGAACCAGTTCACGGAGCAGGGCGGCGGCCTGACAAATTACGGCAACGCGCTCTATTCTACCCAGCTCAGCGCAAGCACAACTGCAACCGGCAGCACACGCTGTTCCCTGCTGGCCGCTTGTGAGCGTCAGCTCGTCAGCGACTGTGCCGTGGTTCCGCTGTTTGCCCAGCAGAAACGCCTGCTGATTGCCAGCGGCATCAAGAATCTCGTGTTCGACCCTTTCGGTCCAGTGCTGGACCTGACTTTTACCACAAAAGAATAAACATAAAATGCCGGACTCCGCTGGACAGATTCACAGGTTTGCTGTTGTGAATCCAGACCGCGAGGCCCGGCATTTATTGTTTGTATTTAAAACTTAACCGACACGCCAGTGGCTCTCCCTTTGGGAGAGCTGGCGAGCGGATGCGAGACTGAGAGGGCTATTAAACTTTCCGGCGGAGCAGACTCATCGGCGGAAGTTCCGGGGTCGGGATGGTGTACTTTTCCATCGCGTGCGGCGTGGACTCCACACGCTGTCCGGCCTCGTTCTCGATCCACTCCGGGTTCAGCGGAATACTGCGTCCGTCCGGGCAGAGAACTTCCAGCGTATCGCCGAGGCTCCACTTGCCGCGCTGCTGGCAGTGGGCGACGCCCTTCTCCCAGCTGTCCACCGTGCCGACGAACTCCCACTCGCGGATATAGGTCGCGCTGTCGGTGGCCTGCCGCGCCTGCTCCCGGCCAAAGTAGAAACCGGGCGAATAGTGGCGGTGGCTGGTACGGGTCAGCTCGTCCAGAACCGACTCCGGCAGGTCGAAGTTCTCGTTCATCGGGTCGGCCAGATACTGGTCAAGTGCCTTGCGGTAGGCCGCCGTGACGCTGGCGACATAGTAGAAGGTCTTGGCACGGCCCTCGATCTTCAGGCTGTCGACGCCTGCCTTGCAGATGAGGTCGAGGAAGGGTGCCGTACACATATCATTCGCGTTCAGGATGTAGCTGCCGTTCTCGTTCTCGCCGATCTCGTACAGCTGGCCCGGGCGCGTCTCCTCGCTGAGGTAGTATTTCCAGCGGCAGGGCTGGGCGCACTGGCCGCGGTTTGCGTCACGGCCAGCCATGTAATTGGACAGCAGACACCGGCCCGACACGCTCATGCACATCGCGCCATGGACAAAGGCTTCAATTTCCAGTTCCGGCGGCGTCTTGTCGCGGATGGTAGCGATGTCCTGTAACGTCAGCTCCCGTGCCAGAACGACACGCTTCGCGCCCATCTTATAGGCCGCGTTTGCCGCCGCCCAGTTGGTGATTCCGGTCTGGGTGGACATGTGGACGTCGATCTCCGGCGCAAAGGTCTTGCATGCGTCCAGCACACCGAGGTCTGCCACGATGAAGGCATCCACACCGGCAGCGGCGGCATCCTTGATGGCCTGCGGCAGACGGTCGGCTTCCTCGTTGGTCGGCAGGGTGTTCATGGTCAGGTAAACTTTGCGTCCGCGCGCATGGGCATAGATGACGCCCTCGGACAGCTGCTCCGGGGTAAAGTTGGTCGGAGCGGAGCGCATCCCGAATTCGGGCAGACTGCAATAGACAGCATCCGCGCCGTAGTTGATGGCGTAGCGCAGGCGTTCAATGTCGCCTGCCGGAGACAGAAGTTCTGGGATCTCAAGCATGGTTTTTACATTCCTTCTCTATCAGTTTTTGGACGAAGAGCTGCTGTAACTTTTGTTGACTGCAGCAGCCTTTTCACAGTTGACCGTGTGTTCGGCGTAGGTCTTGGCGTAATAGTAGTGGCCCGACAGGTCGGTGACAAAGAAATAGCAGTCCTTCACATCCGCGTCATACTTCGGGTCAAGGGATGCCTGAATTGCCGCCATGCCCGGGTTCGAGATGGGGCCGGCAGGCAGGCCGGTACAGGTATAGGTATCATACGCATTGACGATATTTTCCGGGATCTTCTCCCAGCCGCCGTAATAGGGCGCGACCCAGTTCCAGAGGTAGTTGTTATCCGCGTCGCTTTGGATATAGCTGGACGCATTGCTCTGGAGCTTCGGGTAAGGTGAACCCTCGGACAGACGATTCCGGAAGACCTGCGCAACATTTGCATCCTGATCGTTTCCGGCTTCCTCCTGGACAAACGATGCCAGCGTGATGAGTTCGGGCAGAGTCATGCCCTGCTCATCGAGTTTTTTATACATCTCGTCGGTGATCTGCTGATTGAAATGTGAATAGAACGTTGCAACGTAGTTATGGACGGTATCATCCACAAGGAACTCGTAGGTGTCCGGGAAGAGATATCCCTCGCACTTCATAAAGCGGTCGGGGGCGTCCTTGTCGTCCGGAACATACGACCAGAACTTATACTCGCTGAAATCGCCGGTGTTGGCCTCTTCAAGGAACTCTTCGGCGGTACACAGCCCGGCCTCTTCCATCTTTTTCGCCATAGCGATGGCGGTCGTTCCCTCCGGGAAGGTCAGCCGCACCGACTCCGCCTTGGCGTACTCCGACAGGCTGGTGATGATATCATCGTAGGACTCCCCGGCGGTCAGGGTGAACTCGCCGTATTGCAGCTTTGCCGCCGCGCCGTTTTTGCCGACGTACCAGCGGAACAGCTGTGGAAATTTGATGACGCCTGCATTTTTCAGCTTTTTGGCGATGGTCGCCACGCCGCTTCCCTGCTCGATGGAAACGGTGACGGTCTCGCCGCCATCCTTGCCGTAAATCTCCTGCCTTGCCAGCAGGAACGCACCGCCTGCCGCCAGAACCAGCAGCAGAACGATGATGAGCAAAATCTTCCCGATGCCGCCCTTTTTCTTCCGGGCGTGGGTCGCTCTCTGTGCCATACGCACCTTCCTTTTTTAATCCAGCATCAGCCGCATGTAGCTGTCCGACACGTCGAACGGCTCACCCTCAAAGCGGATCATGCCGTACTCCTGCCGTCTACCCTCTCCGAGGAAGAGGTTCTGCATTGCGCCGACGGTGATGACCGCCTTTTCGACGATGACTTCTTTTTCACGGGCTGCTTCCATCAATTTCTCGGCGGAACGGTCGTCCTCGGCCATCAGTTCGACGAAATAGAGGGTGTCCTCTTGACGGAAATAAACGCCGTAACCCTTTTCGCTCGAGACCAGCGTTGCGCCGCGCGAATACAGATCGCCCAGCACGACCGCCATCCGCTCGGGTGTGAACTGCACCGTATCCGGCCAGAACTTCGCGCGCAATTCGCAGAGCTTTTTCGCCGTTACCGAGTCGAATTCGGCCTGACTCCACAGGTTCCGCTCCACTTCCCGGGGCAGACAGCGGAGAGCAAACGCGTGCTGAAAGCCCTTATCCTCGAGCAGGTTTCCCTGCTCAGCACTGGCTGGAACCGTGACCGTAAAGCCTGCACCGCGCAGTTTCTGCTGAGCGCAGAGGTAATCGACCAGACCGGCCAGCAGCAGACTGCCCTGACCGCAGAGCGCGTACAGGTAATTGCCTGCCCGGCCCTGCAAGGTGACCGGGACCGCCAGCGCAAAGGCCACGATCCGGTCATTTTCTTCCGCAACATAGACGTTCTGCACACCGGCGAAACGCTCGATGGCAGTTTTTGCAAATTCTTCTGTGTCTCCACGCTCTCGCTTCCAGAGCGAAAGCACCGCCGCCATGTCCGACGGCTGCATCAAACGGTACATCAGATAGGATGCCTCCTTTATCAATTGTTATGCGGCCCGGTCAGCCCAGGACCTCCGCCGCAAGTGCCTGAACCTCAGACTGGATGGCCTCGATGGTGCGCATGGTGCCGCCCTCGGTGCAGTGGACGGTCTTCCAGCCCAGATGCGCCGCACAGAACTCGGCAGCCTTCCGGCTCCGGGCCAGATATTCCAAATCTTTCTCGTGTACGTCCTTTTTGCTCTCGTCGCCGTGGTAACGGCCGGTCATCAGCTTCTGGCTCACCGCCGGGTCGACCTGCAGATAAATCACCCGGTCAGGTGCCGGAAGCCCCAGCAGACGAAATTCGTAGTCAAACAGCCAGTTCAAAAAGCTCTCCCACTGCTCCGGTGGAAGCTTGGAACACTGGTGGACGGCGTTCGAGGTGGTGTAGCGGTCAGCGATGATGACGCCGCCATCGTTGTAAAACTTGCCCCAGTCCTTTTTATAGCTGGCATAGCGGTCAACGGCATAAAAGCTCGATGCAGCGTAAGCGTTGACATCATCGGGCTTGTCGCCGAACTGACCGGCCAGATACATCTTGACGAGCGCGCTGGAATCGCTGGCGTAATCCGGGAAGGTGATCTCCTTCACCTGTTTCCCCTGCGCTTTCAGGTTCTCGGCCAGCAGTTTCGCCTGTGTCGCCTTGCCGCTGCCGTCCAGACCTTCCAGAACGATGAGGGTTCCCTTTTTCTCACTCATGGCTGACCTGCTCCCCTTTCAGTGCAGCATATTTTGCGCGGACTTCCGCTGTTTTGCCGCAGCACATCTTGCCCTCCGGGCAGGGGCCGGAAACGCAGGCTGGGCCAGCAGTGCGGAAAATGTGGGGTGCCACCGGGTAGACCAGCTCGAACATCTTCTCTGCCAGCTCCCGGATCTCCCACTGGGCGCGGTTGCAGCAGCGCAGGTGGAAGAAATTCTGCAAGCTGCGCGCGTTCATGGTGACGACCATCTTCGTCTCGCAGGCGTTAGGCAGGACAAAGCGCGCGTCCTCGTTGGCCTGCTTGGATGCCTTGGCGCGTGCCTGCTTTTCGGGCATCCCTTCCGCCATCAGCCGGGCGGTGTGGCCGTCTTCCAGCTTTTTGGCGAGGTCGAGATACCGCTTTGCGTCCTCGTTCATGCTCTCGAGAAAAGCTTCCTTTGCTTCGGGAATCGCCTCGATCTCAGGCGGAATGACATAGCGGAAATCATCCAGCCGGACATACCGCTGGCTCTGGACGCTGAACGATGCGATGCGGTGCCGGGTGATCTGGGCCAGCAGGGTGCGGCTGACGCCCTCGATGCCAAAGGTGAAGCTGGCATGTTCAATGGGGCTTGCATGGCCGAGGTCGCTGAGCATATTCAGAAACTTCGCCGTCTTTTCCTCGTCCAGTCCGTCCAGCAGGTCGGTGATGTGCGCATCCGAATAGCAGAGCTTGGCCGCTGCTGCCACGACCTTTTCCGGGTCGGGCGTGTGCGCGATCAATCGAACGGTCATCATATTTGGTTATTCCTCCGTTATTTTGGTAAGCGGCGCAAAATTTGCCATCGTCTTTTTCACGCCGACTTTTTCAAAGTTGATCTCCACGATCTGGTCGCCTGCGGCCGGTTTGACCTTTAACACCGTGCCGCGGCCGAAGACCTTGTGTTCCACGATATCGCCCGGCTCGTAGTGTTTGGGCTGGTTTGCTGCCGGACGCGTGGTCGAGGTAGTCTGCACACTGCCGAAACTCGTTTTCTGCGCAGGTGCCTTGGGTGCCGCCGGGCGTCCGTAACCGCTGCCGAAGCTGCTGTGCTGGACGTTCGGGCTGGCCGAACTGCTGCGGCCATAGCCGGAGCCAAAACCGCCGCTCCGCTCCCCGGCGTTGTACTCCCGGTTCAGGTAGCCGCTGCGGTTGCTGTAACCCGAACCATATCCGCCGCCGTAGCCGCCGCCATAACTGGATGCCGACCGGCCCCAGCCGGACGCACCTGAATAGCCGGACGCTCCGCCCGGAACCGTATCGCTATAACCGGAACCCCAGCCGCCCAGACGGGAACGCTGTTCCAACACCGGACTGCGCGTCTCTTCGAGGTATTCCGGCTCGATCTCCCGGAGAAATCGGCTCGGCTCATTCCGCTGGGTCCGACCGTAAAGCATCCGGGTGACGCTGTCGGAGATGTACAATTCTTTCTTGGCACGCGTGATGCCAACGTATGCCAAACGCCGCTCTTCTTCAAGGTCAGCCTCGGAATATTTGCTCATCTCACTGGGGAAGACGCCCTCTTCCATGCCAATGAGGAATACATAGGGGAACTCCAATCCCTTGGCCGAGTGGATGGTCATCAGCACGACCTGATCCGCACTTTCGTTGTAGCTGTCGATATCGCTGATAAGGGCGATGTCCTCGAGGTAGCCTTCCAAGCTGGCCTCTTCGCCGTGCTGGTCGCAGTAATTTTTGACGTTGTTGACGAGCTGGCCAAGGTTCTGCAGCCGGTCAGCGGCATCCTCGTGACCCTTGGCGATGTCCGCTTCCAGCATGGCCTTGTAACCGGTCAATTCAATGACATCGGACGCAAATTCATCAAGGGTGCGTGTTTCCAGCGACTCCTGCAAACTCTGGTAGATCTGCCAGAACTTGAGCAGGGGCATGATGGCACGGGAAAGTTTTGCGTACTGGTCGGCATGGCTGATGATCTCCAACATGCTGACCCCTTCCTGTGCGGCGAGGTCTGCAATGACGTCGATGGTCGTTGCGCCAATTTTTCGCGCAGGCTCGTTGATGATGCGCCGCAGGCGCACATCATCCCGGGAGTTCGCCACGATGGACATGTAGGAATGGATATCCTTGACCTCTTTGCGGTCGTTGAACCGCTGGCCGCCCACAATTTTGTGAGGGATGCCGGCACGGGTGAAGTAGCTTTCGATAGGTGCCGACTGGGCGTTCATCCGATACAGAACGGCATGGTCGGAGAGGTGGCCGCCCTCTTTCAGGTGCTGGCCGATGATGTCCGCAATGTGGCTCGCTTCGTCCTGCTCGTTCTCGGCGGTATAGACATGCACCTTGTCACCCTCGCCGTTTTTCGTCCAGAGGGTCTTGCCCTTTCGCTCGGTGTTGTGCTGGATAACACAGTTCGCGGCGTTCAGGATATTCGACGTAGAACGGTAGTTTTGTTCCAGACGAATCGTCTTGGTTCCCGGATAAATGCGCTCGAAATTGAGGATGTTCTCGATGGTCGCACCACGAAACCGATAAATGCTCTGGTCATCGTCACCGACAACGCAGATGTTCTTTTCTGGGCCGGTCAGCAGGCTGACGAGCCGGAACTGTGCCACACTGGTATCCTGATACTCGTCTACCAGCAGATAGCGGTATTTGTTCTGGTAAAACTCCCGTGCCTCTTTGTGTTCGGCGAGGAGATAGACCGTGTAATAAATCAGGTCATCGAAGTCGAACGCACCGGCATCACGGAGTTTTTTCTCGTAGGCCGCATAGATTTTTGCCGCCAGCGCACCCTTGGTATCCTTTGCTGGGGTCTGAAGAGCTTCCTGCGGACTGATGAGCTGGTCTTTCCAGCGGCTCATCTGGTTGATGGCACTTTTGACCGGGAAAAATTTATCGTCGACGCTCAGCTCTTTGTAGACGCTCTTCATCACACGCTGAGCGTCGTCGGTGTCGTAAATCGTAAAGCTTTTCGGGTAGCCGATTTCCTCTGCCCAGCGGCGCAGGATACGGACACAGGCCGAGTGGAAGGTAGACGCAAACACTTCGTCGCCCTCTTCGCCGCCCAGCATATTCCGCAGACGTTCTTTCAGCTCCCCTGCCGCCTTGTTGGTAAAGGTGATCGCCATCACGTTCCAGCTCCGGACGGCATCCTGCCGTAACATTCCATCCAGCCAGCTGGGCGCATCCGTACCGGTCATGATGGCCGTGCGCAGAGCTTTCACATCATCCTCGGTCACTTCCCGGGGCGTCCACTTGGAGCCATGAGCCGAGCCGAACCGGATAAGGTTCGCGATGCGGTTCACCAGCACAGTGGTCTTTCCGCTGCCTGCACCGGCCAGGATCAGAAGCGGCCCCTTTGTGGTAAAGACCGCTTCGCGCTGCATATCGTTCAGGCGGCCAAATTGCTTTTCAATATAGGTATCGCGCAGAGCGCAAAATTCCTGTTGGAGATTCGTTGCCATTGTTTCACCTATTCTTATCTTACAGATTTTATCAGAATATAGTATATCACATTTCCCGGGCATTGCACAGACTTCTACCACAAAAAACCGCCCACTCGCGGCAGAATAACCAGCGAAATGGGCGGAAAATTGAATTTTTAAGAAACGATTAGCCGAAGATGTTGATGAGGATACCAGCAGCAACTGCCGAACCGATAACGCCAGCGACGTTGGGGCCCATAGCGTGCATCAGCAGGAAGTTCTGGGGGTTCTCACTCTGACCGACCTTCTGGGAAACACGAGCTGCCATAGGAACAGCCGAAACGCCTGCGGAACCGATCAGGGGGTTGACCTGACCGCCGGTCAGGATGTACATGACCTTGCCGCACAGAACGCCGGCAGCGGTACCGAAGGAGAATGCGATCAGACCCAGCACGATGATGAACAGGGTGCGGAAGTTCAGGAAGGTGTTTGCAGAGGTGGTGCAGCCGACCGACAGAGCCAGGAAGATGGTGATGATGTTCATCAGCTCATTGCCTGCGGTCTTCTGGATACGGTCAACGACACCGGACTCCTTCATCAGGTTGCCGAGCATCAGCATACCGACCAGAACAGCGGCATCGGGAACGATCAGGGAAACGATGATGGTGACCATGATCGGGAAGATGATCTTCTCGGTCTTGGAGACGGTGCGCAGCTGCTTCATGACGACAGTGCGCTCTTTCTTAGAGGTCAGGGCCTTCATGATAGGCGGCTGGATAACGGGAACCAGAGCCATGTAACTATACGCAGCAACTGCGATACTGCCCAGCAGTTCCGGAGCCAGACGAGAGGTAACGAAAATTGCAGTAGGACCGTCTGCACCGCCGATGATGGCGATTGCAGCGGACTGCTTCTGGGTGAAGTCGACCAGACCGGTAGCGGCCAGCAGACGTGCGCCCATGTAAGTACCAAAGATACCGAACTGAGCAGCTGCACCCAGCAGCAGGCTCTTGGGGTTGGAGATCAGCGGAGCGAAGTCGGTCATGGTGCCGATGCCGAGGAAGATCAGCGGCGGATAGATGCCGAGCTTGACGCCCATGTAGAGCATATCGGCCAGACCGCCGTTGTTCAGGATCTCGATCCACATCGGGTGTTCAAGGCCGTCACCGACGAAGTACTGCATGTGGATGATGCCGCTGCCGGGCAGATTTGCCAGGATCATGCCGAATGCCATCGGCAGAAGGATCAGAGGCTCGAATTCCTTAACGATTGCGAGGTAGAGCAGGAAGCAGCCGACGCAGATCATAACTGCATACAGCCAGCCGCCCGGCTCACCGAGCTGTGCAAAACCGGAACTGGTAAAAATACCGACCAGAGTATCAATAAACTGTGACATGTTTTTCCTCCCGTGTTAAAAAGGCGCAGTGGTGTCGTTGACGCCAGCCTTGCCCCAGTTGTTGTTTCCACGGCGCACAGCCTTGAGGACGTACTTGCCGTTGCCCATCGCGGTGATGGCCGCCATAATCGCAGCCACGACATCACCCGGAATACCGGCCTCGACCTGAGGTGCGGCAGGAGCAGCAGCGGCAGGCTTTGCCAGTGCTGCAGGCTTTGCGGCAGCTTTCGGCGCGGCGGCAGCTTTTGCAGCAGCCTTCTTACCGTTCATGGCGTCAAAGATCTTGCCCTCCAGCGTGATAATTGCCATCAGCAGCACGAGGATCATAAACACCAGTACGATACCGGTTATGGTAACGATCACATCATAACCTAAATTCATGGTCTTCCTCCTATTTTACTTTATTTTTCGCTTCCGGACGATTCGGACAGCAAAAAGCGATTTGAAAATATTATACATTATTTTCCGGCGCGATTCAACAAGTATGAACAAAAATCATGCCGAATTATTAAAGAAAAGTTAAGCCGTGAAACTTTTTACCGGCGGCCGATGCGAGGCGTTGCGTCGGTGAAACCGGTCTCCAGCTTGTCGCTCAGGCCAAGGCTCATGGCCGTACCCAGCGCGACGCAGTTGACGGGGTCGGGCGAGACGGTGACTTCGACTTTCAGCTCCTGGCTCAGGTACTCAGTCAGGCCGTGCAGCTGTGCGCCGCCGCCGGTCAGGACGACACCGTTGCGGTAGATATCGCCTGCCAGCTCCGGCGGAGTCTTTTCCAGCACCTGATGGGCGGCGGTGCCGATCTGCTCGCTCAGCATCATGACCGGCTCGTACAGGTCGCTGGTGGAGACATTGACACGGACAGGCAGGCCGGTCAGCAGGCTGCGGCCCTTGATCTCCATCGTCTCGTTGAAATCGGTCTTCTGGGGGCAGCAGGCGACATTCTTTTTCAGCTCTTCTGCGGTGCGCTGGCCGATGGCGATGCTGAACTTGCTGCGGACGTGCTTCAGAATCTCGTCGTCGTAGTGGTTGCCGGCCACGCGGACGCTGGTGGCCTTGACCTTGCCGCCCAAAGACAGAACGGCAATATCGGTCGTGCCGCCGCCAATGTCGATGATCATCCGGCCGTCCGGAACCGTGATGTCGATGCCGGAACCCAGCGCGGCGGCGATGGGCTCATCGATCAGATAGACCTGACGCGCGCCGGCTGCGACGACCGCTTCCACGACGGCGTCGCTCTCGATACCGGTGATGGCCGCAGGCACGCAGACTGCCACACGGGGCTTGACCATGTGGGAGCTGTAAACATGATTGACGAAGCGGCAGATCAGCTCCCGGGTCATGGCGTGATCGCTGATGACGCCGTCTTTCAGCGGAAAGATCGCCGAGATATAGTTCGGGGTGCGGCCCACCATTGCCAGTGCCTTGTCGCCGACCTCCAAAACGGAGTTCTTCCGGGTATCGACCGCCACGACGCTGGGCTGGTTCAGGACAACGCCCTGCCCCTCCTGCGCGATGATGATGGTCGTTGTACCCAAATCAATACCGATGTCATTCTGTGCCATAAATCTCCAGTTCCTTTCTCTCCAACCCTATTTCCTTATTAAAATGCCCTCCGGCGGTGCTTCCGCCCGGGCGAGGAGAACATATCAGTTCAATTTTATAGTATAGCATAAATCGCAGATGCTGACAAGCAAACGAGGCCCACCATTTCACGTTTTGCCGCATCCGTTGCCCGGCCTGCCAATGGCTCCCCCTCTGGGGGAGCTGTCACGGAGTGACTGAGAGGGCTATCTGTTCCGGCGGAAGCTCTTCTTTCAGCAGCTCACTCAGGCCGCTGTACCGGAGATTCTGGCGGACATTCGACATCATCCGGTTGACGACATCCCGGCGTCCGGCCACGATGCAGAGCTTTCTGGCTCGGGTGACGCCGGTATAGAACAGGTTCCGGTAGCAGAGCCGCGGCGGAACCTGCGCCACCGGCAGGATCACCGCCGGGAACTCGCTGCCCTGACTCTTGTGTACCGTGATGGCGTAGGCAATTTCCAATTCATTGAGGTTCTCCGCCGGGTAGAGCAGCCGCCGGTCATCCATCCGGACGACCATTGACCGGTCGCGCATGTTGATGGACTCGACGATGCCGATATCGCCGTTGTAGGCTCCGACGCCCTGTTCCCCACCGATGCGCTGCCAGATAATTTCATAATTATTGCGCACCTGCATTACTTTGTCGCCCACCCGGAAGACCCGGGCCGCGCTCTGCAGTTGAGGCTTGCCCTTCTGGGGCGGATTGAGCAGGTTCTGCAGCTCGACGTTCAACGCCTGCGTTCCGGTCGGGCCGAGCTTGGTCGGGCAAAGCACCTGAATATCCTTGATGGGGTCGAACCCATAGCTGCGCGGCAGACGGGTCGTCACAAGGTCGCAGACCAGTTTCTGCGCCGCGTCGCCGTCCGATTCCAGAAAGAAGAAGTCGTCCGTCTTGCCGCCCTTCTGCAACGGCTCGTTCGAGATGATGTGATGGGCGTTTTCCACGATGAGGCTCCGCTCGGCCTGCCGAAAAATCTCGTTCAGGCAGACGGTCGGGATCAGCCCGGAGCGGATGACTTCGCCCAGAATATTGCCCGGGCCGACGCTTGGCAGCTGGTCGGCGTCGCCTACCATAATAATACGGCAGCTGTACCGCAACGCTACGATGAGGGCCTGAAACAGCCGGACGTCCACCATACTCATCTCGTCGAGAATGACGACATCGCACTTGAGCAGGTTCTTATCATTATGAATAAAGCTGACGACACCGCCGGAGTAATCCACCTCAAGCAGGCGGTGGATGGTGCTTGCCTTCCGGCCGGTCAGCTCACTCAGGCGTTTTGCCGCCCGTCCGGTCGGAGCGCAGAGAGCGACCCGTTCGGCCTGCTGTTCCAGCAATTGCAAAATCGCGTTGACCGTCGTTGTCTTGCCAGTGCCGGGGCCGCCGGTCAGGACAAGACAGTTCTCAGTCATGGCCTTCCGGATGGCTTCCCGTTGGAGCGGCGCGTAGGTAAAACCCTGCGCCAGTTCGAGCATCTGGATATTTTTGTCGAGGCTGTGGGCAGTCTGCTTCCCTCTCCGGGCCAGGATCGCCAAACGGTGCGCGATGTCCTGTTCCGCCGCCAGCAGGTCGGGCAGATAGATGTACTGCGTTCCATCGAACACCTTGACTCCAAGCTCTTCCTTGTCGAGACAGCGGTTCAACGCCTCACCCAGCTTTTCGGGCGGTTGATGGATAAAATTCGACGCTGTGTCGATGAGCTGATTGCGCGGAAGGCAGGTATGGCCGTTGTTGGCGTTGTGGCGCAGGGTGCGCAGAAGGGCCGCTTCGAGCCGCTGGGCGCAGTCGCCCTCCATTTTATAATACTGGGCGATGCTGTCCGCGTGGCGAAAATCCAGTTGGAGCGGTTCGCCGCAGAGCAGATAGGGGTTATTCGAGATCGCCTGCATCGCGCCCGGGCCAAACACCCGGAAGACCTCCATCGCGCGGCGAGGGCTGATCTCAAACTGTGCCAGATAGGCGATGAGTTCGCGCATCCCGAACATCCGCTTGAATTCCTGCTGGATGCGGTCGGCCTTGTCCGCCGTAATACCCGGGATGCTCGTCAGCTGTGCCGGGTCGTTGGCGATGATGTCCAGCGCGTGTGCGCCGAACTGGTTGATGATTTTTTCGGCGGTCTTGGCTCCGATATAGGGCAGGGATTTGCTGGCGAGGAAGGCATAGACGGCCTCGAGGTCTTTCGGCATGTCCGTCTCGCACTCCTGCGCATGGAACTGTCGGCCATAGGTCGCGTGGTTCTCGTACTTGCCCCGGCAGATGACGCTGACACCGGCGTGCAGCTCCCCGACGATGCCGCAGACGACCGTGATGACGCCGCCGCCCGACACCTCGAAGACCACATAGCCGTTGTCGGGGTTCTCGTAGATGATGTCCTCGACCGTGCCTTCGATCTGTTCCAGCTCCTGCTCTTTCTCCATTTCCTCACCGCCTTTTTCTGACAGAATCAGATATAGTATAGCCTTTTTTGTAAGATTTGTAAATCGTGAATCAAGACTGCAAGGCCCGGAATCTTCCTCTATAACAAAAAACCTGACCGACATGCCAATGGTTCTCCCTTTGAGGAAAGACTCCCTCCGGTCGGAGGGAGATGTCGCATTAGCGACAAAGGGAGGAATCTGGCAATGCCGTCAGGCATTGACTGAGAGGGTTATTATATCGTCGCGTGTCCGATCTCCTTATCCTTCATCAGGCGGCGATGGACTGCGAAATACGCCGGGATGAGGAAGAAGCAGGCGAAGAACCATGCCACGGGGTTGGCGATGCAGGCCGCAAAGTAACCCCAGAGCGGCACGAACAGGAAGCCGACCAGCGCACGGGCAACCATCTCGGCAACACCGGCGAACATCGCAAGGCCGGAGTAACCCAAGCCCTGAATGGTATACCGATAGATGATAAGGACGGCCAGCGGAATATAAAAGACGCTGTTCCAGAAAATAAAGCTCTGGGCATTTGCCATAATTTCAACTTCGCCGCGGTCAAGGAACAGCCCGATGAGGGGCTTATCCAGCACACGGAGGATGAGGAACGATGCGATGCTGTACACACAGCCGATGCCGAGGGCCGTATTCACGCCGCGGTCCACACGCTTGAGGTCGTGCGCGCCGATGTTCTGGCTGGCGTAGGTCGTCATGGCCGTGCCGATGCTTTCCAGCGGCACCGACAGGAACTGCGCCGCCTTGCTTCCGGCGGTCTGTGCGGCAACGATATCGCTGCCCAGACCATTGACGGCACCCTGCAGGACGACCGAACCGATGGCCGTGATACTGCACTGCAGGCCCATCGGGATGCCCATGTTGCAGAGCTTCAGGCAGTGGCTGGTGCTGAATCTTCCCTCTTCCTTCGACCAACGAAGCTCATGGTAATGGCGGACGATGTAGATCAGACTGCCGATGCCGGCCACCGCCTGACTGAACACGGTCGCAAAGGCCGCGCCAAACGCACCCATGTCAAAGACGATGATGCACACGAGGTCAAGCCCGATGTTCAGCACACTTGCCACCAGCAGGAAGTACAGCGGCCGCTTGCTGTCGCCCAAGGCACGCATCAGCGCACTGGTCATGTTGTACAGCAGGGTGAATGGGATGCCCCAGAAAATGGTCCGGATGTATATGTCCGCCAGGTCGATGATGTTTTCCGGCGTATTGGTCCAGACCAGAATGGGCCGGGTCAGGGCGACGGTCACGATGGTCAGCACGACGGCAAAACCGACCGACAGCCAGACCGTATTCGCGGTGTAGCGGCGCATCTCGCCGTAATCCTTCGCGCCGAACGTCCACGAAATGGGGATGGAAAAGCCGCAGGCGATGCCGTTGACGAAGCCGAGGACCAGATAGTTCAGGCCGCCGACACTGCCGACTGCCGCCAGTGCCTCGACACCCACGAACCGGCCCACGATGATGGTATCGGCCAGATTGTAAAACTGCTGGAACAGGCTGCCCAGCATCAGCGGCACCGCAAACGCCAGAAGCAGTTTGAGCGGACTGCCCTGGGTCATATCTTTTGTCATACTGGAACCCCCTCCTAAGGGTGGCTGTAAGTGTTTTCTCTCAAAAAATTCTCATTTTTCCCCAACAAAAACGCCCTGCCGGAAAGTGGACAGGACGTTTTTGTTTCATGAGTGGTATTATAATCGGGTTACAGTCATTTTTCAAGATAGTTCTTTTGATAAGGATAACCAGTATTTTACCGCAAAAATTAGTGATTCTGCGCAAATGCCTCAGCGTGCCAGCTGGCGGTATGTCTTTACCGCGTCCTCGATGTGATACGGCTCAGTCTCGTGGCTTCCCAGCGCACCGGCTGTGACGAGCAGATACGTCTTCCCTTTTACCTCGGCGATGCTGGCAAGACACAGTCCGGCTTCGCTGGTGTAGCCGGTCTTGCCGCCCAGAATTTTTCCATTGCGGATCTCATCCCCGTTCAGTTCTTTCAGCAGGGTGCTTGTCACGGTAAAGCCCTCCGGGTGCAGGTTGGTCGGCTGGATGGTATAGCGTTCTGTCGTCAGAATTTTCCGGAACATCTCATTCCGGACAGCCTCCCGGAGAAGAACGGAGATATCCCGTACCGTCGAGACATGTTCCGGGGCGTGCAGGCCGGTCGGGTTGCAGAAGTGGGTGGAAGTCATTCCAAGCTCTGCCGCTTTCCGGTTCATCAGGGCGACAAAATCCGTTTCCGTTCCAGATACCAGCCGTGCCAGCGTTTCACAGCACTCCGCACCGGACGGCAGGAGCGCACCATACAGTAAATCGCGTACTGTAACAACTTCGCCGGACTTGAACCCTGCCATTGACGCCCCCTCCTGCTTCAACGCCGGAAAGATATCCTCGGGTACCGTCACCTGCCGGTCAAGGTCAGGTTCCGCTTCAATGGCAAGCAGGACAGTCATCATCTTTGTCATGGATGCCGGGTAGATTTGCGTATCCGCGTTCTTCTCGGCCAGAACCTCTCCGCTGTCCGCTTCCAGTAGAATCGCGTTTGGGCTGATCAGGCCGTCCAGATGCACTTTCTTTGGCCACAAAATCAATACTGCCAGCAACAGCAGAATGAGCCAAATCCAACCGAGATGGTTCCGGTTTTTTCTCCGCCGTCTGTTTTTCATCGCTTTCACTTCCCTTTCGTTTCTATTCACTAAAACGAATGAAGGGAAGTGTTTCCTGCATCATTTTTTCTTTTGGGTGGGTCTGTCGAACTCGTACCGTCTGGCGGTGACGATCACCGGAATGAACAGTCCGCCGAGGTAGAGAAAGAGAACAAACATCTCTGTCTGAATTCCCGTCCGGCTCCGAAGCCATGACATCAGCACGCAGACCAGCGGCATCAGCAGTTCCGTTGCCATTGACCAGACACGCATCACTCTCAGGATGGGTTTCCAGTTGCGGTTATTGTAGTACACGCCCGGGATGTTGAGCCGCATCCCACCGTGGGCAAAGTTGCTGATGCGGTTTTCGTCGTAGTAGCGAGGAAGCGTCTCCTCGATGAAAAAGCAGAAATACGCGCCGAATACCAGACCCAACACGCTTCCGAGAATCAGAAATGTCTCCATCACTGGAGCCGTCCAGCCCATTTTCCAGACCAGCACCGCCTCGGCCACGCCCAGAACGCCGCAGATCAGATAAGCCGGCAGATACTTTTTCACGCGCTCCTGCTGCATCTCGGGCGGTTCGACGGGAAAGGTCAGAGCTTTTTTGATAAGCCCTTCCACCTCACTGGCCGGAATGGTCTGTTCTTCCAGTCTGTATCCTTCCAGCAGTTCTGTCACCGACACGCCAAACAGTTCTGCCAGCTGCATCAGCAGCGAGACGTCCGGCACGCTCAGACCTCGTTCCCATTTGCTCACAGCCTTATCCGAGACGTACAGCTTTTCTGCGAGGTCTTTCTGCGTCCAGCCCTTTTCTTTCCGCAGCTGGGAAAGGAAGCTCCCCAACGCCTGCTTGTCCAGCTCGTAGCTCTGTTTTTCCATTCTGCCTTCCTCCTTGTCCGGTTTTTGCAGTTCCAGTGTAGCGTATTTGCTCGAAAACTGCAACCGACCAATAGTAGAATGGACGGCAAAACATGAAAAAAGAGTCTTGATTTGTGCGGCTGCTCAAATCAAGACTCTTTATCTTTTTATTCCGAATAATGCGCGAGGAACTGTTTAGTGCGCTCCTCCTGCGGATGGTCGATGACCTGTTTCGCCGGGCCTTCCTCGACGACGACACCGCCATCCATAAACAGGATGCGGTCAGCCACGTCACGGGCAAAGTGCATCTCGTGAGTGACGATGATCATCGTGGTCTTCCGGTCGGCAAGGTCACGCAGGACACGGAGGACTTCGCCGGTCAGCTCCGGGTCAAGCGCACTGGTCGGTTCATCGAAGCAGAGGATATCCGGGTGGAGTGCCAGCGCACGGGCAATCGCGACGCGCTGCTGCTGGCCGCCGGACAGCTGGTGCGGATAGTGACCGGCACGTTCCGACAGGCCCATCTGTGCCAGAAGCTCTCTCGCCTGCTCTTCCAGCTCGGCGTGAATTTTTTTCTTGTTCGCCTTGTAATCCGGGCGTTCCTTCGCCAGAAGCTCTCCGGCCAGCATGACGTTCTGCAAGGCCGTATACTGGGGAAAGAGGTTGAAGTTCTGGAACACCAGACCAAAGTGCAGACGCTTTTTGCGAATTTCGCTTTCCTTCTGGGTGGCCGGGTCTGCGGCATCCCACATCACTTCGCCGCCGACCTTGATGACGCCGGTGTCCGGCCGCTCAAGGAAGTTCAGGCAGCGCAGCAGGGTCGTTTTGCCCGAGCCGGACGAACCAATGATCGCCAGTGCCTCGCCCTGTTCCAGATGGAGCGAGATATCTTTTAAAACGTGCGTGTCTCCGAAATTCTTACCGATGCCGGAGGCTTCCAACAATGCCATAATTCGTTTCTCCTCTCAGCAGCGGAAGTAATCCATCTTCTTTTCGGCCCAGTTGAAGAAAATCGTCAGCGCGCCGACAAAGACGAGGAAGAAGATTGCGGTCGAGAACAGCGGCCAGATCAGGCCCTTCGCGCTGTATTCCTTCGCCATCATGATGATCTCCTTGTTGGCGATGGTGTTCGCCAGCGAGGTATCCTTGACGAGGGTGATGATCTCGTTGCCCATCGGGGGCAGGATGCGCTTGACGACCTGCAGCAGGGTGACTTTGAAGAAAATTTGCGTCTTCGTCATGCCCAGCACCTGACCGGCTTCGGTCTGGCCTTTCGGCACGGCCTCGATGCCGCCGCGGTAGATTTCGGAAAAATAGCAGGCGTAATTGATGGCAAATGCCACGACTGCCGCAACCATGCGTCCGCTGGAACCCGACGGCCACGGATTCGTCATACCCATCAGGCCGGGGCCAAGGTAAATGACGATGATCTGCAGCATCAGCGGCGTGCCGCGGATGATCCAGACAAAGGTCTTAACGATGCCGCTCAGCGGCTTGCACCGGCTCATGGAGCCGAACGCGACCACCAGACCCAGCGGCAGCGCAAAAAGCAGCGTCAGAGCAAATAATTCACAGTTGAGCAAAAACGCGCCGGACAGACGCCCTATAATTACACCCACAAAAATACACCCGTTTACTATTTCGCCTTACGGCTCAGTGATGGCTCAGTCTGCCAGAGCCAGATCGTACTTGTCAGCCAGAGCCTGCATGGTGCCGTCTGCCTTCAGCTCATCGAAAGCCTCGTTGACAGCCTCTGCGACATCGCTGCCCTTGCGGAAAGCCACACCGTACTCCTCAGCGTTCAGCTCGTCCACGATCTTCAGGTTTGCGTAGTCAGTACCCTCGCCGATCATGGCGTTTGCCAGAGTCAGGTCAAGGACAGCGGCATCTGCGGTGCCAGCAGCGACTTCCATCAGGCAGTCGGTCTGGACGCTCTTGGAGACGTAATCGGCCTGTGCCAGATTCTCATCGCCCTCAATGGCACTCTCACCAGCGGAACCGGCCTCAGCGACGACGGTCTTGCCGACCAGGTCAGCGGTGGAAGAATAATCGGTGCCGTCCTTCACGACAACGACCTGCGCGTTTTTAGCATAAGCCTTGGTGCAGGCTGCGTTCTGCTGGATCTCATCGGTCAGGGTCATGCCGTTCCAGATACAGTCGATGCTCTTTGCGTCCAGCTCGACGATCTTGGTATCCCAGTTGATCTCGACGAATTCCGGCTCAACGCCCAGCTTCTCGCAGACGGCAGTCGCCAGCTCGGTATCAAAACCGGTAAAGTTGCCGTCGGCGTCGGTATAGTTCATCGGCTCATAGACAGTGTAGCCGATGGTCATCTTGCCCTTATTCTTAATGTAAGCGAGGTCGCTGTCCGCGCTTTCTGAGACAGCCGAACCGGATGCCGCCGCACTGGATGCGGTAGAAGAAGCTGCCGTGCTGGATGCTGCGCCGCCGCAGGCCGCAAGGCTCAGGGCCATTGCACCTGCCAGGAACATAGATACGATACGTTTCATAATACTTTCCCTCCTGCGAAAGCGGTTTTGTTTTACCGCTTTACCATGCTAAATTGTTAAATCGCACCCATAGAATACCGCGTTTGACGTCCGTTTGCAAGAGGAAAGCGCAAAGTTTTTGCAAAAAGTGTATTTGTGACAGTTTTATTCCGTTTTTTTTGTCGATTTTGTGAAATAAGTTCTTCCTATCGAAAGGTTGGGTATGGTATACTGAGGGAAATAAGCCTACTGAGCTTGTGGCAATGCTGTGTTTGAGGGGAATCTTATGAAAGTATCGGTCAACGACTATTTTAAAAAGAATGGACTGCGGCTGCTGTTCTTTGTGCTTTTCACGGCCTGCGTGTCCTTCTTTGCGCCGCTGAAAAGCTTCCAGCTCAAGTGGCTTATCGACTCCAAATCCAAAGAGGAAGCGTTCGGGTATCTCGGGCTGGTGTTTGCCATCACCTTTGCGAGTTGGCTGTTCGAGCGTCTCAGCCGCCGTTCCTTCACGAAGCTGGCCTGCGGCGCGGTGGAGCAGGTGCGGAATCAGGTCATGGAGCGTGTCCTCCACCGCTCGGTCGCGCAGTACAACGGCGAAGGCGACGCCGCCTATCTCTCCCTGCTGACGACCGACCTGCGGACGCTATACGATGACTACTACATGTCGATCTTCAACGCCGTGTTCTGGGGCGGCATCATGCTCTGCGCCCTCGGGCTGTATCTGTACATCAGCCCGGTCCTGCTGGTGGCGATCCTTGTCGTGACCGTGCCGCCGCTGGTTCTGCCCCGGATGATGAACAACCGGCTGACCCATGCCCGGGATGAGTTTTCGGCGCAGATGGCGGAATACACCGGCCAGCTGAAAGAGCTTCTGGGCGGCTTTGAGCTGATCCGTGCCTTTCTACGGGAAGATTCCTACAACGGTCGGCACCGCGCGGCCTCGCACAAGGCAGAAGAGAGCGAGCTGTCCTATCAGCAAAGTCTGAATTCCGTCATCGTGAACACCTCGCTCATCAGCAACCTGATTTTCCCCATCGTGCTTCTGATTGGCCTGCTTCTTGTTTTTAAAGGGAGCATCACGGTCGGCACCATGTCCACCGCCGCAAGCATGGCAAATTTTGTCATCACACCCTGTCACCAGATCGCGCAATGTTACGCTAAGATAAAATCTTCCCGGGGCATCCGCACCCGGCTGGAAGCCGCCATGTCCGGCGAGCCGGAGACGACCCACGGCGAAACGATTGATACCATCGACCAGTTGACCTGCGAGGATGTCCGCTTCACCTATCCCAGCGCAGCGAAACCGGTGCTGAACGGTGCCACGCTGAAAATCGAGGGCCGACAGAAAGCCGCCCTCGTCGGTGAGAGCGGCTGCGGCAAATCCACGCTGGCAAAGCTGCTGTTCCAGTATTACCCCGATTATACCGGTTCCATCCTGTTCAACGGCCATCAGGTGCGCGACATCGACCGCAAAAATTTCTATACCCACGTCGGATATATCGCGCAGACTGCATATTTATTCAATGATACCATCCGGAACAACATCCGCCTTTTGGAAAATTTTCCAGACGAGCAGCTTCAGCGTGCTGTTGATTCTGCCGGGCTGACGGAGTGGGTCGCTTCCCTGCCCGACGGCCTGGATACCATCATCAGCGAAAACGGCAAGAATCTGTCCGGCGGTCAGCGTCAGCGCATCGGCATCGCGCGGCTGGCCCTGCGGAAATATGACCTTATCATCGCCGACGAAATCACCGCCAGCCTTGACCCGGAGACTTCTCAGCAGGTGATGGACAATCTGCTCGCCATGCCCTGCATGGTGGTCGCCATCACCCACGATGTCTCGGGTGCGTTTATGCAGGGCTTCGATAAAATCTACCATGTCCGTTCCGGCGTCGTCACCGCCGAGTAACCATTTAAAAATCCATCTTCGGGAGGTGTCCGCATGAAAAAACGATATCTTTTTTTCCTTGCCAACGAGGGAAGCTTTCTGATTTTGTATTTAATCTCGACGTTTTTTCTCCGAGATGTCTACCTTCCGGGCTGGACAGCTGACAACCGGTATCTGTATCTGTGGGTCGCGCCGTTCTTCCTCGACCTTTTAGGCTATCACTGGGTGTCCGTCAGCATTTCTCTCGGGAATCTTGCCGGAGTAATTTTCGGGCAGGTCATCGGGGATTTCATCGTCCGGATGAATGTTGCAAAAATCACGCCGGAGATGTCGCCCGGGCAGGCCCAGCAGTTCCGCACCCATCCGGGATTCCTTATCTGGCTGGGCATCGTTGTTCTTTTCATCATCGTGGGAATCATTCTGCAAAAACGCCATCGGGAGGATTGAATCATGTTTGAGCGTCTTTTGAAAGCACAGGTCGCCACCGTTTCGGACACCGACCACCGCAACCGCATCACCGATGCTTTGACTGCCGCTGGGATACCGTGCTATTGCAAGACGAAGGACGTCAATCAGCGGAACGCTTTCGACCAGCGGCGGTTTGGCACACTGGGTATCAAACCAAAATATATTACAGAAATATTCGTGGACAAAGAAAACGCCAAAATGGCCCTGCATATTATTCATACGTTATAACGCAAAAAGTTCCATGCCGACACCATTGTGATGTCTGAACATGGAACTTTTCTGTTTATTGTTATTGGATTTATCGGCCTTCGAGGGCCTTTCCTGCCGCCTTTTGCAGGTCATCCACCGAGATGGTGCAGAGTGCCGCAAGGTCAGCGTCGGAGCCGTCCGTCGGGATGGCTGCAATTTCCGCCGCAGTCTTGCCCTTGAGGTAATCACAGAAGCCCTCGCTGTGTTCGTACCATTCTTTCCCCAGCTTGGACGCCTGCCGCATCCCGTATTCATCGCCCTGCTCCAGCTTGGAACGGACAGAATCGGGTGCGCTCACGCCGCCGTCAGCTGAGACGGTCATTGCCGGTTCGGTCATATCGCCCACCGCGCTAGTGACGCGCCCATCCGAATCCACGGTCAACGCAACGGCTGTAAAGTCCAGCTGTGCGTTCACGTCCTTGTCGTCGGTGGCGGTCAGGCTGGAAGAGCCATTCTCCGCCTCAATGCCAAGGGTCAGGCTGTCGCCCTTTGCCGCGCCCAAAGTCTCGGCGTTGGCGCAGGCTTTCTCGATGGCATCCCGATAGCGGTCAACGGCGATGGTACAGCTGGACAGCAGATCGGCGTCCTTCGGCTTGCCGTCCTCGTCGGTCTCCAGCTTGGACAGCTGTTCGGGCGTCATCCCTTTCAGATATTCCGCGAAGGCATCCACCTGCTCCGCCCAGCCTTTTTTCAGCGAGGACACCGCCGCCAGCGGATAGTCATCGCCGCGCTGACGCTTGGTGCGGTAGTCGGTCGGCATCGAGACGACGCCGTTTCCGTCGGCGGAGATGTTGACTTCCAGCTCATCCAGCCGGACATCGGCCAGCTTACCCTCCGCGTCCAACAAAACAGCCGCCGCGATGGTGTTGATTTTCCCTGTCCGGTCCTCGTCGACCGTCTCGGTCAGGATGCCGAGGCCGGTGCGCCATGCCGCCGTCTGGCTGTCGCTGGCACTGCTGGAACTCCCGGAACCGCTCATACTTCCGGACATACCGCCCGACGAGCCGGAGTCCGGCTTTTTCCCACAGGCGGACAAAAACAGCGCGGCGGCAATGGCCGCGCCAAGGAGTGCCTGATATCTTTTTCTCATGGATCTACGCTCCCTTACTATCAAGTTCAAGCATAGTATAACCAGAGAAATATAAATTATTACATCAGCGGACTCAGCAGCCGCAGCACACTATCCAACAGCGTTCCGGGCAGGCTGGTGCGGCAGTCGGAGAGCTGCACTTCCCGGCAGCAGGTCAGGGTGTGGCGCACATCGTCACGCAGGACGGCGACCTGACTGTTGTGCATCAGGAGAGTGCCACATTCAAAGTGAAGGAACAAGCTCCGGTAATCCATGTTGATGCTGCCGACCACGGCGACCTTATCGTCGCTGACATAGCACTTTGCGTGAAGAAAACCCGGCGTATACTCGTAGATTTTCACACCTGCCCGGATCAGTGGCACATAGTAGGAACGGGTCAGCCGGTAGACCAGCTTTTTGTCCGGGATGCCCGGCACCACCAGCCGGACATCCACGCCGCGCTTTGCCGCCATCTTGAGGGCGTCCAGCATCTCCTCGCCCACGGCCAGATAGGGCGTATAGATATAAACATAGTCCTGCGCCTGCGACAGGATATCCATATAGACCGTCTCGGCCAGCGGCTCCTCATCCAGCGGACTGTCCGCGTAGGGCTGGATCACGCCGTCCTGCGCCTGCGGAAACGCCGCCGGGTCGGGTGCAAAGGGGGTGTAATCTGTCTCACTGCGGCGGAAGGAGTTCCAGAAATTCAGGAACATGACCGTAAAGTTCCAGACCGCCGCGCCTTCCAGCCGGACGGCGGCGTCCTTCCAGTAGCCGAAGCGTTTTTCCTCGTTGATGTACTCATCCGCGAGATTGACACCGCCGGTATAGCCGATATTTCCATCCACCACGACGATTTTCCGGTGGTCACGGTGGTTCATGACGATGGACACCAGCGGAACGACCGGGTTAAACGGGATGCACCGGATATGATGCCGCTCCATCCGCACCACGAAGTCGCTCGGCAGACCCAGCAGACTCCCGAAATCGTCGTAGATGAGCCGGACATCGACGCCCTGCGCCGCCTTTCGCACCAGGATTTTCTCGATGCTGCTCCACATTTTGCCTTCGCTGACGATGAAGAATTCCAGAAAGATAAATCTTTCCGCCTTTTCGAGGTCGGCCAGCAGGTGCGGATACATATCCTCGCCGCAGGGGTAATATTCGGCGGCAGTGTTCTTCCATGCCGGATAGGGGCCGTAATTCGCGATGTACCGGCTGAGGCTCCGGCTTCGTGCTTCCAGCATCTCGACCTGACCTTCCGGCTGCTTTAAATCGTCGCTGTGCTGTTTTTCCACTTCCTGCATCTTCTGCCGCATCCGCTTTGCCGGAGCCTTGTTGCCGAACAGCAGATAGAGCGCGCCGCCCAGAATCGGCAGGGTGCCGATCAATACGATCCATATAATTTTGTACGCGCTGTTCTCGTCCTTGCGCACCAGATACAGCACGATGATGACGCTCAACGCGCGCAACGCCGCATTGACCCAGACACGCCCGGTCGTGAGCGAGAAAAACGCCCAGAGCAGCCACGCCACCTGTATCGCGACCAGAAGGATGGTAATGACCGCGCGGTTGAGTATCTTATTGAAGAATCGTACGATCGGCAGACGAAAAAACATAGATTCCCTCCCGGAATGGATGCACCGCCGTCGACGCCGTGCATCGCTTGATGATACCGTAGTATAGCGCAGTTTCACATTTTTTTCAAGATTTCCGGTTCGCGTTGCAAAACAAAACGCCCCACAACAGCTTTTTTCACTGCCGTGGAGCGTCGTTTCAACGTTGTTTTTAAAAGATTCAGGCTTCGCCGTCCTCGTAGCCGACCATCAGGCCGCCCAGTTCGGCGTAATAGCTGCACAGGACGCCGCACTCGATGATCCGGACATTTGCGTCGTCAAAAATCGCCTGCGTCATGTGCATCAGGCGTTCTGCTGCCGCCGGGTTGCCGCAGTGGGCAATGATGAGCTTGCCGCCTGCGTAGCCGTGCTGCTTCAGCTCAAGGATGATGCGTTCCAGCGCACCGTGTTCGCCGCGCGTTTTGCAGAGGACTTCCAGCTCGCCGCCCTCGCTCGCCTGCCCGACGACCCGGATGCCCAGCATCCGCGCCACTGCCGCCACCGCCGGTTTGACCCGGCCATTGCGCGCCAGATTTGCCAGCGATTCCAGCGAGAAGAGCAGATGGGTGTGCTTGTGGTAGCGGAGCATCTCTTCGCAAATGTCGTCAAATGCCTTGCCTGCCAGCACTTCATCCCGGATATGCTCGGCCAGAAGCTGGGCTTCCGGGCCGGCCGAAAGACTGTCCAGCACAAAAACATGGGTGCCGGGGCGATCCTGCATATATTCCTCGGCGGCAAGCTGAGCGGCATTGTAGCTGCCCGACAGGGTGCCGGTGATGGTGACAGCGAATACCTGCTCTGCACCCTCATAAGCAGCCAGCCAGTCGCTGACGTTCGGGCAGGAAGTGGAGGTCTTGCCCTTATAGGTGCGCAGGGTCTGGGCCATTTCGACCGCGTTCAGGTTGCCGTCATCCCGGTATTCCTCGTGGTCAGTGATAATTTTCAGCGGCACACACTCAAAATCCAGCCCTTCGAGAGCGTAGAGGTTGGCGGAAGAATCCACAACGATCTTGGTTTTCATCATAAAGTATATCTCCTTCAGCGGTCTGGGATGCCGCGTATCATTCGTTTACGTTTGTTCGCAGAACCATCATATCAGTTTTTTAAAAACCTGTCAACCGTTTTTCGAGATTCTTCCACAAGATTTTTTTGTCCTCTTGACCCAAAGACCAAAATACGCTATACTTCTTGTCATGAAACAGGAATTAAAACGCCGTGTCACGGCCTGTGCTGCCGGGTTTGCCCTGCCCCGGTACCACGAACTGCCTCAGGTAGGGCTTTATCTGGATCAGACTGTCCAGTTCATCAACGGGTACTTCCGCTCCTTCCCGGGCGTCGAGCTGACGCCGTCGATGGTGAGCAATTATGTCAAGAAAGGTGTGATCTCTCACCCCGTCAAAAAGAAGTATACCCGGGAACAGCTGGCAAGCCTCATGTATATCGTGGTTTCCAAAACCGTCCTCTCTCTGGAAAACATTGAGACGCTGTTCAAAATGCAGCACGAGCATTGCTCGGCGGCGCAGGCATACGACTATTTCTGCGACGAGATAGAGAACTGCCTGCCCTACGTCTTCGGTGTGTCCAACACTATCGTCGACCTTGCCGCCGATGCCGACGACGAGAAGCTTTTGCTGCGCAGCACCATCCTTTCCGCCGCAAACAAAATGTATCTGGACTGCTTTTTCGCCGCTTCCCGTCAGGAAGAAGCCCTCTGGCCGGGGATTTTGGATGATTTAGCTTGAGGATAACAAAAAATCGCCTGTGCATTGCACAGACGATTTTTTTGTTGCTATTAAAATCAGGTATCCTGCAGTTCGCCGCGGCTGGCCGCCTTCAGGTAAGCAAAGATGAAACCGTCGAGGTCGCCATCCATGACAGCATCGACATTACCGGTCTCGTAGTTGGTGCGGTGGTCTTTTACCATCGTGTAGGGCATGAAGACGTAGCTGCGGATCTGGTGACCCCATGCGATCTCGTTCTGGACACCCTTGATGTCCTCGATCTTGTCCATGTGCTGCTGCTTTGCGATCTGGTACAGCTTTGCTTTCAGCATTTCCATTGCGTAGTCACGGTTCTGGAACTGGCTGCGCTGGGTCTGGCAGCTGACGACGATGCCGGTCGGCTTATGGATGAGTCGGACAGCCGAAGAGGTCTTGTTGATGTGCTGGCCGCCGGCACCAGAGGAGCGGTAGACCTGCATCTCGATATCTTCGGGGCGGATGTCGACCTGAATGGTGTTGTCCAGCTCGGGCATAACTTCCAGCGAAGCAAAGCTGGTCTGACGGCGTGCGTTCGCATCGAACGGAGAGACACGCACCAGACGGTGGACGCCGTTCTCGCTCTTGAGCAGGCCGTAAGCATTTGCGCCCTTGACCATCATGGACGCGCTCTTCATGCCGGCCTCGTCGCCGTCCTGATAGTCCAGAACCTCGACGGTCATGCCGTGTGCCTGCGCCCACTTGTTATACATGCGGTAAAGCATCTCGGCCCAGTCCTGTGCCTCGGTGCCGCCGGTGCCGGCGTGGAAGGTCAAGATGGCGTTGCTGTGGTCGTATTCACCGTTCAGCATGGTCATCAGCTGCAGCTCATCGACCGCCTTGCCGACGTTGTTGACAGCCTCTTCTGCTTCGGGAACCATATCGGGGTCGTACTCCTCGTCCAGCATTTCCAGCATGGTCTCGGCGTCCTCGTACAGGCCCTGCAGCTTCTCAAAACGGGTCAGCTTTCCTTTCAGGTCGCCGACCTCGTCAAAGACCTTCTTGCTCAGCTCCATATCATCGTAGAAACCCGGGCGAGACATGGTATGCTCCAGCTCCTGCACACGCTTGCGGCTGGCCTCGATCGCCAGAGCTTCCTCCAAGTCTTTCACAGCGACGCCGTATTCGGCCAGCTGCACTTTCAGTTCATCAGTGGTAATCATTCTCTACGTTTCCTCTCATTCAGGGTTGCTAATACGTTATCGCATCTTTCCGGCAGGCTTATGTCCGCCAAAAGATACAGTTTATACACAGATACTTCATTAGTATACCGAGAATTCATGGTAAAGTAAAGGGGAAAAATTACTATTATACTGGAATTTTGAAGATTTTCACCTTTCTTTTTCTCTCTCAGGGGAGTATAATACAGTTAAGTACCATTTCTATTGGAGGATTTTATGCCAAAATATTATGGCTGTCCGTGCGAAGGCTGCGGCAGGCCGCTGACGCTGAAGGAAGACATCGTGGTCTGTCCGGACTGCGGCGCGCCGTACCATCGCACCTGTTACGAAAAACTGGGCCGCTGCATCCACAGCCCGGCGCATGGCGCAGGCTATGAGTGGAAGTTCCCCTATCAGGACTCCGAGCTTCGCACCTGCCCGTCCTGCGGCGAGCGCACCCTGCGCTCTGAAGAAAACTGCCGCTGCTGCGGTGCCAAGCTGCCGCCCGAGGGTTCCACTCCGGAGCCGGGCGACCGTGCCGAGGCAGAAGGCGCGTTCGATTATTCCAGCCTCTATCGTCAGTATCAGCAGTCCGGCTCTGCGGCTGACCCCATGAAGCAGATGTATCAGGCCGCGTTCGGCAAAGACGAGACGCTGGACGGCATCTCCTGCAAGGACTGGGAAGCCTACATCGGCCCCTCTGCTCCGTCCTATCTCGCCACTTACGGCCAGATGGAGCTGCGGCGCAATAAAATTTCGATGAGCTTTTCCGCGCTGCTGTTCGGCCCGTTCTATTTCTTCTACCGCAAGGCATGGAAACCGGCGTTCGCTTTCCTAGCCGCTGAACTGCTGCTGGCTGCGCCGACATTTCTGGACATGCTCAAACTCAGCGGCAGCACCTTTGCGGTCGGCTGGAGCGATTCTTCCCTGCTCATCTTCGCACGGGTCTGCAACCTGCTGAGCTTTTTGCTCATGGTCGTTCGCGGCATGTACGGCAAGTGGTTCTACCGCAAGAGTGCCGCTGCCCGGATCCGCAAGATTCAGGCGGAGTTCCCCGACCCGGAACAGCGTCGGGCGGTCTTGGGCGCGCAGGGCGGTGTCAGCTTTGCGGCCGTCATCGGTGCGTTTGTTCTGCTGACGGTCATCGGCAGTGCATTTACCATGCTGCTCGGGCCGGATCTGCAGGCCCTTCTGGATGCTTTATACAGCTGATGCCTTGCACGCAAAGGCTGTGTAGAAATAAAAAAGTATTGTGAAACGTTGAAGGAGATTCATTATGAAAAAGGTCACGAAAGCGGTCATCCCTGCGGCGGGTCTTGGCACTCGCGTTCTGCCTGCGACCAAGGCTATGCCGAAAGGTATGCTGCCCATCGTCGATAAGCCGGCCATCCAGTACCTCGTTGAGGAGGCTGTCCGCTCTGGCATCACCGATATCCTGATCATCCTCGGCCGCAACCAGAGCATCATCGAGGATCACTTCGACCGCAGCCCCGAGCTGGAAGAGAAGCTGGCTGCTCCCGGCAAGGAAGCAATGCTGGAAGAGTGCCTCGGCATCTCCAACATGGCGAACATCTACTTTGTCCGCCAGAAGCAGACCCTCGGTCTCGGCCATGCGGTCAGCGTCGCAAAGGCATTCACCGGTGACGATCCCTTCGTTGTCATCTACGGCGACGACGTTATCTGGGGCGAAGATCCTGTCTGCGCACAGCTCATCCGCGCATACGAGGAGTTCGGCCGTCCGGTCGCCGGCGTCAGCGCAGTGCCTTGGGAAGATGTCAGCCGCTACTGCAGCCTGAAGACCACTCCTATCCACGACAACTATTTCTTTGTCGATGACATGATCGAGAAGCCCAAGAAGGGCCAGGAGTTCAGCAACTACTCCATCCTCGGCCGTGTCCTGCTGACCCCGGAAATTTATGATATCCTCGCCAACACCAAGCCCGGTGCAGGCGGCGAGATCCAGCTGACCGACGCTATGGCTGAGTACGCACGCAACCACGGCGGCATGACTGCTGTCGAGTTCACCGGCAAGCACTACGACATGGGCAACAAGCTCTGCGTCGTCGAGGCTCAGGTCGAACTGGCACTCCAGCATCCGCAGATCGGCGAAGCGTTCCGTGAGTACCTGAAGGAGTTCTGCAAGACCCTGTAAGTCGTTCTTTTCGCAGAAAGCTCACGCTTAGAGCAAAAAACATCAAAGACCAGAATCGCTGCAAATTGTTGCGATCCTGGTCTTTTCTTTCCCCTGTTTATCATGTATAATAGGAGGATAAATTGGGAAGTTTTGCTTTGAAGAGGTCAAACCGATGAAGAGTACCATGAACGAGATACAAAATCTGATTCAGAATCTGCGTCCATTCTATGCGGACGTGCGGCTGCTGGATCGCGCGATGCTGGACAAAGTGACCGAGGGCCTGCGCTCCAATCCGCACGGCGAGCATCTGTGCTACGCCTGCCGGAACAAGGACTGTCTGTGCCGCCACTGCGCCGCGAAAAAGGCTCTGCGCACCGAAAAGGACTGCGGCAAGCTCGAGTTCTTTGGTTCCGATTTCGTCCAGATCATCGCGAAGTATTACGAGATCGACGGGGAGCCGTACATCCTCGAGCTGGTCCAGAAGATGCCCGGCGACACCACCATCGACCCCGAAGACGAGGAAAAATTCATCAGCGGCATCTCGGGCTACAACGCCAAGCTCTACCACGACGCTTTGACCGACGTGTTCAACCGCCGCTATTACGAGGATGTTGTCCGCTCCATGCCCGGCCCGGCCGGCATCGCCCTCATCGACATTGACGACTTCAAAGTTTACAACGATACTTACGGCCACCATGCCGGCGACCTTGCGCTGGAAACGGTGGTAACAGTCGTGCGGAGCTGCATCCGGAAGACCGACATTCTGGTTCGGTTCGGCGGCGATGAGCTGCTGCTCGTCCTGCCCAACTGCCAGCCCGACCACCTGCGGAACAAGCTGGACGACATCCGGGAAAAGGTCTATCATTCGTCGGTTCCCGGCTACTCCCACCTGCGGCTGTCGGTCAGCATCGGCGGCGTCATCCAGACCGCCAAGGACACGATGGAAACGGCTGTCGGCCACGCCGACCGGCTGATGTATCTGGCAAAAGACCAGAAAAACAGCGTTGCGGTGCAGAACTCGCTGCACACCCCGGTGAACACTGTCTCCTCCATCGAGACGTCTGCCCGGAAAAAGCCGCAGATTCTCATCGTCGACGATTCCGAGATGAACCGGATGATTCTCTCCGCCATCCTCGAGAACGATTTCCGCATTTTGGAAGCCGAAGACGGCGAAAAGTGCCTCTCCCTTCTGAACCAGTTCAAGGGTGACATCGCCCTCGTCCTGCTTGATCTCGTGATGCCCATCATGGACGGTTTCGAGGTTTTGAACTACATGAACCGGAACCACTGGATCGAGGATGTGCCAGTCATCATGATCTCCAGCGAGGACTCGGACGTGATGGTCCGCAAAGCCTACGAGATGGGTGCGTCCGATTACATCAGCCGCCCGTTCGACTCCAAAGTGGTCTATCAGCGCGTCTTCAACACCATCAAACTCTACGCCAAACAGCGGCGGCTCATCTCGATGGTGTCGGAGCAGATCCACCAGCGCGAGCGCAACACCACCATGCTGGTGGGCGTCCTGAGCCAGATCGTTGAGTTCCGCAACGGCGAGAGCGGCCTGCATGTCCAGCACATCCGCATCCTGTCCAAGAAAATTCTCGAACGCCTGCTGACCAAGACGAACCACTACCACCTGACCACCAACGATCAGGAACTCATTCCGCTGGCGTCCACCCTGCACGACATCGGCAAGATCGCCATCGACGAGAAAATTCTGAACAAGCCCGGCAAGCTAACAAAAGAAGAGTTTGAGATCATCAAGACCCACACCACCCACGGTGCCGACATGCTGATGCGGCTGGATAACTACTACCACGATCCGCTTTTACAGACAGCATACCAGATCGCGCGCTGGCACCACGAACGCTGGGATGGCCGGGGCTATCCGGATGGACTGGTCGGCGATGATATCCCCATCGCGGCGCAGATCGTCTCGCTGGCAGATGTCTACGATGCCCTGACGAGCGAGCGGTGCTACAAGCCGCCTTATTCCCACGAAAAAACGCTCGAGATGATCTTCCACGGCGAGTGTGGAGCCTTTAATCCGCTCCTTCTTGAGTGCCTGGGCGATATCCAATCCACTTTGCAGGAGGAACTTCGCAAAGGGATGAATGATTTTTAATTAAAGAGAACAGCCCAGCTGAGCGAACGCTCAGCTGGGCTGTTCTCTTTAATATTCAATTCCCTTCCGGGCCTTGATTCCCTTCTGGTAAGGGTGGCGGTGGCACTTCATCTCGGTGGAGTAATCCGCCGCTTCTGCCATCCACTCGGGCGGCTGGTGAGCCGTCAGGACGCACTCCTGTTCCGCCGGGCGTTCCAGCACAACACGGCGGAGCAGTTCCTTGTCCACCATATCCAGCTCCCACGCCGAGCCTGCCTCGTCCAGAACCAGCAGGTCGGCCGGTTCCGCCAGAGCTTTTTTCAGGTTTTCGTTCTGTAAGGCTCGGGTCGCGGCCTTCTCTTCGTCGTTCATCTGGAATACGAACTTCTGCCCGGCTTTTCCCCGGTAAATTTTCGCGCCCAGCTGTTCAAGAAGCGGTATCTCGCCGCTGCTGCCACCCTTCAGAAACTGGACGATGACGACCCGTTTTCCGCTGCCAAGCGCACGCAAAGCCAAGCCCATCGCCGCCGTTGTCTTTCCTTTTCCGTCGCCCCAGTACAGGTGAAGCAATCCGTTCATGGTTTCCGCCCTCCCTTTTTCTCTATTATAAGGCAGGCCGGGCGTTTTTTCCAGTCCGAATCACTCTTCGAGGGCCTCGGCCATCGCTGCGTCGGCCTCTTCCTGCGTGATGGTCTTGACGATGAAGCCAAAATAGACGATGTGGCCGACCCAGACCACGGCCATGATGATGCGGCCGACCGGCACCCGGCCCATCATCAGAAAGCCCGGCAGCATGATGGCCGTCACGGTGCCGATGAGCATCAGCTTTGCTTTCAGGGTCATTCCCTTCCGCTTCATATAACTGCCGATGTACTTTTTGTACATGGTCGTTCCCAGAAACCAGCTGTGGAGCCGCTCGGAACTTTTGGCAAAGCAGAACGCCGTCAGCAGGAAGAACGGCACGGTCGGCAGGATAGGCAGTACGATGCCAATGACGCCCAGCGCGAGGCTGATGCAGCCGAGGGTGACAAAAAAGAGCTTTTTCATGGAGGTTCCTTTCTGTTGGGGCGGAGTCCGCCGCTTTTATTGTTAGCTTTATCTAACCTTTGTTTCTGCAAAAAGACCGCATGGATACGGCCTTTTTGTCGTTTGCTGTCGCAAACCCTAGAGATTTTAGTTTATCATCCAAAGCCTGAATTGTCAAGGGTCAGAAGAACACAAAAAATCGTCGTAGTTTGACATCATCGCCTCAAACAATGTTTCTTGGACAAGTTGAATGCACTCGTCGACATTTTTCTTTACGTCACTCTCCCATATTCTTACCACTGTCCATCCCATATTTCTCAATAGACTTTTTGTGTAAAACGCTGTATACTTAAAGATAATCAGTATAAATATTTTCATCTTTTACTCCAGCTTCTTCTAAAGCAAGTATCTGCCGTGCTTCATTCTGGTCTCTACTTGATACTCTTGCGTATCCATATATCTTTTGTGTCACTTCAGTCTCCCATTCATTTTTTAGACAAAAAAATCCGCCGCAGTGCAGCGCACCACGACGGAAGCAGAATTTTTTACAAATTCACTTATTCATACAGAGGGAAAGCCTTGGTCAGAGCGAGGACACGGTCGGAGATCTCATCCTTCTTCTCTTCATAATGCCAGATGCAGTCGGCGATGCAGTCGGCGATGATCTTCATTTCCTTCACGCCCATGCCACGGGTGGTGACCGCCGGGGTACCCAGACGGACGCCGCTGGTGACGAAGGGGCTGCGCGTCTCACCGGGAACAGTGTTCTTGTTGGCGGTGATGTGGACGCTGTCCAGACGGGCTTCCAGCTCCTTGCCGGTACATTCCTCGTCACGCAGGTCGATGAGCATCAGATGGTTGTCGGTGCCGCCGGAGACCAGCTTGACGCCGCGTGCCTGCAGCTCTGCGGCCAGTGCCTGCGCGTTTTCAACGATCTTGCGCGCATACTCCTTGAACTCCGGCTTGAGTGCCTCGCCGAAGCAGACCGCCTTTGCCGCGATGACATGCTCCAGAGGGCCGCCCTGCGTACCGGGGAAGACAGCGGAGTTGATCCGCTTTGCCAGAACGGCGTTGTTCGTCAAAATCAAGCCGCCGCGAGGGCCGCGCAGGGTCTTGTGGGTGGTGGTCGTCACGACGTCCGCATACGGCACCGGGCTCTGGTGATAACCGCCTGCGACCAGACCGGCGATGTGCGCCATATCGACCATCAGATATGCGCCGTAGCCGTGCGCAATTTCTGCCAGTTTCTCGAAGTCGATGGCACGGGGATAAGCCGACGCACCGGCGACCAGCATCTTGGGGCGGACTTTCTTGACCTGCTTTTCCAGCTCGACGTAGTCAATCGTGCCGTCCGCACCGACGCCGTAGGAAACAAAGTGGTAGTTCTTGCCCGACATATTGACCGGGGAACCGTGGGTCAGATGACCGCCCTGCGACAGGTCCATACCCATGACGGTATCGCCCAAATCGAGCAGAGCGAAGTAAACGGCCAGATTTGCCTGTGCGCCGGAGTGCGGCTGGACGTTGGCGTACTTCGCGCCGAACAGCTTGCAGGCGCGCTGGATGGCGATGTTCTCCACCTCGTCGACATAGGCACAGCCGCCGTAATACCGTTTGCCCGGCAGACCCTCGGCATACTTGTTCGTCAGGACACTGCCCATTGCGGCCATGACCGCCGGAGAGACGATGTTCTCGCTGGCGATCAGCTCGATGTTCTCACGCTGACGGCCCAGTTCCCGGTTCATGGCGGCGGCCAGTTCCGGGTCAGCTTTTTCGACCAGACCGATGGTATCCATCATTTCACTGTACATTGTTACTACCCCTCTCTGAATACACAAAAAGCAGCGGTCTTTTTCTCAAATCCAAAAGCCCCACTGCTTATCTCTATGATAGCAGAAATTCCCGAAACCTGCAACGGTGTTTTCGACAAAACACTTGCTTTTTTGTGCGGCAAAGCTTATTATATTTGTATAAATTTTCCGGCCTCGTCCGCAACGAAATTTTATGGGAAATTTATAGGGAAAGTATATGACGATCCAAGAGCAAAAAATCATCCAGCGAAAAGCCGGCATCTCTGCCCGGCGAGCTTTACCCGATGGCGAACGCAGTGCCGCAAATTCTGCCCTCTGCGCACATCTCGCCGCCCTGCCCTGCTTTGTCTCGGCGAAAAAACTGCTGGTCTACGCGGCATTTGGCGGCGAGGCTGACCTTGCGGCACTGGTGCAGACCGCACAGCAGCTCGGCAAGGTGGTCGCCTATCCGATCTGCGGCGAGGGATTCACCCTGACCGCCGCTGTTCCGGAACCGGACGGCTGGGAAGTCGGAGCCTACGGCATCCGGACACCTGTTCTGAGCCGCTCCTGTATCCTGCAGCCGGACGAACTTGACCTTGTGCTGGTTCCCTGCACCGCCTTTGATGCAGAATGTCA
The DNA here is from genome assembly GCA_934548045.1 of uncultured Faecalibacterium sp. Lineage (GTDB taxonomy): Bacteria > Bacillota > Clostridia > Oscillospirales > Ruminococcaceae > Faecalibacterium. The sequence goes on along the minus strand of CAKTEM010000004.1, from coordinate 75,597 downwards.
TCGGGTCGGGATGGGAAAGGGCTACTATGACCGCTACCTGCCGCTCTGTACAAACGCAGTAAAAATCGGCATTGCGTTCGAGTGCCAGTGTGTCGGACATGCCGCCGTGGATGCGCATGACTATCCGCTGGACGCTTTTGTGACCGAGAAAGGAATCTATCGTGGGACTGACAAATTTAAGTTGTGAAGCCTTTTTATCCGAGCTTTCCAGCAAGTCGCCTGCACCGGGCGGAGGAGGAGCCTCTGCCCTCGTCGGTGCGGTGGGCGTCGCGCTGGGGAATATGGTCGGCAGTCTGACCGTCGGCAAGAAAAAGTATGCCGATGTGGAGCCGGAGATTTTGGCTTTGAATGAGCGTGCGGAAGCTCTGCGCCAGCATCTTGAGCAGCTGGTGCAGGCCGATGCGGACGCTTTTACTCCGTTGGCAGCTGCCTACGGCTTGCCGAAAGACACACCGGAGCAGGCCGCGCGCAAAGCCGAAGTGTTGGAACAGGCTCTCGACGGTGCCTGTGCTGTGCCGCTGGACATCATGACCGCCTGCTGTCAGGGCATTGCTCTTGCGCAGGAGTACGCCGAAAAAGGCAGTGTGCTGGCTGTCTCGGATGCCGGTTGTGCCGTGCTGTTCTGCAAAGCCGCATTGCAGGCCGCCGCGCTGAATGTCTCCATCAACACCAAACTAATGAAGAACACCGCCCATGCCGCCGAGCTGAACGCCTTGGCCGACAAGATGTTGGCCGAATTTGTACCGCAGGCCGACAAACTTTATGACAAATTATCACATCAATTGAGAGGGGAATCCTGATGGCTATGATTTTGAAAGGCGCGCCCGTCGTCGCCGCCATGAATGAAGCAAATGCCGCACGCTGCGAAGCATTGAAAGCAAAGGGCATCACGCCGACGCTGGCCGTCGTCCGTGTCGGCGAACGGGAGGATGATTTATCCTATGAGCGCGGCGTCATGACGCGCTGCGGAAAGGTCGGCGTAGCAGTCAAGCAGTATCTGCTCCCTGCCGACGCCACGCAGGAACAGCTGCTAGATGTCATTCGTGAAATCAATGCAAACAAGTCGATCCACGGCTGTCTGCTCTTCCGTCCGCTGCCCAAGCAGTTCGACGACCGCACCATCCGTGCCGCACTTGCACCGGAAAAGGACATCGACGGCATCACGGACGGCTCCCTTGCCGGTGTGTTCACCAACACTGCCATCGGCTATCCGCCCTGCACGGCGCAGGCATGTCTGGAAATTTTGAAGTATTATAACATTCCCCTGTCCGGCAAGCGTGCTGTGGTGGTGGGCCGGAGTCTTGTCGTCGGCAAGCCGGCGGCGATGATGCTCGACCGGGAAAACGCCACCGTCACCCTCTGCAACTCCCGGACGCAGAACCTCCCTGCTCTCTGCAAGGAAGCCGATATCGTCGTTGTCGCGATGGGCAAGATGGGCTTCATCGGCAGCGACTGCCTGCGTGAGGGTCAGGTCGTGGTGGACGTCGGCATCCATGTCAACGAGGAGGGCAAGCTCTGCGGCGATGTCCGCTTTGCCGAGGCTGAACCTGTTGTTGACGCCATCACCCCGGTTCCCGGCGGCGTCGGCACCGTCACAACGTCGGTGCTGGTAAGTCATGTGGTGGATGCGGCTGAAAAAATTTAATTTAGCATAAAGCAAAACGCACCCGGCGATTTTCCGCTCGGGTGCGTTTTGCTGTTTCAGAGCATTGTGGGAGGTAATTGGGAAAAATGGAATTGTGGTTGAATTTCAGTTTGCTCAGGCTGCTTTTGCAGGTGCGAAGACCAGAGCCTTCTTGCGTTTTGCCTGCATCGAACGGACGATGCAGCTGAGCGTGAAGTTTATGATGAAGTAGATAACACAGGCCGTGCCGAACAGAACCATGACATCGGAGACATTTACGACACCCAGACCGTTATAGGTTCCAGCTGCACTCAGCAACTGACGGATACGGGACATCAGCTCGATGGTCGCCACGTTTGCCAGATAGGACGAGTCCTTGATGGTGGTGATGACCTGACTGAGCAGGGTCGGCACGATATTGCGATAAGCCTGCGGCAGGACGATGTAAATCAAAACTTCAGCCGTATTGAAGCCCTGTGCATAACCGGCCTCGAACTGGCCTTTGGAGACACCATTCAGACCGCCGCGGACGATCTCCGCAATGACAGAGGAGTTGAACAGGATCAGTGCCATCGCCGCCTTGAAGAGCAGCTTCATCTCAACACTGGTAAGACCGAACATTTTCCGGGCGAAGAATGTCGGGCAGGGGCAGAAGACAACGCAGACGAAGATCCAGAGCAAATACGGCGTATTGCGGAACAGCTCAATATAGGCGGCGGAGAACCAGCCTAAGATCCTTGCCGGGCCGTGCTTGCAGTAGGTACGGGCCAGTGCCAGCAGTGAGCCGAGGATCAGGCCGAGGATGACGCCCAGCACCGAGATGATGCAGGTGAACGCCACGCCGCGGAGCAGGTAGATCATGACACCCTGTTTCGTCAGGATGGAGAAGCTTGCAGCAAGGTTGCTCATATTATGCCGCCTCCTTTAACTCAACTTTAGACGCTGCTTTCATAGCAGGATTGACACGGCCCTTGCGGTTTTTGAGGGAAGCTTCCCAACGGGTTGCCAGAGTGGACAAGGGAAAGCAGACCACGAAGAAGATCAGGCCGCAGAGGACATAAGCCGGAGCGTATGCGCCGCCGGTGCTTGCGCCGGTGACAAAGCTGTAAGTGACACTAATGAGGTCTGCGCCGCCCACGATGTACAGGCAGGAAGTGTTCTTGAACAGGTTCACGACCTGATTGACCATCGGGGGAAGCATGACCGGCACGCTCTGGGGCAGGATAATGTAACCCATCGTCTGGAGATAATTGAAGCCCTGTGCGTGCGCTGCCTCGAACTGACCCTTCGGCACAGATTCAATGGCGGCACGGATGACCTCGCCCATGTAGGCACCGGTGTAAACACCCAGTGAGATGATGCCGGTGCGGATGACGCCGAGGCTCAGGCCTGCGAACGCCAACGCGTAATACAGGAAGCAGAGCTGGAGCAGCAGCGGCGTGTTCTGGATGAACTCGACGTACACCCGGGCGATGAACTTGAGCGGCTTTTTACCGCTGGTAGACATCAGGCCCAGCACCGCGCCAATGGCAAATGCCAGAACCAGCGCGCTGACTGCGGTCAGCAAGGTGTTCCCCAGACCAAGCACAAAACTCTCACGATGCGTCCAAACCGTGTTCCAAGCGTCCATGGAAAATAAACCAGACATGGCAAACGCTCCTTTCCCTTTCTATCCCCTATTTCTCTCCCAAGAAACAAATGTTATCGTTTAATCCAGACCGTTGTCCTTGATCAGCTGGTCGATGGTGCCATCTGCCAGCCAGCCGGTGACGAGGTCGTCGCAGACGGTGGAGAAGTCGCTGCCCTTTTTAGTAGCGATGCCGTACTCCTGCGGAGCGAACTCTGCGTCGATGTAGCTGCGGCCGTCGGTCTTGTAAATTGCCAGAATGGACTTATCGACACAGAAACCGTTGATCTCGCCTGCGCTCAGCGCGGTGCTGATGGCAGGATAATCATCGTACTGACGGAAGGAGACGCCATCCTTCCAAGTATCGGCGTTGAAGGAATCTGCATCGAAGTTTGCACCATCAATGACGCCAGCCTCGACCATTGCTCTGGTCAGCTCACGAGCGGAGGTGGAGCCGGAGGAAACGCCAACGACCTTATCCTTCAGATCTGCCAGACCCTTGATGCCGGAAGCATCCTCGACCAGAACGGAAACGTGGTCGGTGTAGTACGGGGTGGAGAAATCCCAAGTCTTCTTGCGCTCCTCGGTGATGGTGAAGGTCGCCAGAACTGCGTCGATATCGCCGGAATCCAGCAGCTCTCCACGGGTAGCGGCGGTAACAGTGGTGAACTCGACATCCACGCCCAGATACTCGGCGATCATCTCGGCCAGACTGTCCTCGAGGCCGGTGTACTCACCGGTCAGGGTATCCTGGAAGCTGAAGCCCTGAACTGCGTTCTTGACGCCGACTTTCAGAACACCACGGTCGATGATGGCCTGCGTATCTGCACCAAAGGTCACACCCGAAGCAGCAGATGCTGCCGCAGAAGATGCGGTGGAGGATGCAGCGGTGCTGGAAGAAGAGCCGCCGCAAGCGGTCAGAGCACCCAGAACAGCGGCCACACCAGCAGCCTTAACGAAACTACGACGCGAGATCTTTTTCATAATAAACCACTCCTCTTTGTTCTTTTGCAGCCCGGGCAGCTTTCCCTTTCTGCCCCAAAACGGCTGCTATCAACAACGGCGGCCCGGCTCATTCCGGTGCCTTCGCCGTGTCAACCAAATTTGTTTTTAACGGACGATCTTGCTCAGGAACTGACGGACACGTTCGCTCTTCGGGTTGGTGAAGAAGTGTTCCGGAGTTCCCTCCTCGATGATCTGTCCATCTGCCATGAACACCACCCGGTCGGCCACCTGACGGGCAAATCCCATCTCGTGGGTAACGACCACCATCGTGATGTTCTTTTCGTGTGCCAGCCGAACCATGACATCCAGAACTTCCTGAATGGTCTCGGGATCCAGCGCGCTGGTCGGCTCATCGAACAGGATGATCTTTGTCTGTGCGCAGAGGGCGCGTGCAATGGCAATGCGCTGCTGCTGGCCGCCGGACAGCTGGGTGGGATAGACATCTGCCTTATCCCGGAGACCGACCACCTCAAGATAATGATATGCCAGCTCTTCGGCCTCGGCCTTGGTCTTGTGGTGGAGCTTCATGGGTGCCAGCGTCAGGTTCTTCAGCACCGTCATGTGCGGATACAGGTTGAACTGCTGGAACACCATGCTGATGTTTTCCCGAACGATCTTGGTCTTGTTCTTATTCGTCAGCTCCTGGCCGTCGATGTAAACATGACCGCTGGTCGGTTCTTCCAAGAAGTTCATGCAGCGGACGGTAGTTGATTTGCCGCTGCCGGACGGTCCGATGATGACGAGCTTTTCACCTTCGGCGACTTCGAGGTTAACGTCTTTCAGGACGTGCAGATCTCCGAAGTACTTGTCTACATGTTCAAGTTTGATCACGAGTAATTCCGCCTTTCCCTATCCTCTTATTGTCCGTCTCTATCGCCGCGGACTGACGCCGGAATTTCTTATCGAAAAATGCCGGATACGAAAAAAGACGCACAGTGAACTAAGGTTCACTAAGCGTCTTTGCTTTCGTTGATAAGAGTATAGCCTTTTTTCGTCTGACTTTCAATCCATAAAGTGCAACAATTTTTTACGCCCCGAATTGTGCGTTTTGGAAAGTTGCATAAACATCATACTTAAAATCCTTTATTTCGGAGGCCTCAGCGTACCAGCAACAGCAGCCATGCCGAAGCGATGGCCTGCAGGATGAGCCAACGGGCCACGACCTGTTCATCGCTCCAACCCATCCGCTTGCGCACATGGTCGTGGAGCGGCGTCAGGGTCTTTTTCAGGATGCTGATGTGCAGAAAACGCTTGAAGCTGATCTTCAGGATGCCAAGGCTGCCGTCCACGATGAAGACCAGTGCCGCCAGCAGGAAGGAGAACGGATGGGTGCTTTTCAGCGCGAGGATGGCGAGGAAGAAGCCCATCGCGCGGCTGCCTGCGTCGCCCATCAGGAGCGAAGAGGGCTTTGCGTTCGACCACAGGTAGGCCAGCAGCGCGCCGATGAAGACGATTGCCGCCGTTGCGTACTCGCCCAGTTCTTCACCGTAAGCCAGCAGGAAGGTGCCGATGCTGACGACCGCCAGACTTGCGGACAGACCATCCACGCCGTCGGTGCAGTTGACGACATTGATGCTTGCCCAGATCAGGATGATGATAAGGGCCAGATAGAGCGGATACGGGATGCTGAACGACCAGTTCAGGAAGTTGACGGTCGTGCTGTTGAAGTTCAGGTAAGTGATACCGGCGACCAGCGCGATGACAAAGTCGATGATGCCCTTCTTGTACTCGTTCCATGCCGTCTCGGCCGCATCGTCAAAGTAGCCGGAGAACATCGACGCGATGAGCAGGATGGTGTAGATGACATACTCGGTGCGGAACGGCACGACGGCCAGCGTCACCAGTGCGATGCACAATACAAAAATCAGGCCGGAGCCACGGGCTTTTCCCTTGGAAAGCTCTCCGTTGACCGCAAAAGCTCGGCCGTGGTCGTGCGGAAGCTTATCGTGGAACAGCGAATCCATCAGAGCGGTCAGTGCAAACGCCAGCAAAAACGCGACGGCGTCCACGCCCTGCTGACCGATGGCGGAAGAAATGATATCCAACATATTTCCAATTCCTCTTTCAATCGTATTATCTTTTGCTCAGGGTATGGGAAAAGTGTATCACGCTCCGGTGGAAAAATCAATATAGAAGAATGACTCTCGCCGCGCGGCGAGAGTCATTCTTCTATTATTCTATTATAATGTATTATATTACTTCCGGCCATGCAGGATGGGCGACAGCGGCTTATAGATCAACATGCAGAGCAGCGCGTCGATCAGACCCTTTACCAGCGTGAAGGGCATATTGAAGATGACAAGGCACTTGATAAGGCTGTCTGCGGAAGGCAGGATGGCCTGATACATGCCGAGGATGGCTTCAAGCGGCATGTGGTAAAAGGTCACATAGGCCGGGTAGGTGATGAAGTAGTTGGACGGCACGCTGAACACGGCCATTGCCACTGCGCCTGCGATGGCACCGATGATGGCAGTCTTGCGGCTCTTGTGGTGCTTATAGATGAGACCAGAGATCACAGAGAAGACTGCGCCCAGCATAAAGTTGCACAACTCACCGACACAGGCAGTAGAAGTGCCTTTGATGATGATATGGAGCAGGTTCTTCATGAAGCTGATGACCGCGCCATACACCGGGCCGAGGGCAAATGCGCCCAGCAGAGCCGGCAGGTCGGAGAAGTCCATCTTGACGAAGGACGGGATGAGCATCGGGATCGGGAACTCGATGAACATCAGGATGAAAGCCACCGCGCTCAGCATGGCGGCAACGGTCAGATTATGGGTCGTATTCTTTTTCATGGTTATCCTCCCGGGGCAGAAAGCCCCATTCAAAAATAGATTGGAAAGCTCTTTTCGCAACCGATGGGAACCGGGAAGACAAACAAAAACGCACCCTGCCGCCAGCAATACCCAAAAGCTGGATACGCTGCAACAGGGCGCGTAGACAATCAAAATTTGTCTGCCGTTTCTTGCATCCGGACTATACCGTTGGCCTCGGAGTCTCACCGAGTCAGCACTCTTTGGGAGTGGTCGCGGGCTGTACCGCCAGTGGGGAATCTCACCCCGCCCTGAAACGAACTTTCTGCGGATAGTATAGCCTGACTGATCGAAAAAATCAAGAGGTATTTTCAGATTTTTTGTCGCCTTGCCCTCGAGCGGCTTTTGTGCTACTATAAAAGCATTGCAAAAATTCAGGAGGCGATCACTATTTTTTCCATTAAAACTTTAGGCTTTGAGCTGGGGCCGCTCCTGCTGGAGGGCTGGCCGGCGTTCGGCGCGCGGTGCGTCTGCGCCCTTGCTCTCTTCGTTATCGGCTGGATCGTCAGCCGCTGGCTGCACAGCAAGCTGTTCCCCAAACTGCTCTCCCACACATGGCGTCTGCCGCCCACCATCATTCTTCTGCGCAGCTTTGTGCGCCCGGCAGAGCGGATGGCATGGGTCACGGGCCTGTATTTCGCGCTCCACAGCCTGCCGTGGTCGGCTGGTCTGGGTGCCGGTATCCCGAAGCTCCTCACGATGATCTATCAGGTCGCAATGACCTTCCTCATCGGTCAGGGCTTCTACCATGCGTCGGACCTTACCGGACTGCTGCTGGCATCCTGCGGCGAGGAAGTCCGCACCAACCGCACCCTCAACACCCTGATGGACAAGGTATACAAGGTCGTTGTCGTCGTTCTGGGCGGCGCGACCATCGCACAGGAGAGCGGCCTGCCCATCGGCAGCGTCGTCGCCAGTGCCGGTCTTGTCGGTCTGACGATCTCTCTGGCGGCGCAGGACATCGCCAAGAATTTCTTCAGCGGCGTTGTCATCATCCTCGACCGGCCCTTCTCCATCGGCGACTGGATCAAGGTCGGCGACGTGGAGGGCGAAGTGGTCGACATCAACTTCCGCTCCACCAAGGTCTGCGGACTGGACAAGTCCATCTATGTCCTGACCAACAGCACGGTCAGCAGTGCCACCATCAACAACGTCACCCTGCGCGACCGCCGTCTGTACCGGTTCACGCTGGGCGTTACTTACGACACCACCCGGCCCCAGATCGAAAAGCTGATGGCCGACATCACCGCCATGCTGAAAGCCAGCCCTTACACCCACCCGGAGACGGCGTTCGTCAAGCTGACCGGCTTCGGCGATTCCAGCATCAACCTGCTGGTCTCTGCCTACGTCCGCACCAACTCGTATGACACCTTTATGCAGATGCAGAACGACCTGAACCTCTCCATCATGGACATCATGAAGAAGGACGGCGTGGAGTTTGCGTTCCCGTCCACAACGGTCTATCTGGCAAAGTGATCTCATTCTGCTTTCAGCTGAGCGCGGTATTCGGTCGGGGTGCAACCCTTTTCCGCCCGGAACACCCGGGCAAAGTAGCTCATATCCTCGAACCCACATTCAATTCCGATACGGGTAATATTCCAGTCAGTCTGCGTCAGCAGCTGTACCGCATGGCGGATACGGTGCTGGCGCAGATATTCTTTTGGGGTCAAGTTCATCATCCGGCGGAAGCACCGCAGACACTCGCTGACGCTGATGTTCGCACTCGCCGCGATTTCCTCGGTCGTGATGGGCTCCGGCCGATGGGTGCGGATGTAATCCAGCATCTGCTTGATGCGCTCGGCGTCACGCAGTTCCCGTTCCGAGGGAGCCTTGATGTGATGGACGCAGTTTTCAAGCAGGAGAAAGACCACTTTGGAAAGTGCTGTCCGCACCTCGAACTCGTAGCCCTTCTGTGTCCATATCTCAGCGATGTATTTTATCTGCGCTAAAATTTCCCGTTCCCACTCTGTCTCGCCCAAAAGCGGCACACAGCGGCACTCCGGCGCGTTGAGGACAGGGGCCAGATATTTTTGCCAGAAGATGCTTCCCGATGCACCGCCCACCAGTGAGGGATGAAACACCAGCGAATCGTGCCGGAACTCCGTGCAGCCCTGCGCTGGGTCGGAGCCGTGCATAACACCGGTGTTGACAAAAACGCCCTGCCCCGGTTCGAGACGGAAGGTCTTTCCGTCCACCGCCACCATCTCCACACCATCCGTGACCCGGTTCAGTTCCAGTTCCTCGTGCCAGTGCCACGCGATCTTGTTAACTTTGCTGCCATTGTTCCACGCACCCCACAGCTGCGCCGGAAATTCCGGCGTGCCGATCGTTACCAGCTCTCTTCCGTCCGGCGCAACGACATTGCACCATACTCCATGTTCATCTGCCATGACGATTTTTTCCTATTGATTCAAGTATTTTGTCCTAACAGGTTTCTCTGTTTGGTTATATAATAGCATTGTAATAAGGTTCTTGCAAGACCAGTCAAAACGATAACTTTTTCTATTTTCTACGGAGGAACACGCTCATGTTATCTGTAAAACTGCTGGTTTTGAATCTCTTTATTGAAAATCTGGTACAACTTCTCTGCCACGAAGAGACACCTGCTTTCTTTGAGCTTTACATGGAACTTCTGGACGGCCTGCTCCATGCTCGCCGCGCTCTGACCGGCTACTAAAGTGCCACGTCGAGGGCCATCATGAGGGCAAACCCCACCACGACGCTGATGACCCCGGCGGATTCGTCCGGCTCGACCGCCTCGGGAATCATCTCGGCGGCGGTCACGCAGACCATGCACCCGGCGGCTGCGCTCATTAACCACGGCAGGATCGCCGTGACCCACCCGGCCAGCAGCATGGCCGCCAACGCGCCCAGCGGCTCGATGAACCCGGACGCCGCGCCGATGGCAAAAGCATATTTCCGGCTCTTCCCGGCCTGCAATAAGGGCAGGCTGACGGCGGCACCTTCCGGAATGTTCTGCAAGCCGATGCCAAACGCCAGTGCCAGCGCACCGCTCACAGCGTCCGGCTCTTCACGCAGGGCAAGAGCCGCAGCAAGCCCAACGACCATTCCCTCGGGCAGGTTGTGGAGCGTCACCGCAAGCACCATCCGAAAACTCTTCCCTGCTTTACCAGTTCCAGAAGTCAGAAGCTTCCCGGAGACTTTTTCGATGCGGAGCAGACCGACCGCTCCCAATACCAGCCCCAGCGATGGCGCGAGCCACGCAGGCAGAGTTCCACGCCCGGCACGTTCAATGGCCGGCAGAAGCAGGCTCCAGACGCTTGCCGCCAGCATGATGCCAGCCGCCATCCCGTTGAGCATCCGCTGGGTCCTCGGCTCCTGTGGACGCCGGAGTAAAAACACACCGGACGCCCCCAATGTGGTGCAGGCCGCAGGTAAAAGCAGCAGCACCAGTACAAATCCAATCGAATTCATTTCCCATTCCCCCTTCCTGCTGATGTATGCAGAAATGGAGAAAAGGGTGCAAAAAAGGCTGTTGTAGACACTCCCCCAGTCACAGCTCCGCTGTGCCAGCCCCCTCGGAGATGGGGCCTTGGCGTAACGATGAGCTGTAAAAGCCTCCCTCTGAGAGAAAGATTCCCTCCGGCCGGAGGGAGATGTCTCGAAGAGACAAAGGGAGGACGGGTGGCATCGCGTCAGCGATGACGGAAGGAGTATTACAACAGCCTTTCTATTTATTTTGGAATCATCTTACTGCCGATTTTTGCGGCAGTCCGGGAAACTGACGAGCGGCCTTTGGGTTTCGGCGGCTCTTTGGATTCTTTCGGCTTCCTGCGCTTCCGGCGAGGATTCATATTCACATAGCCGAACACCGTACCGCAGACGCCGCCCACGATGTGCATAAAGTTTGCCACGTTGTCATGCACAAAAATGATATCATAGACCTGCTGGCCGAGGTAGAGGGCCGCGACCAGAAGCATCGTCACCGGGATGCCGCCCGAGAAGCCGGACAGCGACGCCAGCATGATGAGCATGAACACGATGCCCGACGCACCCAGCAGAGCCGTGCGTGGGAAGAGCAGACATTGCAAAATGCCCGAGATGACCGCCGTGAAGACCATCCCCTTGAGCAGGGTCAGACTGCCGTACTTTTCTTCCATCGGTGGGCCGATGACAAGGAAGAGGAGCATATTGTTCAAGAAGTGATCCCAGCTTGCGTGGCCCAGTACATGCCCGAAGAGCCGGACATAGAAAAGTGGGTCTTTCAGCGACGAGCGATAGACACAGAACAGGTGCATCGTCGTCCAGCCCTTCGTCCACTGACCCAGAAACAGGACCAGCAGGCAGAGCAGGAAAAACGTCAATGTGACAGGGGCGTTGTATTGGAGCTGCAAGCTCAGTTTCGACCGTTTCGTAAGTGTTCCATCCTTTCACAGCCCGGAGTTCCCGGACCAGCAGCGTTTCTGTTTATTGTACCACACTGAAGTCCGGTTTTCCAGCAGTTCAGCCGTTCCGGGTCTGCTCCCAGTATGCACCCATGCTCTGGCCGGGCTGGTCGGTGACTTCGTTATTCAGGTACTCCGCAAGGCCGACAGATGCCGGTTTCCATGCCTTCGCCTGCTCGATGGTCGAATACTCGACCTCGGCATACCAGAACTCAGTGGGCTGGCCTTCGTCCACATGGTTCACTTCCAGCACAAAGCCGTCCGGCAGAAGATAGCTCCGGCGGATCTTCCCGATGAGCGGCTTGCCGATGATCTTGGTCTCAAGGTCAGTGAACAGCTCCTTGTCGATCTCTCGTTCGATCTCCTCCCGGGCAAGGCCGCCGCCCGACTTAAAGCAGAGGATATAGGCGGTGCGTCCGCCCTTCAGTGCCTCTTCCCGGATGCGGACGGTCGGGTGGACACTGATATACCCCTGCCGCATCGCGAATTCCTCTTTCAGGGGCATTTCGGGCCACTTTTCCCCCTCCGGCCAGCCGTTCACCATCCACTTGCGCTCGATTTCCATTGCTTTTTCCTCGTTTCGTTCAGATTTTTATTTATTCTAGCACACTTTTATGCTATTATAAATGGGAAGTTTTTTGCAACACAGTCAGGAGCGAAGTATGAAAGAACGCAGTTATCCCATTTATCAGGTCAACAAAAAGGCCGAGGCATCCCTTGTGAACGGTCACCCGTGGGTGTACGAGAATGACATCGTCGCCTTCCCGGAGGTAGAGCCCGAGAACGGCACGCTGGCCGATATCGTCAGCACCAAGGGAGCCTATCTCGGCACCGGTTTCATCTCCCACCACAGCAAGATCCGGGTGCGGCTCATCTCCCGGAACGCCAACGACACCTTTGATGAGGCGTTCTGGCGTCGCCGGGTCGAATACGCATGGGCGTACCGGAAGACCGTCCTTGAGCCTGCGGACATCTCCGCCTGCCGTGTCATCTTCGGCGAGGCCGACCAGTTCCCGGGCCTGACCGTTGACCGGTTCAACAACATCCTCGTCACCCAGACCCTCAGCGTCGGCATGGAAAAGCTCAAGCCGATGCTCTTCCCGATTCTGGCGGACGTCCTGCGCGCCGACGGCCAGACCATCGACGGCATCTATGAGCGGAACGACGAAGCTCTCCGCGCAAAAGAGGGTCTCGAGCAGAACAAAGGCTGGTTCGAACTGCCCGGTGAGAGCCATCCCGACTCCTCCCAGACCGAGATCTGCGAGAACGGCGTCTATTACCACGTCGATTTCGAGAACGGCCAGAAGACCGGCTTCTTCCTCGACCAAAAGTACAATCGCCGGGCCGTGGCTCGCATTGCCGCCGGTCATACCGTGCTGGACTGCTTCACCCACACCGGAAGCTTTGCCCTGAACGCGGCCAAGGGCGGCGCAGCCCGTGTCACCGCCACTGATATCAGTGCCGAAGCCATTGCAATGGCACAGCGCAACGCCGAGCGGAACGGCCTGACGAACATGGATTTCCTCTGTGAGGACACCTTCGAGCTGCTGCCCCGTCTGGAAAAAGAGGGCCATCCCTACGATTTTATCATCCTCGACCCACCGGCCTTTACCAAAGCGCGCCGTACCGTCGAGAACGCAATGCGCGGTTACAAAGAGATCAATTACCGCGCGATGAAACTGCTGCCGCGCGGCGGCTATCTGGCAACGGCCAGCTGCTCCCATTTTGCTACCGAAGAGCTGTTCATCAAGATGCTCCGCGCGGCGGCCAAGGATGCGCACCGTCAGCTTCGCCAGATCGAAGTCCGTCAGCAGGCACCCGACCACCCGATCCTGTGGGGTGTACCTGAGACCAATTACCTGAAGTTCTTCCTCTTTCAGGTCATCTAAAGAGTCATACTAATGTAGCTTTTTCTCCCCGGTCTCCCACAGATAAGAGCGATTGCCCCAAAAATCCAATTCGGGGTTCGGGCAAAATCGTCAGTTTTGTCAATTGCGTTTTCGGCCCTTGTGGGCTATAATCATCGCATAGACAGCAACGACGCTGTGGGTCACCTCCTGACTCACAGCGTCGTTTCGTTTAACACACAATTTCGCTCTCGTTTTCTCTTAAAAAACAGAAAATTTTTGCGATATTTAGACAAAAAAACAAGATCAAGTAAGGAGTAGGATTTATGGCAGCAAATGTTATGGAAATCTACGGCAGCAAGGTCTTTAACGAACATGTTATGAAGGAGCGTCTGCCGAGCGCGACCTACAAGAGCCTCCAGAACACCCTGCACAAGGGCGCACCTCTGGACATCGAAGTTGCAAACGTCGTCGCCAGCGTCATGAAGCGTTGGGCGATGGAGCTGGGCGCGACCCATTACACCCATTGGTTCCAGCCCCTGACCGGCATCACCAGCGAGAAGCACGATGGCTTCGTCAGCCCGGTGGGTGACGGCACCGCCATCATGGAGTTCAGCGGCAAGGAACTTGTCCGCGGCGAGCCTGATGCTTCCTCCTTCCCCTCCGGCGGTCTGCGCGCGACCTGTGAAGCGCGCGGCTACACCGCATGGGACCCCACCAGCTACGCCTTCGTCAAGGATGACGTTCTCTGCATCCCGACCGCGTTCGTCAGCTACACCGGCGAGGCTCTGGACAAGAAAACTCCGCTGCTCCGCTCGATGGACGCTCTGTCCAAGCAGGCCATCCGCATCTTGAAGCTGTTCGGCAAGGATGTCGACTATGTTTCGACCACTGTCGGCCCCGAGCAGGAATATTTCCTTATTAAGAAGGAGGACTACGAGGCACGTCAGGACCTGATCCTGACCGGCCGCACCCTGTTCGGCGCACCGTCTGCCAAGGGTCAGGAGCTGGAAGAGCATTACTTCGGCGTCATCCGCCCCGAAGTCTCCGAGTTCATGAAGGACCTCGACGAAGAACTGTGGAAGCTGGGCGTTCCGGCCAAGACCAAGCACAACGAGGTTGCTCCCTGCCAGCACGAGCTTGCTCCCATCTTTGACACCACCAACGTCGCCATCGACCACAACCTGCTGACGATGGAGATGATGAAAAAACTGGCTCCCAAGTACGGTCTGGTCTGCCTGCAGCACGAGAAGCCGTTCGAGGGCGTCAATGGCAGCGGCAAGCACAACAACTGGTCGATGAGTACCGCCACCGAGAATCTGCTGGACCCGGGCGATACGCCGCTGGAGAACCTGCAGTTCCTGGTCTTCCTGGCCGCTGTCATCAAGGCAGTCGACGAGTACGCTGACCTGCTCCGCACCTCTGTTGCCACCCCGGGCAACGATCACCGTCTGGGCGCAAACGAGGCACCTCCGGCAATCATCTCGATTTTCGTCGGCGAGGAGCTGGAAGCTGTCATCGACGCCATCGCGTCTGATTCTCCCTATGCCGGCCCCGTCAAGATGAAGATGGACCTCGGCGTTGACGTCCTGCCCAAGTTCAGCAAGGACACCACCGACCGCAACCGTACTTCTCCGTTTGCTTTTACTGGCAACAAGTTCGAGTTCCGTATGCCCGGTTCCGCTGAGAACCTGAGCGACTGCAACACCATCCTGAACACCGCCGTCGCAAAAGAGCTGAAGGGCTACGCTGACGAGCTGGAAGGTGCTGAAGACTTCACCAGTGCCGCGATCGCCCTCGTCAAGCGCACCATCCGCGACCATCGCCGTGTCATCTTCAACGGCAACGGTTACTCCGCCGAGTGGGAGGCTGAAGCTGAAAAGCGCGGTCTGCCCAACAAGAAGAACACTCCGGCCGCTCTGCCTGCTCTTATCGCTCCGAAGAACATCCAGCTGATGGAGAACTTCGGTGTTCTGACCAAGGTCGAGATGGAGAGCCGCTACGAGGTCGAGATGGAGCATTACTCCAAGATCATTAACATCGAGGCTCTGACCATGCTGGAGATGGCACGCAAGCAGCTGCTTCCGGCTGTCAACTCCTACATGAGTGAACTCGCCAACACCGCCGCCACCAAGCTGGCTGTCAGCGAAAGCATCAGCGTCCGCAGCGAGACCAAGACCCTCACCAAGCTGTCCGCTGACGCTGACGCCATGAGCGACGCCATCGACATTCTGCAGGATGCCGTCAACGCCGCCCAGGCTCTGGACAACGAGAGCGCAAAGGCTGTCGCCTTCCATGACAACGTTCTGCCTGCAATGGACGCCCTGCGTGCCGCTGCTGACGATGCCGAGACCATCTGCGGCGAGGATTACTGGCCTCTGCCCAGTTACAGCAAGATGCTGTTCTACGTCTGATCTGTCGTATTGAATAAGCATCGTTAGGCTGTAAAAAAATCTTCTGACATTCTCCTTTTCCTATTTCTTACACCAGCCTGAAGACCTGTTCCTGTTGGGGCAGGCCTTTAGGCGTTTTTCAAGAAAAAACGTATTTTTATGAAAGAGGCATGTTATGAGCTACACGACCCAGCAGGACATCCTCGATTTCGTTGAGGACAACAACGTTAAATTTGTGCGTTTTGCATTTTGCGATATCTTTGGCACCCAGAAGAATATCGCTGTTCTCGCCAGCGACCTGCCCAAAGCATTGGAAGACGGCGTCTGCTTCGACGGCAGTGCCATCGCTGGATTCATGCACGTCGAGGAGAGCGACCTTGTTCTCCGACCCGACCTGTCCACCATGACGATTTTGCCCTGGCGTTCCACCGAAGGCCGCGTCATGCAGTTCTTCTGCGATGTGGAAAAGCCCGGCAACACTCCCTTCGGCGGCAACTGCCGCGGCTTCCTCCGGGATATGAACCGGAAGTTCAAGAAGCTCGGCCTGACCGTCAACGTTGGTGCAGAGTGCGAGTTCTACCTGTTTGAGAACGACGACCACGGCCGCCCGACCAAAATTCCCATCGACTTCGGCGGTTACTTTGATGTTGCGCCGCTGGATGCCGGCGAGAATATCCGCCGCGACATCTGCCTGACGATGGAGCAGATGGGCATGGCACCCCAGCACAGCCACCATGAGAACGGCAGCGGCCAGAATGAGATCGACTGCCACTATGCCGGCCCTCTGAAGACCGCCGACAACGTGATGATGTTCAAGCAGATCGCCCGTGCGGTGGCCGCAAGCAACGGCCTGCACGCCAGCTTCCTGCCGAAGCCCCTGCCCGATCAGGCCGGCAGCGGTCTGCACATCAACCTTTCGCTCTATATGGACGGCCACAACCTGTTTGAGGGCGACATCGCGCCCGACAGCATCCCGGGCAGCTTCATGGCCGGTGTCCTGCATCACAGCCGGGAGCTGACCGCCTTTACCAATCCCCTGCCGAACAGCTATCTCCGCTTCGGCTGCGACGAGGCACCCCGGTATGTCAGCTGGAGCCGCCAGAACCGGAGCCAGCTGGTGCGCATCCCTCAGGTTCGGGGCGACAACTGCCGGATGGAACTCCGCAGCCCGGACCCGGCCTGCAACCCGTACCTCTCCATCGGCCTGATCCTGGCCGCTGGTCTGGACGGCATCGAGAACCGGATGCAGCTCTCGGCCCCCGTCAATAAGAACCTGTTCATCCCGTCGGAGGCCGTCGGCCTCGACCTCGAGACCCTGCCCTCCTCGTTGGAAGAGGCGGTAGAGATCTCCCGGAACAGCGACTTCCTCCGCAAAGTGCTGCCGGAAGAGCTTTCGCGCCGGTACTATGCCGAGGCATTGAAGCGCAGTCAAGCACTGAAAAACGCGCCTGACCCCGAGGAATACGAGCGCGTACACTACTTCAACGCGATTTGATTTCCCCGGCAAAAATGCGTGCAAGAGAAAGGAGCAATCAGGATGGGACGGGCTCTGATCGTCAGTGCCGGTGCAAGCTCCAACGAGTATATTTCGGCCCGGCTGACAGAACTGGGATATTCACGGCCTCTCATCGTTCCCAGCGGAGCAGAGGCCAGACGGCGGATGCTGGAATCGGATTTCGAACTGATCGTCGTCAACGCTCCCCTGCCGGACGAGTTCGGGCATGAACTCTGTGCCGACGCTGTGGAAAAGACGGACGCCGGTGTGGTGCTGCTGGTCAAAGCCGCTGCCGCCGAGCAGCTGCTGACACCCATGAGCGAACAGGGCGTTCTGCTCGTCAGCAAACCATTTTCCAACACCCTGTTCTTACAGGCGATCCACATGGCAGCCGCCAGCAACCACCGCCTGCAGTATCTCCGGCAGGAAAACAACCGGATGCAGGAAAAGCTCGCGCAGGTGCGTCTGGTAAGCCATGCCAAATGCTGTCTGGTGGAGCAGGAAAAGATGACCGAAGCCGAAGCGCACCGCTACATTGAAAAACGTGCGATGGATACCCGGCGTGACCGCACCGAGGTCGCACAGGAGATTCTGGATTCTTATGATAACTCAGGTCTTTGACCTGTAAAATGGTTCGGACGGCCGTGCCGGGTTTATGAGACCAGTCGCCCTCGAACCCCGATCGGGAAAAGTGAAAAAGTATAAAAAACAAATTAGAGGAGGACATTGAAATGGCAACTAAATTCATCTTTGTGACCGGCGGCGTCGTCTCCGGTCTGGGCAAGGGCATCACTGCCGCTTCGCTGGGCCGTCTGCTGAAATGCCGCGGCCTGAAAGTCGCCAGCCAGAAGCTCGACCCGTATGTCAACGTCGACCCGGGTACTATGAGTCCGCTCCAGCACGGCGAGGTCTTCGTCACCGACGACGGCACCGAGACCGACCTCGACCTCGGCCACTACGAGCGTTTCATCGACGAGAACCTGAACAAGTACTCCAACCTCACCACCGGCAAGGTCTATTGGAACGTCCTGAACAAGGAGCGTCAGGGTGCGTACCTCGGCCAGACCGTCCAGATCATCCCTCACATCACCAACGAGATCAAGAGCTACATCTACAATCTGGCTTCTTCCACCGAGGCCGATGTCGTCATCACTGAGATCGGCGGCACCACCGGCGACATCGAGAGCCAGCCCTTCCTCGAGGCCATCCGTCAGGTCGATCTGGAACAGGGCCGCGACAACTGTTGCTACATCCACGTCGTTCTGGTTCCCTACATCTCCGGTTCCGACGAGTACAAGTCGAAGCCGGCTCAGCACTCTGTCAAGGAGCTGCAGGGCATGGGCATCAACCCGGATATCATCATTTTGCGCGCGGACGGCAGCGTGGGCAGCGACATCCGCCGTAAGATCAGCACCTTCTGCAACGTCAAGCCGGAGTGTGTCATCGAGAACCTGACCATGCCCAGCCTGTACCAGTGTCCGCTGATGCTCCACACCAACGGTCTGGACGATGTGGTCGTCAAGAAGCTGCATCTGGACGTTCCGCCTGCTGACCTGACCGAGTGGAAGGATGTCGTCTCCCGGATCGCCACCCGGAGCCGCACCTGCACCATCGCGCTGGTCGGCAAGTATGTCAAGCTGCACGACGCCTATCTGTCGGTTATGGAGAGCCTCTACCATGCCGGTTTCGAGAACGACAGTCAGGTCGAGATCAAGTGGGTGGACAGCGAGCATTTGGAAAATCAGGAAGACTGCAAGGAAGCCTTCGCCGATGTGGACGGCATCATCGTGCCGGGCGGCTTTGGCGACCGCGGCATCGAGGGCATGATCCAGGCCGCGCAGTATGCCCGTGAGAACAAGATTCCTTACTTCGGCATCTGCCTCGGTATGCAGATCATGGTGATGGAGTTCGCACGGAATGTTCTGGGCTACAAGGACGCCAATTCCAGCGAGTTCACCCCGGACGGCAAGCACAATGTCATCGCTCTGATGGCCGACCAGCAGGGCAACATCCCCAAGGGCGGCACCATGCGTCTGGGCAAGTACCCCTGCAAGGTCGTTCCCGGCACCAAGATGGCCGAGTGCTACGGCGAATCTGAAATTTGGGAGCGTCACCGCCACCGCTACGAGTTCAACAACGAGTTCCGTCAGGAGATGCAGGACGCCGGCCTTGTCATTTCCGGCACCAGCCCGGACGGACATCTGGTCGAGACCGTCGAGCTGCCGGGCCGCGACTTCCACCTCGGCGCACAGTTCCACCCCGAGTTCAAGAGCCGCCCCAACCGCGCTCATCCCCTCTTCAAGGCTTTCATCGCCGCCGCCCTCAAGTTTCGTGCCTCTGAACAGCGTGATATGCTGCATGTCTGATAAGCAATCCATCCCTCGAAAACTGCGCCACACTGACCTAGCACTAATCCCCCACTGACCCGATAAGCCGGGTATCATAACAGCTGCTGGTAACTGTGGTAATTGTGGCTGCATCTCCGCATAAAGCAAGAACTCCGCATTGGGTACACATCGCCCTCTGCGGAGTTCTTTTCATATATTATATGTACTTTTAGGAGAGAAGCTTACTTCTTCGCAGCAGCTCTCTTTTTACGGGAGAGGTTCTTCTTGCCGGTAGTCTTCTTTGCGGCAGGCTTTGCAGGAGCGGCCGGAGCCTTGGCAGGCTCGGTCTTTGCAGGTTCTGCAGCCGGTGCGGTCTCCTCGACCTTTGCCTCTGCCTTTTCTTCGTTCTTCATTTCTGCCTTGACCTCAGGCTCTTTCTCCTCAGCCTTGACCTCTGCTTCGGCCTTGACTTCCTCGGTCTTTGCTTCAACAACAGGCTCGGCGGCGGGAGCAGCCTTTTCCTCGACCGGTGCGGTCTCAACAGCAGGCTCTGCCTTGACTTCAACCGTCTCGGCCTTTGCAGGCTCCTCGGTCTTCGGCTCTTCAACGACCGGAGTCTCCACAGCAGCCTCGGTCGGCTCTTCCTTCACAGCACGCTTTGCGCGGTCCTTGACTTCGGAGATGGTCCACAGCTGGTCGTCACCGGCGGTCTCCTGCCAGATCTGGAGAATTGCGCCATCTGCAACACCCATGCCGACGGTGTCGATGCACTTGCCGCCAGCCCAGGAAGAGCGGAGACGGACTTTGCCTTCCGGAGTGGGCTGGAGCGTCCACATCTGAGAGGTGCCGCTGACATCTTCCCACAGGTGCAGCCAGGTGCCGTTTGCGGTGCCGGTCATCATCAGGTCGATGAGCTTACCATTTGCGCGGTTGCGGATGCGGTAAACGCCGTCGCCCTCGCGGATGAAGGCCCATTCCTGCTCGGGCTTATGGTCGTATTTGCCAAGGCGGATGTCGCCGCCGTCCTTCGTCTCAATTGCCTGAATGACACTGCCGGTCTTGGCAGCGATGGTATAGAAATGATCCGCCTGGATCACAGTCTGTGCAACAGATTTCATTTGTAAGTTCCTCCAACGTCGGTTATTTTCTATAAAAGCTCCTGCTTTATCTTGTTAAATTATACCACTTGTCGTAATTTTCCGCAAGGAAATCGACATTCCTTTAGCATTTTAGCTAAAATGTTCCGCTTTCAAGATACCTTTTGCGCTCAATCCCCTAAAAAAGCGGCATGTTTTTTCATCCAGTTCGATGAATTTATTTCCTTTTTCCAAATCGGATTCCGGTCGGAAATCCACTCGACATTTCCCGGGAAACGCGCTATAATAAATTTGACGATATTATTACCGCTCTTTTACGTTCAGAAGGGCGGCTTTTCTATGTTAAGAACGAAAGTGAGGTTTTGCCCATGAACGCCGACGACCGCAGTACCCTGCAATTCCGCAAAATGACCGAAACACCCATCCCGAAACTGATTTTAAGTCTCGCCGCGCCCACCATCCTGAGCATGCTCATCACCAGCATCTACAATCTGGCGGACACCTTCTTCGTCGGCCAGATCTCCACCAGTGCATCCGGCGCGGTAGGCATCGTTTCCAGTCTGATGGCGATCATTCAGGCGTTGGGCTTCATGCTGGGTCACGGTGCCGGAAGCATCATCAGCCGGAGCCTTGGCAGCCAGAACACCAAAGCCGCGACCCGGTTCGCTTCTACCAGCTTTTTCACGGCTCTGCTGTTCGGCCTCATTCTCACGGTCTGCGGCCTTGCGACCCTGCCCAGCTTTATGATGATGCTGGGCAGCACCGAGACGATTCTGCCCCATGCCTGCGCCTACGCCCGGCCTATCCTGATTGCCGCACCGCTCATGATGTCCAGCCTTGTCATGAACAACATCCTCCGCTACGAGGGCAAGGCCAGCTTCGCCATGATCGGCCTTGTGACCGGAGGCGTGCTGAACATCGTCCTTGACCCGGTATTCATCTTCGGTTTTGGGCTGGGAACCGCCGGTGCCGGCATCGCAACGGCTCTGAGTCAGGCCATCAGCTTCTGTATCCTGCTCTCGATGTTCCTGCGCGGCAAGACGGTCAGCCAGTTCCAGATCACGGCGGTCACGCGCAGCCCGGAGGAATTCGGCACCATCCTCTTCACCGGCCTGCCGAGCTTTGGCCGTCAGGGTCTGAACAGCATCGGCGGTATGCTGCTGAACATCGCCGCGCGCGGTTACGGTGATGCCGCTGTCGCCGGCATGAGCATCGTTTCCCGTATCTTCATGTTCATCATCTCGGTCGCCATCGGCACCGGTCAGGGCTTCCAGCCGGTCGCCGGTTTCAACTACGGCGCGCGGAAGTATCGCCGGGTCCAGCAGGCCTGCGTTTTTACCATGTTGACGAGTCTCGTCTTCCTGACCGTCATCGTCGCCGCCTGCTGGATGAACGGCGAGGCCCTCATCCGCCTGTTCCGCGACGACCCCGAGGTCACCGCCGTCGCTCTGCCTGCGTTCCATTATCAGTGCCTTGCGATTTTCCTGCAGCCGGTCATCGTCGCTTCCAATATGCTGTTCCAGAGCATCGGCAAGTCCGGCCGGGCGACCTTCCTCGCCTGCTGCCGTCAGGGTGTCTTCTTTATTCCGCTCATCCTCACCCTGCCCCGGTTCTTCGGTCTGGTCGGCATCGAAATCTGCCAGCCCATCGCCGACGTGCTGACCTTCATCGTGTCGGTGCCGTTCCTCTTCCCCTTCCTGCGCAAGCTTGTGCGGATGGATGAGGATGAACGCGCAAAAGAAGCCGCCGCTCTCTAATTGAATATCTCACGAAAAAGACCCGTCCTTTCCGGCAGTTCAAACTGCTCACGGAAGAACGGGTCTTTTCAAGAAAGAAGAAAAGGGAGAAAATGGCTATTTACAGGTTGCAGGCCGCATCGTAGCCGGTACGGATGGCGTTGGAGATATCCGCAGCCTTGCCTGCGGCGTCGCCGATGGCGTAGACCGGGATGTTTGCTGCTTCCAGAGCCGATGCGTCGAACTCATTGGAGCGTGCGCCCATCGCCAGAACGATGTAATCGCAGTTGATCTTTACTTCCTCGCCATCCTTGTTCTCGCAGAGGACGGAATCGAGGTCGAACTCTTTGACCTTATGGCCGGGATACTGCGCCACACCGTAAGTCTTGTAGTTTTCCATCAGGGTCGGCAGGATGGTGCTGCTCTCGCCTGCGGCAATTTTGTCCATCATCTCGACGACCGAGACCTTGCAGCCGCGAGCGGCCAGATACTCCGCCGTCTCACAGCCGACCATGCCGCCGCCAATGACAGCGACCGTGCCGTAGACCTGCTGCTCTCCGGCCAGAACTTTCCACGCATCCACGACGTTCACATGGTCGATGCCGGTGATCCGGGGAGCCGCGCTGTGCGCACCCACGGCGTTGATGACGGCTTCAAATCCGGCATCCTTGAGTTCCTGCGCGGTGGGAGCCGAGGCGAGACGGAGCTTGACGCCAGCTTTGCAGGCCGCGTGGATCAGGTCCTGCGTTGCGCGGCGCATCTCCTCCTTGCGCGGAGGGATGCAGGCGATGTTCAGCTGACCGCCCAGCGAGGTGGTCTTCTCGAACAGGGTCACATCGTGTCCACGAAGAGCCGCGACCCGGGCTGCTTCCAGACCGGCAGGGCCACCGCCGAGGACTGCGACCTTCCTTTTCTGTTCCGCCGGGGTGATGCTGCGCGTCGTCTCACAGCCGTTTTCGGCGTTGAGAACGCAGGAGATGAACTGGCGGTTCTGGATGGCGTCGGTGCAGCCCTTGTTGCAGCTGATGCAGCGGCGGATATCACAGCCCTTGCCGGCGGCGATCTTCTCGCCCCAGTCGGGGTCTGCCAGCAGCGGACGGCCCAGAGCCACGATGTCCGCCTTGCCGCTCTCGATGACACGCTCGGCCATCTCGGCATCCACGATACGGCCGACGGCACTGACCGGAACATTCACAGCCTTTTTGATGTCGCCTGCGATGTCCACAAAGAAGCCATACGGCTGGACGCCCATCGGCGGAATGGTATCGGCCATGTTGCCGGTGTGGTTTGCCTGTGCAACGTGGAGCATATCCACGCCGTCCTCGACCAGCCACTGCGCGAACTGCACTGCGTCGGTCTGGTCGATGCCGCCCTTGCCGCGCTGGGGCGTCACGATGGACAGCTTATAATCAACAATCATATCCGGAACCGCCTTGCGGATGGCACGCACCAACATCCGGGCAAACCGGGAGCGGTTCTCGAGACTGCCGCCGAACTTGTCGGTGCGGTGGTTCATCCGGGTCGAGCAGAGACAGCCGGTCAGACGGTCGCCATGAATTTGAATCACATCGACGCCGGCCTTCTGCGCACGGACGGCGCAGGCGCACATCTTGTCGATGATGGACAGCAGCATCTCCTCGCTGGCCTCATCGGTGAAGAACATCATATCGTGATGCAGACGCTGGCGCATCTCGTCGAACTTCTTCTGCATAAACAGGCTGTTGATGGCGTCAACATCGTACTCCGGGTGGAAAATTTGAACGCCCAGCTTGGTGCCGTAAGCGTGGACGCTGTCGGCCAGTGCCTTGAACGCCGGGATCTGGCTGTCGTCGAACAGCTTGGGCGTCGGCGAGAAGCTGTTGATGGGTGCGACATCGCCCAGAACGATATAGCCCACACCGCCCTTTGCCAGACGGGTGTAGAAGCCCATATCCTGCTCGCTGATCATGCCGTTCTTTTCGTAACCGGTCGTCAGCGGCGGAAACATGATGCGGTTTTTAAAGGTCTGTCCGCCCACCTCGATGGGCTGCAAAATCTTACTCTCCATGTGTGATAAACCTCCCTGATTCGCAAAAAATCACAGATGTGCTTTGATGAACGCGGCGGTCTTTTCCTCCACGGCGGCGCGTGCAGCCATGGTCGCGAAGTTGTGTCCGCCGCCTGCGATGGTGTCCAGCTCCGGGTTTTGATAAACCTGCGCATAGCGGTTGCAGGTTCCCTCATCCACCAGCTTGTCGTCGTCGGCACGCAGAATGATGACCGGGCCGTTGTAGCCGACTGCCTCGGTGAAGGGATCGGGGTGCTTTGCCATCTCATAGTTGAAAGACATCTTGTAGCACAGACCCTCGAGGTCGGCGTAGTCCTTGCCGGTCTGCATGATGCCGTCGGCACGCTGTGCGCAGCCGAACCACATGCCGGCACCCGGGCAGAGCAAAATCAGACCGTGGGGCTGGATCTTAGGCGCGCAGGACGCCGCGATGTAGCCGCCCATGCTCTGGCCTGAGAGGAACAGCCTTTCGCTGTCCACATAGGGCTGTTTTGCCGCCCATGCGAAGATATCCGCTGCGTCGGTGTGGAGACCGTCGAAGCTCATATCCTCAAACTCGCCGTCGCTCTCGCCATTGCCGTAGAAATCGAACCGCGCGCTGCCGATGCCCTGTTTTGCCAGAGCGCGAGACAGATGGGTATACATGGATTTGTAACCGCCGCAGCTGCCTGCAAAACCGTGCAGGTGGACGACGAAGGGAACCTTTCCGTCGGTGTCGGGCAGGGTCACGATGCCGCGCAGGGTGTGGCCTGCCCGGTTTTCAAACTGAACTTGCAAAATCTTCATGAATTACTTACTCTCCTTTGCCGCACGGCGTGCTTTCAGCTCCTCGAGCATCTCAGCGGTCTTCTGTTTCGTCAGCGGATAGACAAAGAACAGGATGGCGACCGCGATGCCGTAACCGAGGAAGTAGATACCAGTATAGCTCTTCCAGATGGCGTTCACAACACCGGCGGTCTGGATGGCACCTGCAGTGACGTTGTAGCCGATGGCACCCAGAACAAAGCTGGACAGACTGCCGGAGATGGCACTTGCGAGTTTCCGGAAGAAAGAATAGGTCGAGTAGACGATGCCCTCGTTCCGCTCGCCGGTCTGCAGCTCGTGGTAGTCGATGGCGTCGTTCACCATTGCCCAGATCAAAACCTGCATACCGGATGCGCCCAGATAGCAGATGCCGTTGATGGCGATGAACAGGACGGGGTTATGGATGGGGAAGAAGAACAGGATGCCGAACACGATGGCAGCAAAGCCTGCGCCCATGCAGCACCACTCTTTTTTGCCGAACTTGTTTGCGAGGGGCTGGGTGATGGCGAAGGACAGGACAGCGTACAGAACACTGAGCATACCGGAGACAGCCTGAATTTTGACGTTACCGAAGAAGTCCTTGTAGAGGTAGGTGTTCAGACCGTTGACGACGGACGCACCGATCATACCGGTCAGGCTGAAGAACATAACGCCCAGCAGAGCCTTGTTGTGAGAGATCTCTTTCAGGACATGCAGATAGTTCAGCTTCTCACCGGCCGGACGCTCGGGAACCTCGACGCGTTCCTTGCACCAGACGCAGGTGATCTGCAGGCAGAGCAGGCCAAGCATGGCGCAGATGCAGGACAGCATCAGGAAGCGGCCGGCGACAGGCTTGTTGTCAACGTACAGGAACAGGGGGCCGACCATGACCATGACAGTCATGAAGATGGTGCCGCCCAGGCTGCGGTAACGGGAAAGGGCCGTGCGCTGGCTCACATCGTCGGTCATGACACTGGACAGGGTGCCGAACGGAACGTTGACACAGGTGTACAGAGCCTCATACAGGACATAGGTGATGAACATGTAAGCAAGGCGCAGGCCGTAATTGATGTTGCTGACATTGGCAAAGCCCAACACACACAGCACCGCCATCGGGAACGAGAAGGCCCGGATCCACGGGATGAACTTTCCGCCCTTGGTGGCTTTCCGGGAGTCGACGATGGCACCGATGATGGGGTCGTTGACGGCATCCCAGATTTTGGTGATCAGCAGCAAAATGCCAACGTGGAACGGGTTCACCTGCAAGATCAGGGTGTAGAAGATCGACAGGTACATAGCGCGGTACTGCTCGGTAAAGCAGCAGCCCAGGTCGCCAAGGGTGTAGCCGATCTTATCCTTCATTGAGAAGGGTCGGACATTCTTTTTTTCGTCCATGCGTTTTATCCTCCTTTTGATAGACAACACGTTACTTCGAGACTTTTCTCACGAGTCTCCGCTCTTCACATGCATTATACGTTAATTTTTCGTCAACTCATATCCAAAAATTGATTGAAAACTATCGCAAATTGATGTATTATGCAATTATCACAGTTGAATTTTCATGTTGTGTACATCAAACTGTCAGAACTGACAAGTTCGGAGGTTAAAATTTGTTAAACTATACAGCAACGCACTACCTCTTCGAGCATAGCACCGTCCGGGAATTCTTTTCCGGACCCTGCTACAACCTGCTTTTAGTCATGCGCGGCGTGGGAATTTTCCGCTGCAGAGACGCCGTTCTGCCGGCACAGGAGCAGAATCTTATCATTTTTAAGCCCGGCGAAAGCGGCCGGCTGGAGTTTGCCGGGCTGCACGCTCCGCTGGAACTCATCCGCATCCAGCTTCCGCCCGAGACGCTGGCAGCTCTTTCGGACGACAGCACCCTCCTCGAGGCCTGTTTCAACGTCGTGCCGTTCCGCCAGGTCGCCGTCCGCCCGGACAGCGAAATTTACATGCTGCTGAAAAATCTCGCCCGGAAAATCGTCATGCTCCCCAATGAAACGAACCAGTTCGGCGCATCCCTGTTTGAGCATGGCATTTTACAGATGTTCGTCGTCCTCGCCCTGCGTGCCTGCATCCATGCCGAATCCCACACCGCCACCGTCAGCCGCCACCACCTGATGCTGGACGAGGTCTTCCTCTACATTCAGGCCCATCTGACCGAAGAATTGACGCTGGAACGTCTCGAAAAAGAATTTTTCGTCTCCCACGAACACATTGCCCGGGAGTTCAAACGGCAGACCGGGCAGACCGTCCACCACTACATCGTCAAGGCCCGGCTCGACCGCTGCTGTAAGCTCATCGAGCAGGGCCTGCCCCTGACCGAAGTGTACAAGATGGGCGGCTTTGGCGGCTACAACCACTTTTTCCGCGCCTTTAAAAAGGAGTACGGCATGACGCCCAGCGAGTATTTCAAGACGACCAAGCAGGATGCCCGGGGGTAAAAAGCCCCTCCGAACCCCGTCTGTCCTCTGTTACCAAATTGTAACCGGCACAGCGGCTTTTTCTGCAATTGAAGAGCCGTCTCATTCGTATTATAATCAAATGGGAAAGTAAAATCCTTCCATCTGAGTTTTTGAGGTACTGCGTATGAGAAAATCAATGCTTCGTCTGGGCTGCGCACTGCTGGCCGCAGGTGTGCTGGCCTCCTGCTCCCTCCTGCCCTCGGCCACTCCGATCCCCGAAGAAACGCCGCAGGAACAGCCGCTCTACAATGCTGCCAGCTTGAACGACGGCAAGCTCCGGATCCTTTACCAGACCAACAGCTCCACGGTGCTTTGCGGCTCCAAGGTGCTGTATCAGGGGCATCCGAGCGACAGCCTTTCGCTGGTGAGCGACGAGCTGACCGGCGAGGTGAACTATTACTTCCTCGCGTGGTCGGACAACACCATCCCCAGCAGACGCCGCTCTGCCCTGTACGACAAAGAGGGAAATGTCGTCCTGACCTTTGAACGGGATTATAACGCCTTTTTGTACGGAAACATGCTGGTCTTGTCCAATCAAGGCGACCTGTTCGACAATAACCGCTCTGCCGACCCGGACAGCTGCCGCGTCTTCGACCTTTCCACCGGTGAGGAACTGCCCAAGCCTGAAAACGCCGTCAACTGCATCGTGGCCGAAGACGTGCTGGTCTTCAGCTGCTACGAACGCCCGGCGGAACTGGGCGAAGACGAATATGATGAGGACTTTTTCTATCACACCAACGCACTTTTGTGTGATAAATCCGGAAACATCCTCGAAACGTATGAACACACCCGGGCATACAGTCCGGGCAGTGATGTTCCGTCCGAGTGGGTCGAGCTGGATGTGTATCCCACCAACGACTCTGAGAATTACTCCGTCAGCTCAGTTTTGTACAACACCCTCACCGGCGAGACACTGAGCGGTTATCTTCTCTCCTTCGGCAATGGCATCATCAGCCGGACGACCGAAACAGGCCGTTATCAGATCATGGATATCGCCAGCACCGAACAGCCCGAGATGATTTGCGAATTTGATTCCGCTGTCTGCTACTACGCGCCGGGTGTCGCTATCCTCTGGGCGAAGGACCACTCCGACTATTCGTATGAGTTCCACGATTTGACGACTGGCGAGGTCAAATACCTGTACAACGTGGATGCCAACGACAAGACGCTGGCACTCTACGCGACCGACGGCACCCTCCGGGTCTATGACCTGTCAACCGGCGTCCTGCTGACCGACCTGACCGTTGAACCTGTCGAGGGCATGGTCTCCGCCCAAGTCTCCACCGAGGGCGAGGATTACGTCACCCTGACCTTCGGCCGGAGCAACTCGTTCGATTATCCATTGATCCAATATTACAACGCCGATGGGCTTATCCGGGAGATGGACATGAAAGCCTTCTCGGAAAAATACGACTTCATCGCTTCCCTGCTCTTCGCCGACGGTCAGCCCTATTTCCGCGCCCGGTACGACGGCCCGAACGGCCTCTACCTGACCGATGTGCTGGATATCAACGGCAATGTCATCATCTCCGGCCTGCGGACTTGTTACAGCTACTACACTTCCAGCCTGAACTCCCTGCCTGAGGGCGTATTTGTGGCGCAGAAGGGCTTCTATTACGGCTGGATGGACTTGAACGGTGACTGGGTCTACAGTCAGGATATCTTCTCCACCGCCACCGACGAAGACGATATGGACTACTACTATTGAGAGGTGAACAAATATGAAACAGGTCAAAATTTCCCGTCGCTCGTTCCTGCTGGGCTTGGGTGTCGTCTCTTCCGCCGCCCTGCTCGCCGCCTGCGGTGACAGCTCTTCCTCTGCCGCATCCTCGTCTGAGCCGACCTCGTCGGAACCTGCTCCGTCCAGTGCGGCCAGCTCCGAAGTGCCGGTCGAACCCATTCTTGAGATAAGCGACTTCCCCCGTACCGACGGCAGCACTGCCTGCATCCCTCTGATCGCCCAAATCATGGCCGACACCACCGGCATGGACCTCGAGACAGCACAGGGCTGTGTCAACACCAACAAGACTTCGTGGGCATGGCGAAATCTCGCCCTGTACAGCGGCAGTGACGGTGGAACCAAGCTCATCATCGCGTATGAGCCGTCCGAATCGGTCAAGAAGGAGCTGGAAACAGACGGTGTTCCGCTGGAACAGAAAGCCATTGGCCGGGATGCGCTGGTCTTCATCGTCAACGACGATAACCCTGTCAAGAGCCTGACCCAGCAGCAGCTCAAGGACATTTACGCCGGAAAAATCACCAACTGGAAAGATGTCGGCGGCGATGACCTCGAGATCGTCGCCTTCCAGCGCAGCGAGAACTCCGGCAGTCAGGCTCTGTTCGAGAAACTGCTGATTCAGGACGGCGAGGTCATGGATGCCCCCACCGAACTCCGTCCCACCGAGATGGGCGGTCTGGTGGACAGCATCGCGTCCTACAACAACGCGGCCAACGCCATCGGGTACTCAGTCTACTACTACATCGACCAGATGTACAGCCAGCCCGGCCTGCGCCTGCTGGCTGTGGACGATGTACTTCCCTCGAACGACACCATCGCCGACCAGAGCTATCCCCTCTGCAACGATTTCTATGCTGCCATCCGGCAGGATTCCACCGCCGACAGTTCCGAGCGGAAGGTCTACGATTGGCTTTCTACTGACGCCGGATATGCCTGCATCGAAAAGGCCGGGTATGTGGCGGTTAAAAATAGTTGACAGTCTCTTTTTTCATAGTAAATTTCCGGTTAAGAAAATTGACTTACAGGGCCTCATTTGCTAAAATAATAGCATAAAAGTTGACAAAATTTACAAGTTTTGTCCTGAAAGAGAGGTTCTCTGTCATGTCAAATTCCTCCCGTGTCGAAAGCAAACACCGCACCGCCCTGCGCAACCGCATCATTGAGGCTTCCACCCTGCTCGAGATTCTGCTCTCCGGCCTCGTCCTCATTGGTCTGCTGCTCAGCATCGTGCCGCTCATCAAGTGGATGCCCGGCCTGTTGCTGGACGGCAACGACGCCGAGATCCGCACCTTCCTCGAGCGTTCCCTCGACATCGTCATCGGCATCGAGTTCATCAAGATGCTGGCGAAGCACAGCCCCGGAAGCAGCCTTGAAGTTCTGCTCTACGCCATCGCCCGTCATTTGGTCGTCGGTCACGATTCCGCCGTTGAGAACCTGCTGAGCGTCGGTGCCATCGCGCTGATCTTCATCGTCCGCAAGTTCTTCTTCGTTCCGGCTTTCGGCGCGCACTTGCCCGACGGACACCCTGCGCCCGACCTCTCGCCCAACCAGAGCGGCATCCCTGCAGAGGAGTTCCGCGCACGCCTTCGCAAGCGTCTCCACGCTGAGGATATCCCCGAGGACGAGGATAAAGATGAAGCCCCCGAGTATGAAAATATCACCTGAAACCTGAACATGACGCAAAAATCCCCCGGTTCCAACGAACCGAGGGATTTCTTTTATGTAAATTACTTTGCGCCGCGGCCTGCAAAGACGACCCAGACGGTCTTGAACAGGATCTTGATGTCCTCCCAGATCGTCCAATTGTCGATGTACTCAACGTCCAGCTTGACGACTTCCTCGAAGTCCTCGATGTTGCTGCGTCCGCTGACCTGCCACAGACCGGTGATGCCGGGCTTCATGGACAGACGGCGTTTGTGGTGGCTTTCGTACTGCTTGTACTCGTCCAGCGTCGGCGGACGGGTGCCGACCAGACTCATATCACCGCGCAGAACATCAAAGAACTGCGGCAGCTCGTCAATACTGGTCTTGCGGATGAACTTGCCGACCTTGGTGATACGAGGGTCATCCTGCATTTTGAACATCAGGCCGTTCATTTCGTTCTGGGCCATCAGCTCTTTCTTCCGCTCCTCGGCGTCAACATACATGCTGCGGAGCTTGTGGATGTAGAAGATACGACCGTTGCGGCCGACACGACGCTGCTTGAACACCAGAGGGCCGGGGCTCTCGAGCTTCAGCGGAATCGCGGTGATTGCGATGATAGGGATGCTGAGGATACAGCCGACCAGACCGCCGACGATATCCAGCGCACGCTTGAGAACCTGATCGCGGAGACTGAGTTCCACGGTGCCGATCGTGACGACATTGCCGCCTGCGCAGCGCGTCAGCTCCCGGCTCAGCCGAGCGGAACTGGTCTCATCGCAGCACTTGTCCTCGATGCGGTCGAGCAGCGGCAGACGGAAGTGGACGGTCAGGCCCATGCTCTCCATCTCTTCCAGATAGGGGATGAAGGAATCGCCGCTGTCCATCGGGATATCCACATAGACTTCATCCAGTGCCGCCTGACGGATCCAGTCCATAAAGTTATTGTAGTTTGCCTTGAGGTCGATGCCCTCGACTTGTCCGCTGACTTCGCTTTCTGCGACTTCCAGCAGAGCAACACCGGTAATTCGCTTCGACCAGTCACGGCTCAGCTCTTCCACCATCTGACGTGCGTGGTCACGCGTCGTGACGATACCGACCAGACTCTGCATCTTGCCGCGCTGGCTTTCCCGTTTCAGGAGCTTCTTCAGCAGGTCGTGGCCGACCAGCATCAGCACAAAGTTGATGAGCGGCACCAGAATTAGGAAATACCGGGAGGACAACATGACGGCTTTCGTCAATGCAAGGCCGACCGTGTTGACGACAAACAGAATCAGGTTGAACTTCGCCACTCGGGCCGCTTCCTGTTTGGTGGTGCGAAGGATGATGTTGTCGCTCTGGTCAAATATAAAGAAGGTGATCACATAGGCCAGCAGCATCACACACACTGCCACCGCCAAGTCCTGCGACTGGTATTCACCCAGTTTTTCCAGTAAGTTGTCGATGATGCCCCAGCTGATCACCATGCTCAGCGCAAGTGAGAGCAGGTTCACCAAGAAGACATAAACGTACTGCAGTTTTTCGCGTCTCGTTGTCATTCTTTTCTCTTCTCCTCGTGTTTCAATTCCCCTGAATTTTATTTTGCTGTTCCATTTCCGCAACACAGTCATACCTGCCTGTTTCACCTACAAAGCCTATCGGATTTTCCAGAAAGGCAAAAGTATGATTCCCTGTGAAAACATGCAAAATCTTATACATGACTGCTAGTAGAATATACCATATTATCACAAAATTTTCAATAGTTAATG
Organism: uncultured Faecalibacterium sp.; assembly: GCA_934548045.1. Classification (GTDB taxonomy): domain Bacteria; phylum Bacillota; class Clostridia; order Oscillospirales; family Ruminococcaceae; genus Faecalibacterium. The sequence continues at coordinate 42,805 of CAKTEM010000004.1, read as the reverse complement.
TAGTATTAACACTTACTTCTGGATCTCTACATTATTTTACCATCTTTTTCCGTTTCTCGTAATCCCATAGCGCGCTCAGTGCCTCGCCGGACATGGGGTAAAGTGCCATCATATTAAAAATCGTCATCAGACCGATGCCCACATCACCCAGATCCCAGACGACAGTATAGGCCTGCATACCGCCGACGAGCAGCATCACCAGCGCGAACAGTTTATAGGCCGTCTGGCACCACCAGCGGTCGCCGAACAGGTAGGCTACGTTGGAACGGGCATAGAACAGGATGCCGATAAAGGTCGAAAAACTGAACAGTGCCAGCGTGATCGCGATGAAGATCTGTCCAAAACCGCCCAGATGATATTCCATCGCCGCCTGCAAAAGGTTCATGCCCTGCAAACCGGCGGTCACGCTTTCCGGGGCCAGCAGCATGACAAAAGCCGTGCAGCTGCAGATTACGATGGTGTCGATGAGGACGCCCAACGCCTGCACCAGACCCATCTTGACCGGGTCATCACATTCTGCCGCAGCCGCCGCGCAGGGTGCCGAGCCGGAACCGGCCTCGTTCGAGAACAGGCCGCGCTTGATGCCGTTCATGACGACCGCACCAAAACCGCCAGCTGCCACCTGCCGCAGACTGAACGCCTCCGCAAAAATGCGGCCAAAGACATTAGGCAGGAGAGTAAAGTTCTTTATAATAATGAATAGGGTCATCACAAAATAGCAGACCGCCATGATGGGAACAATGACGTCAAGGCTCTTCACCGTCGCATTTTTCCGCAGGACAATGACCGCTGAGATCGCGACCAGAACCACCGTCGTCACGATGGGCGGAATCAAGAACGCATTTTGGAACGCCTCGCTGACCGAGTTGCTGACGACCTGACTGATGCCGCACCAGCAGATAAGGCCCGACAGCGCGAACAGCGACGCCACGACCGATTTTTTCAGCGGCCTCTTTCGTTTCTGCTCTGCCAGATGATGGATATAGTAGGCCGGGCCGCCGCGCCAGCCGCCGTACAAGGGATCGGGCTGCTTGTATTTTTGCGCAAGGGTCGACTCGATAAAGGACGTTGACGCCCCCATCAACGCCGTGACCCACATCCAGAAGACCGCGCCTGCACCGCCCAGCGAGAGGGCCGCGACCACGCCGACAAGGTTTCCCATGCCGACCCGGGTCGCCGTCGAGACGACAAGCGTCTGGAACGAGGAAAGGCCCTTTTCGTTCTGATTTTTCTCGCAGACCGCCGCCAGCATATCCCGGAACAACCGCACCGGGAGCAGCCGGGTCTTCAGGGTGAAATAAACGCCTGCCGTCAGCAATAAAATCACCATCGGCGAGATGCCAAGTCCTCCGCCGATGGGCAGCACGAATAAATCACCCCATAAAATCTGATAGGTTTGTTCGATCAATTTTGCCAGCACAGTCGTTCCTCCCGGGAAATTTCACTTTCTGCGGCGTGTTTCTCCCATCGCCACAGCCTTTTTATTATAGTATACTTTTGGGGATTTGTAAAATGTTTTTTAACAGCCTTTTCTTACACCAGTACTTTAAAGATAATACAATACAGCAAAACGGTATACAGAATACTGTACAACGTGCCAATCAGATAATACTCTGCAAATGCTGGATTCTTTACAATTTCATCGTATCGAGCAATCGACTTCGCTGTCATTGTCAAACCTACTGCAGAAAATTGCCCTAACAAAATCAGCGTTCCACTTAACAGCCGCTCCAGATTTCCAATCCATGCTCCTGCTCCAGACTTTGATTCTGAAATCAGCATTGACTGCTTTTCTTTCGTCTTTGTCTGAAAGTGGGAAAACAAAATTTTAAAGGTAACATTTGCAGGCTTTACCAATCCCAGAAAATACACTCCATAAGGGATCATTTGTACAAACTTTTCAGCCCCGTTCGGAATTTGAAAATGGCAATAATATGCAGCTATTGCCAGGCATGTAAAATGTGCCATCTGATCTACTGCATAACTTTTTATTTTTCTATCATTCGTGGCAGATTTTTTCTTCAAAAGGGACATTTCATAGCATCTTTTTGCAAAATCAATTCCTGCATGGAATAGCACACATAGCAGAAACCATTTCCAGATAAAAGTTCCTGTAAAGAAGTACTCCGCCGCCGTTACCACCGCAAATGGAATCGCATATTGCAGACAATGCTTAATGTAATACTTCCAATTTGTTACTTTCTTCTCTGCGGTCTCCTCATTTTGCAGGTAGTAATCTCCTAGAAGATGACATCCCATCAAAAGTATAAAGAGGCTTCTCCTTTCCATTCAAATCATCTCCATTCTTTCTGCATCGCAATCTGTAACTGTTTTTTTGAGTCTATATAAGTTATAATTCCTGTGTTTTTGATTTTGCTGTTCAACAATTGGGAGGACATCTGCATCTCTCGTGCGATTTTTCTTTGAGAATACCGGTCAAGCTGATATCTGTATTTCAAAACCGCCGCTCTTACAAATTCGCTTTGTGATTCTGTCCAGCTTTGTTCTTGAAGGCCACACAGTTTCAATATCGTATTGATAATACTGTCAAAGGTTTTCGATTTTTCATCTGCGTCCTCTTTCCATGTCTGAACATATATTTTAGATATACTATAATCAACTTTGTCATGGACGAAGCAAATGGCTTCTCGTGCCGCCCAATATGCCGGACCGTCACTTCCCATACTGTTCTCATAGATCACATCGGTACGCATTTCTCCAATTCCAACTCCAAACCGCAGCTCAACCGGGTACATCTGGAACCGAATAATATCCATGATCTCCATCAAATTTTCCGCCGTTTTTAGCAACCCCTGAAATTCATCCCCAAGCGTAATGGAAAAATTAGATGCTAAGTTAGCTTTATAGTCCTGATTAACTCCTTTCAGCACATTTTTCAATTTGCGCTGCACCTCAGCTCTGTCTTCAAGATCTTTTGAGCCGATAATGTCACCGATGATTGCAAAATACACCATGTTTGTCCTCCTTCCTTCTCTTTCATTATATGGTCTTCCTTCAAGAAAGTCAAACAAATTCATTTGATTTTAAAAAAATCAAGCAAATTCATTTGATATCCTAAAAATCAAACGAATCTGCTTGACGCATTGGTTTTATTTTTGCAGCGGCATGATATTTTCCGGCTTTACCGAGAGGAACTGCGGTGCCGCAGGCGGTGGAGAGGTCAGGGTCGGTTTCGACACCTTCCACCACAGACGTGTGGAGTCATCCGGCGCGTCGCATATGAGGTTCCAGTCGAACGGATTTTCACTCGAAGACACGGCATTTACTGGCAGAGCGTTTTCTGATTCCGGTGCACAGGGCGTGAAATCATGCGCGCGGATGCCGACCGCCGTGCAGTGTTCCGGTACAAGTGCTTCCAGACGGAGCGTCTTCTCCCAGCCAGACAGACGAACGGTATGTGCATCGACCCGGGTACAGGGCAGGATGTTCTTGCATCCGGTCAGCTGTGCTGCTGTGCAGGTACGAGGGTCGACGAATACCTCTTTCGTCGTACCGGCCCGAAGCACCTGCCCCTTATCCATGACGATCATCTCCGGGCAGAGACGGTACGCCTCATCCCGGTTGTGGGTCACGAGAAGAGCCGTTCCGGCAAAGGACGCCAGCAGGTTTCCGACCTCGCCCTCCACCTCTTCGCGCAGGTAGCTGTCCAGCGCGCTGAACGGTTCATCCAGCATCAGGATACCGGGCTTGCCGACCAGAATTCGTGCCAGCGCGGTGCGCTGCTGCTGACCGCCGGAAAGTTCCGCCGGGAACCGTTTTGCCAAATTTTCCAGCCGCATTGCGCGGAGCATCTCCGTACAGGCTTCCCGGCGTTTCTGCGCGTTTTTCTCCTGTTTCAGGCCGCAGAGGACGTTCTGCTCGACGGTCATGTTCGGGAACAGGGCGTAGTTCTGGAACAGCAGACCCACGCCGCGCTTCTGGGGCGGAAGGTCTATCCCCTTCTCACTGTCGAAGAGGGTGCGGCCGTCCAGCACAATTCTGCCCTTGTCCGGCCGGACGATGCCTGCAATACAGCGCAGAGTCATGCTTTTTCCACAGCCAGATGCACCGAGAATCGCCGTGGCCGTGTTGCCAGCCGAGAATTCGGAGCGGAGGGTAAAGCCGTCAAAGACCTTTTCGATGGATACTTCCAGACTCATCGCCTGCCCCTCCCCTCTTTCTGGCGGCGTTCCAGCATATTGACGGCCAGCAGCACCACCATCGAGATGACGACATCCACCAGCACCCAGAACATCGCACCGGCCTCGTCGTTGGTGCGCCAGAGCTGATAGACCGTGGTCGCGATGGTCGCCGTCTTGCCGGGCGTGTAACCGGCCACCATGCTGGTCGCGCCGTACTCGCCCAGCGCACGGGCAAAAGCCAGCACCGTTCCGGCAAGGATGCCCTGCCGACAGTAGGGCATCCGCACGCGCCAGAAGATCCAAGTGTTCGACTGACCCAGCGTCTGTGCCGACCATGCCAGCGTCTCATCGAAGCTCTCGAAGGCACCGCGCGCCGTCCGGTACATGAGCGGAAACGCCACCAGAATGGACGCGAAGATCGCGCTGTACCAGTTCATGACGAGCTTGATGCCAAAATGCTCCATGAAAAACACGCCCAGCGGCCGTTTTGCGCCCATGATAAGGAGCAGAAAATAGCCCACGACCGTCGGCGGAAGCACCATTGGCAGGGTCAGCACGACATCCAGCACGCCTTTCACCGCCGGCGGAAGCTTGGCGATGTAGTAGGCGGCAAAGATGCCGAGGAAAAACACAGCCGTGCAGCTGATGAGCGCGATGCGCAGGCTGTTGAATAAAGGATACCACTCCATACTAAACCTTTCGTTTCACAGCAAGGCCCGGCATTTTCCGTCCATTACGCAAAACCTGCCCGACCTGCCAATGGCTCTCCCTTTGGGAGAGCTGGCGAGCGAAGCGAGACTGAGAGGGTTATACTGCGGTAAAGCCGACGCTTGCGAAGACGTCGCCTGCCTCAGAGGTCTGGAGGTATGCGAGAAACTCTTTTGCAGCGTCTGCATGGGGAGCGTTCTTCATGACAGCTGCCGGGTAGATAACCTGACCGCACATCTCAGCGGTGGCTTCGTCCACGACGGTCAGGCCTGCGCTGAAGGCATCGGTGCAGTAGACGACACCGGCGTCGACGCTAGCCTCGCTGACCTGCGTGGTGACTTCCTTGACGTTGGAGCCGTATGTGATGACACCAGCTGCGGCCAGAGCTGCTTCGTCGAGGTCGTAGTAAGCAAGGATCTTCTGGGTGTACTGGCCGACCGGAACATCGCTGTTGCCCATGCAGAAGAGGATGTCTTCCGCTTTCAGATGCTCGGCCAGAGTGTCAAAGCTGTCGATGCCCTTGTCGCCGCCCTCGGGAATGCAGAGAACGACCTTGTTTTCCAGCAGGTCCACGCGGCTGTCGCTGTCCACGAAGTCGAGGCCGTCGGTGTTGACATCGCTGGATGCGGTGATATCCAGCTGGTTCATCTGCTTCTGACCGGCAGAGATGAACAGGTCGCAGTCTGCGCCCTCCTCGATCTGGGTCTTGAGGGTTCCGGAGGAATCGAAGTTGAAGCTGAAGGTCACTTCCGGATGCTCGGCGGTATAGGTCTCGGCGATGGCGTTCAGGGTTTCAGTCAGGGATGCAGCTGCAAAGACGATCAGCTCGACGCTCTCGCCTGCGCTTGCGGAAGCTGCTTCGGAGCTTGCCGCAGAAGACGCGGTGCTTGCGGAGCTGCTGAAACCGCCGCAGGCAGTCAGTGCAGCGGCACCAGCCACACCAGCGGCCAGCATGAAACTGCGACGGGAAATCAGATTTGCTTTCATTGTTTTTTCTCCTGTTTGCAATGGTTTTTATACGTTTCCCACGGTACAAAAAGGTGCCGCCCACCTCAAAAACTTATTTTCGCGCACACTCGCCGTCCAGCCCGGCCGCGATGCGCACACCATGTTCCAGACTGGGGAGAATGTATTCCAGATTTTCCCGGACCGCTTTCGGACTGCCCGGCAGATTGACGATAAGGGTCTTTCCTCGCAGGACACTTGCCGCCCGGCTGAGCATCCCCCTCGGCGTGATGCTCAGACTGTGATACCGCATGGCCTCGGCAATGCCGGGCGCGTTCCGGGTCGCGACGGCCATCGTCGCCTCCGGGGTGATATCCCTCGGCGAGAAACCGGTGCCGCCGGTCGTCACGATGAGGTTCAGCTGTCGGCCATCGGCCAGACGGATGAGCTGAGCTTTCAGCGCAGCTTCCTCATCGGGTAAAATCAGCGTCTCTTCGACCTTGTACCCTGCCTCAGTCAGCATCTCTGCCGCCAGAGGGCCGCTCTTGTCCTCCCGTTCGCCACGGGAACCCTTGTCGGACAGGGTGATGACGGCCGCCCGGAGCGGCGGATGTTCCAGCGGCGGCAGAAGGGTCACTTCGTCGCCGACGTGGATCTCACCGCCCTGCACCACTCGGGCAAACACGCCCTCCCGGGGCATGATGCACTCGCCGGTCTGCTGTTTGATGACGCAGTCGTTGTGGCACTCCTTGCCAATCTGGGTCATTTCCAGAATGACATCGCCGATAGCGAACCGGCTCGTCACGGGCAGGCTCCGGAAATCGAACCCGGACACGACCAGATTCTCGCCGAACGCCCCGTAATCGACCCAGACCTTTTTCCGGAATTCCTCGATTTTTTCCGCACTCAGCAGGCTGACCTGCCGGTGCCAGTTTCCGCCGTGGGCATCCGTCAAAATGCCCCACTCAACGGTCAGTTTTGCCGATGGCACTTCCGTTTTGATGGTTCCCCGTTTCGGGCTGGTGCATATCGCCAGAAGCTTTCCCATAGTTACCCTCCGATGCGGTACATCCCACGGGTCGCAGGACGGCCGCTCTCTCCAAAATGATGTTCCAGCGGCTTTTCCCAGATCACCGCGCGAATTTTTTCCAGCAGTTCGGCATCCGATGCGCCGCTTCTCAGCAGAGCGCGCAGGTCACAACCCGTCTCACTGGCAAGGCAGGGGCGTAGAAAGCCCTGACTCGTCAGCCGGACGCGGTTGCAGGTCGAGCAGAACTTTCCATGCACGGCCGCGATGATGCCGACACTGCCCTTCCATCCCGGCACATTATAATAAACTGCCGGGCCGAGCGCAATCTCTGAAATTTTTTTCGGCTGTGGTTCCAGTTCCGGCCAACGGCGTTTCAGCCGGGCCAGCACTTCCGGAGCCGACAGGCAGGGCATCACCGCGCCGTAGCCGATGGGCATCATCTCGATGAACCGCACTTCCAGCGGCGTTTTCTCAGCCAGTGCCGCCAGCTGTTCCAGCTCGCCCTCGTTGACTCCGACCTGCGGCACACAGTTCAGCTTGACCGGGATGCCGCTTTTCAGTGCCGCCCGGATGCCCTGCTGAACGGCCGAAAATTCATCCCGTGCTGTGATTTTCTGAAACGTCTCAGGCGAAAGCGTATCCAGACTGATGTTCACGCTGTCCAGCCCGGCGGCAAGCAGAGCAGGCAGCTTTTCTTTCAGCAGAACGCCGTTGGTCGTCAACGCCACATGGCGGATTCCGGGCGTCGCTTTCAGTCCGGAAACCAGCTGTTCCACGCCTTTCCGCACCAGCGGTTCGCCGCCGGTCACCCGGACAGTGTCCACGCCGCACTGTGCGAACAGCCCGGCCAGACGCAGGAACTCTTCATACGATAAAATCTCGTCGTGCGGCTGTTTTTCGATGCCGTCCGGCATACAGTACCGACAGCGCAGATTGCACCGGTCGGTGACGGACAGCCGGAGATACCGGATGTTGCGCCCACAACGGTCAAACATAGCCGCCCTCCGCCCGGATGTAAAGGCCGCTTTTGCCGCCGCTCTTTTTCACAAGGTGAATCTCGCCCAGCTCCATCCCCTTATCGACGGCCTTGCACATGTCGTAAATCGTCAACAAGGCAGTCGACACGCCGGTCAGGGCTTCCATCTCGACGCCGGTCACGCCGGTGGTTTTGACCGTGCAGAGGGCTTCGACGGCCTGCCGCTCTTCGTTCAGCGTGAACTCGACCGAAACTTTGCTCAGCGGCAGCGGATGGCAGAGAGGGATCAGCTCGCTGGTGCGCTTGGTCGCCATAATGCCGGCAATGCGTGCCACGCCCAGCACGTCACCCTTTTTCGCCGTGCCATCCCGGATGGCGGCAAAAGCTTCGGCGTTCATCGTGATGATGCCGTGGGCGGTCGCTTCCCGTGCCGTCACCGGCTTTTCGCTCACGTCCACCATCACGGCGTTGCCGTTTGTATCGAAATGGGTCAACTCGTTTTTGCTCATCTTATCTCCATTTTTTCTATACAGCAAGGCCCGGATGTTTCTTGTTCTACGCTGAAATTTGACCGGCCTGCCAATGGCTCTCCCTTTGGAAGAGCTGGCTGCATCGCAGCCTGAGAGGGCTATTTAATGTCCAAACCCACAATTCGGCCAGTGGCACTCTGCACAGCCAAGGCAGAGACCACCCTCGCCAAGAGATGCTATATCATCCGCTGTGATGGGGTCATCGGCCAGCAGACGGGGCAGCAGCAGATCAAAAATCGTCCGTTTTGCGTACATCACACAGCCCGGCAGACCGCAGACCGGCACGCCGTCCAGATAACTCACGAGGAACATCGCACCCGGAAGCACCGGTGCGCCATAGGTGATGATTTCTGCACCCGTGTTCTTGATGGCAAGCGGCGTCCGGTCATCCGGGTCAACGCTCATGCCGCCGGTGGTGAAAATCAGCTCGCATCCTGCCGCTTTTGCTTCCAGAATCGCCGCCGTAATACCGGCCGGGTCGTCGTCGCAAACCCTATGATAGCTCATCTCACAGCCGTACTCGGCCAGCTTGCCGACCAGAATCGGGGTAAACTTGTCCTCGATACGGCCTTTGAAGACCTCGCTGCCGGTCGTGATGATTGCAAATTTTTTCTGATGAAACGGCAAAACGTTCAAAATCGGTTCCGGACCTGCCGCCGCCTGCATGGCGTCCATCTTCTCCTGCTCGATGACGAGGGGAATGATTCGTGTTCCGGCCAGCTTCGCGCCCTTTTTGACCGGCAGATCGCCGTGGACGGTTGCGATCATCATCTGGGGCGTCCGGTTGACAGCCAGCAGAGCCTTGCGGTTGATTTTTAACAGGCCGTCGCAGTCGGCAATCAGCTCGATTTTGCCCTCTTTCGGCTCGGTGCCGTGGATGTTCTTGCCGGCCGCAGCCTTGTACAGCAGAGCAGCAGCCTCGTCTTCGTGGAGGATGCCGGGCTTTTTCTCCCAGACATAGAGATTTTCCTTGCCGATGCTGAGCAAGACCGGGATATCCTCCGGCTGAACGATATGCCCCTTGCGGAACTTGGCCCCCTTGAACTCGCCCGGAATAATCTGGGTGATGTCGTGGCAAAGCACCTGTCCGACGGCATCTTCTGTCCGAATCAATTTCATTTTTCGCTCCTCCTGACCTTAAAAGAGCATTGGAAGCGGAGTCTCTCATCTTCCAATGCTCTATGATTTTTATACCCGGGTGTCCGCCCGTTCCGCGATGTGATACGCACTGAAATACGCTTCTTCCAGCGGTATCCAGCGGTTCCGGAACATCTTTGCGCCGCCCTCGCCGTTCCGATTCCGGATGCGGCGGAGCTGCTCTTCCTGCTCCACGTCGGAGAACACGGTCAAATCGGCGTAATCGCCCAGCTCCGGATGGAGACTGTACGAACCTTCCACGATGCGGAACGGTTTGGTTCCGACTTGGCGGACTCCATTATAATCTTTGATGCTGCACTCAAATTTCCGGTACGCAAACAGTTCCGGCTTGGACAGATGCGGAAGCACCTCTTCCCGGAAACGCTCATAGTGGACATTTCCGCCGGGCGTCGCAAGCCGCTGTTCGGTGCGAAGCTCCATCGGCAGGAAGAAATCATCCATGTGGATGATTTCCGCATCCAAAAGTTCCGCCAGCTGCCGGGCCATCGTGGTTTTGCCGGACGCCGCCCGGCCATCCAGCGCGATAATATAGACCGGCTTTGCGTCCTGCCGCCCGGCGATTCGTTCCAGAATCGGCATCAGGCGCAGATACTGTACCTTTTCGTCCGGATGTGCGTTGATTCTTTCCCAAAGACGGCTCTTGAACTCCATACCAGCGTGATTTCCTTTCCTGCGTTTGCGTTACCGGACTTATTATAATAGGTTCGGTCAAAAATCGCAAGCATTCCGGACGGATTTCCGCCAGTATATCAGCGATCCCACTTGTCGCAGAGGGCGTTGATCTGGTCGGCAAACTTGGCGAGGTCCTTGTTTGCGCCGCCCTGATTGTGTTCGATGACACGCAGCAGCCGCTTCCCTGCACTGACAAGACGCTGGAAGACGGTAGCCGCACGGCTTGCACCCTCGCTGACCCGATGCTCGACCTTGACCCGGGTGCCTTCCTGCAGGCAGACCGCACCCTCGGCACCGATGCCCCACTGCTCGCCGTTGTAGGGAGCGCAGGCGGTAAAGCCCTGTTCGGTCAGGGTCTGGGCAAAGATGTTCTCCACCTCGTCCTCACCGTGGACGATGAAAACGCGCTTGGGCTTCGGGCTGAACGCATTGACCCACGCCAGCAGGCCGTCTCTATCCGCGTGGCCGGAAAGTCCGGTCAACTGGCAAATTTCTGCCTGCACCTCGATCTCCTCGCCAAAGAGCTTAACATCGGTCGCGCCCTCTATCAAGGTACGGCCCAGCGTTCCGACAGCCTGATAGCCGACGAACAGGATCGTACACTCCGGACGCCAGAGGTTGTGTTTCAGGTGGTGACGGATACGGCCGGCCTCACACATGCCGCTGGCCGAGATGATGACCTTTGGCACTTTGTCGGCGTTGATCATCCGCGATTCGTCGCTGGTGACGCTGACGCGCAATCCCGGGAAGTGGATGGGGTCGATGCCCTGTGCCAGCAATGCCCGTGTTTCTTCATCGAAGCAATTCGGGTCGGTGTCCTGAAAAATCCGTGTTGCCTCGATGGCAAGCGGACTATCAATGTAGACCGGGAAATTTCCGTGACCTGTCACAAGGCCTTTTTCCTTGATTTCCCGGATGAAATAGAGTATCTCCTGCGTGCGGCCGACCGCGAAGCTCGGGATGACGACATTGCCGCCACGGTCGAACGTCCGCTGCAAAATTTTGCTCAGCTCTGCCACATAATCCGGCTTCGGGCCGTGGAGACGGTCGCCGTAAGTGGACTCCATCACGACATAATCCGCGTCGGTGAGATAGGTCGGGTCTTTGATGATGGGCTGATGCTGGTTGCCGATATCGCCCGAGAAGACCAGCTTTGTGGTGTGGCCGTTCTCCGTCACCCAGACCTCGATGCTGGACGAGCCGAGCAGATGGCCGACATCCACGAACCGGATGACAAGGCCCGGCGCAAGCTCCACCTGCCGGTTGTAACCCACGCCGACGAAGAGTTTCAGCGCGGCTTCGGCATCCTGAATAGTGTACACCGGCTCCACGGGTTCCGCGCCGGAGCGTTTGCCCTTCCGGTTCTTCCACTCGGCCTCAAACTCCTGAATGTGGGCCGAATCGCGCAGCATGATGCCGCACAGCTCGGTGGTGGGCTTTGTGGCGTAAATTTTGCCACGGAAGCCGTTCCGCGCCAGCAGCGGCAACATTCCGGTATGGTCGATGTGGGCATGGGTCACCAGCACGCCGTCGATCTCACCGGGTGCGACCGGGATGGGCTGATTCTCGTAAACATCCTTGCCCTGCTCCATGCCGCAGTCGATGAGGTACCGCTGTCCGGCGGCTTCCAGCAGCGTACAGCTGCCCGTCACCTCATGGTTCGCGCCCAAAAACGTCAATTTCATAACAGCACCTCCCTAAGGGGTTTCGATTCATTTTTAGTATATCATATTTTCGGGTCACAGGTCGAACAAATCGCAGGGCTTATCTCGAGCAAAACGCCGAAAGTTTGAAAAAATTTTTATACAATCTTGACAAACCACCCTCCTCTGATATAAACTTAAATCGTATGACGTAACTTCTACTCAGTTTAAAAATAGAGAGGTTGTATTTTATGGTTCGTAACGATTTGCGCAACGTCGCTATCATCGCTCACGTTGACCACGGCAAGACCACGCTGGTCGACGCAATGCTGCGTCAGAGCGGCGCGTTCCGCGACAATCAGGTCGTCGCAGAGCGTGTCATGGACAGCGGCGATATCGAGCGTGAGCGCGGCATCACCATTCTGGCAAAGAACTGCTCCTGCACCTACAAGGGTGTCAAGATCAACATCGTCGATACCCCGGGCCATGCTGACTTCGGCGGCGAGGTCGAGCGCGTCCTGAAGATGGTCAACGGCGTTCTGCTGCTGGTCGACGCTGCTGAGGGCTGCATGCCCCAGACCCGTTTCGTTCTGCAGAAAGCTCTTCAGCAGAACCTGAGCCTGGTGGTCGCTATCAACAAGATCGACCGCCCGGACGCACGCATCAAGGAAGTCATCGACGAGGTCCTGTACCTGCTGATGGATCTGGGTGCTACCGACGAGCAGCTGGACTGCCCCATGCTGTTCTGCTGCGGCCGTGATGGTACCGCAAGCCTTGACCCGGATGTTCCCGGCACCGATCTGATGCCCCTGTTCGACACCCTGCTCAGCACCATCAAGCCGCCCGAGGGCGACCCGGAAGCTCCGTTCCAGATGCTGGTCTCTTCTGTCGACTACAACGAGTTCGTCGGCCGTATCGGCATCGGCCGCATCCAGAACGGTATCGCCCGTGTCGGCGAGGAAGTTCAGGTCTGCGACTGGCATAATCCCGACCTCAAGATGCGCGGCCGCCTGACCAAGCTGTATGACTTCCAGGCAAACGGCCGTCAGCCGTGCGACAACATCACCGCCGGCGATATCGTCGCATTCTCCGGTCTGCCCGATGTCACCATCGGCAACACCCTGTGCAGCCCGTCCAACGTCGAGCCGCTTCCCTTCCTGAAGATCAACGACCCGACCGTTGAGATGACCTTCTCCGTCAACGACAGCCCTCTGGCTGGCCGTGAGGGTAAGTATGTCACCAGCCGTCAGATCCGTGACCGTCTGCAGAAAGAGCTGCTGAAGGACGTCGCTCTGAAGGTTCAGGATTCTGCTACCACCGATTCCTTCCGTGTTATGGGCCGTGGTGAGATGCACCTGTCCATCCTCATCGAGACCATGCGCCGCGAAGGTTACGAACTGCAGGTCTCGCCTCCGCACGTTCTGACCAAGGTCATCGACGGCAAGACTTACGAGCCTATGGAGCACGTCGTCATCGACGTTCCCACCCAGTATCAGGGTGCTGTTATGACCGGTCTGGGCCAGCGCAAGGCTCAGCTGCAGCAGATGGAGTCTCTGGGCGACACCCGTGTTCGTCTCGAGTTCCGTATGCCCAGCCGCGGCCTGTTCGGCTACCGCAACCAGTTCCTGACCGATACCCACGGTGAAGGCGTCATCAACCAGATCTTCGACGGTTATGATGTCTGGGCTGGCATGATCGCCAACCGCTCCACCGGTTCTCTGGTCAGCTTCGAGACCGGCGATGCTGTCACCTACGGTCTGTTCAACGCACAGCAGCGCGGTACCCTGCTGGTCGGCCCCGGCGAGAAGGTCTACGAGGGCATGGTCATCGGCTACACCGCTTCCGGCGAGGATGTCGATGTCAACGTCTGCAAGACCAAGCACCTGACGAACACCCGTGCTTCCGGTTCCGATGACGCTCTGCGTCTGGTTCCCATCAGCAAGCTGAGCCTCGAGGGCTGCCTTGAGTTTCTGGCTCCGGACGAGCTGCTGGAGGTCACCCCGGAGAGCCTGCGTATCCGCAAGCAGATCCTGAACCATGACCAGCGCATGAAGGCTAAGAGTAAGCTGAAGTAAGCTTTTCTTTTCCTGAATTATTCGCTATAATAGACCCGGCGTTGTGGAGTCTTCCATGACGCCGGGTCTTTTTGTGTACAAAAAAGCGAACCTGCCGAGGATGTTCAGCAGGTTCGCTTTCGTTTTACGGTTTAAAGTTTATCAGATGCCCTTTGCGGCGTTCTGACCGGCCAGACGGCCAAAGGTCGCGCTGCGGCCGGCAGCAGCACCAGCCATCAGGCAGGGATAGCTGCCCGAGAAGTAGTTGCCGCTCATGTCGCCGATGACATACAGGCCGGGAATTGCCTTGAAATCATGGTCGATGGCGTGCATATCGTCGTCGATCTGGATGCCGTCCATCGTGCAGATGAGGTAGCCGCCAGCCTGACGGACACCGTAGAAGGGTGCCTCGCTCAGGGTCGACAGACGGTAGCTCTCCTTATCGAAGTCCTCGTCCTCGCCCTTTGCGGCCAGCTCGTTGTAACGCTCGACCGTGCTGGTGAACTGGTCGACGGGCAGGCCCAGCTTTTCGGCCAGCTCCTCGATGGTATCGGCCTCGACGATATAGCCCTGAGACTGCAGGTCAGCGTTCAGCTCCATGACATAGCCCATCGGGAAGACCGGGTTCGTGCCGTTCACATGGGGGTACAGGCGGCTGCAGCCGTGGGTCGCGAACCGCTCGCAGTCGTCGGGGTACTTGCTGTCCCAGACGGTGCAGTAGGTGTGGTAGGGCTGACTTGCGGCGGCGTGCAGGATCATATCATAGGGCTGATACTCATTCATGAAACGCTCGCCGTTCAGGTTGACCTTCAGGAACGGCTGGCTGCCCATCCAGAACAGTGCGCCGTCGCTGGCCTTGCCGTACTCGCCGGTCTGGTCGGGCTTGATGGCACCGCGGTCGAAAATCATCGAGGTGTGGGTGGTGTCCATGATGGCACCGGCCCACAGGCAGGCCTTGATGCCGTCGCCCTTTGCGCCCGGCTTGGAGTAGTTGATGCAGGTCTGCTCGACGCTCTGGGGCTGCAGGGCGTTCATCATGGTATCGTTGCCGCTGTAACCGCCGCAGGCCAGAATGACGCCCTTGGAAGCATTGTAGCGGACATATTCATCGTTGGCGTTCTTGGCGATGAGGCCGGTCACACGGCCGTCTTTCTTTTCCAGCTTGACCATCGTGATCTCATACTGGACTTCCAGACCGTCTGCCTCGGCGTGCTTGAGGACGGCATCCATCGTCAGCTGTTCGCTGTACTCCTCACCATACTGGGTGCTGTGACCGACATCGAGAGCCTCGAAGTTGTCGTTGTCGTGCTTTTCGTCGATCTCGTGGCGGAAGTCAATACCGCTTTCGGCCAGAACATCGGTAAACCAGTCCATCGTCTCACCGCTCCGGTCTGCCCAGACCTGCGCCAGACTGCGGCGCGTGTAGCCCTGACTCCAATTGCAGAGGTAACGGACAGCATCCTTCTTGCGGACATCGTCGCCGTCCTCCTGCTGCTGTTTGGAACCGCAGGCCGCCAGCGTATCGCGGATGCCGCTTGCCATGTCGTGGTTGAACTTCTCGATGAGGATGGTCTTTGCGCCTGCCTCAGCTGCTGCGGCAGCTGCAAAGGTACCCGAAGAGCCTGCGCCAACGACCAGAACCTCGCACTCAACAGTACTCTTGATGTCGCTCTCGGCAACTTCCGGCTCCTCGCCCAACCAATCGGCGTTGCCGCTCTCCTCAAGGGGCTGTTCCGCCGGGCTGATGACGCCGCCGCTGGCCTGCTGGATGCAGTCAGCCACCGCGTTCTGCACAGCCTTGCTGGTGACAGTCGCACCGGTCACACCGTCGATCTGGCTGGTCTGGGCGTTCATGACCTGCTCGATGAGCTTGTCCTTTGCAGCCTGACCGATGCTGTCCGTCTCGCCCGACAGATCCAGCTCGACCTTGGTGATGCTGTTTGCGTCGAACGTAACGGTCGCGGTGATCTCCGACATGCCCTTTGCCGAAGAGGTATAGGTGCCGGGCGTGTAGATGCCGACGGCACTGCCGGAGCTTGCCGGTTCGCTGGACGCGGACTTGCAGGCGGTCAGTGCACCTGCGGTCATGCCGCTCATTGCAGCAGCTGCGGCGAATTTCAAAAATCCTTTGCGCGAGATCTTTTCCATGAGAGTTTTCCTTCCTTTTCTTCTTGTGTGATACAAAATATCATCTTTTCTTTGTTAAAAGTATCACATTTACATTCTTCTGAAAAGGAGTTATAATCTCCTTATAGGTGACAAATAAAATTTGCGTTTGGAGAGGATACCATGACGATACAGCAGCTGCAATATTTTCTCGCCGTCTGCGAAGATCTGAACTTCACCCGTACCGCCGAGCGGCTGTATCTGAGCCGTCAGGCCCTCCGGATGAGCATCGCTTCCCTCGAAAAAGAGCTTTGCGGTGAACTCTTTCGCAACGTCCGCAACCACCTCATCCTGACCGAGAAGGGCGAACGTTTCCGCGCACAGGCTACTCCTGTTGTGGCGCAGTTCGAGCAGCTCTGTGCGCAGGCGTGTCAGGACATCCATTCGGAGCCGCTTCGGTTCGGCGTCAGCGTCGCACTGGTTCCGGACTATCTGCCGATGCTGGGTGACGAGTTGGATGCGTTCCGGAAGAAATACCCGGGCATCCCCCTCGACATGGTCTTCCTCTCCAATGACGCTGTTCTCGAACAACTGGAAAACGGTGCGCTGGATGCCGGGCTGGTGATGGACTTGGGCGGAATGACGCCCGGACTACGACGAACTGCTCTGACGAGTCACACCGCTTCCATTTTAGTCTCTCGCGGCAGTCCGTTCTGGGTAAGAAAAAGCGTTCATCCGCGCGAGCTGGACGGCCAGCATCTGCTGGTTCCGGGTCTGCGTTCGGAGCCGCTTTCTCCGCTCTGGGATGCCCTGCGCGAGAGCGATTCTCACCCACAGATCGAGATCGGCGAAAAATTCTATCAGGTGCGCTACCTCGTGCAGGAACAGGGATATTTCGCCCTTGACCGGCTCGAAAGTTATGCCATCCGGGAGACCGACCCCATCCGGGATGTGGTTCTGGAAGGGATGTCGCCCATCTGCGCGGCTTTTCTCCAACCGGAACAGGACAAAAACGCCTGTTCCGACCTGCTTCGGGAGTATTTACAGCAGCAGCTGAAAAATTATCACACTTAAAGAGAAAAGCATCTGTATCTTTCCTGTTTTGTAGGAAAGCTACAGATGCTTTTTATCACTTTAATTTCCAGCGTAGGCACTTCCGGGCGTCCATGCGTTCGTGGACGAATACTTCGCATGGTTACGTAGGTAGGTCACCCATGCGCCGTAGCCATTGCCTGCCGAGAGATGCACGCCATCCGGTGCGGCGAGGACTTCTTTCAGGTTGCCCTCACCATCGGCCAGCGTTTCCCACAAATCAAGGTAAACACAGCCCTTTGATGCTGCAAGCTGCGCCAGCTGCTCATTCACCGAGCGGACAACATCGCTTGCCAGACCGGGCTTTTCAGCGGCGGCTTCCGGGCGCACCGGCGGAATGGACTGCACATAGATGATGCAACCCGGGAGGGTCTGTTTCAGCACATCGAGCATCTGCCCGTAATAGGCAAGGAAGCGGTCAGACGCGCCCAGCGTGGTCAGGGTGTTGGTGCCGAGCAGGATATAGAGCTTTTTCGGCTGTGCCGCCGCCAGAACATCCAGTGCAATTTCCTCGCCCCGGACGCTGCTCTTGACTGCGCTCCGGTTGACGATGGCATCCGGGCCGACGCCGGTATAGCCGCAGATGAGTGCGCCGCCGAGGTTGATGCTGTAATCCGAGAAGCCCACGGTCAGGCTGTCGCCGAGGAAGGCCGCGTCCGAGAAGTAGCTCAGATCGACCTGTCCGCAGCGGGGCTGACGGAGCACACTGCTGTCATATGCTTTAATGGTATAGGCACCGGCGGTCTGCTTTGCCGGGCCGAACTGTTCCAGCGTGACGGTTTCCGTTCCGGCGGTGCTGTCCGCGTTCGCGGCATCGTCACCAGCGGCAGAATCTGCCGTGTCCGCCGAAGCATTTCCCTGCATCGGGAGCGGTGCCAGAATGTTCTGCGCCGTGCCGCTCGAGATGGCGGTCTGCTCTTCTCCGGCTTTCTGGCCGTTTTCCAAAATCGCCGTGATGGCCAGCGACAGCACCAGGATCGCAATGACGACCCCGATGAACCGAAGCTTTCCGTTGACGGTTCCGTGTCTGCTTCTCCGGCGCGGCGTATGATATTCGTGTGAAATTCCCATAGTTCTTCTTCCCAGCTTTCCTCGTGTATGATCTATTAAAGGGTATTCTGCCCTGATATTTTTCGGATGATTCGGTCAAAAACCGGATTTTTGCTGTGCAGGAACCATTGTATCATAATTTTTTTGCCTGTGCAACCAATTAGGGCTTGCATACAACAACCAAAACAGGTACAATAGAGATGCAGCATTTTGCACACTTTACTCGAAGTGCTTGCACATGCTGTGTGTTTTTTGTACTACTTGCAACCGTTTTTGTTGACCGTCTGGCCTTTGTACGCAGTGCAGGGCGCGCAGGCCGCTGAAAAAAGGACGGTGCGGACATCGGCTGCAGGGAAGTGAAAATTTGTCGAAATGATACGAAGGAGGTTCTCATGGCCAAGAATGTGATCATCGGCCAGAGCGGCGGCCCGACCGCCGTTATCAATTCCAGCCTCGCAGGTGTCTACAAGGCCGCGTGCAGTCTGGGTGCGGATAAGGTCTACGGCATGAAGTACGGCATCGAGGGTCTGCTCAAAGAAGAGCTGATCGAGCTGAACATCCTGCTGGACGACCGGATGAGCATCGAGCTGCTCAAGCGCACCCCGTCCAGCTATCTGGGCAGCTGCCGCTACAAGCTGCCGGAACCGGAGACGGATTCGACCCCGTATGTCAAACTGTTCACCCTGTTTGACAAATACGACATCTGTGCAGTGTTCTACATCGGCGGCAACGACTCGATGGACACCATCGCCAAGCTTTCCCGTTATGGCGCACAGGTCGGCAGCAATGTCCGGTTCATCGGCGTGCCAAAGACCATCGACAACGACCTCTGCCTGACCGACCACACGCCCGGTTATGGCTCGGCGGCGAAGTATATCGCCACCATCCTGAAGGAGGTCATCCGAGATTCGTCGGTCTACAACATCCGCAGCGTGACCGTGGCCGAAATCATGGGCCGTCATGCCGGCTGGCTGGCCGGTGCTGCCTGTCTCGCAGGCGGTGACGACTGCGACGGCCCCGACCTCATTCTGCTGCCCGAAGTTCCCTTTGACCCCGACAAATTCCTTGCCCGGGTCGATGACCTTCAGCGCACCAAGTCCAACGTCATCATCGCAGCCAGCGAGGGCGTCAAGACCGCAGACGGCACCTACCTCTGCGACCTCGTCTCGACCGCCGGTCAGCTGGACGCTTTCGGCCACAAGGCCATCCTGAGCGGCACCAGCCGCTACCTGTCCGACCTCATCCACGACAAGCTGAATTGCAAGAGCCGGGCCATCGAGTTCTCGACCCTGCAGCGTTGCGCCAGCCATCTGGCAAGCCGCACCGACGTCAACGAGGCGTATGCGGTCGGCGGCGCAGCAGCAGCGGCAGCGTTCGCCGGTGAGACGGGCAAGATGATCGCCCTCAAGCGGCTCTCCGCTTATCCGTACCAGTGCATCACCGAGTCTGTTGACGTTCAGAAGGTCGCCAACCTCGAAAAGAAGGTTCCGCTGGACTGGATCGCGCCGGACGGTATGCACGTCACCGCCGCCTTTGAGGAATACGCCCGTCCGCTGATTCTGGACGAGGTGACGCCGGTGTACGTCAACGGCACGCCGCGGCACATTCATCTTTAATATCGCATCCCCTTCCGCATGTCTGTTTTCGTGCTTCCTGCACGATTCAATATAAGCCGAAACAGAAAACAACAAAAAGGAGAAATCATCATGGGTAAAAATGCAATCGTTGGTCAGTCTGGCGGCCCGACTTCCGTTATCAACGCGAGTCTGGCAGGTGTATTCGAGAGCTGCAAGAACCGCGGCGCAGAAGTTGTATACGGTATGTGCAACGGCGTCGCAGGTCTGCTGGAGGAACGGGTCGTTGACCTGTCGACCCTGCTGACCGATGATCTGGACATCGAGCTGCTCAAGCGCACTCCGTCCAGCTTCCTCGGCAGCTGCCGTTACAAGCTCCCCGACTGGCACACCGACGAGGCCGTCTATCAGAAGCTGTTCGCCATTCTGGAGAAGCTGAACATCGGCTACTTCTTCTACATCGGCGGCAACGACTCGATGGACACCATCGGCAAACTGGCTGACTACGGCGCACGCATCGACAGCGACATCCGCTTTATGGGCGTTCCCAAGACCATCGACAACGACCTGATGGTCACCGACCACACCCCCGGTTACGGCTCTGCTGCAAAGTACATCGGCGTCGTCATGAAGGAGATCATCCGTGACGCCACCGTTTACGGCACCAAGTATGTCACCGTCGTCGAGATCATGGGCCGCAACGCCGGCTGGCTGACCGCTGCCGCCGCTCTGGCGAAGGGCGATGACTGCGAGGGCGTCGATATGATCTGCCTGCCCGAAGTTCCGTTCAACGTCGACCACTTCATCGAGAAAGTCCGCGTGATGCAGGAAAAGAAGCCCAGCATCGTCATTGCTGTCTCCGAAGGCGTCAAGCTGGAGGATGGCCGCTATGTCTGCGAGCTGGCTGACGATGTCCATGCGGTTGACGCATTCGGCCACAAGGCTTTGACGGGTACTGCTCGCTTCCTCGCGAACACCGTCGCACGCAATCTGGATACCAAGACTCGCTGCATCGAGCTTTCCACCCTGCAGCGTTGCGCAGGCCACCTCACCAGCCGTACAGACATCACCGAGGCTTATCAGGTCGGCGGTGCTGCTGCAAAGGCAGCCTTCGAGGGCGTTACCGGCCAGATGGTCGCACTGAAGCGCATCTCCAACAACCCGTACCAGTGTACCACCGAGCTGCACCCCATCAGTGAGGTCGCAAACCTCGAGAAGAAGGTTCCGCTGAGCTGGATGAACGAGAATCACACCCAGATGACCGAGGAGTTCCTCGATTACGCTCGTCCGCTGATTCAGGCTGAGCTGACTCCGCTCTATATCGCAGGTCTGCCCCACCACATCTACATGAAAGCGAAAAAGTAATTTCTCCTTTTTGAAGGACTGGTAAAAGCGAAAACCCCTCCCGATGCCGTTTTTAAATGCGGTATCGGGAGGGGTTCTGTTTTATTGAAGTATTATGTTATCACACCGTCGCCATATCGTGAGAGATATTCGGTGCGCCGCCGGCGAGTTGTTCGGCGGTGAGGGGCTTTGCGTCGATAGCGGAGGGGTTATTGAGACGCTCTTTTGCGACAGCCAGCATCAGTTTGATGCGGTTTTCCTGATTGACCTTGGTCGCGCTGGGGTCATAGTCGATGGGGGTGATATTCGCCGCCGGGTAGAGGGCGCGAATTTTGTTCACCATGCCCTTGCCGACGATGTGGTTCGGTAGGCAGCCGAAAGGCTGAGCGCAGACGATATTGCCGTAGCCGCCCTGCACCAGCTCGATCATCTCGGCGGTCAGCAGCCAGCCCTCACCCATCTTGGCACCCAGAGAGATCACGCCTTTGGGCTTCTCGACCAGCTCTTTGAAGGGGCCGGGCGCATAGAAGCCAGCATCCGAAGTCGCCTTGAGCATGGCACGCTCCACGCTGTCCAGCCAGTTGAGCAGCTGGTCGGTGCCGAGCTTGATGCCCAGCGCACCGCCGTACAGGACGTGGTCTTCGCCCATGTTGAAGATACAATACTGGACAAAGCCCATCAGTCCCGGGAAGTTGACCTCGCAATCCTGACTTTCGAGGAATTTCTGGAGGTCGTTGTTGCCCAGAGGACTGTACTTGACGTAGATCTCGCCGACGACGCCGACCTTGACCTTCGGCACACGGGTGACGGGGATTTTTGCAAAGTCCTTCGCGATGAGGGGGAAGGTGTGCTTCATCTCACGGGAAGTGAAGCCCTTGCCAGCCAGCAGGACACGGCCCAGACGCTGGACCCAGAGGTCAACCATCTTATCGGCTGCACCTTTTTCGTTCTCGTAGGGTGCGATCTGATTGCGGAGCGCGCAGAGCATATCGCCATAGAAAACGCAGGCAATGGCGCGGCGTGCCAGCGGCAGGGTCATCTGGAAGCCGCTGTCCTTTTCCAAACCGGAGAAGTTCAGGCTGGCGACCGGGATCTGGGGATAACCGGCCTTTACCAGAGCCTTGCGGAGCAGATGGATGTAGTTGGATGCACGGCAACCGCCGCCGGTCTGGGTGATGAGCAGGGCAGTATGCTCGAGGTCATACTTGCCGCTGTTCAGCGCATCGAGGAACTGGCCGATGACCAGCAGAGCCGGGTAGCAGGTGTCGTTGTGGACATATTTCAGGCCCAGCTGTGCGACTGCACTGCCGCAGTTGCCGAGAATCTCGCACTTGTAGCCGTCGTAGCGGAGCGCGTATTCCAGCAGGCGGAACTGGGTGATCGCCATATTGGGGATGAGGATGGTGTGGGTCTTCTTCATCTCCGGCGTAAATTTCGGGTAATTGTATTCCATGGATTACTCCCCTTTCCGGTCTTCATCACGCTCATCCAGAGCGGCAAAGAGGCTGCGCAGGCGGATGTTCACTGCGCCAAGGTTGGTGATCTCGTCGATCTTGAGCTGGGTATAAAGCTTGCCGCCCTCCTGCAGAATTTCACGGGTCTCATCGGTGGTGATAGCGTCAACGCCGCAGCCGAAGGAGACGAGCTGGACAAGATCCATATCCTTCTGGGTGGTGCAGTACTTGGCCGCTGCATACAGGCGGCTGTGGTAGGTCCACTGATTCAGGACGCTGGTCGGGAACTTCTGCACACGGTTCGAGATGCTGTCCTCGGTGACGACGGCCGCACCATGACGGGTGATGAGGTGGTCGATGCCGTGGTTAACTTCGGGGTCAACGTGATACGGACGGCCTGCCAGCACGATGATGCGCTTGCCCTGACGGCGAGCTTCGTCGATAATTTCGCTGCCCTTGACCCGGATCTTTGCCATGTGTGCCTCATACTCGGCAAATGCTGCATCCGAAGCCTCCTGCACCTCTTTCTCGGAGATGCCGCTGAAATACTTCGGCAGAACGTCCTTCGCCATCTTCTTGACGAAATCTTTCGGGCGATGGATGCCGACGTAGTCGTAGATGAACTTTTTGCCCTCCAGCTCCGGGCAGTTGCCCGCCAGAACTTCGGGATAGTAGGCGACGACCGGGCAGTTGTAGTGGTTATCACCCAAACCCTCGTCGATGTTGTAAGTCAGGCAGGGATAGAAAATGGCGTCCAGATTCAGCTGGCTCAGAGCCTTGATGTGACCGTGGCTCAGCTTTGCCGGGAAGCAGGCGGTATCGCTGGGGATGGTCGCCTGACCGGACAGGTACAGGCCGCGGCTGGACACCGGGCTGGTGTGGACTGCGAAGCCCAGTTTGGTCCAGAAGGTGTACCAGAACGGCAGCAGCTCATAAAAGCCGAGGCAGAGCGGAATACCGATGGAGCCACGCTTGCCAGCGACCGGCTTATAACTTGCGAGAAGCTGCTGTTTGTAGGAATAGAGGTTCAGGCTGTTGTCCTCGCTCTTGCCGGTCACAGGCTTATCGCAGCGGTTGCCGGAGATGAACTTACGGCCATCGGCGAAAGTATTGACGGTCAGCTGGCAGTGGTTGCCGCAGCCGCCGCACTTGACGCTGACGACCTTCTGGTCGAAGTTTTCCAGCTCCTGCTGATCCATCATGTGGGAGACGGTCTGTCCATTCTTGTGGCTCTGGCGCAGGCCGTAGAGAGCTGCACCATAAGCACCCATCAAGCCGGCGATATCCGGGCGGATAACGTCGACGCCCATCTCCTTCTCGAAGGCACGGAGAACGGCCTCGTTGTAGAAGGTGCCGCCCTGCACGACGATCTTGCGGCCCAGCTCTTCGGGACTGGAAGCACGGATGACCTTGTACAGCGCGTTCTTGACGACGCTGATGGACAGGCCGGCCGAGATGTTCTCGATGCTTGCGCCGTCCTTCTGTGCCTGCTTGACCGAGCTGTTCATGAAGACGGTGCAGCGGCTGCCGAGGTCGACCGGACGGTCTGCAAACAGACCCAGTGCGGCGAAGTTCTTGACATCGTAGCCCAGAGCCTGCGCGAAGGTCTGCAAAAAGCTGCCGCAGCCGGAAGAACAGGCCTCATTCAGGAAGATGTTGCTGATAGCACCATCCTCGATTTTGAAGCACTTCATATCCTGACCGCCGATGTCGATGATGAAATCGACGTCCGGCATGAAATATTTTGCGGCGGTGAAGTGTGCCACCGTCTCGACCAGACCGTAATCGCAGCGGAACGCGTTCTTGACAAGCTCTTCACCGTAACCGGTGGTCGTCACGCTGGCGACCTGCAGGCCCGGATGTTCCTTGTAAATTTTCACCAGCTGCTCCCGGATCAGGGGCAGCGGATTACCGAGGTTGGGCTGATAGTTGGTGTACAAAATCTGGCTCTTCTCATCCACGACGACCAGCTTGACGGTAGTGGAACCGGAGTCGATGCCGATATGTACAGGGCCGCACTGCGCGCTGAACGGAACACGCGGCACGCTGTGCGACATGTGACGTGCGTGGAACGCTTCATACTCTTCCTTGCTTGCGAAGAGCGGCGGCTCACTGGCGTAAGTTGCAGTGGCTGCATACTCGTCCAGCTCCTTGGCGACCTCGGAGAGGTTGAACTCCTGATCGGCATAGATGGCTGCACCCAGAGCAACGTACAGCAGGCTGTTTTCCGGGCAGGTGCCGGTGACGCCCAGAGCCTCGTCAAAGCTCTTGCGCAGGACGGTGCTGAAGGTCAGCGGTCCACCCAGATAGAGGATGTTGCCCTTGATAGGGCGGCCCTGTGCCAGACCGGCGATGGTCTGGTTGACGACTGCCTTATAGATACTGGCGGCGATGTCCTCGGTGCGCGCGCCCTGATTGATCAGGGGCTGCACGTCGCTCTTTGCGAAGACGCCGCAGCGAGAAGCGATGGTGTAAGTGCGCTGTGCCTGCTCTGCGGCCTTGTTCATCTCGTCCGCGCTCATCTTCAGCAGGGTCGCCATCTGGTCGATGAACGCACCGGTGCCGCCTGCGCAGCTGCCGTTCATGCGGACTTCAGTTCCGTTCGTCAGGAACAGAATTTTTGCGTCCTCACCACCCAGCTCAATGACACAGTCGGTTGCCGGAACGAACTTCTTGACCGCGACACGGGTCGAGAAGACTTCCTGCACGAAGGGTACGCCGCAGCTGTCGGCCAGACCCATACCGGCAGAACCGGAGATGCTGAGCAGTGCTTTCTGACCATGCAGCTGCTCGTTGTCGATGCGGCGCAGCAGCTCCTGCGCCTTTTCCAGAATATGGCTGTAATGCCGTTCGTATGTCGAATATACAAGGGTATCGTTTTCATCCAGCACGACACATTTGATCGTCGTGCTGCCGATGTCAAGACCTACTCTCACGTTATTTTTCCTCCCTGATGGGTTTCGCCGGGTGGGTTCCGGCGTGGACAAAAACTTTTCCAAAAATTAGTTCGTTAGCGAATCATCCTGTCGATTCGCATACAAAGATATTATAATCCAATTTGATTCGACAATCAATGGTTCTTTTATTTTACAACGCAAAAACAGGTATTTCCGCTCTAAATCATAAACATTTTGTGAATTTCGCAATATTTTCGTCAGATTTTTTCGCCTTTTAGCAAAGAATCTTTACTCTTGCAGCTTTTTCGGGCAGAAAAAATCCCGTCATACCGCGCCTTCCTGCGCCGGGTATGACGAGACAAAAGTTCATGATTCCGAGATAGGCCGGAGCATCCGTACTTCCCGTTCGAGGAGCCTTGGCAGCCGGGTGGGTTCCGGCGTTCCGGCGGCATGGAGGTCGACCGTGGACGGTATCTCCGGTTCCTCGGACGGGAGGGACATTTTCAGCTGTGCCTGTGTTCCCCTGCCCTTTCGGTCGGTCAGGGTCAGGCTCCATCCGGCTTCTTCGCAGTAGGCACGGCAGAGCTGCAGGCCAAGCCTTGCACCGCCCAGAAACCGACGGCGGTTCTCCTGCCAGCGGTTCTCTTTCGGCAGGCCGCAGCCGTTGTCCAGCACCGTGAGAAGATAGCTTCCGCCCTTTTTCTCAAGGCGGAGTTCCACTTTTCCGCCCGAGGTGCAGGCACGCAGTGCGTTCGACAGCAGATGGAAAATGATTTGCTCTGTCCGCTCGACATTTGCCCGGAGCCACGCCTGTTTGACCGGTTCTGTCTTGACGGTCAGCTTGACGCCCAGCTGCCGGGAGATGTCCTCCTGCATCGCTTCCACCGACTGTACCACCCGGCAGAGGTCGAACCAGCAGAGGTTCGATTCTTTTTCGGAGCCGGTCTTCACTTCCGAAAGTTCCAGCAGGCTCAGCATCTCGTTCACGGCCCGTTCGATCCGGGCGGACTCGATTTCAATATCCGAAAGTGCCTGCTCCGTCCGCTTATCGCCCTTTCCGGACAGGTGCATCTGGAGATACTCCCGGTTCTGGTCGATAAGGCCGAGGGAATGGCAGCAGACAGTTTCAAAGTCCTTGGTCGGTATTTCGTTCATCTGTCTGCTCCTTTCCTTTATTTTATAATGTTGCTAGTTTAGTGTTACGCATCCTGTTCAAGGATATACTTAACAGCATAGATCAGTTTGCCAGTCGTCACCTTCACCCGATCCAGATGGCTCGCCCGTTTGAAGGCTTTCCATCCCTCCGACTGGCGGAGTTCCAGCGTATCGACGAGACGCCGCAGGCCGCTGTCCACCGCGACGATCTTCATGCCCTGCTGTTCGGCGACCTGCTGCAAAATTTCTTTCCGGATCGCCATTCTATCCTTGGATGAAAACGCAACGCAGACCGCCTGCGTCAGGTATTCGCAGTTGGTATCCGGCTGAGGGATGCCCCACCGGCTGTACAATTCCTGACAGCCCTCTTCGATTCGTTTCACAGCATCGCCCGGCATCTCCTGCAGTTTTCCCAGCAGGTCTTTCAGGCTGGTCTGGCGCACCAGATAGCAGGGGCCGTCCGGATCGAGGCTGGATGCCGCCGATTTTTCTCGCCGCCCCTCGTTCATCAGGAGGAAGAACGGTTTCTGTTCCAGTTTTCCGGCCCGGTCCAGAAAGGCTGTCGCGTCCATATCTTCCAGCTGACCGCCCAGCACGACCACATCAAACCGTTTGCCCTGCCGCAGGCTGAGCAGAAGCTCTTCGCCCGTGCGGTATCCCTCGCAGCTCAGGTCCGCGTTCTGTTCCTCCAGATAACGGCTCCATACCCGAAGCTGGCGCACGTCATAGCTTGCCAGAGCCACCCTCAGACCCGTTGCGTTCCGCTTTTTGCTCAACCACGTCTCCCCCTTGCCTTTCCTGATGGCGTTTCCCTCTGCAAATGCAAGTTTTACCTGCCATCTTCTGTATTTTTCTTCTATTTTATAAAGGCCAAAGAAAAGATTCAACTGAAAATTTATGTCGAAAAGTGTCAGAGCGGCGTATGCCTACGGATAATTTTACTTAAAACAAGCTTTCTGTGATTAGAATACCATCCCTTCCACCAAAAAGCAAGCGTCTCGGCGTAGATTTTCAATCCTTTGCCTCGCCGACGGCATCCTTCCAGTTTTTTGTTGTTCCGGCGCAAATTTCCTCGTTAAATGCAACGGTTTATTCATATTCGTCTGATATACTGTTTTGGATATTTGTAATTTTCTCCCGGCAGAAAGGCAGACCTATGCTTCAATTAAAAGAGATACACAAGGAATACAAGACCGGCGACCTTGTCCAGACTGCACTGAATAAGGTCAGCCTGAACCTGCGCGACAACGAATTTGTCGCCATCCTCGGCCCCAGTGGTTCCGGCAAGACCACCCTGCTGAACATCATCGGCGGCCTTGACCGGTACGACAGCGGCGACCTGATCATCAACGGCATCTCCACCAAAAAGTACACCGACCGCGACTGGGATTCCTACCGCAACCACACCATCGGTTTCGTGTTCCAGAGCTACAATCTGATCCCCCATCAGACCGTTCTCGCTAACGTCGAGCTGGCCCTGACGATCTCGGGCGTCTCCGGCGCGGAGCGGAAACGCCGTGCTACTGAGGCATTGCAGAAGGTTGGCTTGGGCAACCAGCTGCACAAACACCCCACCGAGATGTCCGGCGGCCAGATGCAGCGTGTCGCCATTGCGCGCGCCCTCGTCAACAACCCGGACATCCTGCTGGCCGACGAGCCGACCGGCGCACTGGACAGCGAGACGAGTATTCAGGTCATGGAGCTTCTGAAAGAGGTCGCGAAAGACCGCCTCGTCGTCATGGTCACCCACAACCCGGAGCTGGCCGAGCGGTACGCGACGCGCATCGTCAACCTGAAAGACGGCGTCATCCTCTCCGACACCATGCCCTACAACCCCGACCCGAGCCAGCTGGCACCGGCCGTCCACAAGAACATGGGCCGTTCCTCGATGTCGTGGCTGACTTCGCTGGCCCTGAGCTTCAACAACCTCAAGACCAAAAAGGCCCGTACCCTGCTGACCGCCTTTGCCGGTTCCATCGGCATCATCGGCATCGCCCTCATCATCTCGCTGTCCACCGGTGTCAACGACTACATCGATGACATGGAGCGTTCGACCCTGAGTGAATATCCGCTTCAGATCATGAGCAGCGGCATGGATCTCACGTCTTTATTGAGCGGCGGCAGCACCTCCGGGAGTACGACCGCCAGCAGTTCGGCAAGCTCCGGCGATTCCTCCGACGATGAGGCCATCCCGGTCCGCCAGCTCATCACCCAGATGGTCTCCGGCATCACCTCCAACGACCTGAAATCCTTCAAAGCTTATCTGGAAAGCGACGACTGCACCATCGCCGAGGATACCACCTCCATCGAGTATTCTTATAATGTGTCGCCCCAGATCTTCCGAGAGGACGCCGACGGCAGCATCCGGCAGGTCAACCCGGACTCCTCCCTCTCCTCTCTGGGCATCAGCTCCTCGACTTCTACCAACAACATCATGTCCAGCATGATGAACACCAGCGTCTTCTCCCAGCTGCCCGAAAATCAGGAGCTGTACAACTCCCAGTATCAGGTCAAGGCTGGCCGCTGGCCTGAGAAGCACAATGAGTGTGTCGTCGTTCTGGGTGCGGACGGCAGCGTGACCGACTACGCCCTTTATGCGATGGGCCTGCGCGATAACGCCGAGCTGGACAAGATGATCCAGCAGTTCGCCCAGAACCAGAACGTCACCATCCCGGACGACTTCAAGACCTATTCCACTGACGACTTCCTCGGCATGACCTTCAAGCTCGTCAATGCTTCTGACTGCTACGTTTACGATGAGACGTACAACCTGTGGAAGAGCAAGGCCGACGACACCGACTATATGAAGCAGCTGGTCGCTAACGGCGAAGACCTGACCGTGGTCGGCATCGTCCAGCCGAAGCCGGATTCTTCCGCCGCAATGCTCACTTCCGGCATCGCCTACTCCGCCGACCTCACGAAGCATGTCATCGAGCAGGCCGAGAACAGCGACATCGTAAAGGCACAGATGGCCGACCCGACCATCAACGTCCTGACCGGCGAGGAATTCGGTTCCGATGACGCCATGTCTTCCTTTGACCTCGCTTCTCTCTTCTCCATCGACACCGACATGCTCCAGAGTGCCTTCCAGTTCGACGCCAGCGCGCTGAACTTTGACCTGAGCGGTGCGTTCGATATGAGCGGCGATTCGTTCGACATGTCCACCCTGCTCGACCCGGACAATTTCAACTTTGACCTTGACCTCGGCGATCTGGGCGACATGGGCGATATGCCTGAAATTGATTTGGGTGATGCCTTCTCAGGTCTTGACCTCTCCATCTCTTCCGACGCCCTCGAGGGCCTGATGAAGAAAGTCTTCGACGGCTACAAGAACTATGTCATCGGAAACGGCATCCTGAACCTTGATAAGATCAGCTTCTCCGAGTACCTCAAGACCGAACAGTTCCAGCAGCTGATGGCCGACGCCATGAGCGAACTGGTGGACACCGACGCCATCGAATCGCAGGTATCCACCGCTATCCAGCAGGCCATGCAGACCGTTATGGAAAGCTACTCTTCTCAGATTACCGAGGCCATCCAGACCCAGCTCGGCTCCGCTATGGAAAACGCCATGTCGCAGATGATGTCCGAAGTGATGACCCAGATGAGCGGCAATTTGCAGTCCGCGATGGAAGAGAACATCGCCAAGCTGAGCAGCCAGATGGAGAACGCGCTGAAAATCGACGCAAAGGCTTTCCAGAACGCCATCCAGTTCAACATGAGTGAGGATGACCTGACCGAGCTGATGAAGTCTTCGATGCTCTCCTCCACGGCCACCTACGACAGCAACCTTCAGAACTTCGGCTATGCCGACCTCGACGACCCCAGCCAGATCAACATCTATCCGTCCGACTTCGACCACAAGGCCAGTGTCGTGGACAAGCTGGATGCCTACAACGCCAACATGACCGCACAGGGCGCGGATGATAAAGTCATCCACTATACCGACCTCGTCGGCACCCTGATGACTTCGGTCACGGAGATCATCAACATGATCAGCAATATGCTGGTCGCGTTCGTCTCCATCTCGCTGGTGGTCTCCTCCATCATGATCGGCGTCATCACCTATATCAGCGTTCTGGAACGCCGCAAGGAGATCGGCATCCTGCGCGCCATCGGTGCATCCAAGCACAACATCTCCGAGGTGTTCAACGCCGAGACCTTTATCATCGGCCTGTGTTCCGGCGTGATGGGCATCGTCCTGAGCGAAATTCTGCTCATCCCGGGCAATATGCTCATCCGCAAGGTCTCCGGCAGTGCCAGCGTCACCGCTGTTCTGCCCCTTCAGGCCGCAGCAGTCCTGATTCTGCTTGCAATTGTCCTGACCATCCTCGGCGGCTTCATCCCGGCAAAGAGTGCGTCCAAGTCTGACCCCGTCAAGGCTCTGCGGTCGGAATAACCCTCTCAGTCTACTTCGCAGCCAGCTCTCCCAGAAGGGAGAGCCTTTGGCATATCGGGAAAGTTTTCCTGATTGAATCGACTTCTCCATAACGCAAATACCGGACCTTGCGGTCTGGATTCACGGAATCAAATCTGTGAATTCAGACGCTGAGGCCCGGTTTTCTTTTTTATTTCTGCCTTCTCCACTGGCAGGAATTGGCGAAAAAATTACAAAAAGGTACGGTCGTTTCGGAACCGTTCGACTTGTTCCGAAAATTACCGGAAATTGTGATTCGTTTTGATTTTCACTCAAATCAACCTGCACAAACCCACCACCCTTTCTTAGTAAATAGTGCCAAAAGTGTTCTCCGCTTATTGATTTTTTGTACGGAACATGCCATAATAAAGTCACTGAAAACGTTTCCGACAACGTTACCGATAATTTGACCGAAAGTGAGGAGAGCCGAATGGCGAGTATGACGATCAAAGATATCGCCCGTATCAGCGGCTGCTCCGTCAGCACCATTTCCCGGGTCATCAACGACCGGCCGGATGTTCGTCCGGAGACAAAGGAACGGGTGCTGCAGGTCATGAGGGAAGCTGGTTTCGTTCCCAACACCAACGCGCGGCAGCTCAAGATCCAGCAGTCACGCAGTCTGGTCTTTGTTGTGAAGGGAACCCGGAACATTTTCTTTTCCGACTTTCTGGTTCAGCTGCAGCGTGCCGCCAACCTGTACGGGTATAACGGTATTGTCTCCTATCTGGACGAGAACGCCAACGAGATCGATGCCGCCGAAAAGATTTTGCGTGAGATCAAACCCAAAGGCATGATTTTTCTGGGCGGCAGTGTGACGAACTTCCAGAAGGGTTTCGCGAACATCAGCGTTCCGTCCGTTCTGGTGACCATCGTTTCCAACGAGCTGGATTTCCCGAACCTTTCCATGGTCGGCGTCGACGACCGTGCCGCTGCGCACACCGCCGTCTCCCACCTCATTGCACAGGGGCATCGCAAAATCGCGGTGCTGGGCGGCCCGGCGACCAGCTACCCCAGCCGGATGCGTCTGCTGGGTGCGCAGGATGCGATGGAAGACGCCGGGCTTCGGTTCGATGAAAAGCTCTTCGGACTTTCCAACTACGATTTCGAGTCCGCCTATCACGCGATGAACAGCCTGCTGGCACGGCGTGCCGAGTTTACTGCTCTGTTTGCGATGAGCGATGTCATTGCGTTTGGTGCCATCCGCGCGCTGGTAAGCGCAGGGTTCCGGGTGCCGGAAGATATCTCCGTTATCGGCTTCGATGGCATCACGATGTCGCGCTACTGTGTACCGGTCATGACGACCATCGTCCAGCCCAGTGAACAGATCGCGCTGCAAAGCATCGAGCTTCTTGTCCGGCAGATCGAGCATGGCGCACCGGCACAGACTGTCACCTTGCAGCCGGAGTTACAGCCCGGCGAGAGCGTCCGGCCCTGCCGCACACCCCTTTAATTCGTTTTACTTCCGTCCTTCCCGGACGGTGAGCAGATAGAGATCCAAATCTTTGAATAATGAAGAAGGAGAACAATTATGAAAAAGATGATTTCCCGTCGTAACTTCCTGAAGGCCGCTGGCGTTTCCGCTGCTGCTCTGGGTCTGGCTGCCTGCGGCGGCTCTTCCAGCAGCTCCACCGCTGCTTCCTCCACTGCCGGTTCTACCGCTGCTTCTGCTGCTCCCACCGCAGCTGGCAAGGTCTACTACCTGAACTTCAAGCCCGAGCAGGATCAGGCTTGGCAGGATCTGGCTGCTGAGTACACCAACGAGACCGGTGTTCCCGTGACCGTCGTCACCGCAGCTTCCGGCCAGTACGAGACCACCCTGATGAGCGAGATGGAGAAGAGCGAAGCTCCTACCCTGTTCCAGGTCAACGGCCCTGTCGGTCTGGCAAACTGGAAAGATTACTGCTACGATTTGTCCGGCAGTCAGCTGTACGGCGAGCTGACCAGCGACTCCTTCGCACTGAAGGATGGCGACGCTGTTCAGGGCATTGCATACGTCATCGAGACCTACGGCATCATCTACAACAAAGAGCTGCTGACCGCCGCTGGTTACACTCAGGACGACATCAAGGGCTTTGACGACCTGAAGAAGGTCGCTGACGACATTCAGGCTCGCAAGGATGAGCTGGGCGTCGAGGGTGCTTTCACCTCCGCCGGCATGGATGGTTCTTCTGACTGGCGTTTCAAGACCCATCTGGCAAACCTGCCCATCTACTACGAGTACAAGGCAGACGGCATCGGCTCCACCGACGCCATCAAGGGTACTTACCTCGACAACTACAAGCAGATCTGGGATCTGTACATCACCGATTCTACCTGCGACCCGAAGCTGCTGGCTTCCAAGACCGGCAACGATGCTGTTGCTGAGTTTGTTGACAAGAAGGCTGTCTTCTATCAGAATGGCACCTGGGCATACAGCGATGTTTCCAGCCTGGGCGACGACAACCTCGGCATGCTGCCCATCTACATCGGTGTTGACGGCGAAGAGAATCAGGGCCTCTGCACCGGTTCTGAGAACTTCTGGTGCGTGAACAACACCGCTGCTGACGAAGATATTCAGGCTACTTTGGACTTCCTGTACTGGTGTGTCACTTCCGACAAGGGTACTTCCGCAATGGCAGACGACATGGGCTTCGTCATCCCCTTCAAGAAGGCAAAGGATTCCACCAACCCCCTGATCGTTATCGCAAACGAGTATGTTGCTGACGGCAAGACCAGCGTTGACTGGTGCTTCTCCACCATGCCTTCCGAGGAGTGGAAGAACGGTGTCGGCAGCGCACTGACTGCTTATGCAGCAGGTACCGGCGACTGGAGCGGCGTTGTGACCGCCTTCGTCGATGGCTGGGCTAAGGAGTACAAGCTGGCTAACGGCTGATCCTGACCCTCTCGCAAACCAAAATAGCTGAATGGGAGGCGGGCGATTGGTTCGCCCGTCTCCCTTATTTTTCAGGAGGTATATCATGCAAAAAGCCATCAGCAAATACTGGCCGGTGTTCGTGCTGCCCACGCTGATCGCGTTCATCATCGGCTTTATCTGGCCCTTTATCTGGGGCATTTACCTGTCGTTCCAGCGGTTCACCACCGTCAGCAAAACGACCTTTGTCGGCATCCAGAACTACATCTCGGTGTTTCAGGATTCGACCTTCCTCCATGCATTTGGCTTCACCGCCGCCTTCACGGTGGTCTCTACTGTCCTGATCAACGTCTGCGCCTTTGCCATCGCTCTGGTGCTGACGCGCGGCATCCGCGGCACCAACATCTTCCGTACCGTCTTCTTCATGCCAAACCTGATCGGCGGCATCCTGCTGGGCTACATCTGGCAGATCTTGCTGAACGGCGTTCTGGCAAACCTGCAGAAGCCCCTGCTGGCTCTGGACGCCAAGGCTGGTTTTGTCGGCCTCGTCATCCTGATGTGCTGGCAGCAGATCGGCTACATGATGATCATCTATGTTGCCGGCCTGCAGAGCGTTCCCGGTGACCTCATCGAAGCCGCCAAGATCGACGGTGCGAACGACCGCGAGATTCTGTTCAAGATCAAGATTCCCATGGTCATGCCCAGCGTCACCATCTGCACCTTCCTGACCCTCACCAACAGCTTCAAGCTCTTCGACCAGAACGTTGCATTGACGGCCGGCGAGCCTGCCAACATGAGCGAAATGCTGGCTCTGAACATCTACAACACCTTCTACGGCCGCTCCGGTGCGCAGTGGAAGGGCATCGGCCAGGCAAAAGCAGTCGTCTTCTTCCTGATTGTCGTCGTCATCTCGCTCGTCCAGCTCAAGTTCACTCGTTCTAAGGAGGTGCAGCAGTAATGGTAAAACAGAAAAAGGCATGGGATAACATCCTTGTAGTCATCATGGTCCTGCTCTCCCTGCTGTGGATCTATCCCATCGTGTTGATCCTCATCAACAGCTTGAAAGTAGAAGGCACCTTTACCACCGCTACCGTCTTCCAGCTGCCGACGGCGGAGACCTTTGCCGGTCTGTCCAACTACGTCTACGGCATCTTCAAGATGAACTTCCTGTCCAGTCTGGGTTACAGCCTTGTCATCACCGTCACCAGCGTCGTTCTGATCCTGCTCTGCTGCTCCATGACCGGCTGGTACCTGACCCGAGTGAACAACAAGCTGAGCAAGTTCATGAACCTGCTCATCGTCTTCTCGATGGTCGTTCCCTTCCAGATGGTCATGTTCACCCTGTCCAAGACCGCTGATACCCTCAAGCTGAACACTCCGTGGAACATCTGCATCATCTATCTGGGCTTCGGCGCAGGTCTGGCCGTCTTTATGTTCACCGGCTTCATGAAGAGCGTTCCCATCGAGATCGAGGAAGCCGCTATGATCGACGGCTGCAACCCCATCCAGATCTTCTTCAAGATCGTCTTCCCCATCCTGAAGCCGACCATGATCTCCACCGCCATTCTGGAAACCATGTGGGTCTGGAACGACTACCTCCTGCCTACTCTGGTTCTGGACATCAAGAAGTACCGCACCATCCCGATGGCGATCCAGTATTTCCGCGGCGGTTACGGCCGTGTTGAGCTGGCTCCCATGATGGCCTGCATCATCATCGCCATCATCCCCATCATCATCCTGTACATGACCTGTCAGAAATACATCATTGAGGGCGTCGTCGCCGGCGCAGTCAAGGGTTAATGAAGGAGGCCGTTACTCATGCGTGCATGTGGTATTCTCATGCCAGTCTTCAGCCTTCCCGGGCCGTATGGCATCGGCACTCTTGGCAAAGAGGCATTTGCCTTCGTGAACTTCCTCGCAGACGCAAAGCAGACCTACTGGCAGATTCTTCCCATCGGACCGACTGGTTACGGTGATAGCCCCTACCAGAGCTTCTCCGCGTTTGCAGGCAACCCCTATTTCGTTGATTTCCGTATCCTCGCCGAGCAGGGCTTTCTCGACGAAGACGAGCTTCCTGCTCCCCAGCCGGTCGCCAACATCGACTATGGCGCGCTCTACAACGAGCGTCCGGTCATCCTGAAAAAGGCGGCGGACCGTCTTCTGGCTGCTTCCACGGCAGAATATGACGAATTCTGCAAGGCACAGAGTTTCTGGCTGGACGATTATGCCCTGTTCATGGCGATTAAAGCAGAGCAGAATCAGGCTGGTCTTTCCAGCTGGCCGGACGACCTCCGCACCCGGGAGCCTGCCGCCATCGCCGCAGCCAAAGAGCGGCTGGCTGACAGTGTCAACTATTTCAAGGCAGTGCAGTTCTTCTTTTATACCCAGTGGAACGCACTCAAGACCTATGCCAACAGCAAGGGCATCCTCCTCGTGGGCGACATTCCCATCTACGTCAGCCCGGATTCCAGCGACCTCTGGACCCGTCCAGAACTTTTCCAGACGGATGGAAAAGTTCATCTGACCCACGTCGCAGGCTGTCCGCCGGACGCTTTCGCTGCAGACGGCCAGCTCTGGGGCAATCCGCTGTATGATTGGCCCCGGCACGAGGCGGAGGATTTCGCATGGTGGAAACGCCGGATGAAGCACGCCACCTCGATTTATGATGTCGTCCGCATCGACCACTTCCGTGGTTTCGAGAGCTATTATTCCATCCCTGCCTCCAACAAGACGGCGGCAGGAGGCAAGTGGATCAAAGGCCCTGACCGCACTTTTATCAATGCCATGCACGACGCTCTGGGTGAGGGCGGCATCATTGCCGAAGACCTTGGCTATCTGACACCGGAAGTTAAAGCGATGCTGGCCGCCAGCGGATACCCGGGCATGAAGATCATGCAGTTTGCTTTCGACAGCCGGGAATCGGGCAACTATCTCCCCTACACCTACACCAAAAACAGCGTCGTCTACACCGGCACCCACGACAATGTCACCACCGAAGGCTGGCGGCAAAATGCCAGCCCGGAGGATGTGGCCTATGCCTGCCGGTATCTCCGCTGTAAGCCCGAAGACCTGACCGAATCCATGATCTGCGCCTGCCTGTCCAGCGTGTCCGATATGGCGATCATCCCGATGGCGGATTGGCTCTGCTTTGGTGCAGAAGCCCGGATCAACACGCCCAGCACCTCCGGCGCAAACTGGCAGTGGCGGCTGAACAAACCGCTCTCCATTGACCTCATCCGGCATATCGCCGCGCTGACCGTCCTGTACGACCGCGCCCCGGCTGAGGAATCCTGACTTTCTCTGTTATTTTCTCCTTTTTCATTTCAAAAACAGCAGCCGTTCATCGTTCTTTCGCGGTGGATGGCTGCTGTTTTGTCTTTTTTGAAAATTTCACACACAACATTTTTTCACAAGGCCCCGTATCATTCTCGCCGTGGATTCCTGCGTGGTTTCGTCGCTTTTTCAGCGTTCCTTCACACTTTTTTCACACCAGACCTCGGACAAAAAATTCTTTATCTCTTGTTGTTTTTTTCCTCTTATGCTATAATTCAGGTAATCTGATCTCCGGTTTGCGCGGAGCAATGAGTGAAAGGAGTTTTCCTGTTATGGAACTAACCTGTCAATATCCCATACAGTTCCCCGCAGCCTATGCGGTCCTCGACGAAGAGGAAATGGTCTACATCGAAGGCGGTGCTTACTCGTTCAATGTCGGTGATTATATGGTAACTGTTCCCTTCTCTCCGGAACAGGTCGCCACCTTCTGCACCAATATCGTCGTCAATTATCTTCGTCTTCTCGGACAAGCCGCTTTTACAAGAACTGTTAATGGACTTTCTGCTGCCCGTGCAGATGGTCTGAGTACAGTAGGTGCTATCCAGTATTACTGGAAGAATCAGGGTACCTTTGGCCGTGTTTCAACATTCGTTTTTGCTGGTCTGGCAGGATATTATCTCTATGTTCAGGCGGTAAACATCTATAATGCTGCGGCTTCTCTTTATAATGACCTGAAAAACTCGTACGATCAGAGTTCATCTTCTCAGCTGACAACCGTTACAGCCTGATTTTTAGCAAAACATTTTATCGCAATTCAACGATGATTGAAAGGAGCCATTTATGAAAGACCTGCACATGCCTGCTTCCTATGCAACGATCCCCGAAGACGAGCAGCGGCTGGTGATCGGCGGTGGCGAACTCAAGGACGCCTGGAACAATTTCGTCGAAGACCTCCATCTGGACGATTTCTTCTTTGGCGGCGGCATCATTTCCATCTCCGTTTCGTTTGTTCCCATGCTGCTCTTCCGTGTTGCCGGAGCCTGCTACAATTTTGCTGAGAACGCATATAACAACATCACCAACTGGCTGGGCATCCGGGATGA
Organism: uncultured Faecalibacterium sp.; assembly: GCA_934548045.1. Taxonomy (GTDB): domain Bacteria; phylum Bacillota; class Clostridia; order Oscillospirales; family Ruminococcaceae; genus Faecalibacterium. The sequence goes on along the minus strand of CAKTEM010000004.1, from coordinate 4,631 downwards.
CACGCTGGACGCCCTGCAAAACTACACTGACGAAATGCGTCAGAAGCAGCAGGACCGCAGCATCTGATTTTCCAAGAGATTTCTATCACACAACCAGAACAGCCTCATTTCCGAACCGGTATGACCCGGCGGAAATGAGGCTGTTTCTGTATTCTTGCTCTTTTATTTTTAATCAAATTACTCGTTCCGCGCCTTGCTCTCTCAGGCGGAGCTTATAGCAGCTCCCCATGCCAAAGACAGCTTCGATGGCGTCGCAATATCGGGTCAGGCGTTCTTCCGGTACAAATGCCTGGATCGTACCGGCAAAACCGCCTCCCTGCATCCGCCACGCTCCCCTGCTGCCGGATAGAATGGTCTGGCTGATTGCCAGCGCGATTGAAAGCCCCTGATGCCTTGGGTCTGTCGAACAATAGACATTTTGACAATACTCAAACGAAGAGTGGCCGTTCTCCCGGATGAGTCGAAGGAATTCCGAAAAGTTTCCGGTCTGCAACGCTTCTTTCTGGGCGAGTGCGCGCGTGTTCTCGGTAAAATAGTGGATACCGCGCAGGGCGGCACGGTCGCCGCAGGCCTGCCGCACTCTCGGAAGCTCTTTCCAGAAAGCTTCTTCTTCCACCTCGCCCATGACTTTTTTGCCAAAACAGCGCGCGACCTCTTCCATCTCGTTCCGGATGGCCGCAAACTCTCCGGTCAGCTCACTGTGACTGCCGCGCGTATCGGTGACGCAGAGGGTCATTCCTGCAGGGAGCAGACCTTCCGCATGGATTTTTTCCATTAGCGGCTCTTTGGGATCTGCAAAATCCGCGAACAGAACACCGCCGACAGCACTCGTCAGCTGGTCAAGCAGGCCGCTGGGCTTCCCGAAGAACGTGTTTTCCGCGTACTGACAGATTTTTGCCAGCTCCGGAGCCGAAAATCCGCAGTCGAACTCGTCGTTCAGGATGACCGCCATCCCCATCTCGAAAGCGGCCGAGCTGGACAGGCCGGAACCGCGCAGAACATCGCTGGCCGTGTAAGCATCAAAACCGCCGACACTCTTTCCAGCTGCACGGAACCCCTCGGCAATGCCCCGGATGAGGCTGGCCGAATGGGTACTTTCCCCATCCTGTGGGCTTGCCTCGCCAAGGTCAATGACATCCAGCTTGTTAAATCCACGCGATTTGACCCGAATAAAGCCGTCATCACTGGGCGACGCCACCGCAACCAGATCCAGCGTGACTGCCGCCGCCAATCCGTAACCGTGCTGATGGTCGGTGTGATTTCCTCCCAGCTCGGTGCGGCCCGGTGCAGAATAGACCCGAACCTGCCGATTGGGGCCATAGTACAGCTCGAACTGTTCCAGCGCGGCACAGTATCGCGCACGCTGGTGCTCCAACATTTCGGGTTCACTGCCATAGAGAACGCTCAGACGCTCATCCCACTGCCCTGCTTCGATCTGCTTTCGGAGTTGTGTACTGGTTGCCATCGCCATTCCTCCCACCAAACGATATCCAATTCAACATAAAATGTGCCGGTTTGATACAACTATTGTAATGCAGGCGTCACGGATTTGCAATTTAAATGTAGAAAAAAAGAAAATTTTGGTGTCCAGAACAAAGAATAAAATGTACTTTTGTTGAATTTGCAGAGGTGAATGTGGTATACTGGCCTTATCAAACTGACAGGCAGGAGGATTTTACCATGGCGGACGTATATAAGCAGTCGTTTAAACAGAACTACACGAACAACATCGAGCTGTCCATCTTCAATTGCGGTCTTGAACGCTGCGCTCCCGGTCAGACCTGGGGTCCCGGCATCCGCGACCACTATCTCATCCACCTTGTCGTCTCCGGCAAGGGAACCTTCGAGGTCGGAGGAAAGACCTTTCCCGTCGAGCCCGGCGACCTCTTCTTCGCCCGTCCGAGTCAGCTGATCCGTTACACTGCCGATGAGCAGCAGCCGTGGGAGTACAGCTGGGTCGGCTTCAACGGAGCCTGCGCTCACAAGCTGGCGGCCCAGCTCCCCTTTACGGATGCCGAGCCGGTGCATCACACCAGCGACCCGGACGGGATGCGTGCCGCCCTGACGAACATCTATTCCTCGCGCGGATTGCAGCCGCAGGATGAGGCTGCGATGGTCGGTTACCTTTACTTATTTATTTCCGCCCTCATGCGTGAGACGAACGAGGCCAAGCCGCATAACACCTCTTCGTCCAGCCAGTATGTTCTGAACGCCATCAAGTACATCCAGTTCAACTACTCCCACGACATCTCGATCGACGATGTCGCCAAGAGCGTGGGTGTCTCGCGCAGCCACCTCTACCGGGTCTTCATGCTGAATGTCGGCAAAAGCCCCATCGACTACCTGACCGAATACCGCATCAACGAAGCGTGCAAACTTCTGCGTGCTGGCACGCTCTCCATCGCCGAAGTTGCCGTCTCGGTCGGCTTCTTCGACCAGTTCTATTTCTCGCGCGTCTTCAAACGTGCAAAAGGCGTACCACCGAGCAAATATGTCGCATCTCAGGCCGAGACCGGCAGCGATGTTCCGGATGACAAATAAGGAGAAACTTTACCCATGCCCTTACAGAAAAATCAGCTTTTGGCCTTAAAAATCGAGCGTCTCTCCAACGATGGCAGCGGCGTCGCACATTCCGATGACGGCGAGGCCGTTTTTGTTCCCGGTACTGCTCCCGGCGATGTTGCCCGTGTGAAGATCGTCAAGGACTGCAAACGGTACGCTTTTGGTATTCTGGACGAGCTTCTGACTGCTTCGCCCGACCGCATTGATACTGACTGTCCTGCCGCCGGGCCTTGCGGCGGATGCAGCCTGCGCCATCTGCGCTATGAGGCAGAGCTTGCCGCCAAGCAGGAAAATGTAACCGATGCTTTCCGCCGTATCGGTGGTTTGGATGTTCCCATCCTGCCTGCACTCCCCTCTCCGGAAGTTGACCGCTACCGCAACAAAGTTCAGTTCCCGGTCGGCCGCGGCAAAAACGGCAAGCCCTGCATTGGATTCTATGCAGGCCGCACCCACCGTATCGTTCCCTGCCCGGACTGCAAGCTTCAGCCCGGCATCCTGAACGACATTGGCAACGCGCTCTGTGCATTTTTCGCCGACCACAACATTCAGCCCTACGATGAGCAGAGTGGAAAAGGACTTGTCCGCCACATTTTCCTGCGGCGCGGCGTCCACAGCGGTCAGATCATGGTCTGCCTCGTCTGCACCCGTCCAAAGCTGCCCCACGCCGAAGAGCTTGTCCGCCGGTTGCGTGAGCAGTTCCCGGATATCGCGACCATCCTGCTGAACGTCAACGCCAAAAACACCAACGTCATCCTCGGCAATGAGACACACTCTCTCTACGGTCCGGGATTTATCGAAGATACCCTGCGCGGCGTACCTGTCCGGCTCGGGCCGCTGTCCTTTTATCAGGTCAACACTCTTGCGGCGGAACAATTATACAGCATTGCAGATGAGTATGCCCAGCTGACCCCGAACGACCTCCTGCTCGACCTTTACTGCGGCATGGGAACCATCGGCTTGTCGATGGTGGATTCCTGCCGGGAACTTATCGGTGTTGAGATCGTTCCAGAGGCCATCGACAGTGCGAAGGCAAACGCCGCCCGGATGGGTGATACCATTGCCGCGAAGAGCCGCTTCTTCTGCGCCGATGCCGGTCAGGCCGCAACTCAGCTCGCCGCCGAGGGCCTGCATCCGGATGTCATCATCCTCGACCCTCCCCGAAAGGGCTGCGATGAAGCGACCCTTTCCGCTGTCGTCCGGATGTCTCCCCGTCGTGTCGTCTATGTCAGCTGTAATCCTTCCACTGCTGCCCGTGATGCTGCCTGGCTCGAACAGAACAGCTACCATGCCGAAAAAGTTCAGCCCGTGGATCTGTTCCCGAGGACGAAGCATGTGGAAGCGGTCCTTCTTTTGACCAAACTCCATGTCGAACGGCATATCGAAGTGGACGTCAGCATGGATGAACTGGACGTAACTGCCGCGGAGAGCAAGGCTACTTACCATGAGATTCGGGGTTATGTGTGGGAGCACCATCAGCTCAAGGTCTCCAATCTCTATATCGCACAGGTGAAGCAGAAGTATGGCATCATCGAGCGGGAGAATTACCATAAAGCGAAAAATGAAAATGCCAAGCAGCCCAAGTGTCCGAAGGAAAAAGAGGATGCGATTGTGGAAGCGTTGAAGCATTTTCAGATGATTTGATACGCAATCACCCCAGAGAGAATAGCCTCTTGTGCGTTCTCTCTGGGGTGATTTTTGCGTTATGCTACTTCCGGGTAGCGCATATATACATACTCGTAGATTTTCTTCTGGTAGGTCTGGATATCGCTTACATCATAGCTATTGGGAAGTTCTTGCCAAAGGGTATTGCGAATCAGGTTATCCACAATCGCCTTAGTTTCCTGCTTGTCTGTCCAATGGTCGAGTTTGGCAATCTGCTGTTTGATTTTTGTCAACAAGTCCACAGACACCTTCTTGATCGTTTCAATTTCCTGCTTCGTGAGGTTCTCCGAAAACAGCAAATCGTACACTGAAAGTTCCTCATCGCTGGAAAAGCCCTCACGCACATAGCGCTGCTGCTCCGTGTCCAGTGAACTTGCAAGCTCCATCAGATCCATGAAGGTTTTCTC
>CAKTEM010000003.1 GCA_934548045.1 uncultured Faecalibacterium sp. | reverse complement strand
TCTTTCGTTTTACTTCTCAGCGGCGTCTCAGAAGTCATTCTTTGTCGCCGCGCTTGGTGCTTGAGTATAATACCACATGCTTCCCTTTTTGGCAACCCCTTTTTTCATTTTTTTCGCCTCTTTTTCGAGCTTTGTATACATCTGACAGTTTTTTGTAACGCTAAAGTCCGACTTTTGACGCTTATTTACCTTATTATAATATATAAAGGACTCTCTGCAAAAGCTTTCGCTTTTACAGGGAGTCCTCGTTCATCTCAGAAATAGCACTTTATCTGGAAACGGTCGGCGTTATCCTGCTTTTTCTCGACCACGATGCGCTCATGGTTGAAATCAAAATGCACCGGCGTGCAGAGTTCGGTGTTCCGGGTCAGGCGGAGAAGCTCCTGCACACGCTTTTTCTCTTCCGGCACATAGAACAAGTAGCTTACGCCCTCTTTCTTCGCGCGGCCGGTACGGCCGATGCGGTGGGTGTAATGCTCGTTATCGCCGGGAACATCGTAGTTGATGACTGCATCCACATCGGAAACATCAATGCCGCGCGCCGCAACATCGGTCGCGACCAGAATCGCCAGTTTGCCATCCCGGAAGTTCTGCATGATTTGATTCCGCTCTTTCTGCGACAAGTCACCGTGCAGGCAGTCCACCGAGAAGCCCAACCGTGCCAGCTGATTTGCCAGCGTTGCGGTGTTGAACTTGGTATCGCAGAAGACCATCACGCGCTTATAGCCCTCGCCGATGATGATCTGCGCCAGATCGGACAGCTTGTTCCGGCCGGACGTCTCCAGCATATACTGTGTGATTTTGGGCTGGCTCTCCTCTTTGGGCTGGACGGTAATCTCCTCGGCGTTGTTCTGGTACAGCCAGCCGATATCCATGACCTCCCGGCTGATGGTTGCCGAGAACATCGAGAGGGATTTGCGTGCTTTCATCATCTCGATGATGTGCCGCACATCCTTATAGAAGCCCATATTCAGCATCTCGTCGGCCTCGTCGAGGACGATCTGAGTCACATGGGAAATATCAATGTTGTGGTGCTTGTAGTGGTCCATCAGGCGGCCCGGCGTCGCAACAACGATCTGACAGCCCTCCGCCAGACGGCGCGCCTGCTTTTCCATATTTGCGCCGCCGTAGACGCAGGCGACCTGCACCTCCGGCATAAAATAGGTCAGGTCACTGAGTTCATCGGCGATCTGCTGGGCCAGTTCCCGGGTCGGTGCCATAATGACCGCCTGCGGCACTTTCTGCGCCGGGTCGATGTGTTCGGCCACCGGGATGCCAAAGGCGCAAGTCTTGCCCGTGCCGGTGGGAGCTTTTGCGATGACGTCACGGCCTGCCAGCATGACCGGGATGGTCTTTTCCTGGATCTCGGTCATCTCATCAAAGCCCATCCGCTCTACGGCCTTGTGGATGGCCTCGCTGCACTGTAATTCGCTGTAAAGCATGTTTCTCTACTCCGTTCTGTTTTTCGTCTGAAACGTCGTTTTCTCTTAGTATAGCATGAAATCCAGTGCTTGTCAGCAAAAAAGAGCCGTACTCCGACAGCTCGGAATACGGCTCTTCAACTTCATTTCAATCAGGCAGTCTCTTCGACGCTCTGGTTGGCTGCACGGCCAGCCTCGAGCTTCTGCTTGAAACGGCCGCTGGCCTTGAAGCCAGGGATGGAAGTAGACTCCAAACGGCTGGAGACCTTGGTCTTGGGGTTGGTGTAAGCCTTCGGCTTGCGAGGACGCATCTCGAAGCGGCCAAAGCCAGCGATGGTCACCTTCTCGTCTGCGCGCAGGCAGTCAGCGATCTGATCAAACAAAGCGTCCATCGTGGTCTCGACCTGAGCTTCGGTAAAGCCGGTCTTGCGTGCCACGGTCTCAATCATCTGGGAACGAGTCATGTATCAATATCCTCCTGGAACGTCCAAAAGTAACGTCTTTTGGCAAATTTTGCGTTGTCGAGTATAGCAAATGCAGCACCTTATTACGAGGGATTGCGCACAAAACTGCTTATTTTGCGCACGAAGCTACACTTCTCTACTTAATTTTTATGATACAGCGTTGCAATATCCACCAGAGGGATATTCTCCATGCTGTGTTCGCTGCGCAGGCAGTTGACTAGTGCATTGGCCGTATCGACGGCGGTGATGCAGGGGATGCTCAGCTCAACGGCTTTGCGGCGCAGACGGACGGAATCGCGCTTCGGGTCACGGCCCTTGGCACTGGTCGAGAAGACATAATCCACCAGACCACTCTGGAGCAGATCGACGATGTTGGGCGATTCGCCGGACATATTGCGCACCTCATTGCAGGGAACCATGTGCTTGTTCAGCCATGCGCAGGTGCCGGAGGTGCCGTATAGCTTATAGCCCATGCTCTTGAGCTTCCATGCGATGTCCACGAACTCGGGCTTGTCGCTGTCCTTCACGGTAAAGATGCAGCAGCTTGCCGGGCCGGGGGTCTTGAAGGTGTAGCCTGCGCCGATCAGACCCTTGAGCAGAGCGTCGTGGAAGTTGGGCGCAATGCCCAGCACCTCGCCGGTAGACTTCATCTCCGGGCCAAACTGGGTATCGACGCCGTGCAGCTTCTCAAAGCTGAAGACAGGCACCTTGACGGCCACATAGGGCGCATTGGGATGCAGGCCGGTGCCGTAGCCCATATCGGTCAGCTTCTCGCCGAGGCAGCAGCGGACGGCCAGATCGACCATCGGAACGCCAGTGACCTTGGAGATATACGGAACGGTACGGGAAGACCGGGGGTTGACCTCGATGACATAGACCTTGCCGTTGGAGACTGCGTACTGGACATTCACCAGACCGGTGACGTGCAGTTCACGGGCGAAGCGGCCGGTGTAATCGACCATCGTGTCAATTTCAGCCTGGGTCAGGTGCTGTGCCGGGTAGACGCAGATGGAGTCGCCGGAGTGGACACCGGTACGCTCGATCTGCTCCATGACGCCGGGGATCAGGAAGTTCTCACCGTCGCAGATGGCGTCAACTTCGCACTCGGTACCCATGATGTACTTGTCCAGCAGGACGGGGTGGTCCATATCGACATGCTCGGTGATGACGCCCATGTACTCGATGACATCGGCCTTGGTGTAGGCGACGATCATGTTCTGACCACCCAGAACGTAGGACGGACGCATCAGAACCGGCAGGCCGATCTCGTCGGCAGCGGCCAGAGCCTCATCCAGATTGAAGACGGTGCGGCCGGGCGCACGAGGGATCTTGCAGCGTTCCAGCAGCTCGTCGAAACGCTCGCGGTCCTCGGCCTCGTCGATGGCATCCGCCGGGGTGCCGAGGATGGGCAGACCGATCTCGTCCATGTGCTTTGCCAGCTTGATAGCAGTCTGACCGCCGAACTGGACAACGCAGGCGTCGGGCTTCTCGGTGGCGATGATGTTATCCACGCTCTCCGGGTTCAGGGGGTCGAAATACAGGCGGTCGCCGGTATCAAAGTCGGTGGAGACGGTCTCTGGGTTGTTGTTGACCAGAATCGCCTCGCAGCCATGCTTTTTCAGTGTCCAGACGCAGTGGACAGAGCAGTAGTCGAACTCAATGCCCTGACCGATGCGGATGGGGCCGGAGCCGAAGACCAGAACCTTCTTTTTCTTGGGTTCGCCCTTCTCTGCGGCCTGTGCCTCTTTTTCCGCGATGAACTCCGCGGCTTCGTTGTCGCCGTCGTAGGTCGAGTAGAAGTAAGGCGTATTGGCCGAGAATTCTGCGGCGCAGGTATCGACCATCTTGAAGCCGGCACGGTAGTTCTCGACCGGCAGCTTGTCCACCTCAGCGAGGCGGCGGATGGTCTTATCCTGGAAACCGTACTTCTTGGCCTCTTTGTACTGTGCCTCGCTCAGGACGCCGTGGCACTTTGCCAGACCGTTTTCGAGGTCTGCAAGGTGCTGCATCTTGTCGAGAAACCACCAGTCGATCTTGGTGATCTTGTAAATCGTCTCGTGGTCGATGCCGCGCTTGAGGGCCTCGTAGACGCAGAAGACGCGCTCTGCGTCCTGCACATACATGTGTTCGATGACTTCCTCATCGCTCAACTCCTCAAAGGGCTTATGGGTCAGGGTGTCCATGCCCAGCTCGATGGAGGAGACAGCCTTCATCATGGCAGCCTCAAAGCTGTTGCCGATGCTCATGACCTCGCCGGTCGCCATCATCTGGGTGCCCAGAGACTTATCGGCGTAAACGAACTTATCAAACGGCCACTTCGGGTATTTGACGACGATGTAGTCCAGCGCAGGCTCGAAGCAGGCGCAGGTCTTGCCGGTGACGTCGTTGGTGATCTCATCCAGCGTATAGCCGATAGCGATCTTGGTCGCAACCTTTGCGATGGGGTAGCCGGTGGCCTTGGAAGCCAGAGCGGAAGAACGGGAAACACGAGGGTTGACCTCGATGACCGCATAATCGAAGCTGTCCGGTTTGAGCGCGAACTGGCAGTTGCAGCCGCCCTCGATGCCCAGCTCGGTGATGATATCCAGAGCAGCGGTGCGGAGCATCTGATACTCGTGGTCGGTCAGGGTCTGGGAAGGAGCGACGACGACCGAGTCGCCGGTGTGGATGCCGACGGGGTCGAGGTTCTCCATGTTGCAGACGGTGATGACGTTGCCCTTGTGGTCGCGCATGACCTCGTACTCGATCTCTTTCCAGCCGGCGATGCACTTTTCGACAAGAATCTGATGGATGGGCGACAGGCGCAGGCCGTTCGTACCAATTTCAATCAGCTTTTCCTTAGTCTCGCAGATACCGCCGCCGGTGCCGCCCATGGTGAAAGCCGGGCGGACGATGACCGGATAGCCGATGCGGTCTGCGCAGGCCAGAGCATCCTGCAGGGTCTCGACGACCTCAGAGGGGATGATGGGCTGATGCAGCTTTTCCATCGTCTCCTTGAACAGCTCGCGGTCCTCTGCACGGTCAATGGTCTCCGGCTTGCAGGCCAGCAGACGGATGCCGGTGCGGTCGAGGTAGCCAGAACGTGCCAGCTCCATAGACAGGTTCAGGCCCATCTGACCGCCGAGGTTCGGCAGGACAGAATCGGGCTTCTCGATGTCCAGAATACGCTCGACGACTTCGAGGGTCATCGGCTCGATGTAAACATGGTCGGCCACATCCGGGTCGGTCATGATGGTTGCAGGGTTGGAGTTCAGCAGGACGGTCTCGATGCCCTCCGCTTTCAGTGCGCGGCAGGCCTGCGTACCGGAGTAGTCAAACTCGGCTGCCTGACCGATGATGATGGGGCCGGAACCAATGACCAGCACCTTCTTAATACTTGGGTCCTTCGGCATTTCAGCGAGCCTCCTTTGCAGCTTTGACGTTATTCAGGAAGCGGTCGAACAGGAACTCGGTGTCCTTCGGGCCGCCGTTTGCTTCGGGATGGAACTGGACGGTGAAGCAGTTCCACTTCTTGTACTTGATGCCCTCGCAGGTGCCGTCGTTGGCGTTCACCTGTGCCACCTCGCCCATCTCAGCAGGCAGCTCATCGCCGACGACTGCATAGCCGTGGTTCTGGCTGGTGATGAAGGTGCGGCCGGACTCAAAGTCGGTGACAGGCTGGTTTGCTCCACGGTGGCCGTACTTGAGCTTCATGGTCTTGGCACCGGCTGCCAGAGCGGACAGCTGATGGCCGAGGCAGATGCCAAAGGTCGGGATGCCCAGCTCGAAGATCTTTTTCAGGTTCTCGATGACCTCCACCGGTTCTGCCGGGTCACCGGGGCCGTTGGAGAGCATGATGCCATCCGGATTCTGGGCGGCGACTTCCTCTGCTGTTGCAAATGCCGGCATAACGGTCACTTTGCAGCCGCGCTTGACGAGGCAGCGGACGATGTTCCGCTTGCAGCCGTAGTGCATCAGGACGATGTGAGTCTCGCCCTTCTCGTTGTAAACTTCGGGCTTTTCGCAGGTGACGTTCTTGACCGCATCGGTGACAGCATAAGCACGGATCTGCTCCAGCAGAGCGTCGGTCTGCGCCTTATTTGCCGGGTCAGCCGGGTCGAAGGTCGTGAGGATGGCACCGTTCATAACGCCGCTCTCCCGGATGATACGGGTCAGGTGGCGCGTGTCGATGCCCTCGATGCCGATGGTATTGTTTTTCTTTAAGAAGCTGTCCAGCGTCTCTTCGCAACGCCAGTTGGACGGCGTTTTGCAGGCTTCGCGGACGATGTAGCCCTTGGCCCAGATGCGGTCAGACTCCATGTCGTCATGGTTCATGCCGTAGTTGCCGATGAGCGGATAGGTCTGGGTGATGATCTGGCCGTAGTAGCTGGGGTCGGTTAGCGTCTCCTGAAAGCCTACCATACCGGTAGCAAAGACGACCTCGCCCACGGTGACGCCCTCCGCGCCGACCGACTGCCCGGCAAAGACCATGCCGTTCGCTAAAAGAAGATATGCGTTCATAGTATTCCTCGTTTCAACACAGATACGCTTCGTTCCAAAGCCGTGCTTACAGGGTCTGCTTTGCTTCCTGCTTCATCTTGCGGCTGCCCAGATGGACCAGCGGCAGCTTGCCCTCCTTGCAGATGGGGCACTCTTCGGGTGCGTAGTTGGGCAGGTCGAGCTTGAGTGCGCTTGCAACGATGGGGATGGGCGACGGAGCCTCGGGCTTGGTGCGGTCAACGACACAGGTGATGCCGACGCAGATGCCGCCGTTCTCCTCGATGACGCGCTTGGTCTCCAGAGAGGAGATACCGGTGGTGACGACATCCTCGGCGATGAGGCACTTCTCACCCGGATGGATGGCGAAACGCTTCAGAGTCATCACGTTATCCACGCGCTCGGTAAAGATGGCACGCTTGCCGGTCTGACGAGCCAGCTCGTAAGCGTAGACGATGCCGCCCATTGCCGGTCCGACGATGACATCGACATCCATCTCTTTCACCTTGTCAGCAACAGCCTTCATGACCTCAGCGCAGCGGTCAGGATACTGCTGCAGGTATGCCATCTGGCAGTACGCGCTGGAATGACGGCCAGAAGAAAGGAGGAAATGACCCTCCAGAAATGCGTCACAGCTCTTCAGAATCTCAAGTGCTTCACTCATAATTACTTCTCCCTCTCTTTTAAAAAAGTTGCTTCATGCGGTATTGTACCACGCTTTTTGTCGAAACGCAAATTTATTCGTATTTGTTTTGAATTTAACGAATATTTTCACGTTTTATGAAATCATTTATCGTTTTTATACGTTCTCGCGTGCGCAGCCGCGGATCTCGTCCAGCGTCTTGACGCCGTGGGCATCCATCCAGTCGGCCATCTCGGCAGCGATGGTCTCCATCGCGCGCGGATTTGCGAAGTTTGCCGCGCCGACCTGAACCGCCGTCGCACCGGCCATGATGAATTCCAGTGCGTCACGGCCGGTCGCGATACCGCCCAGACCGACGACCGGGATATTCACTGCACCGACCGCCTGCCAGACCATCCGCAATGCGATAGGCCGGACCGCCGGGCCGGACAGACCGGCGAAGATGTTGTTGAAGACCGGGCGGCGTTTTTCGAGGTCGATGGCGCAGGCCTGAAAGGTATTCGTCAGGCTGATGGCATCCGCACCGGCAGCTTCGACCGCCTTGCACATGTCGGGAATATTCTCTGCCTGCGGACTCAGCTTTACCATCAGGGGCTTCTTGCAGGCCGCACGCACCATCTTGACGACCTCACCGGCCGCTTCGGCCTTGACGCCGTAAGCCATACCGCCGACCTTGACGTTCGGGCAGGAGATGTTCAGCTCGATGATATCCACCGCGCTCTCGCTCAGCATCGCCGCACCCTCGACATACTCTTCTTCGCTGTGGCCGCCGAGGTTGGCGATCACCGTCGTGCCGTATTTCTGCTTGAGTTCCAGCATCTCGTTCAGTTCCACGTCGATGAAGTGCTGAACGCCCGGGTTCTGCAGGCCAATGCTGTTGATGAGTCCAGAGGGCGTTTCCCAGAGACGCTCACCCTTGTTGCCGTACTGTCCGTGCAGGGTCAGGCCCTTGCCGGAGATGCCGCCGATCTTCGAGAAATCGGCCAGCTCCTCATATTCCACGCCGTAGCCCACCGTGCCGGATGCTCCGATGATGGGGCTGTTCATCGTAAAACCGAGCAGGTTCGTTTTCAAATCCGCCATCAGAATACCTCCGTTGCATCAAAGACCGGGCCGTTCTTGCAGACACTCTTGCCCTCGCCGCTCTTGGTCTCACAGGTGCAGCCAAGGCAGGCACCGATGCCGCAGGCCATCTTCTTTTCGAGGCTGACGAAGCAGGGCGTGCCTTTTTCGGCGCAGAGACGGGCGGCGTTCTTCATCATGACCGTCGGGCCGCAGACCAGAACGACATCATAATCCGCCGGGTCATATAGCTGGGTCACAAAACCGTGGAAACCCACCGCACCGGTATCGGTCGAAACTTTGACGAGGTTCGCGATGGGGCGGTACTCCTCCATGCAGTAGGGCTGGTCGCGGAAGCCGAAGAAGACATCCGGCTTCACACCGGCCTCTGCCAGTTCGCAGGTCAGCTGATACATCGGCGCGGTGCCGATGCCGCCGCCGACGACTGCGATCTTCTTGTATTTTTTCACCAGCTCCGGCACGTCAAAACCGTTGCCCATCGGGCCGGTCAGCTGGAATTTGTCGGTCATTTTCAGCTTTGCCAGCTTTGTGGTACCCTCGCCGATGACCTGATACAGGAACTCGATGGTGTTGCTGTCGGCATCGTAGCGATGGACGCTGATGGGCCGGGAGAGGAAAGGTTCCTCGCTTGCCGGCCAGCTGCGCAGGGTAAAGAACTGGCCTGCGTGGGGAATGTGTTCATGGTCCGGCCATTCGACGGTCAGCAGGCGGATATCGTCCGCAATGACCTCATTGCGCAGGACGGTCGCTTCACAGCAGGCTGCACGCATGAGCAATAGCCTCCTTCATGTTCACACACTCGTTGTAAGCTGCCTCGTCGAAAGCCACGCCCGGCTGCTTCTTATAAGCCAGCAGGATGCCGCGGCTGGAGTTGACGACGCCGCCGTTGCCCTTGGTCAGGTATTGCGCGATGTCCTCTGCCTTACCGCCCTGTGCGCCGTAGCCGGGGATGAGGAAGAAGGAATCCTGATACTTTGCACGGATCTCGGTCGCTTCCTCGATGTGGGTACCGCCGATGACCAGACCGATAGAGGAGTAACCACGCTCGCCCATATAGTCCTTGCCCAGAGCGTTCAGCTTATCGCCGACGAGGTCGTAGACATGACGGCCATCTGCCAGCTTCTCATACTCGAAGTCCTTTGCGCCGCCGTTGGAAGTACGGCAGAGAACGAACATGCCCTTGCCCTGCTTCTCAGCATAGGGCAGATAGGGGCTGATGGAATCCAGACCCATGTACGGAGCCAGCGTGACGAAATCGGACTCGAAGTCGCCAGTGAAGTGGCCCATTGCGTACATCTCGGCGGTCTTTGCGATGTCGCCGCGCTTGATGTCGGCGATGACCGGGATGCCAGCCTCACGGACAGCCTTCAGGGTGTCGGCGTAAGCGCGCAGACCTTCCAGACCCAGAGACTCATAATAGGCGATCTGGACTTTGTAGCAGCCAGCCACAGACTTGGTAGCGTCGATGAGCTTCTTGTTGAAGCGGACGATGTTCTCGCCCTTGGACAGGGTGCTGTCCACGAAGTCCTCCGGCAGATAGCTGAAATCGGTATCCAGCCCAACGCAGACCGGGCCGCGTGCTTCGACTACTTCGTACAGTTTATCCATGTTCGTCATTGTTGTGTTCCTCCTGATGATTCTCTTTTTTATAATGTAAAGGTTATTCCTCTGCCTGATAGGTCAGCTTGCCGCCCTTGACGGTGGCGCAGACCTTGCCGTACAGCTGCACACCATCATAGGGGCAGTTGTGAGATTTGGAGTGGAGCTTGTCCTTATCCACCACATAGGGGGTGTCGAGGTCGACCAGAACAAAGTCTGCATCGTAGCCCGGTTCCAGCTGACCCTTTGCCAAGCCCAAAATCTGTGCTGGGCTGGTACTCATCAGGTGGACCAGCAGCTCCAGCGGCAGACCTTCTTCCTTGCAGAGCTTGGTATAGCAGACACCGAACGCCGTCTCGCTGCCAACCATACCGGCCATGCCTTTCAGCTTGTCCTCTTCGGAGTGGGGTGCGTGGTCGGTGGCGATGGCATCCACGACGCCGGAACGGATGGCGTCGATCAATGCCTGCACATCGTCGGCCGTCCGGATGGGCGGATTGACGCGGTAATCGCAGGTATCGTTGGTGAACCAAAGGTGATGCGGCGTGACCTCGCAGGTGACCGGTGCGCCGCGCAGCTTTGCCATCTGGATAGCGTCGATAGCTCCACGGGTGGAGACATGGCACATGTGCAGCCGGGTCTGGTAATACTCGCTCAGCCAGCAGTTCCGGACGGTCTCAAGATCTTCGGCCAGCCGATAATCCCACGGGCTGATCTCCATGTCCTCGGCGTGGCTCATCACGGTGATGTCGCGCTGGGTGCAGATAGCAAACGCCTTTGCCATCGTCGCATTGTCCTGCACGCCGTGGCCGTCCTCGGTAATGAACTTGACCGACGAAGGCAGGGTCTTGAGGTGGTCGAGGGTCTTGCCGTCGAAGTTTTCGGTGATGGAAACAGTCTGGTTGACGTCGCACAGGCTGATCTCTGCCGCCTTGCGCTCGACCATCTCCGCCTGTGCTGCCGAGGAGCAGACCGGCTTTGTGTTCGGCATCAGGTTGACGAAGGTATATCCACCGGCTGCCGCTGCCCGGCTGCCCGTCTCGATATCCTCTTTGTACTCGAAGCCCGGCGTCCGCCAGTGGCAGTGCAGGTCTACAAAGGCCGGCAGAACGGTCAGACCACCGGCATCGAGGACGACTTCGTCCTCCTGCGCCAGTGCGGACAGCTCCTGACCGACGGCTGCGATCTTTCCATCCCTGATGTACAGCTCTGTGGGCCGACCCTCGGCGTTGACAGCGTTTACAAGCAGCATAATGTACCTCCAATTTGTCGGATTCGTTCGCGTACCTACCCGTTTTTCGGGCAAAAAAAAACTTTTCCCGGCAAAGGGAAAAGTCAATTCATCCAAAAAGAAAACAACGCCTCCATAACAAAACCGGCTGCAAACTGATTCTTCGGTTTTGCGCGCATCGACTTTGCCTGCATCGTGTTGTCTCCTTTTTTATTTGCGATTCATTTCGATATATTTTATCATAGAAACGCAAAATGTGTCAATGCTTCCGGCACTTTTTGTTTGTAAAAAGGTTTCTCTGCCAAAGCCCCGATTTTTAGCTACTCTACCGAAAAACCAGACTTTTGCCCAAATACCCCCTGATTTTTCAAAAAAACGCACGCAATTCCTAGCATGTCGCTGTACATTAAAGTTCACCTGTGTTATTATAATAGGACACGAGAGTAAAATGCCGCCGGGCTCTGGGCGGCGACAACGAGGAAAAGGGAGGGAACCCTCATGGGTTTGTTGGAGGACGCACGGAACATTCAGCGCAAAGACCCTGCTGCACGCAGTGTGCTGGAAGTCATTCTGCTGTACCCCGGTTTTCACATCTTGGTCTATCACCGCATCGCGCACTGGCTGTATGAGCACAATCACTTTTTCCTTGCGCGCTGGGTCAGCCAGCACGGACGCCACCGCACCGGCATCGAGATCCACCCGGGCGCGAAGATCGGCAAGTGCCTGTTCATCGACCACGGCATGGGCATCGTCTTTGGTGAGACGACCGAGATCGGCGACAACTGCACCATCTACCACGGCGTGACCCTCGGCGGTACCGGCAAGGACACCGGCAAGCGTCACCCGACCCTCGGCAACAACGTTCTGATTGGTGCCGGCACCAAGGTGCTTGGCCCGGTCTATATCGGAGACAACGCCCGTATCGGTGCCGGAAGCGTCGTTCTGCGCAATCTGCCGGCCAACTGCACCGCTGTCGGCGTACCGGCCGAAGTCGTGCGCATCAACAACAAGGCCGTCAACCCGGCGGATGACCTCGACCAGCAGGATCTGCCGGATGTGGTCGCACAGCGCATCACCGACCTTGACCGCCGGATCGGCGCGCTGGAAAATCACAAGCAGGGCGATATTCCGCCCACTGCCGAGCAAATTGCAAAGCGAAAAAAGTAATCAGACAACGAAAAACAGGTGTACCTTGGAAAAAATTTCCGGGTACACCTGTTTTATGTTTGCCGGTTCTCCGCCTCACTGTTTTGCCGCATTACTTTTCAAAGTCAAAAGCCATACGGCCCTACTTTGAAAAAGCGACAGTCTCCACAGTCGAAGTTTTGAATCAGTTTTGTTTTCAGAACACAAAGCTCGTATTCTTCATCGGGGCCTTGATGCTGGCCGTCCGGACGATTTGTTCGCCTGTTTCAGGATGAGTTGTGATCATGTTCAGCGTGTATTCGCCACGTTTGACTTCCAATGCAAAGTGACCGCTTTCGTCGGTCATGGTCTGCGCCGCAAGCTTACCGTCCTTCATCAGCTGAACGGTTACGTTCGCCAGAACCGTTCCGTCGTCCAGCTGTGCAACGCCGCTGACCTCGACCGGCATCATCAAGATGACGCCTGCCGTCACCGCCGCAATCGCCGCACCGCCAATCAAAACGACTGCCACGATGGCTCCGCCGCCGTCATTGTTGTTCGAGGAACTCGACGAACTGCTGGAACTCGAAGAACCCGAACCACCCGAGGATGCAGAACCGCTCGAAGAACTGCTGGACGAACCAGAACTACCAGAAGAACCGGAACCACTGCTCGAACCGCTGTCCGGCTTGTCGGGTTTCGTCGTTCCGCTTGAGCTGCCGCCGGAACTGCTGTCACCGGAATCCCCCGAAGAACTCGTATCACCACCCGAAGACGAAGAGCTTGAACCGCTGCTTGCGTCGCCCGGCTTTGTTGTGCCGCTGTCGTCCGCACTGCTTCCGGAAGTTTTGTAGACCGCATGAAGCACGACATCTTTCGCCGTCATTGTAAAACTAGTTCTGGAACTGCCTGTATCCTCAAGCTCTATGGTTCCGGCGTCGACATTCCATTTCTGGAATTCTCTCCCGTCGTCGAGCTTTTCCGGCACTTCAATCGTTACCGTCTCGCCCTCTGCGGCTTCTATCGTTTTAACGACTGCATCACCCACTTTTATCGTCACGGTATATTTGATTTTCTCCGGTTCACGGCCGCAAGCCACAACGTATGCCGTGTTGCTTTCGCTCGAAATAAACGGTACATCCAGCACGCCGTTTGCATCCGCTTTTTTCTGGTTGACATAAATCAAGTTTGCCGCATCCAATGGATTTTCCGATAATCTGCTGATGATGAGCGCATAGCTTTCTCCGGCGATTAAGCCATTAAACACCGCATGGAGCCTATCTCCTGTATCGTTTTTTCCAGCAGTACCGGCGGTAATACTATTCTCGATAACCGGCAGGATATCACCGTTGATGCAGTGGATTGTCACTGAATGAAGTACCTCATTTCCGTTTTCCACGATTTCGGTCGCTCTCCACCCGGACTTTGTGCCGGTGTAAAAGACCAGCTCCAACGCACAGCCGGAAAACACGTTTTCTTCGATTCGGCGCATACTGGCCGGAATTACAACGGTTTTTAGTCCACTGTCCGCAAAGGCTCCCTTTTCGAGAGCTTCCACCGTTTCCGCCAGAGTCACATCCGCCAGATTTTGACATCCATAGAACGCTTTTTCGCCGATTCGGGTGATTTCTTCCGGGAAAATAACCTGTTTCAGTGCGGTACAGTTCGAGAATGTCTCGGCTTCGATTTCCGTCAGATTTCCTGAAAGGTTGATGCTCGTAAGGCTTTCACAGCCGCTGAACGCCGCCCTGCCGATTTCTGTCAAATTCTGCGGCAGCCAGAGCTTTTTCAGCTGTGTGCAGAATGCAAATGCCGAATCTCCAATCGTCTCCACGCTTTCGGGCAGCTGAATCTCCTTCACCCCTTCACAGCCTCTGAAGGCGTTCCGACCAATGGACTTGACACCGTTTTCTATCACGACATCTTTCACGTTTTGCACGTTCCACGGCGTCTTCGTCTCTTCATAATCATCCATCCTGCCACTGCCGCGAATCGTCAGCACGCCATTTTCCGAAAGCTCCCAAATCAGATTCTCACCGCACTTGCCTGTGTTGGGGCTTTCTGCCGGTTTCTCCAGCTCGTCATCTTTCTTGTCATCCTCTTTATCATCCGTATTTGGCTTGTCTTCTATTTCTCCATCTTTATCCCCTTCGCCGGGCTTATCCTCCTTTCCATCCTCCTTATTGCCCTCACCGCCGGGGATTTCTTCGTTTTTGTCGTCCTCTTTTGGTTCATCTCCGTCTTCATCTTTGTCGCTCTCGCCCGGCTTGTCTCCCTCTCCGGGCCGGTCTTCTTTCACCTCGTCTTTGTCATCCGCACCGGGTTCTTCCTTGTCATCTTCTTTCTCGTCTTCTTTTGGGGTATCGTCAGGGATATCGTCTTTTCCGCCCTCATCCGGTGTATCTTCTTTATCCTCGTCCCTATTTCCTTCTTCGGATTTGTCCTCTTTTGATTCGTCTCCCTTCTCATCCTCTTTGCCGTCTTCGCCGGGTTTATCCTCTGTTTCGTTATCTTTTATTTCGTCTTCCGGTTCGTCGGCTGTCTGATAGGTTATCTTTGCATTTGTCAGCCGTTCATTGCCCGGGCGGATGTCGATGGCACTCCATCCCTTTTTATTGCCTTCATAGACGACTTCTTCCAATGCTGTGCAGTCCGCAAAGGCTTCTCTTCCGATTTCCGTCAGCGTTGCCGGAAACTCCACTTTTTTCAAGCTCTCACAATTCTTGAAGCTGAACGCACCGAAGCTCGTCACCGTTTCCGGGATATTGACCTCAGTGATTTTCATCCCTGCAAATGCCGCATCTCCGATCCTCGTGATACCGTTTTTCAGAACGATTTTTGTGATAGACACATTCTCCATCCCGAACCGTTTCTGCAACTCTTCCTCGCTCCACGGCGGAAGGTTCTTTCTCGCCGGGTCGGCATCATAGTCGAACATCTCACCGCTGCCGTCGATCGTCAGTGTTCCGTTTTTGTCCACGATCCAGCGCAGATTTTCACCGCAGTTTCCAAAGGCTTCCACGATTTCTTCCGGCGGCTCAGGTTCTTCCTCTTCCTGCGGTTTCAGAACGATTTCCATCGGATAGTCGATTATTTCGCACGCACCACTGTATTCTTTTCCGCCGGTCTTCGCTGTAAAAGCATATTCTCCCGGCACAAGATAGACTTCCGCAATGCCGCTTTCATCCGTTGCTCCAACGAATATCAGCGCATCCTCGCTGTCCTTTTGGAAAACAGCTACGCCCTCGGTTTTCACTCCATCCAGCGTCAGCCTTACACGGTAACTCCGGTGCGGACAGTCACCATCGCCCGACTCCCCATATTCCGGCGAATCATACGTTTTCCCCAAGGTCTTTTCAATTTTGGAAAGGGTCGCTTTCTGCGCCTTTTCGCCTTTGCTTCGGCGAATCTCCGCTTCTACCCGGGAAGTCTCTGTCTTCGTCACCGAATAGCACTCTTTGCAGACGTGCTTTACTCCATCTTCCAGCTCTTCGCCGCCTTTTCTCGTGGATTCTGCCCGGATGCCGGTCTGATTTTTCAACGTCATTTCCGTCATACCGTCAAAAATTTCCAGCACCGGCGCAAGCTCTGCCGTCACCGTCACCGAAGTATCCGCAGGCGATTCCAGTTCTGCCGCCGGGTCTTTTCCCGTGTTGTGGAAATTTCCATCCCAGCGGACGCCGTCTTCCGTCTTGAGCGAAAACTTTGCGTTTGCTTTGCCTTCTGCACGGACTTTCACCACCGGCTCAATATTCAGGGAAATGCCACGTGCCAATATTTCAGAAACCGGCCCAAACGAAACGCTTTCCTCGCCCTTTTCGCTCAGTTCAGCGTTCCCTTCCACCTGATTTTCCATAGAAAGCGAGATTTCCCTTTCGTTTTCGCTGATGTAAACCGCCACGCTGTAATCCGTTTTCAGCGTAGTGCTGCCCTTCGCCGTTTCTCTGGAAAGTTCCTCAACGCTCTGGCTGCTCCCAGCTTTCTCAATTTTGAGTGCAGAAAACACATCTTCCAATCTCAGCGTATCGTCACCAATCAGAGTGACAGCACCGCCGCTGACTGAAAGGCTGTTCACTCGTAAGATGAGCGGATTTTCATTCAGTTCGTCCAACACCAGAACATCCCCGACACGCAGGTTCCGAATCTCTTCGCCTGCGTTTGCGATGGTATACGTCAAACTCTCTTCATCTTGCTGAGTGACTTTATTCATGCCATTTTCAGCTTTCACCAGCGTCACGCCCTGCTTTACGACTGCAAAATTCGTTTTGTCGTCCTCATCGAGGTTCAGCACCCGGTCTTCCGGGAACTCCTTGACCGTTGCATTTTTAATATCAGCGATTTCTTGCGTGTAAAAGCTGCTTTTGAACGGCTCACAGAGCGGCACATGTTCCTCTTTTGCAAACAGATATCCCTTGATGACATAATTCTCCGGAATCGTGCCGACGATTTCTATTTTCGCGGTGCCATCCGTCGTTTTCGCCGCGCCCACCGTTCCACTGGCAATCAGCTCTTCTTCGGTGTCGTCCGCATAAATGCCGACCACGAGCTCTGCGTCCGTCTCAGCAGCATACGTCACGATTGCCGTTCTGCCGTTCATCGTAATGCTCGTGATACGGTTTCCGGCAGAAAAATCTGCGCTGTTTTCTTCCTCCTCACTGTTCCAGAAACGCTTTTCCAAGCTCCCCTGCCCTAGCTCCTCCGGATTTTCCGCCATTTCAGCTGGTACCGACGAAGAGAACCGGCCAGACAGCGCGATTGCCTGAAGCGGCATGAGGTGAAACGCCATTGCGGAAGCGAGCAAAATAGCCAGAAGTCTCTTCATCGTCGTAGTTCCTTTCCATTCCTGATTCTTTGCGAATCATCGCATTTTCACAAATCAAGTGTATTCGATACAGCCCTGAAAAGTCAACGGGATTTGTACCGAAAAATGTCTCCGGAATTTGTGCGAATAAACGAAAAAACAGGCATACCCGGATCTCTCCAAGGTATGCCTGTTTTCGTTGTTTTTTAGCAGTTTCCGGCGCACAGCTGTTTTATTTTTTGTGCCGCAGCCTGCACCAGCTGGGCGATGGGCTGTTCCGGAACGCCGACCACATAGTTATCACAGTGGTTGATGGGAACCAGCACCCGTTTCGCGCTGCTTTGGCAGACCGCCATCGCCATTTTCGGGGTAATCTCGCCCATCAGAGCATCTGCAATGACGATGCCGATGGGGCCGACGATGACATCCGCTGTCCGGCAGTTGACGACCACCGCGTTTTCACCGGTGGCGGCACGGCGTGCGCCGGCCTTGAGCATGGACGAAGCTGCAAGACTGTTTGTGCCAACGGCCAGCAGTTCCGCCTCCGGGCAGGCCGCTGCAATCGCCGCGACCAGCTGACGGCCCAAGCCGCCGCCCTGTCCATCAATGACTAAAACTCTCATTTACGTTAAAAATCGATCTCTTCGAGGCGGAGCAGAGCGATGATATAGATCTTCAGTGCTTCCAGCAGCTTGTCGATGGGAGCCGCCTCGTTTGCGCCGTGCATCGGGCCGCCAAACTCGGGCAGGACCATGTCGTTATGCTCGGGGCCAAAGCTGACCGCATACGGAAAGTGACGGGCGTAGGTGCCGCCGCCCATCGTGAACGGAGTAGCGTTCTCGCCAGTGACTTCGTTGTAAGTCTCGATGCAGGCCTTGATTGCCGGAGTGTCTGCCTCGATATAGAACGGCTCCTCGGTGCTTGCGTCCACCAGCTCTGCACCGGTGCCGATGGCTGCGCGGATGCCAGCCTCGATTTTCTCGCCGTTGGTGCAGGTCGGGAAGCGGCTGTCCAGCGTCTGGACCATCTTGCCGTCTTCCATATAGATGCGGCCGCCGATGATGGTCAGGGGGCCGAAGGGGCCATCCTCGCAGGCGATGCCCAGACCCTCGCCAGCGGTGGAGCTGTGCAGCTTCATGACGGATTCCAGATAAGCACGCTCTGCCTCGTTGCACAGGTCGTTATCCAGCAGGTAGTTCATCACCAGACCGATGGCGTTGACGGTGCCAGCCGGCATCGCTGCATGGCCGGACTTGCCCCAGCTGCGGATACGAACACCGGTTCCCTCCGGCTCGAGGGTGATGTTAGGAGCGTTCTTCAACTTGGTGATGTCGGTTTCGACCAGTGCGCTGGCACGGTCGGGAACGGCATTGTTTGCCACGCCGCCGACGATCTCCTTGATGACGCCATTGCAGACCGGGCTGACGAGCTTGCCGCGGAACTGGCCCTTCTCGCCGTTGCAGACCGGGAACTCAGCATCCGGGGTGAAGCAGAAAACCGGCGCGGTGTAGTGCTTGAGGTAGTAGTCAACATCGCCCATGCCGGTCTCCTCGTTGTCGCCGATGAGGGCACGGATGGGGTATTTCAGGGAGACGCCCTCTTCCTTGAGGAATTTCAGAGCGTACAGGGTCGCCACCATCGGGCCTTTGTCATCGGCAACGCCGCGGCCCAGCAGCCAGCCGTCCTGAATCCGCATCTCGAACGGGTCAGCGGACCAGCCGTTGCCCTCCGGCACAACGTCAACGTGGCAGATGGTCGCCAGATATTTCTCGGAATCAGCACCAGCCAGCTCTGCGTAACCCATATAGTTCTCGCAGTTGTGGGTCGCCAGACCCATGCCTGCGGCCAGTTCCAGCGTTTTGTCCAGAGCGGCACGCGCGCCCGGGCCAAACGGCGCACCTTCAGCAGGTGCCGTCTCGACGCTGTTGATGGCGACGAGGGCCGCAATATCCTTCAAGAGCTGTTCTTTATTCGCCGCAATAAATGCGTCGATCTTCTGGTTCAATGCCTGATCCATGATCTCAATCGTCCTTTCTTTGGTCTTATAAAGACACATCGTTGTTCATTGTAGCATATTTCGGGGCGGAATTCCATTGTCATTTTACACGACAAAGCCTTTCCGATTTTGGCCGCTTCCCCTCTTGACTCAGCCCACGGCAAAGAGCGTACTCAGCGCACCCAGCAGACCTGCGCTTGCCAGACCCATGATGACGCCGGCCAGCAGCACGCCGCCCATGCAGGCAAACAGCACATCCTTGAACTTCATATCGAGGATAGAGGATGCCAGCGTACCCGTCCATGCGCCGGTGCCGGGCAGAGGGATGCCGACGAAGAGGAGCAGAGCCAGCGGCAGACCACGGCCTGCCTTGGCCTCGAGCGCGCGGCCGCCCTTTTCGCCCTTGACGATGCAGAATTTGCAGAACTTGCCAATCAGCGGCTTGTCACAGCCCCAGATGAGGACCTTCCGGGCAAACAGATAGATGAACGGCACCGGGAGCATGTTGCCGACGACGCAGACCAGATAGGTCGGCAGCACCGGCAGGCCCATTCCCAGACCGATGGGGATCGCACCGCGCAGCTCAATGAGCGGAACCATCGAGATGAAGAAGATGATAAGGTAATTTTTCAGCATAAACGCTCTCCTTATTACAATGTATAGGCAGGGATTTACAGTTCGATCTGCAATTCGACCGGGCAGTGGTCGGAGCCAAAAATTTCGTTGTGGATTTCAGCAACTTTGATTTTGTCCGCGATACGGTTGGAGACGAGGAAATAGTCGATGCGCCAGCCTGCGTTCTTTTCCCGGGCGTGGAAACGGTAGCTCCACCAGCTGTACTTGACTTCCTCCGGATGCAGAACGCGGAAGCTGTCCGCAAAGCCTGCTTCCAGCAGCTCGGTCATTTTGGCGCGCTCCTGATCGGTAAAGCCTGCGCTCATCCGGTTGGTCTTGGGGTTCTTGATGTCAATTTCCCGATGGGCAACATTCAGGTCACCACAGAGGATGACCGGCTTTTTCGCGTCCAGAGCCAGCAGGTAGGCGCGGAAATCGTCCTCCCAGTTCATCCGGTAGTCCAGCCGCTTTAAACCATCCTGACTGTTCGGGGTGTAGCAGTTGACGAGATAGAATCCCGGATACTCCAGCGTCAGCACCCGGCCCTCGTGGTCGTGCTGCTCGATACCAATGCCCTGCGTCACGGCCAGCGGCGGCTGTTTGCACCAGCAGGCCGTACCGGAATAGCCTTTCTTCTCGGCGGAGTATGTATACTCGGTGTAGCCCTCGGGCGCGAAATCTGCCTGACCCGGCTGCATCTTAGTCTCCTGCACCGAGAAGATATCCGCATCCAGCGCGGCGAAGCTCGCGGCGAAATCATGGGTCAAGCAGGCGCGCAGGCCGTTGACATTCCAGCTGATGAGTTTCATTTCCACGTTCCCTTCCTATTTTATGCCTTATATTTCGTTTTCCAGACGCCGCTTTGGAAGCGTGCCACAAAGCAGATGACACGGCAGACCCAGTCGACGACCATTGCGATCCAGACGCCGACCGCGCCCATTCCCATCTTGACGCCGATGACGTAGCTGAAGCCCAGACGCCAGACTGCCATCGAGAGGATGGAGACGATCATCGTGAACTTGACATCGTTCGCGGCGCGCAGAGCGTTCGGCAGGACAAAGGAGCAGGGCCAGAGCAGGATGCCGCAGCCTGCATGGATGCGGACCAGCAAAATTGCAAGCTCCATTGTCTCGCCCGAAAGCTCATAAATGCCGACCAGCGGACGCAGAAAAATCAGGATTGCACCGTTGAAGATGCCCATCGCGATATACGCCCAGAGCAACAGTTTCCGGGTGTAGTAAACCGCCTGGTCGTTGTCGCCTGCGCCGATGCACCGACCGACGACCGTGATCATCGCCAAACTGATGGCCTGACCCGGGATGCAGCCCATGCCGTCGAGGTTGTTCGCGACAGCGTTCGCCGCGATCTGGACGGTGCCAAAGGTGGAGATCATGCTGACAACGAGGATACGGCCTGCCTGAAACAGGCTGTTCTCGAACGCCGACGGGATACCGATGCTCAGGATTCGCTTTGCCATCTTGCCGTTCAGTTTTCCCGTCTTGGGAACGGTCAGCATCTGGCCCTTCTGGTAGCAGCGCGTCAGGATGAGGACAGCCGCCACCACACGGGAGACAACGCTGGGCCACGCAACGCCGTCGACGCCCATTTTCAGGACAAAGATGCAGACCGCATTGCCGACGATGTTGATGACGTTCATCAGGATACTGATCTGCATCGAGATTTTAGAGTTGCCCATACTGCGGTACAGAGCCGCACCTGCGTTATACAGTGCGAGGAACGGATAGCTCAGTGCCGTGATCTTCAGGTACAACACACCGGCGTCCAGAACATCCGCGTCGATGCTGCCATAGCAGAGCCGGATCATCGGCCGTGCCAGCACAAAGCAGAACAGGCCGACTGCCGCACCCAGCAGCGCGCTGAGCAGAATCAGCTGTCCGGAGCTGTTGTTGGCGTGTTCCTGCTCCCGTGCGCCGAGGTACTGGCTGACGACGACTGCGCCGCCGGTCGCCAGAGCCGCAAACAGGACGATGATCAGGTTGTTGATCATATCGACCAGACTGACGCCCGAGATGGCCGCCTCGCCGCAGCGAGAGACCATCATGGTATCGGCCATGCCGACCGTGACGGCCAGCAGCTGCTCGACCAGCAACGGGCCAGTCAGTTTCAGGAGTTCTTTCTGGGTAAACAGCGGTTTCCGTCCGCCAAACAAAGGTGCTTTTGATTTCGGGATGCTTTCGGTTTTCATCCGCACTCTCCTTTCCGGTTTTCGGGGGAATTCCCCGTCGGTTCTTCTTTCTTTTCTAAAAAAGCGCAAACTCTCAGTGTATGATAATCAGTATCATCTTAGCACACCGTCCCTCTCTTGTAAAGGTGAACTCTTTGGGTTTTGCGTCCTCCGGCTCTCTCTTTTCGCAGAGTCCGATACAACTCCGAATCTTTCGGCACTTTACCAGAGAAATCGGTCCTAAATTTGTGCGTTCCGCCAAAAGTGCGCTTTTTCTCGCTGTTTTGAAGAGAAATTTTCAAAAAAGGCTTGTATTTTTAGCGCAAACGTGATAGTCTTGTATCCAACAGGAGCGGCAGCTTGGATACAAACCTTCTTCTCCAGCGTGTTCCTGACTTTATTCTATTGCTATTTTCTTCATTTACCTTCTTATCATTTACCCTGCTGTTCCCTCACGGGAACAAGAAAAGCGATGACCCATCCTGCACCGGGTCATCGCTTTTTCTTTTACTTTTTTCAGTGGGTCAGCTTTTCAAACACCTGCCGGACATCACCGGAAAAATAGAGTGTTCCCAGTGCGCAGACCGGGCCGTCTCCGCCCAATTCCAGCGCACGGGCAACACCGGCTTCAATGGTCGGTGCCGCTTCCGCCGCAAAGCCTGCCGCCCGGATCTGTTCTGCCAGCGTCTCGGCCGGCATTGCACGGGGCGTATGCGCCGCCACGGTCACGAACTGCTTTGCCAGCGGTTCCAGCAGGGCCAGCATCTCGCTCACATCCTTATCCGCCATGATGCTGACGAGGAAGACGAATTTTTCGCCCGGAAAGCGGTCGCGCAGACTCTGCACCGTCGCGCGCATCCCGTGGGCGTTGTGACTGCCGTCCAGAAGGAACGCCGGTGCATGGCGCAATAGCTCAAACCGGCCCGGCCAGCTGACCGTTTCCAGACCCTGCCGAATCGCATCCTCCGGGATGTTCCAGCCGTTTTCTCGCAGAACACGCAGGGTCGTGATGGCGACAGCGGCGTTTTTGGGCTGATAACTGCCGATGAGCGGAAGCTTGACCCCATTTAGACTATCAAAATCGAACGTCACTTCATCGAGATTTCCACCATCGTACCGCAGTTTGTTGAAATCCACGACCGTCAGCGGCGCGTGCATTTCTGCCGCCTTTTTCTCGATGACAGCATCGGCCTCGGGTACGCCGCCGTAGCTGACGACCGGACGGCCCTCTTTGATAATGCCAGCCTTTGCTGACGCGATATCCGCGATAGTGGGGCCAAGCTCTTTCACATGGTCCATTCCCAGTGCCGTGATGACGGCGCACTCCGGCGCGTCGATGATATTAGTCGAGTCCAGCGTACCGCCAAGGCCCACTTCCAGCACCACGATGTCGCACTTCTTCTCGGCAAAATAGAGCATCCCCAGTGCCGTGATGATCTCGAACTCGGTCGGCACGTCGGTCATGGCGTCGGCGGCAGGCTTGATTTTTTCCACCAGCCGCACCAGCTCGTCATCACTAATTTGTTCTCCGTCTACCTGAATTCGCTCGTTAAAGCGGTTGATGAAGGGCGAGGTATACAGGCCCACATGATAGCCAGCCGCCCGGAGACAGGACGCCAGCATTGCCGCCGTGCTGCCCTTGCCGTTGGTACCGGCCACATGGACGAATTTCAGCTGCTTGTGTGGGTCGCCCAGTGCTGCCAGCAGGGTACGGGTGCGCGTCAGGCCGGGTTTATGTCCGCCCCACTGCACCGCATGGATATATTCCATCGCAGATTCGTAATTCATAGTTTTTCCTTCTTACTTTCCGATGGCATTGCGCACCGCCCGGTTCTCCATCAGGATGCGGATGAGGACGGTGTTCACCGCGCTGAGGACCAGTGCGTTCGGGATACGGGTAAGCAGGATGCTCCACGCATAGCCGTAAAAAATGCGGAGTGCCAGCGAGTTGATGATGACGGAGCCGACGATATGCGCCGCCACGACGCTGATCTGCAGCCGCAGGCCGAGGCGCAGTTCCGGCAGCTTCTGCCAGAGATAACCGGCCACAAGGCCGATGGAGCCTGCGCCCAGCGTGATGAGCGGATTGATGGCGTAACCGGACAGCAGACCGCCGATCATATCCGCCAGCGCGCCGACCACAAAACCGGCTCCCGGGCCAAAGAAGATGGCCGCCAGCAGCACCGGCAGACTGCCGAGGTTGAACCGGACAAAGCCGGTGGAGATGCTCAGCACCCGGCTGAACACGATGCTCATCGCAATGAGCAGGGCCAGCAGGGTGAGCGTGCGGACAGAATTTTTCGAGTTTTTCATATCAATTGTCCTCCCAGGAAAGGATAACCACGGGAGGGCAAACAAAAACACCCTCCCTGTGTGACAAACCGCACAAAGGAGGGCGTGAATCCAACAAGTTTCACTTCCAACCGAGACCGCAGACGGTCTCGCCTGCACCCAAGTCCATGCAGCAGCGGGATGCAGACCACGCACCGCGGCTTCGCTTTCCTTCGTCCGCAGCACAACTCCCCGTTGATGCGGCACTTAACGCGCGTGGTCTTACTCTGTTGATGATTTCATTATATGCTTTTTTTCGTCCTCTTTCAATCGCAGGTTGTGACATCTTTCCTAAAAAGTTTCGCTGGTTTTTATGGAGTATTCACAATCCCGTTGACTGTAAGAGACATGCGTGATAAGATGGAACTAACACTGTGGGGATCTTCCCCGGAAAGGACTTCTTCTCTATGAAATTCAATGAGATGACCTATACCCGGCCCGACATCGACGCCCTGCTGACTCGCTGCAAGGAGCTGGCCGCCAAAGCCGCCGCTGCCGCCAGCGACGAAGAGATCGTCGACGTCTACTATGAGCAGAGCCATGCGTTCGCGGATTACAACACCGCCGCGAATCTGGCAAACATCCACTACACCTGCGACACCCGTGATGCTTACTGGAAAGCGGAGCAGGACTTTTTCGATGAAAACAGCCCGGCCATTTCCAACGCAAGCACCGAGATCAGCCGCGCCTTCCTCTCGAATCCGCATGTTGATGCCCTGACAAAAGCGTTCGGTACCACCTGTGTTGCCGGCATGAAGAACGCCGTCCTGAGCATGGACGAGCGCACCATCGACCTACAGAAGGAGTACAACGCCCTCGTCAGCAAGTATCAGCAGGTCTACGGCGGCGCACTGGTCGAGTTCGACGGCAAAAAGCTCACCATCCCTCAGCTCGGCCCCTACAAAGAAAGCACCGACCCGGCCATCCGCCGCGGCGCATACGAGGCCGAGGCTTCCTATTTTGATGCTCACCGCGATGAACTGGACAGCCTCTACACCCAGATCGTCAAGAACCTGAACGCGCAGGCTAAGATCATGGGTTACCACGATTACAGCGAACTGTCCTATGTCCGGATGAACCGTATCGGCTACGGCCCGGAGGAGATCCAGAAATTCCGGGATCAGGTCGCCAACGATGTGGTCCCCGAACTGAAAAAGGTCATTGAGCTGCGCAAAAAGCGTACCGGCATCGAGCATCTGACCTTTGCCGACCTGCCCGTTTCCTTTAAGGATGGCAACCCTAAGCCCATCGAGGGCTACGACGCCCGGATGGCTGCAGCGCGCACCATGTACCACGAACTCAGCCCCGAAACCGCCGAGTTCATCGACTTCATGCAGGACAACGAGCTGTTCGACGTCGAGAGCCGCCCCGGCAAGATGTCCGGCGGCTATATGACCAGCCTGCCCAGCTATAAGGCTCCCTTCATCTTCGCCAACTGGAACGGCACTTCTGCCGACGTCGATGTTCTGACCCATGAGTGCGGCCATGCGTTCGAGGGCTATGTCGCCGAGCGGAACCCGAAAGTTCCGGCAGATCTCGAGTGCCCGGGCATGGAGAGCGCAGAAATTCACTCGATGGCGATGGAGTTTCTGACCGCTCCGTGGCACCACCTGCTCTTCGGCAAGGACACTGAAAAGTATGCCCTGCTCCACGCCGAGGACAGCTTCCTCTTCCTCGCTTATGGCTGCATCGTGGACGAGTTCCAGCACAAGATGTACCAGAACCCCGACCTGACCCCCGATGAGCGCAATCAGGTCTGGCTGGAGCTGGAACACAAGTACCGTCCGTGGATCGACTTCGACAACCTGCCCTTCTATGGCCGTGGTGCCGGCTGGCAGCGTCAGCTCCACATCTACGAGTGCCCGTTCTATTATATCGACTACTGCCTGTCCACCATGGCCGCGCTGCAGTTCTTCCTGCTGAGCCTGAAAGACCACAAGGACGCATGGGAGCGTTATCTGCGTCTGGTGCGCCGTGCTGGTCTGGCAAGTTACACCGAGCTGTGCGAGACCGCCGGCCTGAAGGTTCCCTTCACCGATGGCAGCATCAAGGCCATCGCTCAGCAGATGGGCCAGTGGATCGCCGCGCATCAGGTCTGATAGCCCACTCAGGCCGCTTCGCGTCCAGCTTGTCCTCCCTTTGTCGCTTTGCGACATCTCCCTCCGGCCGGAGGGAGTCTGTCAAAGGGAGAGCCTTTGGCATATCGGTCAGCTTTTCCTGTTTTCTCATAATGCCGCCGGGCTCCGTGCTATCCTTTTAGCTTGACTGAACTTTTCAGATTCGCTATTATATTATAGTATAGAACAAACAGCCCATCCGGGCATAAAAGGAGCGGTATTGGTTATGGAAAAGGAAATCAAGGGCATCAAGAAATTCTTTGAAGAATTCAAAGCGTTTGCCATGCGCGGCAACGTTCTGGACATGGCAGTCGGTGTGGTCGTCGGCTCGGCGTTCACGGCGATCGTGAACTCTCTGGTCGGCGATATCATCTCACCTCTCATCGGCCTGTTCTTCAACGCAGATTTCTCGGATGTCGTCATTCAGATCGGTGATGTCGGCATCGGCATCGGCTCGTTCATCAACGCCATTATCAACTTCCTCATCGTGGCGTTCGTCCTCTTCACCGTGCTGAAGGCGTTCAACGCCTTCTTCAACAAGAAGAAGGAAGAACCGGCACCGGCAGCTCCCACCACCAAGGTCTGCCCCTACTGCCAGAGCGAGATCGCCATCAAGGCTGTCCGCTGCCCTCACTGCACTTCCAAGCTGGAAGGCTTCCCCGAGATCAACGACTGATTTCTTTTCAAACAGCAAAAAGGCAGAGCTTTCGTCACGGAAAGCTCTGCTCTTTTCGTTATCGCGCGGTTTACTGCACGTTCGTCAGCTCTGCCAGCTTATGGAAGATCTCGGTGTTATCGAACACGCCGCGGAACTTCTCCGCGCCGACGCCCTTTGCATAGATGTTGACCGACGCGCCGGTGTGGGCGTAGGTGGTATGGTCCATGCCGGACTTGTGGTTGATGGTGTGGCAGACCGCCATCGAGAACGGGATGTAAGTACCGTACAGCTCGTAATCCTCCTGACTCATCTTGCTCTGGGAAGAGGAGCCGACCTCAAGGGTGCGCTCGTAGGCCTTGCGCAGATTTTCGACCTCGTAATCGGTCAGGAGCAGCTTGCCTGCGTTGGCTGCATCCGGGTCAGAGGGCAGGGTCAGGCCGAACGCGGTCTTGACGTCGACCATTGCGGTCTCGAAGGGAGTCTTGTTTGCGATATAGCCCTGCACATAGGTCGAATCAAACTTTGCGTAAGACATCTTCTGGTGGGTCAGGTTGGTGAGGAATGTGTCATAGTTGGTGGTCTTGTAGCCGATGCCCATGCCGCCGGTCTCGTGGTCGGCGGTGACGAGGATCAGCGTCTCATGCGGATGAGCGTTGTAGAATTCCTCTGCTGCCTGCACCGCGTTGCTCATCTCCAGCACATCGTGGATGGAAGCAGCGGCGTCGTTTGCGTGGCAGGCCCAGTCGATTTTACCGGACTCGGTCATCAGGAAGAAGCCCTTTTTGTTGTTCAGCAGCTCGATGCCCTTCTTGACGTAATCGGTCAGCTGCCACTCGCCAGCGGCGGCATCCATTGCGTAGTTCATGGCTTTGCCGTCGGCCAGCGTCTCGGCGATGATGAGGGTCTTGCCTGCACCGGCAGTCAGAGCAGCGGCATCAGCCTGCGTGGTGACGACATTGTAACCGGCCTGTGCCGCGACCTCGTGGTTGTTGGGGCCGGTGCCGTCGCCGTTCACTTTCTGGAACTCGCCGCCTGCGAAATACTCAAAGCCGGAATTTGCCAGCTCGACGCCGATCTGATAGTAGTTCTTGCGGCTGTTCTGGTGAGCGTAAAATGCTGCCGGGGTGGCGTGGTCGATGTTGACCGAGGACACCACGCCGACCTTGTAGCCCTTCTGCTTGTGAAGTTTCTCAGCGATGGTCTCATACGGCACATCGCGTGTCCACGGACACATGTTGATAACGCCGCTCTCGGTCTTGTGGCCGGTGGCGATGGAAGTTGCGGTCGAAGCGGAGTCCGGGCAGAAAGATGTGCTGTCGTAGGTCGTCACGCTGCCGACTTCGGGGAAAGAGGTAAAACTGAGGTCGGCTTCGGTGATGGCACCATTGTTCTCTACGGTACCTTTATAAAAACGAGCAGACTGGATCTGTGCGGTACCCATGCCGTCGCCGATGAACAGGAAAATGTACTTGGGCTTTTTGTTGAAGTCCAGCAGAGCGTTTTCCTCGTCCTCTGCCTGCTTTGCGGTAGTGGGAGCGGCCGCATTCGCTGCCACCGGAGCAGCGGCCATCATGCCGAGGGCAGATGCGACGGCACCGGCTTTCAGGAAGCTGCGACGGGTAAGATTCTTCTCTTTCATAGCAAATATCCTCTCTTTTGCAGAGCCGCACGGCTCTTTCTCATATTCTCTCTTGGGAACAGCCTTATTTTACCGGAGTTTTTCACACGCCGAAACCATCCCGGTGCAAAACATGGGTAAAAAACGAGAGGGGAAATCTGCCCGTCCGTAAAAAGATTTTATACACTGTAAAATCCAAGTGCAAGGCACTGAAGTTCACTTTTTACCACGAAACTTTCCCGGCCTGCCAATGGCTCCCCCTTTGGGGGAGCTGGCAACGCCGTTAGGCGTTGACTGAGAGGGCTATTGACTTTTACAATATTATATGCTATATAATATACAGAATCATTCAATATCAACCACAACGGAGGCAGAACCATGAACTTTACCACCGGTGCGGCGTTGCTTGACTCGATCGTGCTGTCTGTCGTCTCCCGTGAACCGGATGGAACCTATGGCTACAAAATCACGCAGGAGATCAAACAGGCCATCGACCTGAGCGAGTCCACGCTTTATCCCGTCCTGCGGCGGCTGCAAAAAGACGGCTGTCTGACCGTCTACGACGCCACCACCAACGGTCGGAACCGCCGCTACTACATGATCACCCAAGTCGGCCGGGAACGGCTGGCCGCCTACCGCGCCGAATGGAAGCAGTACGCCGCCAGCATCGACCAGCTTTTAGAGGAGGACAACTATGACTCGAACCGAATATATGAAGTCTCTTGAGAAGCTTCTGGCCCCTCTGCCCGAAACGGAGCGGCGAGACGCCCTCGACTATTACGACGAGTATTTCGACGCCGCCGGGAAATACCGGGAAGCGGAGACGATCGCCGAACTGGGAAGCCCCGAAGAGGTCGCGCAGAAGATTCTTGAAAATCAGGACTTTGTTCCGGCCGAAGCTCCTTCTGTACCCAGCGAACCGGATCATTTATCCAGCCGCCCGGTGAAAAAACACCGCTCCCATTGGAAACCTATCGCCGCCTGCGCCCTGCTGGCGGTGGCTGGCTTCGCGTTTGCCGGAGCCCATCTCCCATTTCGCCGTGTCGTCACCACGACTGCGAACACCATTGAAACCGGCACATCGAACGCTCCGACTTACAGCAATCTCGCCGTTGAGAACAGCTCGGCGAGTTCCAGTTCTTCCTTCACCGTCAGTCTGGACCGCCTGAAGAAACTTACCATTGACCTGGACGTCGGTGACGTGAATTTCATCACCGAAAAAGGCCTGACTGAGGCACGCATTGAATACAAAAACCGTGACAGCCGGTTTGAGAACGACTTCGTCTTCAATGAGTCCAGCTCCTACTTCAACTACAAAGCACCCAAAGGCCTTAACTTCAATCTGAAGGGCATGAAAAATAAATTCACCCTGACGATCTATCTGCCCGAGGGCTTTGAGATGGACAAGCTTGACGTTGCCCTCGACATGGGCGACCTCAGCCTTGGCAGTCTCAAGGTCAAAGACCTGACCGCCGAGCTGGACATGGGCAACTGCACCGCGGACGCTCTGACCGCAGACACCGCTGATTTTGAACTTGATATGGGCAACTTTACCGCCGATTCGCTGGATGCCAGAAGTGCTGAAATCGACCTCAGCATGGGAAACCTCACTATCTCGAACGTCAACGCCGATGATTTCACGGTCGACAACGACATGGGCGATATCAAGATTGGCCTGCTGACCGGCGCACAGAAAATCGACCTTGATACCGACATGGGAACCATCGAGCTGATGGTGGACGGCTCCCTTTCAGATTACGCCGTCGATGCCTCGAACGACCTCGGAACCCTGCGCGTCGATGGCAAGAAATACTCCGAAGCGTTCCACTCCAGCGGTTCTCGCAAACTCACTCTGTCCAACAGCATGGGCTCGACGACCCTGAATTTCCAGAATTAACGCATACAAAAACAGGACGCTTCCGGTTTTGGCCGGGAGCGTCCTGTTTGTTCTATCTGTTTTAAATTTTACGCATTGAATTTCTTTTCGTCGAGCAGACCTTCGCTCTTTGCGACGCAGATGCTTGCAACGGCATCACCGACAACGTTCAGCGAGGTGACAAGCATCTCGATGGGGCGGTTGATGGCAAGGATCAGCGAGTAAGCCAGCAGCGCGCTGTCATTGACGAAGCCCACACCGGACAGGATGGTGAAGAGGAT
Source organism: uncultured Faecalibacterium sp. (assembly GCA_934548045.1). Lineage (GTDB taxonomy): Bacteria > Bacillota > Clostridia > Oscillospirales > Ruminococcaceae > Faecalibacterium. Next base: position 129,842 of record CAKTEM010000003.1, on the reverse strand, counting down.
GACGGCCCCTGCACCGGGAGCGGCCGGCGTACCGACCGAAGCCAGCAGGGCCAGCAGCGCGACCACCACCAGCTGACCGGGCGTAACGGTGTAACCGGCGCAGCCTGCGATGAAGACCGTCGCAACGACCTGCATGATGGCGGTGCCGTCCATATTGATGGTCATGCCCAGCGGCAGGACAAAGGAGGCGATGCTTTCATCCACGCCGAAGTCCTCGGTGCAGACCTTGATGTTCAGCGGAAGGGTCGCTGCACTGGAAGAAGTGGAGAAGCCGAAGACTGCGACATTGGCGATTTTCTTGATGAAGGTGATGGGGTTCTGCTTTGCGCCCAGAGCGACGACCAGCGGATAGCCCACCAGCAGGAAGACGAAGAGCAGAACCACCGTGACGACCACATAGACCAGAGCCGGTTTCAGGTAGTCGACGCCGTAGATGGCGAAGGTACGGGTCAGCAGGACGAAGACCGCGAACGGAGCAAAGTTGGAGACAACGAAGTTCAGAAAGACGACCACAACATCGTTGACCTCGCCCAGCAAACGGCGGAGGGTGCTGGTGCGGCTCTCACCCAGCACATTCATGCTCAGGCCGACCGCCACCGCCAGAAAGACGGAGGACAGCACCGCATTGTTGCTTCCAAAGGCGGTGACGATGTTGGAGGGGATGACGTTCAGAACAACGTTCAGCGGATTGGAGCCGGTCGAACCGGTGGTGCCGGTCAGACCCTCGATGTGGGTGTTGAACAGGCCCATCGAATAGGTAGCGTAGCCCACACAGCCAGCCAGTGCCAACGCCATGAAGGAGCAGAGCAGGAACCAGAAGAGGGTCTTTGCAGAGATGCGGCCCATGGTGCGCGTATCGGCAATGCTGCCGATCGCCAGCGAAATGGAGGTGAACACCATCGGGATGATGACCAGCTGCAATGCTTTGATAAACAGCTGTCCGATGATGTAGAAGATACCGAAGGCACGCTCGGCACCTTCTGCCGTGATGTCCTGGAACAACAGGTCGTTGATGGTCTGCCACACGCCGCTGTTGCCGGAAGCGATCAGCTTCTCACGCAGGAACATAAATGCCAGACCTGCCGCCAGACCACAGACCAGCGAGACGGCCATTTTTCTGGCCAGAACCGCGCCACTATTCTTGCTCTTTTCCATAACTTGTCTCCTCATTCGTCATTATTCAGTTGTATTGTGTTTCACATTCCGGTGCATTTTACCACAAAGCTTGTATCCATGCAAGCTCTCTATTCACAATTTTGCAACATTTTGTGTAAAAGTCGTACTATTCCCGTAAAATCAGGCGGTTTTCGCGTTTTTTGCCGCAAAAAATCCCGGCCTGCTGGCTGTTCCAGCAAAACCGGGATTATCGTTTTATTGTGCTGCTTCAAACTGCTTGAGGGCCGCAACGGTCTTGTTATACTCAGCTTCGACCGGCGGATACAAATCGCTGACACCACCAAAGGTACGGCCGCGGAGAGCTTCGGTCAATGCGGCCGCCGGAACATACAGGTTCTCGAAACCAAGGTTCTGGCAGACACCCTTCAGCGTATGTGCCGCACGGAACGCCGTCTCCGCATCCCCGGCTTCCAGTGCTTCTTTCAGCTCCGAAAAACTCTTATCGTTCAAAAACTTCAGTGCAAAACGGGTCACAAAGGCCTCGCCGGGCAGACGTGCCATCGCGTCCTGATAATTTGCGCCGATGGATTCGTACACTTCTTTGATGCTCATGTTATTTTCTCCCTCACTTCAACTTTTTGTTGATTACCAGCCCACATCCAGCGGATCGACCGGTTTGAACGCTTCCAGCTCATCCTTGATGCGGCCCTGCGTCTCGGTCAGGCAGTCCACCAGAATGGGGTTGAACGCGCCACATTCCCCTGCGCTGATCTTCTTCGCTGCCTCATCATACGGGAAGATGGGCTTGCCGCCTCTTCCGGAGATGAGTCCGTCGTAAGCATCCGCCAGACCGACCACCTGTGCCGAGATGGGAATCTGCTCCCCTTCCAGCCGGTCGGGGTATCCGGTGCCGTCGTACCGCTCATGGTGCCAGTGGCAGATCTCCCGTGCCGTCTTGACGAGCGGCTCATCCTGATAGCCTTTCAGCCGGTTCAGAACTTTCACGCCGAGGATGGGATGCTCGCGCATCCGGACGGTCTCTTCCCACGTCAGGGGCGTTTTCTTGCGGAGGATATTGCCGCCGACCGCGATTTTTCCGATATCGTGCAGAGCCGATGCCATGGTGATGAGGATCCGTTCCTCCATCGAAAGCTCGTAGCTGTCCGTCTTCTTTGCGAGACTTTCCAGCAAAATACCGGTCAAAATCTGGACACGCTGGATGTGTTCGCTATCCTCGCCGTTGTGCATCGCGGTCACCTGACTGAGGATGCCGATCATGATGCGGTCGTTTTTCTCACGTTCATAGAACTGCTGTGCCACGATGGTACTCAGTCGACGCTGTTTTACGTACAGCCGGGTCGTGTTCGAGACACGCCGCCGGACGACCCTTGCATCGAACGGACGGCTGATATAGTCCACGGCACCCAGCTCATAGGCGCGGCAGACAACATTGTTTGCGTCCTCACTGGAGATCATGATAACGGGGATCTCGTCCATCAGGCTGTGGCCGCTCATCCACGACAGGACTTCAAAGCCGTCCATATCCGGCATGACGATATCCAACAATATCAGCGAAATTTCGTTGCTGTATGCTTCGACCATTTTCAGGCACTCGACACCGCTGGCCGCTTCTACAATGCGGAAATCATCCCGTAAGATCTCTTTCAAAATCTCACGGTTCATCTCGGAGTCATCCACGACCAGGATCATGGGCTTCGTCTTGGGCTGTGCGCCGGTGATGGTCATGCCGTTGCTGTCCGTCACAACGGCGTTTTTCTGCCGCTTGGCCTGATACATCCGCTTGTCGGCTTGCTGAACAGCTTCCTCGATGGCGACGCCTGCCGAAAGCACGCCGCCGATGCTGGCCGAAATTTTGACCCGTTCAAAGCCATGGACGATGGCCATGCTGAGTTTTTTGTTGATGATGGTAAGTTTCCGGACGAAACCATCCCGTGGGATGTTGGGCAGGATGAGCAGCAACTCGTCGCCGCCATACCGCACCAGAAAATCCGTCGCGCGGATGTTCTGCTGGATGATGCCTGCCACGGCTTCCAGAACTTTGTCGCCTGCCTGATGCCCGAACGTATCGTTGCAGAGTTTGAAGTCATCGAGGTCGATCATCGCAACGCCTGCCGTCAGGAACTTGCGGCGCAGGTTCTCCTCATAATACCGGCGGTTATATGCACCTGTCAGAGCGTCGGTGTAGAGACGCTTATCCATCGCGAATTCCTCTTCGGCTGTCGCGTCCATCTCCTGCACCATCTCGATGACGCTGGGTTCCCCATCGACCTCGACATAGCGCGAAGTTGCGTAGAAAATTTTATTCTTGGTGGTTTCCAGTTTGCACTTCTGGCACTGGTCGATGAGGGCTTCCCGGCTGATGCACCGGGTACAGGGATGCTCATTTTTCCAGGGCGGAGTACACTGCTCCTCTTCCAGCGATTTCCGGGTCAGCAGGCGAACGATCGTGTACACCTTTTTGTACTGCTCGATTGCTTCTTCCACCTGCTGACGGGTCATTTGAATCTCGTTTTGTTCGGACATTTCGGACTTACCGTTTCTGCTCTGGTGCGATTGACTCAACCGTGCGTGATATTTTCCAGAGCGTCTCTATCACGCGTTATCTTCGCCCTTATCTACTATCTACTAAATAAAAGTCATTCTTAAATAAAGATAGCACAGATCTATACAAAAATCAATATTTCCGGTATTTATTCAACAGAAGTATGCTTTTTCGGAGATTTTGATATCATATTTTTATAAAATCCACTGATATATTTATTTTCTGTACTTAAACAGAGTCTGCCGCAGCCGCTGGATATCAAGCGGCTTTGCGATGTATTCGTTCATTCCGGCGGCACGGCTGTGCGCGATATCATCCGCGAAGGCGTTGGCCGTCATCGCGAAGATGGGGATATTTTTTGCGTCTTCCCGTTCCAATGCGCGAATTTCCCGGGTCGCATCCAGACCATCCTTGACCGGCATCATGACATCCATCAGAACGGCATCAAAATCGCCCGGCTTGGATGCGGTAAAGGTCTGGACAGCTTCCTCGCCGTTCCACGCCTTCGTCACCACGATGCCTTCCCGTTCCAGCAGGAACTCTGCGACTTCCATATTCAGCTCGTTGTCCTCTACCAGAAGGACTTTCATCCCGGCGACGTTGATTTTCTCAGCTTCCGCCGCATCCGCCTGACGCTGACGCTCGGTGTCGATGCGGAACTGGAGCGTAATGGTAAAGGTCGAGCCGACGCCCTGCTCACTTTCCAGCCGGATGGTACCGCCCATCTGTTCGACCAGCTCCCGACAGATGGACAGACCCAGACCGGAGCCCTGATACTTGGTTCGTGCGCTGGCTTCCTCCTGCGTGAACGGCTCGAATGCGCGCTTCTGGAACTCCTCACTCATGCCGATGCCGGTATCCCGGCTGATGAACTCGAAGGTCGCCGTCTCGCTGTCCGAGGCGATCTCCCGGGTGGTGAGATAGACCGTGCCGTTTTTCTTATTATACTTGATGGCGTTGCTGCCGATGTTCTGCAGCACCTGCCGCAGGTGGAGCGGACTGCCCACAAGATACCGGTGGTTGACACTCGGCTGATTCAGCTCCATCTTGATGCCGCTGCTGTTCGCCTGTCCGTAGAGGATATCCTGGGTATTCCGCACAAGTTCAATCAAATCAAACGGCTTTTCTTCTGCTTTTATCTCGCCCGACTCGAGCTTGTTCCTATCGAGGACGCTGTTCACGAGTTCCAGCAGGAATCCGGATGCTTCCCAGACTTTCTGGCGGCACTCCGCCTGTTTTGCGGCATCGTCCGGCACATTGTTGCCGATCTCGACCATACCCCGGATGCCGTTGATGGGCGTGCGGATATCGTGGCTCATCTGGCGCAGGAACTGGGTCTTGGCCTGACTTGCGCGCTCTGCCTCGTCGACCGAGCGGCGGAGCTGTTCCTGATAGGCGTGTTCCCGGCGTTTTTCCTCCGAGATATTCCGGGTCGCCATCAGAACAGCGGCCAGTCTGCCGTCTTCATCGTATCGCTGCGGAATGATCAGGCTCTGGTACCACTGGCCCCACCGGTCTTCGTAATCCATGACCAGATACGGGTTCTTTCCCATCCGCTCGGCCACCGTCGCCGGGTCGGTAAAGGCGACGAACCGCGCCTGCTCGTCCTTGTCAAGGCAGACCTTCGCGATGGCTTTCAGCTTCCGGGATGCCGGCCTCATGCTCAGCAGTTTCGATTCCAGTTTCGGCGAGAACTTGATGGGTTCCAGCCGGTCTTCGTCCAGCTGGATCAGGAAGTTGGTCGTATAGGCCCGGTTGATGGCACTGATGATACGGAACTGCTTCTGCAGGCGTGCCATGCTCTCCTGCTTTGCGCGGCTCCGCATCAGCAGATAGAACAGCCAGAACATCACATAAAGGAACGTTCCGGATGCCAGCACCAGATTCCGGGTCTCATAGACCGATTTCGACGGGAATGCGATGTAAAAATCGTAGCCGTTATCATCCTTGAGCATCCGGCCATACCACTTCTGGTTCTGACTCCAGAAATGCAACATACTGCAATATTTATCTTCCTGCCGCACGTTTTCCATCTCTGCGGCAAGGGCCGCCATCAGTTCGGCATTTTCCTCATCCGAACTGATGAAGGTCTCACCATTCGAGATGCCGCCCACACCGCTCAGCTCAAAGTTATAGCCATCCAACAGCGTTTCAAACGTGATATCGTTGTTATTGTTTTTGATGGAGTTCTTGCTGAAATAGCAGATGACGACGCCTTTTTCCTCGCCCTGCCGTGCCACGGCCACCACATCGAACTCGGTGTCTTTCCACTCGGTGCGTGTGATGTAGTTTTTCACCGGATGGTCGATGATCCGTTGAATATTCTGTCCGACACGCACCTGATGGGCCGCTTCCGCATCGTTCGCGCCTGTCGAAGCCAGCACGATATTCCGGTTTTCGTCCAACACCAGAATACCATCCAGACGCTGTTCGTAGGCGTACTCGTTCAGGAATTCTTCGGTCTGCTTGCTGGTGCGCGACAACCGCTGTGCAAGCTCGTTCGTTTTATCCAACAGGCGGACAAGGCTTTTTGTCTCGTCATTCGCCAGATAGCCCTCGTACCGGACGATGCGCTTCCGGAGCAGGTTCAGCGTCTCCTGCGAAACATCCGAAGCATACTGGATATCATTCCAGCTCAGTGCCGCAAATGCAAGCGCGAAAATCAAAAGTCCTAATACCAGTGGAAAGCAGATATCCATCTGATACCACCAGGAAATTTTTGCTTTGATTGGCCGCATTATTTTTCTCCCAACGCCTTTTCGACATTCAAACCGTATTTTTCGACGATTTTCGCCGTAGTGCCGTCCAGCTGCATCTGTTCCAGAACCTCTTTCAGCTCTGCAACGAACGATGCGTCATAGTCTTTTGCAAATGCAACGCCCAGCTTGTGGGTGGATACCGTTTCATCCAACATCCGGAATTCCTCGGGCGAACTCTCGATGAGCGCGGTCATCTCGCCCTCGTAGCCCATAATGGCATCCGAGTAGCCCTTGCTCAGGCTGGTGCGCACTTCGGTCATGGTGCCAAAGGAATACAGCGCACCGATGGAAGGGATTTCTGGGTTCTGCTCTTCCAGCAGCACCGTCTCGGTCATGCTTCCTGCATGGACAGCGATTCGTTTTCCTGCGAGATCGGCCAGTGTCTGGATATCACCATCCGCGCGCACCACGACCACTTCATTCGCATAGAGGTAAGGCCCGGCCCACTGAAAGCGGTCTTCCTTGCCCTCCATCGTGATACAGGCCCACATGCAGTCGACCTCGCCGTTTGCCAGAGCTTCGTCCGCATCTTCCCAGTCGACCATGCTGAAAACGACCTGATACCCCATCCGGCGGAACGCTTCGGTTGCCAGTTCCACATCGACAGCCACCGGCCCCATCACGGTACTCAGGTCGCTGTACGGTTCATAACTATCCGTGCCAACGATGATCTCGGGCAGGTCGTCCGTCTGGTTTGCCGCCGTATTGGCACAGGCAGACAAAAGAAAAACCGCAGCCAGCAGGAGACAGAATATTTTGAAAAGTTTTTTCGTATTCATCCTCTGTCCTCCTGTTATTCTGCGGAAAATAGTTTCTTTTTCATGATAACACGATTTGGTGAAGACTGTCAATTCGTGCCATCGACATTTTCACATTTTTCTTCGGGTAACAAACAAAAAACGGGCAATTGACGTTTATCCGTCAACCGTCCGTTTTCTCTGTTTTTACGATTTTTCGCTGGGGTCTGCGATATATTCCTGAATCGCCGTCAGGGTAATGTCGTACTGCTTTTCTACTTCGCCCTGAAGGGTCTGCGCTGCTGCCAGATCCTTGTCGCGAAGCAGTTCCGTCATCTCCTTGAGTGGTGTCAGCAGGTTGCTGAACGCGAGGCTCTGGCAGATTCCCTTTAAGGTATGCGCCGCACAAAACGCATCCCGTGTCTCCCCTGCCGCAAACGCATCTTCCAGCTCCCGAAAGCTTGGGTCATCTGGGAATTTCCGCAAAAAACGTCCAATCAGATCCTCGCTGTAAAACCGACTCATTACGTCCTTGTAGTCGCCGCCCATCTTATCGTAGGTCTCTTTCAGTGTCATGATCTTTCCTTCCCGGCTGCTCTGCCATATCGTGAACTTCTCCAAACTTACACACAAAAAAAGACTGCAACAGTACCCCCCCCCCCGGGAAATTAGGGGATACCTTTGCAGTCGAACTATCTTTTATTATTTGTAGGAACTACAATAACAAAAGACTCCTAACTTTGCGTCCCAGACTCACGTCTGGTTTGCCAAAAATGATTCGATTTTCAAGTGCCTTCTGATTCAAAAAAAAAGTATTCTTTTTCGGAATCGATTCAGGTGTGTTGTATTCATCATACCATACCAACGTTCCAATGTCAAGTTTTCCAAGTTTTTTCAAAATCTTTAGCAAATTGCTGTCAGACGTCATACTCATACAGCCAAATTTGACAAAAATGTTAATTTTCTATGTTTTGTCGATGGACAAAGCCGGTTCCAAAGTGCTAGAATAGGCTCTGTTCTCTTCTCCGCTGCTGCGTGGGCGGCTGAGAAAACCTCTGCAAAAGAATTAGGAGGAACTTTCATGCTCGAAAAAATCTTTCATCTGAAAGAGAACCACACCGATGTCAAGACCGAACTCATGGCCGGTATCACGACCTTTATGACGATGGCTTACATCCTTGCGGTCAACCCCAGCATCCTGTCGGCTTCCGGCATGGACGCCAACGCAGTCCTGATCGCCACCTCGCTGGCATCCTTTATCGGCACTGCGCTGATGGCTCTGCTGGCAAACTATCCGTTCGCTCTGGCTCCCGGCATGGGCCTGAACGCATACTTCTCTTACACCGTCGTCCTGACGATGGGCTACAGCTGGCAGCTGGCCCTGATGGCCGTCTTTGTCGAGGGTATCATCTTCATCGTCCTTTCTCTGACGAATGTTCGTGAGGCCATCTTCAACGCCATCCCCATGACCCTGAAGAGCGCGGTCAGCGTCGGCATCGGCCTGTTCGTCGCCTTTGTCGGCCTGCAGAACGCAAAGCTCATCGTCAACAGCGATTCGACCCTCGTCACCTACCAGCACTTCAAGGGCGAGACCTTCCACAGCATCGGCATCGGTGCCATCCTCGCTCTGGTCGGCATCCTCATCACTGCCATCCTGCTGGTGAAGAAGGTCAAGGGCGGCATCCTGTACGGCATCCTCATCACCTGGGTGCTGGGCATTATCTGCGAGCTGGCCGGTATCTACATCCCCGACCCGGACGCAGGCATGTACACCGTCATCCCGACCGCGTTCGTCAGCTTCGACTTCTCCTCTCTGGGCAAGACCTTTGGTCAGGTCTTCAAGACCGATTTCTCCGGCGTCGGTATCCTGAACTTCTTTGCCGTCATGTTCTCCTTCCTGTTCGTTGACCTGTTCGATACTCTCGGCACCCTGATTGGTGTCGCATCCAAGGCCGATATGCTGGACGAGGAGGGCAAGCTGCCCAACATCAAGGGCGCGCTGATGGCCGACTCCATCGCCACCTGCGCCGGTGCTGTTCTGGGTACTTCCACCACCACGACCTTCGTCGAGAGTGCTTCCGGCGTCACCGAGGGCGGCCGCACCGGTCTGACCAGCATGACGACCGGCGTCCTGTTCCTGCTGGCTGTCGTGTTCAGCCCCCTGTTCCTGACGATTCCTTCCTTCGCCACCGCTCCGGCTCTGGTAATCGTCGGCTTCTATATGATGGGTTCCGCTCTGAAGATCGACTTCAGCGACCCAGCCGAGGGCATCCCGGCATTCCTCACCATCCTTGCGATGCCCACCGCATACAGCATCTCCGAGGGTATCGCCATCGGCGTTATCTCCTGGACTCTGCTGAACCTCATCACCGGCAAGGCAAAGGAAAAGAAGATCAGCCCCCTGATGTATGTGCTGACCGTTCTGTTCATCCTCAAGTACGTTCTGCTGTAAGTTACAGCTGCAAAAAAGACTCCTGCCCATTGTCGGGCAGGAGTCTTTTTTCATCTCTTCTTGTGCGGAATATGAATTTCCGGGATCGCCACATTGTCGTAATGGATGCTCTCCTCGGGCTGCTCGGCATCCTCCGCCGGATGCTTCACCTTGCCGGTGTGGAACTCCGGCACCGCAAGGTCTTCATCTTCGAGATGCTTCGCATGTTCCGCACGGGAGAACTGTTCCCAGCTATCCCAATGTTTTTCGTGAAGCCACTTCCGCAGGTGGTGTCTGATCTTCATGATTGCCTCCTTAGAGCAGGTTGATGAACAAAGTAATCACAAGGCTGTTGAGGAAATCCGCAAACAGACTGCCCACCAGAGGAATGAGCAGGTAGGCCTTGACCGACGGCTCGTATTTTTCGCAGATGACCTGCATATTCGCCATGGCGTTGGGCGTTGCGCCCATGCCAAAACCACAGGTGCCGGACACGATGACCGCTGCATCGTAATCCCGGCCCATGACGTTGAAGACCACCAGCACCACATAGAGCAGCATGAACAGGGTCTGACCAGCCAGCAGGATGACCAGCGGCCCGGCCAGCTCGGCCAGCTGCCAGAGTTTCAACGTGATCATCGCCATGCCGAGGAAAAGCGACAGACTGATACCGCCGATATCATTGATCTCACCCATGTACGTGGTGAACTTGCCGCTGTACTCGCCGATATTCCGGATGCAGGCGGCGGCGATCATGGCACCGATGTAAATTGGGAAGGTCAGGCCGGTCAGCGACAGCAGGTCAGAAATAACCGTGCCGATGCCGATTGCAATGATGAGCTGGAACACTGCCGCCGGGTACATGCTGGCGTGACGCTCATGCTTGATTTCTTCCTCGACCAGCAGGCTGTCGTCCTCGGGTACGACCGTATCCAGCAGGTGATGCCGCTCGATGAGGGTCTTGCCGACCGGGCCGCCCATCACGCTGCCGGCAATCAGGCCGTAAGTCGCTGCCGCCGTGCAGATGGTCGCCGCGCCGGTCACACCCATGCCCTCCATGACGGGGCCGAACGCGCCTGCGGTGCCGTGACCGCCGACCATCGGGATAGAGCCGGTACACAGACCCACCAGCGGACTCAGGCCCAGCAGCTTTGCCAGCTGGACACCCACAAAGTTCTGGCTGAAAATGAGCAGGATAACCACGCCCAGAAACACGATGAGGCTCTTGCCGCCGCTTTTCAGGACTTTCAGGTTGGCCTGAAAGCCGACCGACGTGAAGAAGAAGACCATGCAGACTTCTTTCAGGATGTCGTCAAAGGCGAATTCCGCGATGCCGGTCACATAGCACACACAGGTAAAAATGGCGAACAGCACGCCGCCGATGACCGGAGCCGGGATGCAAAACCGCTCCAGCAAACGGATCCGCTTCCGTAAAAATTTTCCCAGCATCAGAACCACGACTGCCGCCGCGAGGGTCTGATACATATCCAATTCAATCAACATAACTTCCCTCTTATCTTTCAGATGATTGCAAATCTTTATTATACTCACCTTACAGATGAAATGCAATCATCTTTTCCGATCCAAGGGGATCTCTTAGCCGCCGAACAGCCCGAAAAAGCTGGTGTGGGTGAAGCCCAGCACGAGGAACAAGATGATGAGTGCGAACAGCACGCCGATGATGATATCCATCTGTTTGACCGTCAGCGGAAATTTATCGTAGATCTTTTCCTTTGCGTTGACATAGTTCGGGTCGCCGTTGTCCAGCAGTTTTTTATTCTTTTCGCCGTTCTGTGCCGCTTTCAGTGCTTCCAGCTCTGCCTGTTCTTTTGCAAGTTCGGCCTCTCGTGCGGCTAATGCGGCTTCGCGCCGGGCGAGTTCTGCTTCTTTGTCCTGATTTTGTGCCATCGTAGCACCTCCGTTATTTGATAATTCTATTATACCATAGAAAAAGTGAACCGCCCACTGTTTTCCAGCAGGCGGTTCGGGCAGATGCTCTCTTTTTTGAGGGAATTACTTCTTTGCGAGGTACTTGCGGATATCAATTGCGACTGCAACGATAATGACAAGGCCCTGAACGATGTAGGTGTAGGAAGAGTTGACGTTCATGAACTGCAGAGCGACCTTCATCAGCTCAAAGACCAAAACGCCGACCAGGATGCCGGGAACCGTGCCGACGCCGCCGGTGGTGGAAACGCCGCCGATGGTGGAAGCTGCGATTGCGTCCAGCTCATAGCCCTGTGCGGTGTTGACGGATGCGCCGCCGGACTTTGCAGCCAGCAGGCAGCCTGCCAGACCGAACATGCAGGAAGCCAGAATGTAGATGCGGATCTTGGTAGCGGCGACGTTGACGCCTGCGACCTCAGCAGCAGCCTCGTTGCCGCCGATAGCGTACATGTACTTGCCGTGACGGGTCTTGTTGTACAGGAACCAGAAGCAGGCAGCCACGACCAGAGCGATCCAGATCAGGACAGGCACACCGATGATGGTGTTGGATGCCAGAGAGGTGAAGTTCTTGTTCAGAGAACCGATCGGAGTACCGCCGGTGTAGACCAGACAGATACCGTAGACGACCTGCTGCATACCCAGAGTAGCGATGAAGGGCTGAACTTTCAGGTAAGAGACGACCAGACCATTGCACAGACCAATAACTGCGCAGATGGCGACGACCAGAATGAAGACCACCGGGGTGGGCAGGGTCGGCATGTTGGGATAGAACTTACCGGCTGCGCCCTCGGTCTGCGCAAAGATGCAGGCGAGGCAGGCAGCGAAACCAGCCAGACGACCGGCCGACAGGTCATTACCGGTCGTGATCAGGCATCCGGAAATACCCAGAGCGATGATGTAGCGGATGGAAACGTTCTTGAACAGGTTGATGATGTTCGCCATTGCGAAGAAGTTGGGGTGGATAATGCCGACGATCAGCGAAACCGCAAGCATCAGAACGATAATGGCATTGTTGCCAAGCCATTTCTTTACGGATTTACCCGTTAATTTCTTGGTAGCTTCCACGATAGACAGCCTCCTTGTTTACTGATTGGCCGCTGCCTCAGTGGGCGCGGTCTCAAACTGGGTCGCCAGAGCCATGATGTTCTCCTGGGTGGCTTCCTTGCCGTCGATAAAGCCGGTGATGCGGCCATCGCACATGACCATGACACGGTTAGACATACCGATGATCTCGCTCATTTCGGAGGAGATCATGATAATGCTCTTGCCCTGTTTTGCCAGATCTGCGATGATGCAGTAAATTTCATACTTTGCGCCGACGTCGATACCACGGGTCGGCTCGTCCAAAATCAGGACATCGGGGTTGTTCGCCAGCCAGCGCGCGATCAGAACTTTCTGCTGGTTGCCGCCCGACAGGCTCTTGATCTGGGTCTTGGGGCTGGGGACCTTGATGGCCATCTTCTCTTTGTTGGTGGCAACGAGATCCAAAATCTTCTTGTCATCCAGCATGATGGGGCCTTTGCGCAGGGAATCCAGCGATGCGACGGAGATATTATCGGCAACGCTCAGCACGCCCATGATACCAGTCGCACGGCGATCCTCAGTCAGCAGAGCCACGCTCTTCCGAATGGCGTCACGAGGCTGCTTGATGTTGACTTCCTCACCCTTGATCCAGACTTTGCCGCTGGTATGTGCGCGCAGACCGAAGATGCCTTCCATCAATTCGGTACGCTGTGCGCCGACCAGACCGGCAACACCCAAGATCTCGCCTTTTTTCAGCTCAAAGCTGCAATGGCGGAAGGAACGGGGATGGATGGAGGTGAAGTCTTCCACCTTCATCATGACTTCGTCGGACGGATGGTTTTCCAGCGGCGGATACAGGTTCGACAGCTCACGGCCGACCATCTTTGCGATGATCTGTTCCTTGGTCATGTCGGCGACTTCCCACTTGCCGATGTACTTGCCATCACGCATGATGGTGACTTCATCGGCGATGACCTTGATCTCGTCCATCTTGTGGCTGATGTAGACCAGCGCAACACCCAGAGCCTTCAGCTCACGCATGATGCGGAACAGCGACTCGACTTCATTCGCAGTCAGCGAGGAGGTCGGCTCGTCCAAAATCAGGACTTTGCAGTTTGCTGAAACAGCCTTTGCAATTTCGACCATCTGCATCTGCGCGATGCTCAGGGAGCCGAGTTTTGCGTGGGAATTGATATCCAATTTGAGCTTTTTCAGCAGCTCATCGGTATCTTTATACATTTTTGCATGGTCGACCGTGGTGATCGGACCATATTTCTTGATGGGATAGCGGCCCAGCCAGATATTTTCGGCCACGGTACGGGCCGGGATGGGCTGCAATTCCTGATGCACCATCGCGATGCCGCGGTTCAGTGCATCCAGTGGGGTAGGAATGGTGACCTTCTGCCCCTCATATTCGATCTCGCCCTCGTCCATCTTGTAGATGCCGAACATGCACTTCATCAAAGTGGACTTACCGGCACCGTTCTCGCCCATCAGGGCCATGACTTTACCGGGGCGAAGCTCCAACTGCGCGTGATCCAGTGCTTTGACACCGGGGAAGGTCTTGACCACGCCTCTCATTACCAGACGGTATTCTGACATTCCGCAGAGCCTCCTTGTGTATGGATTGTGGTATGCAACAGAATTCAAAAGAAGGCGCGTGCGCGGAGAAGCCGTTCTCGCACGCACGCGCTTTTCAGCTTTTAATCAAGTGAATTCACTGCGCACCTTGCAACTGTGGGGATTTTACCCAGCTGTTCGATTAGGCGTAGTCAGCAGCGTTAGCCGGAGTGACCTTGACATAGTCGACCCAGTAGTACTCTTCGACATCCTTGCCCTCGACGTACATCTGAGTAGCGGCAGCAGCTGCGGTAGCCTGACCGACGTCATCGTTCAGAACGGTACCGGTCATCTTGCCATCCAGAACGTTCTGAACAGCTTCCTTCAGTGCGTCAACGCCGACCAGATAGATGTCCTTGCCGACGGTACGGCCAGCCTGCTCGATGGACTGCAGTGCGCCCAGAGCCATAGCATCGTTGTTGCAGAAGACGACTTCAATCTTGTCGCCGTACTGTGCCAGAGCGTTTGCGACGTCCTGCTGTGCGGTGGTCTGATCCCAGTTATCCAGATACTCGTACAGGCACTCAACTTCCTTGCCTGCATCGGTCAGAGCCTTGATGGAGTACTCGGTACGATACTGAGCGTCGATGTTCTCGGGGTCGCCCTTGCACATGATGTAGGTGATCTTGCCGTCGCCGTTGATATCGCCCTGAGTGTCTGTCTCGAGGATCAGCTCGCCCTGATAAGTACCGGACTGACGTGCATCTGCACCAACGTAGCAGCACTTGCCAGCATAGGAGTCCAGAACTGCCTTATCAGGCTCACGGTTGATGAAGACGATCGGGGTACCGGACGGAGAAATGGTATCAACGATGGTCTGAGCGGAAGTGGTCTGGACGGGGTTGATGACCAGAACATCGACACCCTGCTGCAGGAAGGTGTTGATCTGCTCGGTCTGGGTGTTCTGGTCGTTCTTGCCGTCGACGATGGTGACGGAGTAGCCCATATCCTTCAGGTACTCTTCCAGATCGGTGCGGTACAGGGTCATGAAGTTATCAGCGAACTGATAAATGCAGACACCGATGTTTGCGGAACCGGTAGAAGCTGCTGCAGAAGAAGCAGCGGTGGAAGATGCAGCCACAGAAGAAGCTGCGGTAGAGCTGCTGGAAGAACCGCCGCAAGCGGTCAGAACGCCAGCAGCACCAACAACAGCAGAAGCTTTCATAAAGTCACGACGCGAAATCATTTTCATAATAATTGTTCTCCTTCATTCGCATATCACAGCATTCCGTGAAACACGTTCTGTGCGCATTTCACGATTTCTGCTTGTATTATAACCGTCTGGCAAACAGTTCGCAAGAGAACAATTCACCAAGATTCTTTGCTTAATCTTGTGCATCTTTCACAAGACGTTTTGTTGTATCCCAAATTCTTTTCGACAGCAGGCACAATTTTTCATGATCCTGCAACGTCAGTACAAAAATCAAGGCTTCGCGAACGAATTTTGTCGATTTTACCAATGATTTCGATAAAAAAAGACAGGCCGGAGCAACATTTGCACATGCCACCCGGCCTGTTGTTGTATTTCAGATGACTTTTTCCACCATTCTGACCGCTTCCGGTCATTTCCGGAATGATTCCGATTTTCGGTTCATTCCCAGATTTCTTATACGTTTTGTAATAGTTTTGTTACGCTTTCTTCCTTTTCAGAAGCAGAACGACCGTCAGCACCGCCGTCAGGGCCTCGCTCGCCGGAAACGCCGCCCAGACACCGTTCATCCCGAAGATGGCACTCAGCACCAGAGAACAGGCAACAATAGCGACCATGCCGCGGCTCAGTGAAGTGATGGATGCTTCCGCCGGGCGGTTCATCGCGCCCAGATAGCCGGCCGCAACGATGTTGAATCCTGCGAAGAAATAGCCTGCAAAGTACATCCGCATACCGGTGTGGGCGTATTCGGCCATCAGCACCGAGTTCTCGCTGTTGAAGACGGACACCAACGGATCAGTGAAGCCGAAGATGCCTGCGTACAGCAGACCGGCCAGCACCAGAGCCGTACCAGTGCCGAGGAAGAGCAGCTTTTTCGCGCCTGCGTTGTCATTCTTGCCATAGCAGGCACTGACGAGCGGCTGCGCGCCCTGCGCCACACCGTTGAAGATGGCCGTTGCCACCAGCGCGAAGTTTGCGATGACACCGTATGCCGCGACTGCCACGTTGCCCGACAGACGGATGAGAAGCAGATTGAAAACGGTAGTCGTCACGCCGGAGGACAACTCTCCGACAAAGCCGGAAATTCCCAGCTGACAGCTCTGTGCCAGCATCTTGACCGACGGCATCTTCCGGATGAAGCGGACGCCGTTCTCCTTTTTAAAGAAGTGGCGGCTGCAGATGCAGATGCTCAGCACCGGCGAAACGGCCGTTGCCAGTGCCGCACCGGGCAGACCCAGACCCATTGGGAACATGAAGATGTAGTCGAACACCACGTTGAACAGGCTTCCACTCAGGGTCGCCACCATCGCCAGTGACGGGTCGCCGTCGTTCCGGACAAAGGCCGACACGATATAGTTGCACATGAAGAAGGGCGTGAACAGGAGGAAGATGCGAGTATACCCCACGCCCAGCGCGACGATATCGGCATCGCCGCCCATCAGCCGAAGCAGAACTTCCGGGCAGAACACGCCCACCAGCAGGAACGGCACCGCGATGATGCAGGCTGAGAAGATGGCGTTGGAAAAATACCGCTGGGCGCGCTCATCCCCCTGCGCGCGCAGGATGGCATACCGGGTGGCAGAACCCAGACCGACCATCGAGCCAAAGGCGAAAATCAGGTTGTAGATGGGCAGGCAGAGGTTCAGCAGGGTGACACCATCGGTGCCAGCCGCCTGCGAAATGAAATAGGTATCGGCCAGAATGTAGCAGGAAGTTCCCAGCAGGCCGAAGATGTTCTGCGATACATATTTAAAATACTGTTTTGTAAGATTCATTCCAGTTCCTCTCTGATTTCGTTGAAGTTTGTCGCAACAATTGCGCAAACCGCCGCTTGGGTGTATACTGGACGCATTGTTTGTTCGGAAGGAGGAAATCTGCATGTCCGCGCTCTATTGTCTGGGTGACGTCTGGCTCACCCTCTCCCCTGCTGACGCCAGCGGTACGCTGTCGCAGGCGGAGCTGTTCCGTGCGCAGGCCGACGGCTCTGCGGCCGCTCTCTGTGCCGCATACGCACGGCTTGGCGGACATTCTGTTCTCCTGACCCAGCTGGGTGATGACTCTTTCGGCCACCGGCTCAAAGCCGCACTTGACCAGACCGGCATCGACACCAGCCACATTCGATTTCTTTCCGGTCAGCACACACCGGTCTTCTTCGATGACGGCTCCGAACACATCGCTTACCACGGGGCAGAGTTATCCTTCCCTCCGGAAGAGCTGGACTTATCCTTCCTCAAGGATGCTTCCGTCCTCCACTTTTCCACCACCGGGCTGTTGGACGGCTCCACACGGTATACTCACCTGAAAGCCATCCGTGCCGCAAGGGAGGCCGGTGTTCCGCTCAGCTTCGCGCCCCGGCTTGAGCCTTCGCTCTGGCCGGACGCTGATTTTCTGCGGCAGACCTTTTTCCTCTTTCTTCCGTTCGCCGATTTCGTCTTTTTGACCGAAACCGAACTCGAATTTTTGTTCGGTTCGCCCGAACTCCGGACGGCATTGTTTGCCCTCTTTACCGGGCATGTCCAGTTCGTCGGCTGTGTCAGTTCCCGGGAAACATGGCTCGTGACCCGGAACGATTTTCAGCGGTTGGAAGCGTCACTTTCCCTCGAAACGGTTTGCGCGAAAGTCCTGCATCAATTGATGTCCTCCAAGTTACCTCTGTCTGGGAGTTCATGGCGAAATCCCAAGGCGATCGACATCAGCTCTTTTGTGGACACAACTTCACCCGAATAGGGATAGGTCTCACATCGTTTTTCAAAACGCAGTCGGACCGCCTCGGCCTTGAGGCGGTCTTTTTCTGCCAGCAGAGCGACCGTGTATTCCGTCGCCATCATGGACAGGTAATCTTTCATCTGCTTGCGGAACGCCTGCATTGGCTTTTCGTTCCACCGGGTCAGATACGGCTCGGCGTCCTCGCCCAGCACCAGCGCGCAATACAGCCGGTCGCAGAGGAACAGATTTTTATGAAGGGTCATAATGGCAGTCTGCTTCGCGTTCAGCTCATCCATCAGCTCTGCCGCTTCGCCGAAACGGTGTTCGTCCATCAGGCGGTTCTCATGCAGGACAGCCAGCACTGCCGTCATGCCGTTCTGGAGCTGCTCATCCGTCGGCATCGTGAACCATTCCTCCGGCATATCCTTCAGCCGGACGCCCCTTGTCTGCTCTGCGTTAAGGCTCAGCTGCACCCAGAGCGAACGGACCGCAGCCAGGTCTTTGCTCATCGAGAGGGCGTTTTTGCCGTCGTTGCAGACCTCACCCACATCCATCGGTACTCCGTTCAGAACCGCGTAAAGCAAGCCAACCAAGGCCTGTATCACAAAAAACAGCTGCACCGGCGCGTTTTCCCGGAAGACAACGCCCAGCAGTGCGCTGAGAATCGCCGTCAGCAGATTCGCCAGCGGCCCACCCAGATTGTAGAGGAGGTAGGGCATCTTCCCGTCTTTCAGTTCCGGCGGCTCCAGCAGGCACTGGCCGTCGGTTCCGGCCAGAGAGAAGCGGCGCAGACGGATTTTGCCGTTTTCCTTCTGCCACATCCAGCTGCCAATACGGAACGAGACGAATTTGTATCCGGTCAGCAGACCGCAGACCAGATGTCCACCCTCATGCAGAATAATCTGCGCATAGATGCCGACGAGGGTAACGGCCAGCCAGACAAAAATCTGCGGCAGCGTCCTGCCCAGTGATACACCGGATTCATCTGCCATTTTCGCCATCGCGAAGCCCAGCAGTCCACCGACCGCGCCCCACAGCAGAACCATCAGGATGCTTGCCAGCCAAGTCGTTCCGGATTTTTTCGTTTTCGGCTCTTTCATCACGTCTCGCCCCCCTTACAGTGCCACCTAGGATATCACAATTCGGCCCCAAAAACAAGCATCAACGCAGAAAAACCGCCGCACTCAGAACGAGTACGACGGTTTTCCTGTGTTTCAAATCCTAATTTGGAGAAGAAGGATGAGCATAGCAGATTTTTAGTGGATGAACACCGGGCCCAGCGGATTTGCGATGGGGCTGATATAGCCGCCGAGGAGCTTTGGGATCGCCAGACTGATGTCCGGCACGAAGGTCAGGAGCAGCAGTGCGATGAACATGCACAGATAGAACGGCAGGGTCGCCTTGACGACCTTCTCCATCGGGCGTTTTGCAACGGCAGAGCCGATGAACAGAACTGCGCCGACAGGAGGAGTCAGCAGGCCGATACCACAGTTCAGGACCACGATGATACCGAACTGGATGGGGTCGATGCCGATAGAGGTTGCGATGGGCAGCAGGATCGGGGTAGCGATCAGGATGATGGGAGCCATATCCATGATGCAGCCCAGAACCAGAATGATGAGGTCGATCAGCAGAGCGATGATGTAGGGGTTATCGGTGATGCTGGTGATCGCGTTTGCAGCCAGATCCGGAACGTGCAGCATGGTCAGGCAGTTGCCGAAGACTGCAGAGGTAGCGATCAGGATCAGGACGATGGACAGGGTGTTGACGCACTCGTCCAGAGCGTGCCAGACGCCCTTCCAGTCAAGGCCCTTGTAAATGAAGACGGAAACCAGCAGAGAGTAGATAACTGCGATAGCAGCGGACTCGGTAGCCGTGAACGCACCGCCGACAACGCCGACGACAACGATGATGACAGCTGCCAGAGCCCAGATGGAAGTACCCAGCTGCTTGATGAAGCCCTTGATGCTGAACGGAGAGCCCTTGGGGTAATTTTCCTTCACCGAGATGATGTAGGAACCGACCATCAGGACGATGGCCAGCAGTGCGCCGGGGAGGTAACCAGCGAGGAACAGGCTGCCGACGCTGATGCCGCCAGCGGTGGTTGCGTAGATGACCATGTTGTGGCTCGGAGGAACCAGCAGGCCTTCGCAGGAGGAGGTGATGGTAACAGCGGTGGAGAAGTCAGCGTCATAGCCCTGATCGACCATCATGGGGATCATGATGGAACCGATGGAAGCGGTATCTGCGGATGCAGAACCGGAAATGCCGCCGAAGAAGTAGGAAGCAACGATGTTGACCATTGCCATGCCGCCGCGCATCCAGCCGACGCAGGCGTCAGCCAGCGCGATCAGCTTTTCCGAAATACCACCGGAGCCCATCAGGACGCCCATGGTGATGAAGAACGGAACCGCCATCAGACTGAACGAAGAGATGCCCTTGACCATCAGGCGGCAGACATCGGAAAGGTTCTGGCCCTGCACCAACAGGCAGAACACGCTGGACAAACCAACTGCGTATGCGATGGGGAAACGCAGGAAGATCATTACAAAAAAGCTGACAAGAAGGACAATGATAGCCAGTGTCTGAACTGTCATATTACACTTCCTCCTTTACAAAAAAGCTCTTGATATGGTTGTAGAGTGCTTCGATCTCGAAGATGATCATCGCGACACCGGCCAGCGGCACCGGGAAGTACATCCAGAAACGAGACAGCCAAGGCATCGAGACATAGAAGCCGCGGCCGCCCAGCGTAGTAGCGTAATTCCAGCCAACGACCAGCATGATGATGCCCAGTGCGCAGACAGCGACGTCTGCCAGGATGTCCAGAATTTTAATGGCGATCTTGGGCAGATAGACATCAAATGCAGTCATACGGATATGTGCGCCGCGGCGGATCGCCAGAGCGGCACTCAGAACTGCCATGTAGCTCATGCAGGTCAGGACGACCTCTTCCGACCATGCAGGGTCCGGGATAAACGGGACGTAGCGGCCAACGACCGACATCGTGGTAATAGCAATATCCGCGATCAGCAGGATCTTGCAGATGAACAGAACCACTTTGTAGGTGATGTCGTACGCCGGTTTAATCTTATCCAACGTGGTAAAGATTTTCGGCATATTCATTCCTCCAACTAAAAAGCCCGGCGAACCGGCGGGAACACCCCGTCGCGTCCGCCGGGCAAAAGCGACTTAAGTAAGCAGGATGTCAGAGCTTAGCCCTTCATGTCCAGCAGCTTCTGGTACAGCTCAGCCTGATCGGAGGTGTTCTCGCTGATGACCTTAGCGCAAGCCTCCTGCCAAGGTGCCTTGTCGTCGACATCGACAACGTTGCAGCCGGAAGCCTTCAGGTCATCCAGAACCTTGTTCTCCTCGGTCTCGGACAGGTCAGCGTTGAAGGCCTGCGTATCAGCACCAGCCTCCATGATAGCAGCCTGCTGGTTCTCGGTCAGCTTGCCCCATGCGCTATCGGTGATAACAGCCTGAATTGCGCCCAGAGTGTGGCCATCGAGGATCAGGTTGTTTGCAACTTCGGGGAATGCGTTGGACTTGTAGTTTGCGATGGGCTGCTCTGCACCATCGACAACGCCGGTCTGCAGTGCGCTGTACAGCTCACCGAAGGAAACGACGGTCGGGTTTGCGCCCAGACCCTCGACCATGCCATTCATGACGGGGTCGTTGGACACGCGCAGCTTCAGGCCCTTGAAGTCAGCGATGGTAGCAACGGGGTTGACCGTGAAGAAGTGACGGAAGCCTTCTTCGCCGTAGAAGATACCACGAACGGGCAGACCCAGATCTTGGGGCTCGTTCAGGAACTCAGGAGCCAGATCGCTGTTTGCGAAGTTCCAGAAGTGAGCGCGGTTCTCAAAGGTGAAGGGGATGGACAGCAGCTTGGACTTGTTGCAGCCGTAGCTGGTCAGTGCGAAAGCGGAGATACGGCTCATGTCGATGGAGGTAGAACCGCCCAGGATCGCATCCAGAACGTCGTTCTCAGAACCCAGAACACCGGAAGCCTGAACGTCGATGACGACGGAACCGCCAGTCAGCTCCTCGACCTTCTCCTTGAAGTGGGTAGCGGTCTGGCCGACGATGGTATCCAGAGGGTTGACCTCGGCGTAGACCAGAGTCACCTTCGGATCGCTTGCAGCTGCACCTGCATCACCAGCAGGAGCTGCGGTAGAGGTTGCAGTAGAAGCAGCCTTAGAGCTGCTGGAGCCACCGCAGGCGGTCAGTGCCAGAGCAGCGGCGGAAACGCCAGCTGCAGCGAGGAAGCTGCGACGAGTGATCTTTTTCATAACGATTGTCCTCCTAAAATCTCTTCTCCATGTCAGCCGCCATTGCACAGGTGGCGCGCTGACATTCATTTGTTGTTCATACTTTAGCAAATTTTCTAAGCCAAAACAAGGGGTTCTGAAAAATGTCCTGTTTTTTGAAAAAATATGAACATCTCTTTTGTGCATCCTGTCAAGGAATCATTCTTTTATTTGGACAGCTCGCACAATAACTGGTATACAAGCTACGTCATCTGGATCCTTTCTATTAACTTTTTCTGTTCCTCAAACATTTCGTACAGGGGTTGGACCGCATCTTTGAACTTTTGCTTTTCCTCCGGGGAAAGCTCCGTCACCGTGATGCCCTTTTCCAGCATGTTCTGCTCAGATTCCTGTTCCCGTGCCGCCCAGAGGGTGCGCTCAAGCAGGGCAGACTCTCTGGCACAGCTCCGGATGATGCCCGGGAAGGACGAATCCATCTTTGCCAGCTTTTCCATCGCCGATACGCTTGCCAGCAGAATTTCCGGCACACGGGTGTGTTCATCTTTCAGGAAATAGGGCGCGACTTCGTAGTGGCCCATCGCCTCATAACTCGGCCAGTTGTTCTCTGCACCGTCGATTTCCCCATTATGGAGGGCGGCATAGACCTGACTGTACACCACCTGCACCGGGTCTGCGCCCAGATCTTTCACCATCTCGCTCATCATGTCCGACTCCTGCACCCGGAGGGTCAGCCCCTGAAGCTCGGCCAGACTCGAGACTTTTTCCCGGGTATAAAAGCTGCGGACACCGGCATCAAACCACGAAAGCCCGGTCAGGTCGACGGTATCCAGCGACGCTAGAAATTCATCGCCGACTGCACCATCCAGCACACGCCACATCTGCGCGGCGTCCTGATACAGGAACGGCAGCTGCAAAACGCTCAGCGACGGCATGTATTCGGCCAGCTGGCTAAGCGACACACGGGAGAAGTCGATGCCGCCGAACTGCATCTGCTGGATGACGCTCTGTTCCGCGCCCAGCTCTCCGCCGCTGTACACCGCGATTTTGACCCGACCGTTCGTCTTTTCCTCTACTTTTTGCGCAAACACCAGCGCAGCCTGCGTCGTCGGGTAGTCCTCGGG
This sequence comes from uncultured Faecalibacterium sp., assembly GCA_934548045.1. Taxonomy (GTDB): domain Bacteria; phylum Bacillota; class Clostridia; order Oscillospirales; family Ruminococcaceae; genus Faecalibacterium. The sequence goes on along the minus strand of CAKTEM010000003.1, from coordinate 106,395 downwards.
CTGGTTTTCGGCGTAGCGCAAAATCAGTTCCGGCTTGTTTTCCACTGTATTATCGTTCTTCCGTGGAAAAGAGCAGCCCGTCACGCTCATCAGTGCCATAACTGCCGCCGCTGACAGCAATTCTCGACGGGCTATCATAAGACGGCCTCCGGGTGGGAGGTCTGGGATGTTTTGATCCGGCGGCGGTACTGGGTCGGCGTCATGCCCGTCCGTTTTTTGAACGCCCGGGCGAAATAACTTGCATCCTCATAGCCCACCATCGAGGCTACCTCTGCCGACGAGCGGAAGGGGTCGGCCAGCAGCTCTTTTGCGGCATTGATGCGCAGTTCGGTCAGGCAGTCGAGGAAGTTCATCTTCTGGTATTTTTTGAACTGTGCCGACAGGTAGGCCGGGCTCATGTGCAAAATCTCGCCCACGCTGTCCAGCGAGAGGTCGAACATATAGTTATCTTCCAGATACCGCCGGACATGCGCCATCACAAGGGCGGTCTGGTTGTTTTCGCCATCCTCCACCTCGGCGGCCCGCTCCGGCTCTTCGGTGGGTTCGGGCTGGACGGGTGCCAGTGCCGCAAGCTTCCGTTCCGTCTCGATCTGACGCATTGCGCGCCGGATGGATGCTTCCAGCTCGTCCGGGTCGACCGGCTTGAGCAGATAGTCGCAGGCTCCCAGATGCACCGCCTCGTGTGCATACTGGAACAGACTGTATGCCGTGACAAAAATCACCCGGCAGCTGGGCCGCTGGGCCAGTACTGCCCGGGCCGCATCCAAACCGCTCATGCCCGGCATCTCGATGTCCATCAGGATCAGCTCCGCGCCCCAGAGGACGGCGGTATCGGCGGCTTTCCGGCCGTTTTCGGCAAACTCCATCACGACTTCATGCTCGAATCGGTGGCTCACCATATCTGCCAGAGCTTCCCGTTCCAGCTTTTCGTCATCCGCGATCAACAGGCGTATCATCGTCCAATTCCTCCTCCAAATTCTCCACCAGCGGCAGATACAGGCTGACCGCTGTTCCCCATCCCGGATGGGAATGGATCTCAAACCGGCAGCGTTTGTCCAGCAGTCTCAGCCGCGCCGCCACATTGTAAATGCCGATATGTTCCCAGCGTTCGCCGGTCTGCTCGAGCGCAGATTTCAGCTGACCAAGCTGTTCCGGCTCGATGCCAACACCGTTATCGAACACATTGATATACAAAAGCCCCTGTTCCCGGAGCGGATTGATGCGGATCCGGACGACACCGCCCTCTTCTTTTGGAGAAATACCGTGCTTAAACGCATTTTCCACGATGGGCTGCAAGATAAAGGACGGCACCATCGTCTCGGTCAGCTCAATGGAGTCCGATATCTTCCACAGCATCCGGATGCGCTCCCCGAAGCGGACGTGATAGATGGAATAATACTCGTCCACGATGCGCACTTCCCGGGAAAGCGGAACCTGCTCGTCGTTGCTCATCAGGCTGTAGCGCAGCAGGTGCGACAAAGCCGTGATCAGAGCCTGCGTCCGGTAGGCTTTCTCCTGCCCGGCGGTCTGCAAAATGACGTTCAGGGTGTTGAACAGAAAGTGTGGGTCGATCTGACTCCGCAGCTGCTGCAACCGGCTGCGCTCCATCCGGTTCTGCATCTCGAGGGCCTGCGTCTTCTGTCGGTGCAGTTCCCGTTCAATTTCGTTTTTCTCGCGCAGGGTGTTCACCTGCTCGGCCATCGAGTGTTTCATCTTGTTGAACGCCTCGGCCAGCTGCCCCATCTCATCCTGATGCGGCACCGGAACATCCGGCGTATCGAACTCACGCCGGGCGATGGCTTGCGACGCGCTGATGAGCTGCTGTACCGGTGTCAGCAGCCGGAGAACAGACAGTGCCATGACACAGCCCAGCACCAGACACAGACCAACTACGACGGTCTGCGCCCACTTGACCCGGTTGCTCAACTCCGACACCTGCGTGTAATTCTCCTGCGCATCCGAGATGGCCGTATTCAGCAATTGCTGGGCGTACTGACGCAGATAGTTTCCACAGGGCGATACCTTGTTATAATAGAGCTGCGCCGCCGTCATCTCGCCGCCGGCCTGGACAGCCGTTTCCAAATCATTGACAAGTGCCGTGTAACTGTCAAAGGTCGTGCAGACAGCATTGTACAGAAGATACTGCTCCTCACTGACGGTATCAAGGTCGTCCTCGATACGCCAGAGCCACGCATTCATGGTGGAGAACGACCCTTGCAGCTCTTCCAGCAGCTCGTCCGAGTCGCCGTACTCCCAGCGGTAGTTGTCCAGAGCGTTCAGGCTCCGCTCCACACCATTCTGAAATCGGCTGATGGCGTTGAAATTGCCCATCTGGTCGTCCAGCTCCCGTAAAACGGTGCCAGACTGGTAAAAGCTCAGGCAGATCTGTGCGATGAGTGCCAGAAAAAACGCTGTCAGACACAGCATCATCCGTTCTTTTAAGGTCATCCTCCACCGCACCGTCATTCCTCCTCTGGCAAAATCTCCGCCGCGAAATCGCTTCAAATCGTCTTATTCTACCACGATTTATGGTATTTGCGCAAGTTTTTCCTTGATTGTTCGGAAAAAATATGGTACTATGCCTAAAAAAGGGAGGCTTTGCCATGTCTCAACCGATTTCCGTTTCTGTCCAGATGGACGCGACCTCGTTCCACGATTTCGCCACCTTCGACCTGCTGCGCCACCACAAGCGATGGCACCGCCCGGCACTCTTTACCGCCATTCTGCTGTTGTCCGCCGGCATCTGCCTGTCGCAGGTCGGCCAGCGCGAGGGTGCCGCTCTGCTGACGGTCGTTCTCGCCGTTGTCGCTCTGGGCGCGCCTGCGGTCTACTTCTGGACCTTCTTCCACAATCTGAGCGTCCAGATCAAAAAAATGGGCCTCGCCCAGCCGAAACCCTTCTACCGTCTGCTGCTGAATGACGACGGCCTGTCGGTCTGGATGGCCGGTGAACAGGACAAGCCCGAGCCGACCCACCAGTACCCGTGGCAGAGCATCCACACCATCTACCGGACGCCCGGTGCCATTTACATCTACGTCCAGCAGAATCAGGCCTATCTGCTCAACGAGTCCTGCGACGCGGCGTGGGCGTACATGTCCGAAAAACTGCCTGCCGCCCGTCTGCGCGACTGCCGGTAAGGGAAAGTTTCAACAAAAAACGCGGAAGCTGTGAAAACTTCCGCGTTTTTTCTATGCAAAAATCAGACAAAACAAAAACAGACAGCACCGTGGAAAGGAGGAGAAAGCGGTGCTGCCTGTGTATGAGAACTCCAAACATTTGCGGCTGTCAGGAGGTTGTTGGTAGTCTGTCCGCTGCCGGGCTATTGCCTCGCATCGGCAGGAGACAGTATTTTAATTAAGGGAAGCCGCTGCGACTCATTCACGGCTTTCATTGCCTGCATTTTGTCGGTTCAAGGAACTTTTTGTGTTCCTCCCCGACCGCACCCTTATTGTACCGGATAAAAATGGAGTTTCTTTGTGGGGTTTTTGAACAAATTGAAAATAAACCGTGGTCGGTTTTTCACAATTGAGAATAGGCCCCTTTTTCCGACAGGATTGATTTCCCACCGGTCCTGCGGTATACTTTAAAACATCACAACACAGAAGGGGGAATCGCGATGCAGATCGGCGCAAGCAGACCACTGGTACTGGAAAAGCCGGAAGCCGTCAACATCCTGCAGGCGGCACGGTATTTCGGCGCGCGCGGCGAAGTCGATGCGGCGACGATGGCCCTTCTGGAACGGTGTGCCGTGCCGCTTCTGGCGGCAGCAACGCCCCGGGCAGTCTGGCTGGAAGCTGACGTCGATGCCCTGACCGAAGTCGGTATTTTGCAGGGCGAGGACATCCGGCGGCATCTCGAGGGATGCGCACAGGCCATTCTGCTGGCTGTGACGCTGGGTGCCGGGGTCGATACCCAGATCCGCCGGGCCGGTGTGGGTGATATCGCTGCGTCGGTGGCATCCGACGCGCTGGGTTCCGCACTGGCGGAGCAGGCCGCTGACCTCGCCGAGAGCGAACTTCGGCAGTGGGCGGCAAAAGAGGGAAAGTATCTGACCGGGCGGTTCTCGCCGGGCTACGGTGACTGGCCAATTACAGTACAGCCGCTGGTTGCTGCGGCGTTGGACACGGCCCGGCGTGCCGGGATCTGCGTGACCGACTCGAACCTGATGACTCCGCGCAAGAGCATCACGGCTCTGCTGGGCGTCAGCGACCACCCGGTCAAAGGGCAGCTGGCAGGCTGCGGCCACTGTGTCCTGCGCAGCCGGTGCGAATATCGAAAGAGAGGAAAAACCTGTGCAAGCGAGTGAACTTTTTACCCAATCCAACACCATCCTGCTGGATGGCGGCATGGGAACCATGCTTCAGGCATCCGGGCTGAAACTCGGCGCACGGCCTGAGGAGCTGAACATCGAAAACCCGGCTCTCATCGAGAGCATCCACGGCATGTATGCCGCTGCCGGAAGCCGCATCGTCAACGCCAACACCTTCGGTGCCTCGGCGCACAAGCTGGCCGACAGCAAATATTCGCTGGAAGAAATCATCGCGGCCGGCATCGGCTGCTGCAAGCGTGCCTGCGCCCCGTATGGTGCCTTGACCGCGCTGGACGTCGGCCCACTGGGCGAGCTGCTGGAACCCAGCGGAACGCTGGCCTTTGAGGACGCGCTGAATGAGTATGCCCGTATCGTTCGAGCCGGTGTCTCTGCCGGTGCCGACCTCATCTTCTTTGAGACCTTCACCGACCTGTACGAGCTGAAAGCTGCTCTGCTGGCCGCAAAAGAGAACTCTACCCTGCCCGTCCTCGCCAGCATGAGCTTCGAGGCCGGTGGACGTGCCTTTACCGGATGCACCGTCGAGAGCTTCGGCGTCACGGCGCGCGGACTCGGTGCGGACGCCGTCGGCATCAACTGTTCCCTTGGCCCCAAGGAAATTTTCCCGATGGCAAAGCGGCTGACCGAGGCTCTGCCCGGCGATTTCCCGGTCTTCGTCAAGCCGAACGCCGGTCTGCCCCGTGCGGACGGCAGCGGCTACGATATCACACCCCAAATCTACGCCATCCAGATGAAGCCTTACCGGGAGCTGGGCCTGTTTGCGGCCGGCGGCTGCTGCGGCACGACGCCTGAGTTCATCAAGCTGCTGAACGGCGTCTTTGCCGACTGCAAACCGGGCCGTCCGGCGCACCCGATGCCCTCCGTCCTCTGCACACCGGTCAACTATCTGACCGTTGACGGCATCACGGTCGTCGGCGAGCGCATCAACCCCACCGGCAAAAAGCGGTTCCAGCAGGCCCTGCGTGAGGGCGACATGAACTATGTCCTCGAGCAGGCGGTCAGTCAGGTCGAGGCCGGTGCGCAGGTGCTGGACGTCAACGTCGGCGCGCCCGGCGTCAACGAGCCGGTCCTGATGGAGCAGGTCGTCAAGGCGTTGCAGAGCGTCGTCAGCCTGCCTTTGCAGCTGGATTCCTCCCACGCCGACGCCCTCGAGCGCGGCCTGCGCGTCTACAACGGCAAGCCCATCGTCAACTCGGTCAACGGCGAGCCGGAAGTTCTCGCAAAAGTTCTGCCGCTCTGCAAAAAATACGGCGCGGCCATCGTCGGCCTTGCCATCGACAAGCGCGGCATCCTGTCCAGTGCGGAAGACCGTGTGGAGATTGCAAAGCGGATCAAAAAAGCGGCTCTCGAAGCCGGTATCCCACAGGAAGACATCTACATCGACTGCCTGACCCTGACCGCCAGCGCACAGCAGGCCGATGTCATGGCGACTGTGGAAGCCCTCGCCGCCTGCAAAAAGGAGCTGGGCGTCCGGACGATCCTCGGCGTGTCGAATATCAGCTTTGGTCTGCCTTGCCGCCCCTATCTGAACACGACCTTCCTGACGCTGGCAATGTACGCCGGGCTGGACCTCGCCATTATGAACCCTTCCAGCGAAGAGATGATGGCGGCCATCTACTCCTACAACGTCCTGACGAACCGCGACAAGCAGAGTACCGAGTACATCGCCCGGTACGCCAACCGGGTCCCGGCATCCACTGCGCTGGCAAAAGCCGCTGTTGCGCAGACTGCCACGCCGGAAGCAGACGCCACCGTGTCCGGCCCCTATGCTCCTCTGATGAAGGCCGTGGAAAAGGGCTTGAAAGGCGAGGCCGCTACCCGTACCAAGGCGTTATTGGAAGAAAAACAGCCGCTGGAACTGGTCGATGAAGCGTTGATCCCGGCCCTCGACATCGTGGGCGTGAAATACGAAAAGGGTACCCTTTTCCTGCCCCAGCTGCTTCAGGCCGCCAGTGCCGCACAGAGCGCATTCGATGAGATCAAGACCGCCATCGCCAAGAACGGCGGCGAAGGTGCCAGCAAGGGCCGCATCGTCCTCGCCACGGTCAAGGGCGATGTCCATGACATCGGCAAAAACATCGTCCGGGTCATCCTCGAGAATTACGGCTTCGAGGTCATCGACCTTGGCCGGGACGTTCCCATCGAGACCGTCGTCAACACCGTCCGAGAAAAGGACGTCCATCTCGTCGGCCTGTCGGCTCTGATGACGACCACCCTCAAGAGCATGGAAGAGACCATCGCCGCCCTGCACGAAGCAAAGCTTGACTGCAAAATCGTGGTCGGCGGTGCCGTCCTGACGCCCGAATACGCCGAGAAAATCGGCGCAGACTGGTATGCCAAGGACGCCAAAAAGACCGCCGATATCGCAAAGGAATTCTTCGGGTGTAATTGATTTCTCTGAAATAGAATCATAAAAATGAAAACCAGAATCATCGGTCAAATGGCCTTGATTCTGGTTTTCTTGTTTATTTTTCTTTTACTTGATACAGGTCGCACAAGGTTCATAACCTGCGGCGATGGCCTCATCATAGCTGGAGAAGAGGATCTGATTCTTCTCTGCCGGGAGGTTCAGGCAGGTAGGCAGATGGAACTTCTTCGAGTTCACGTTGCCGATATATGCCTGCTGTGCGGTGCTGGATGCCGCCGGGTCGGTGGGGTTCAGTTCTGCGTCGGTGGCGTAATGCTCACTGGAAACAGTGTAGTTCGAGCCATCACTGCCGATGGTGATGGTTCCCAGCAGGTCGGTGCGGTAGGTATCCACACCGGCATCGCGCAGGATGCTCAGCGTCTCTTCATGGGGATGGCCGTACTTGTTGTTGGCTCCGCAGGAGATGATGCCCATCTCAGGCAGGACGGCGTTCATGAAGATGTAGCTGGACGAGGTGCTGGAACCGTGGTGGCCGACCTGAAGGACATCGGCTTTCAGGTTCGCGCCGCTCTCCACAAGGTCACGCTCTGCGTCCGACTCCATGTCGCCGGTCAGCAGAAAGCTCGTCGAGCCGTAGTCAATGCGGAGGACCAGCGATGTATCGTTGGTGTCGTTGTACTGCTTGATGGGGCCGAGCAGCTGGACGGTCGCGCTTCCCAGCTGCCAGACCGTGCCGACGGCCGGAACCTCGACCTGTAAGCCCTGCTGCTGGGTGTATTTGATGAAGTTTTGGAAGCACTTGGTGCTGGCCTCGGTCACCGGGCTGTACACATGGTTTGCCGGGAAGTAGGCCAGCGCAGCGGCCAGACCGCCCACATGGTCCTCGTGGGCATGGGAGCAAAAGACGTATTGCAGCTCCTCCACGCCCTGATTCTGTAAGTACGAAACGACAAGGCTGCCATCATCGACATTGCCGCCGTCGTACAGCATGAACTGGCCGTCACATTCCACCAGTACGCTCAACGCCTGCCCGACGTCGATGAAGTGCATCTGGAAATTTTCTTCCGCGCTGGGCTGGGTCGTCTCAATGCCGCTGTTATTCTGAGGCGGCTGGATGACAGCACTGCCGTCACAGGCCGCAAAGCCCAGTGCGAGAGCCGCCGCCAGCGCAAGGGCAGTCAGGCGGCGGACGGTTTTCTGCCAGAGATTTACTTTTTCTTTTTTGAACTGTTCCACGATCTCTGCGTCTCTTTCTTCGTATTTGGCTTATGGCTGGGTGCGGAGTGGGGTGCAAAGCGTGCGCCCGGGCTGGGCTGACGGCCTGCGCTGGCGGCAGTTCTGCCGGAAGATTTCCCGGTGTTTCTGCCCTTCTGGTTCGGGCGGACAGTATAGGTGCCGTCGTTGTGGATGGTGACTTCGGCGGCTTCTGCGCGTCGTGCCGAACGCTGGACCGCGCGGCGGCCTTCTGCCGGAACCAGCAGCGGAATGAGGTCTTCCCGGTGGGTCATTTTCAGAGCCTTGACGACCTTTTCAGCGTTGCGCGGCTCATAATACTGGAGCAGAGCGCGCTGAAGTGCCTTGCCCTCGGCGGTCTTCTCGACGAACACCGGCTTGAGGGTGTAGGGATCGAGACCGGTGTAGAACATGCAGGTGCTGACCGTGCCGGGCGTCGGGTAGAAATCCTGCACCTGCTCCGGGCGCATGTGGTTTTTATAAAGGTACTCGGCCAGATAAACGGCGTCTTTCAGGGTGCTGCCCGGGTGGCTGGACATCAGATACGGCACAAGATACTGTTTCTTGCCAGCCTTCTTGCTCAGCTCATAGAACTTGTCCTTGAACTTATTGAACGTCTCAATGGGCGGCTTGCCCATGTAGGCCAGCGTGTTGGGTGCGCAGTGTTCGGGCGCGACCTTGAGCTGACCGGAGACGTGGTACTCCACCAGCTCTTTAAAGAAGGTATCGTCCGGGTCGGCCATCAGATAGTCGAACCGGATGCCGCTGCGGATAAAGACCTTCTTGACGCCGGGCAGTTCCCGGACGCGGCGGAGGATCTTCAGGTAATCGCTGTGGTCGACGATGACATGCGAGCAGGTGGTCGGCGCAAGGCAGTGCTTGCCGCCGTTGCACATGCCGCGCAGCATCTGCTCCCGGCAGGACGGGAAACGGAAGTTTGCAGTCGGGCCGCCAACATCGTGGATATAGCCCTTGAAATCCGGCTCGTGGGTCATCCGCTCGGCCTCGGCCACGATACTGTCCGCACTGCGGCTGGTGACGCGCCGCCCCTGATGGAGCTGGATGGCACAGAAGTTACAGCCGCCGAAACAGCCGCGGTTCTGGATGATGGAGAACTGCACCTCCCGGATGGCCGGAACGCCGCCCATCGACTCATAAATCGGATGATACCGCCGGGTGTAGGGCAGAGCGTAGACTTTGTCCAGCTCCCAGCGCACAAGGGGCTTTGCCGGGATATTCTGGACGAGGTATTTTTCACTCTGCTTCTGGACGATGATTTGGCCGCTGACGACGTCCTGATTGTCCATCTGGATACGGCAGGCCTTTGCGTAGGCCATCTTATCGGAAGCGACCTTCTTGTAACCGGCGCACTCGACGTACCGCTCGGGCAGGTGGTCGAAGTCGGTCAGGTAGCAGGTGCCGTCCACATCAGTGATGGACTCCACCGGTTCGCCTGCGGCAAGACGCCGGGCGATTTCCACGGTCTGATGCTCGCCCATGCCGAAGCTGATGATATCCGCGCCTGAACTTTCGGCGATACTGGGCAGAACGGTCTCCATCCAGTAATCGTAATGGGCGAACCGGCGCAGGGATGCTTCCAGACCGCCCAGAATGACCGGCAAATCAGGATAGGCCTGCTTTGCCAGCCGGGTATAAACGGTCGCGCTCCGGTCGGGGCGTGCGCCGGCTTTGCCGCCGGGAGAATACTCGTCCTCGGCACGCGGAATTTTCGCGACAGAATAATGGCTCACCATGCTGTCAACATTGCCGCCGCCTATGAAGAAGCCGTATTTCGGCTTGCCGAACCGCTTGAAATCCTCGCAGTCGGTATAACGGGGCTGCGCCAGCACGCCGATTTTATAGCCCTCGGCCTCGAGCAGGCGGCTGATGATGGCGGTGCCAAAGCTGGGATGGTCAACGTAAGCGTCGCCGCCCACGACCACAAAATCCAGCTGATCCCAGCCCCGGGCCTCCATGTCCGCCCGGCTGATGGGAAGAAATTCGGTGTAGGTTTGTTGTTCCATATTATATCCTTAATTAAATTGCTTTTCTAGTACATGATTCTAATACATCTTTTTCAGACTGTGCAACTGTATGATTTGCGTAGGTATTCCACGTCGGCTCATAATCCGCTGTTGCTTGATTTCCCCACATATCCCAGCCTTCTCTTATTCCTCTCGCAAACAATTCAATTCGAGGTGCTTGACTGCAGGCTTCAATGATCGGAATCACTTCATCCGGTTTTCGGCTATGCTCTCTTTTCATCGCACGGATCAAATTAACTTGCGATCTAGCCGGTTGGAGAGTCCTATTCGGTGCGCTTTTCTTTTTAATACCGAACAGAATCAATTCTGTAACATTCCGAAAATAAAATCCTACACCTCTCCCATCCGGCCCACCATCTTTCCGAACCTTTTCCCAAACGATATTCCCTTTATATTCAAATCCCCATGCATCCATAACAGCCAATCCATCCGGAAGCAACGCATTAGGAACCCATAAATATAAGTGTGCTTTTTCATCTGCAATATCCGCAACAGGCAAAGCTTTAATATCAGCAAGTGTCATAGTTTCATAGCGCATCAGCTTTTTATTCTCTGGTGCAACTTTTCCTGTTCTATTTTGGAACTGCCATGGTGGATCTGCATAAATTGTATTGTATTTTTTTCCGTTTGTAAAATCTTGAAAATTCTTCAATGTCACCGTAAAATCAGACATTTTCTTCTACGCACTCCTTTCCAATACCAATTGCCAAAATCGGGCATCCACCATTTCGCCGCGAGTCCAATCTATATGTAAGTTTTCCTATCCATGTAGTACTCGATCCATATTTTTCCATTATGCCTTCTCTTTTAAACACTTCATTTAGATTTTTTGCTCGCGTTACGATTACACCAACATCAACAAGTCCACAATCAAAGTACGTTCTCATCGCAAGTAAATCTCTATCAAAAGTTTGATCTTTGCTATTCCATTCCAAATCAAATGCAACCCTATTTTTTAGAAAATCAATATTATGTCCGTCAATATATCCTTCTATCATCTCCGTTTCATATGGCTCATTCGCAAATTTTCCTCTTCTTTGTGCCACTTGACGGGGATATTTTTTCACAATCAAATCTCCACTAATTCTGATTTCTCTCCATCCATACGGATACAATATTTCATCAAACTTTTTAGGAATTGGCGACTCATTGCCTCCTGCTTTTTTAATGTCGGACAATGTTAGTTTCAACTTTTTTAAACAGTCCTGTAACTCCATCCACTCTTCTGGAAAAGCATCATGAAGTATCTCTAGTGCATGCCCATAATTATAAAATTCAAAGCGGTTCAAAAGATCTGCATCAATATAATTTTCAGGGTTCATTTTTGCTCCTTTAAATTTATTCATCCGGCTGGTTGAGGTTCATTTCCAGCCACTGCTGACGGCTGATGAGGACGGCACGGGGTTTCGCGCCCTCGTAGGGGCCGATGATGCCTTTTTCCTCCATCTCGTCCATGATACGGGCGGCACGGGCATAGCCCAGCTTACATCGACGCTGCAGCAGGCTGGTCGATGCCTGTCCTGCGTCGATGACGACTTCAACAGCCTGTTTGAACATCGGGTCGCTGCCGGAATCCTCATCCGCATCCGAGCTGCTGCCGCCCTTCTTGCTGTCCTGAATGGCGTGCTTTTCCATCGCCTCGATCATGGCCTCGTCGTACTGAACGGTCGCGCTCTTCTTGATGAAGTCCAGCACGCGGCTGATCTCCTCATCCCGGACGAAAGTACCCTGAATTCGGATGGGTTTCGGTGCGCCGACCGGCATAAAGAGCATATCGCCCATGCCAAGCAGCTTTTCGGCACCGGCACCATCCAGAATGGTGCGGCTGTCGACCTGACTGGACACCGCGAACGCAATGCGGCTGGGGATATTTGCTTTGATCAGTCCGGTGATGACGTCGACACTCGGACGCTGGGTCGCCACGATGAGGTGCATACCGGCGGCACGGGCTTTCTGCGCGATGCGGCAGATGGAGTCCTCGACATCCTTGCCGACGACCATCATCAGATCGGCCAGCTCGTCGATGATGATAGCGATATAGGGCATCTTTTCCAGCGTCGGGTCGGCGGCGGCCAGCTTGTTGAAGGACTTGATGTCACGGACATTGTTCTCCGCAAACAGATGATACCGCCGCTCCATCTCCTGCACGGCCGAACCCAGCGCGCCGGCCGCTTTCCGCGGCTCGGTGATGACCGGCATCAGCAGGTGGGGGATACCATTATATTCGGCCAGCTCGACCACTTTCGGGTCGATGAGCATCAGCTTGACATCCTCCGGGCTGGAGCGGAAGAGCAGGCTCATGATGATACTGTTGACGCAGACCGATTTACCACTGCCGGTACTGCCTGCGATGAGCAGATGGGGCATCTTGCAGAGGTCGGCGACCTGCGCCACGCCTGCAATGTCCTTGCCCAGCGCGATACCCATCGGCGAGGTCATCCGCAGGAAGCTCTGACTCTCGAAGACACTGCGGATATAGACCGGTGTCTTTTTGTGGTTCGGCACCTCGATGCCGACAGCAGGTTTGCCCGGGATGGGTGCTTCCATACGGACGTCGGCGACGGCAAGGTTCAGGGCGATATCGTCCGCCAGCGAGGTGATGCGGCTGATCTTGACGCCTGCCATCGGCTGGACTTCGTACCGGGTGACCGACGGGCCGCGCGAGATATCCAGCACCCGGGTGCGGACACCGAAGCTCTCGAGGGTGTCCACCAGCTTTTGTGCGTTGGCTTTCAGCTCATCCTGCGCACCGGCATCGTTTTCCTCGGGTGCCTGCTCGAACAGCTCGATGGACGGGTACTGATACTGATAGACGTCCACGGGTTCGGCTTCCTCCGCCGGGGCGGTCGCCGCTTCCTGTTCGGAGACGGCAGGCTTTTCCATGGCGGCGGCGACAAGGCTGTTGAGGTCTTTTTCCTCTGCCGGTTCAGAGGTGATGCTGATCCATCCATCCTCATCTGGCTCGGTCCGCATGGCGACGGCGTTCTCCGCGCTGACCCGGTGGGGTGCGGCCGGTGCTTCCGGGGTGACCGGTGTGATGGGGTGATATTCGGTCTCGGGCAGTTCCGGCTCTGACGGTGCGGCAGTCGGCTGAGCCTGTCCGGTCATGGTCGCAAAGTTCATCGTCGGCTCATTGACCGGTGCCGGATTCGGTTCGACCGGTTCGGGGTCAGGCTGACGGAAGAAGTCCTCCGCCGCCGTCTCCACGGCATCCGGAACGATGGGCTTCACGATGGCACGGGGTGCGGATTTCCGGTTTGCATCCACGCCGAATGTACCGCCCGGCCCCAGAATGATGGGTTCGATGGGCTCACTGCCGCCGCCCTCGACACCAGTATGTTCCGGCCCGAGGTCAATATCAAAGGACGCCCTCGGCTCCGGGCGATGCACCTGCACCGGCTCGAACGCAGGTGCTTCCGGCTGAGGCTCCGGCACGACCGGCGGCTGGGGTTCGGGCGGATGTGCTTCCGCCATCTCGAACTCCTTCGTCACCTGATGGCCCCAGCGGAGGACGCCGCTCATCCAGTTGGGCAGCTCGACATGGAAGGGCTTGCTTTCCTCTTCTTCGTATTCTTCGTCCGGGTACTCGCCCTCTTCGTATTCGTCGGAGTCGTCGTACTCCTCGGCGGCTTCCTGTTCGGCCTGCTTTGCCGCCTGACGCTCTGCCCGGCGTGCCGCGTTCTGCTCATAGACAGCGACGCCCTTTTCGTGGACGCCGCCGCCGATATCACAGAGCCACTGCCAGAGTTCGGCCGGGGTGATATCAAAGATGTAAAGGCTGATGCAGAGAGCCAGCACGACCATAATGCAGTTGGCCGCCGGGCGTCCGCAGAGCAGCAGAAGATTTCCGCCCAGGACTGCGCCCAGCGCACCGCCGCCCAGAACGGCATCCACACCGTTCTGATAGCAGTTCACGACCATCGTCGCCGCCGGAACACTCGCCGGAACATCCGAGAAGACGATGACCGTGCCGCTGGCAAAGAGCAGGCCCAGCACCAGCTTCAAGATGCGCGGCAGGAGGTCTTCGCCCCGGGTATAGATGACGGCCAGATAGCAGACCGCCGCACCCAGCACGACGCTGCCGACACCGAACAGCCCGAACAATACGTTGTGCAGGGCGTTCCAGACGGACACTCCCGGCACAAAAGTCAGTACCACCAGCAAAAGGCCGGCAAAGAGTGTTCCCAGTCCTGCCGTCACCCGTTCTTCCGCCCGGCTTTTCCGGCGGCTGGTTTTGCGTTTTGCTGTTGTTTTTCGTTTTTGTGTTGCCATTTTCCCTAAAACCCTGTTTCTTTCTCTAGGCATAATATTTGATTCTTTTATTGTACCACGGGAAAAGTCAAATGGCAATTGCCCTCTCAGGCCGCAATGCGGCCAGCTTGTCCTCCCTCTGTCGCTTTGCGACATCTCCCTCCGGCCGGAGGGAGTCTGTCAAAGGGAGAGCCCTTGGCATGTCGGTCAAGTTCACTCTAAACGAATACGTTCTACTCTTCAGAAAAGTGATGACCTCGCTGACTGCTTTTAGCAGCTACAAAAACTATTTTTCAATCTCTTTATACAGCCACTCCAGTGCGTCGGAGACACCGCCCAGCTGGTCGATGAGCTTTTCTTTGACGGCACGCCGTCCATCGAGGACGGTTCCCACATCCATCACCAGCTCCCCGGTGCGGAGCATCAGTTCGGTATAGCGGTCTTTTGAGATGCCGCTGTGGTCGGCCACAAAGCCAGTGATCCGCTCCTGCATCTGCTCGAACCAGCGCATCGTCTGCGGCACGCCCAAAATCATCCCGGAATGACGCACCGGGTGGATGGTCATGGTCGCGGTCGGCACGATGAAACTCCGCTTCGCACTGACGGCCAACGGGATGCCGATGGAGTGTCCGCCGCCCAGAACCAGCGTCGCGCTGGGTTTGGAGACGCTGGCGATGAGTTCGGCCAGCGCAAGCCCAGCCTCGACATCTCCGCCTACCGTATTTAATAGGACGAGCAGTCCTTCAATCGCCGGGTCTTCCTGCACGGCCACCAGCTGCGGAATGACATGCTCGTATTTCGTCGTCTTCTGCCCCTGCGGTGCCTCCACATGGCCCTCGACCTGCCCGATGACGGTCAGGCAGTGGATGGCGTGGCGGCCACGGGTACGGTAGACCGTTCCCATATCTTCAATTTGTTCTTTTTCCAGCCGCTGCTGTTCCACCTGCGTATTTTCTTCCTGTTGTTCCTTGTTTTCCGGCATCTTCCATTCCCTCTTTTCTTTGCTTTCGGTGTCCTTTCTGGATAAAAAACAGCGTTCCCAAGTGGTGGGGCGGTTATGCGGCGGCAAAGGTTCTTTTTCGGGCAAAAAAATTTTGTCAGAGCATTTGACATTCGCTTATATTGATGTATACTTTATATTAACGAAAAGATTGACAAATATGTATCATAATTGTACAAAATTCATGGAATCTGCCGGTTTGTCCGCTGGACAACGAGGGAACCAGCACCTTTTGGCAGAAAGGAGAAATTACACATGAACACTCCCGGTAAGGCATCTCTTCCCGTCATCAAGCGTCTCCCGAAATATTATCGGTATCTCCGCACCTTGAAAAATGACGGTATCACCAGCATTTCTTCCCGTGAACTGGCCGCGCAGATGGGAACCACGGCTTCGCAGGTGCGGCAGGACTTCAACTGCATCGGCGATGTCAACGGGCGGCAGGGCATCGGCTACTCGGTCGAGAACCTGCTCTCCATCCTCGAGCAGCTGCTCTTCGGCAACGGTGACCGTCTGCCGACCATCCTGATTGGCTGCGGCCGTTTGGGCAAGGCGGTGAGCCGGTTCATCACCACGGATACCAACGGCTACAAGCTCATTGCCGCCTTCGACAATGCGCCCGACGAGGTGGGCAAGGAGATCAACGGCATCCAGATCTTACACATCGACCAGCTCGAGGAGTTCTGCGAGGAGCATCACCCGGAGGTCGCTGTCCTCTGCGTACCGCGCAGCGGTGCGGAGGAGATCAGCGGTCAACTCGTCAGCCTTGGCATCAAGGGATACTGGAACTTCTCCCACTACGACCTGTCGGTCCCGTATCCTGAGGTCGTGGTCGAGAACGTCCACTTGGGCGATAGCCTGATGAGTCTGGGATACCGCCTACGCAACCAAGAATAACATTATATAAGGAGACCTCATGGCAAAACTTTATTTCCGCTATGGTGCGATGAACAGCGGCAAAAGCACCGCCCTGATGCAGGTAGCACACAACTACGAAGAACAAGGGATGCGGGTACTCATCCTGAAACCGCAGGTCGACACCAAGGGCGGCGGCGAACTCGTCAGCCGTCTGGGTGTCCGCCGCAAGGCCGACCTGCTCATTCCGCCGAAGATGGACGTCTTCGAGGCAGTCCGCACCGCCAGCAGCAAGGGCCAGACTCTTGCCTGTGTCCTCTGCGACGAGAGCCAGTTCTTTACCCCCGAGCAGGCCGAACAGCTGTTCATGGTGACGGTCGATTTGAACATCCCGGTCATCTGCTACGGCCTGCGCACCGATTTTTCCCTTCACGGTTTCCCGGGCTCGACCCGTCTGCTGGAGCTGGCCCACACCATCGAAGAGATGAAGACCATCTGCTTCTGCGGCCGGAAAGCCATCTGCAACTGCCGCAAGGTCAATGGGCAGTTCGTCTTTGAGGGCGAACAGGTCGCCATCGACCTCGAGAATGACGTCCAGTACGTCAGCATGTGTCCTCAATGCTACTTCCGGGCCAAGCGCGAGTTCTACGCCCGGCAGAAAAATCAAAAATGAGATAAAAAATTTTACCGTCCTCTCAAAAGGGCGGTTTTTTCATGTCATTTCGGCTCGAGTGATATATCAATGGCTGGCATTTTCGACCATTTCGAGCGTTTTTTGCGCTATTGATATATCAGTTTACAATCCAAACTTTTTGTTATCGCATTTTTTATTGTATACAACGCACCTGCAACATTTTCTAATTCGTTACAAAATTATTGCAATTTGGGCTTTTCATTCCCCATTCCGTCTGATTTTTCTATGCAAATCAGCGAAGTATACAAGTTGCACAGTTTTTCGGCTCAAGTTTATTCATTATGGCAATGACGTCAAAGGATTCCAAAACAGCATGACAATATTTGTACGTTTTTTGTTCGTATCACTTCAATTTACGTCTTTCTTTTTCTTCGTCATTTTGTTATCATAATTGTATACAACGTGCCCTTTGCAGTAAGGCCGTTTACACGATGTTTTCTATATTAGGAGGAGAACAAAAATGAGCAAGGCAATTTCTCGTCGCAACTTCCTGAAGGCTACCGGCGTCGTCGGCGCAGCTGGTCTGCTGGCAGCATGCGGCGGCAGCAACGGTGCAGCTTCCAGCTCCACCGCAGCTTCTTCTGAGGCTGCATCTGTCGCAGGTCCTTCCACCGATCCCGTTACCCTGACCATGAGCTGGTGGGGCGGCGAGTCTCGTCACAACGCTTATCAGGACGCCATCAAGGAGTTCTCTGCTGAGCACACCAACATTACCGTCAACCCCACCTTCGCCGCATGGTCCGGCTGGGAGGACACCATGTCCACCAAGTTCGCAGGCGGTGTTGCTGAGGATGTCTGCCAGATCAACTGGAACTGGCTGTACAACTATTCTTCCAACGGCCAGACCTTCATGGATCTGAACAGCGTTTCCGATTATCTGGATCTGACCCAGTGGGATGACAGCAAGCTGTCGGCCTGCAACGTCGCAAACGCTCAGCAGTGCGTGCCCGTTTCCATGACCGGCCGTATCTTCTTCTGGAACATGACCACCTTCAACAAGGCTGGCATCACCGAGGTTCCTCAGACTCTGGACGACCTGATGAACGCAGGCAAGACCTTCCAGGAGAAGCTGGGCGATGACTACTATCCCCTGCACCTGGGCGCATACGACCGTATGATCCTGATGGTCTTCTACCTCGAGTCCAAGTATGGCAAGGACTGGGCAGATCCCACCACTTCTACCCTGAACTACTCCTCTGACGAGATCGCAGAGGGCATCGACTTCATCAAGAGCTTGGTCGACGGCCACGTCATCATGAGCCTGCCCACCTACTACGGCTCCAACGGCGACAACGCCGCACACCAGTCCAACGAGTGGATCACTGGCAAGCTGGCTGGCTGCTTCGAGTGGGATTCCTCCGCTACCAAGTATCAGGACGCTCTGGACGACGACAACAAGGCTGGCTTCATCGTCGGCGATGAGATCAAGTTCGGCGATTACAACGGCGGCTTCTCCAAGGTCTCTATGGGTCTGGCTATCACCAAGACCTGCAAGACCCCTGCAGAGGCTGCTATGCTGATCAACTTCCTGCTGAACGAGGAGAAGGGTGCTTCCATCATGGGTTCCGAGTGCGGCATCCCGGCTTCCAAGGCTGGTCTGGCAGCAGCACAGGCCGCCGGCAAGATCAAGGATCTGGTCGCTGAGGCAAACGGCAAGGTCATGGACTTCGTTTCCTGCCAGCTGGATCCCCTGTTCGAGGCAAGCGACCTGAAGGCGACCGGCACCGGCACCTATCAGGAAGTCTTTGACACTCTGGATTACGACAACGCTTCTGGTGCTGATCTGGTCGACACCCTGCTGGACGGCATGGAGGCTGTCGGCTACACTGTCGGCTGATCTCAGCCTAACAGACAGGCGCACGAGCCGCAGGACGGTATAACCTGACGGCTCTTGCCGAACGATTTGGGTACATAGGGGCATCCATCCCCCATCTGGTCTGGATGGATGCCCCCTTTTTAAGAAAAAGTGATTACAAATTCTTGACAAAGTTGTATCCAAATTGTGAAGGTATAAACGCAAAACGAATTTCCAAAAAGGAGGATTCCCGGATGAAAGAAAGCAAAGCTCCCTCTCTGGGGCGTACCCCGGCGCAGAAGTTCCTGGATAAATGGCAGGGTCTGCTCTATCTGATCCCCTGGATCATCGGCTTCGTCGTCTTCAAGGCGATCCCGTTCGGTCAGTCGCTGTACTACAGCTTTACTGATATGAACTTCTTCAACGGCATCCACGAGTACGGCGTGATGAACTACGTCACCGCCTTCACCGATGCCAAGATCACCAAGGCTCTGGTCACCACCTTCAAGTACGCGTTCATCACTGTGCCTCTGAAGCTGATCTTCGCTCTGTTCATTGCATACATCCTGAACTTCAAGATCGCATGCGTGAACCTGTTCCGTACCATTTACTACATCCCGTCCATTCTGGGCGGCTCGGTCGCTATCGCAGTTCTGTGGAAGGCCGTCTTCCGTGATGACGGTCTGGTCAACACCATCATCCGCGGTATCACCTTCGGCCACTTCCAGGGTCCGTCCTGGCTGTCCGACCCCAACTACGCTCTGTGGATCATCTGCTTCCTGCGTATCTGGCAGTTCGGTTCCGCCATGGTCCTGTTCCTTGCTGCTCTGAAGGGTGTTCCGGCTGACCTGTATGAGGCAGCTACCATCGACGGTGCCGGCAAGTGGAAGCAGTTCTTCTCCATCACCGTTCCGATGATCACCCCCATCATCTTCTACAACCTGGTCACTCAGATCTGCCAGGCTTTCCAGGAGTTCAACGGCCCGTTCATCATCACCAACGGCGGTCCTCGCAGCTCCACCACCCTGATCTCCATTCTGGTTTACAACTACGCCTTCAAGTCCAACCAGATGGGCATGGCTTCCGCACTGGCATGGATCATGTTCGTCATCGTCTGCATCCTGACGGTCATTGCGTTCACCAGCCAGAAGAAGTGGGTCTACTACTCGGATGAAAGGTAAGGTATGACGGTATGGGAATGAAAGCATCTAACGCCATCGCGACGTTTTTTAAGTACTTTGTCCTGATCCTTGTGGGCCTGATCATGATCTATCCCCTGCTGTGGATGGTCAGTGCGACCTTTAAGGACAACAGCGAGATCTTTGCAGGCATCGGCCTGTGGATCAAGAACCCCACCCTCGAGGGCTACAAGAATGCTCTGAACAACTTCGGCGGCTCCATCAACATCCTGCAGGCCATGCTGAACACCTACTCTTACGTTATCCCCAAGGTTATCGCTACGGTCGTCTCTTCCTGCATTGCCGCTTATGGTTTCGGTCGTTTCGACTTCCCGGGCCGGAAGATCCTGTTCAGCATCATGCTGGCCACCCTGTTCCTGCCTCAGGTCGTTCTGAACGTTCCTCAGTTCCTGCTCTACACCAAGTTCGGCTGGGTCAACAGCCCGTTCTATCTGGCGATCTGGGTCCACTGCGCATTTGCAACTGAGACCTACTTCGTCTACCAGCTGGTTCAGTTCATGCGCAACGTTCCTCGTGATCTGGACGAGGCTGCCGCTATCGACGGCTGCAACTCCTTCCAGACCCTGTACAAGGTCATCGTTCCGATGCTGTTGCCTGCTCTGGTATCCTGCGCACTGTTCCAGTTCATGTGGAGCTGCAACGACTTCATGGGCCCCCTGCTTTATGTGCAGACCCCTGCGAAGTATCCGATGTCTCTGTTCGTCAAGCTGTCCATGGACGGTGATACCGGCTTTGCCTGGAACCGTATTCTGGCTCTGTCCCTGATCTCCATCCTGCCGCAGCTGATCGTCTTCTTCTGCGCACAGGATCAGTTCGTCGAAGGTATCTCCGCCGGTGCTGTCAAGGGCTAATCGCTCTGGTACTGCGGATATGACCGCAAACGAAATGTAAAACCGCCCCCTGTGCCATTTCCCGTAATGGTTCAGGGGGCGGTTCTTTTATGCCTGATGGCTCTTGCGATATTGCAAGGGGCTGATGTTCATCGTCTCCCGGAAGACGCGCCGGAAATGCGCCGCAGACGCGAAACCCGTCTGCTCGGCCACAGCACTGATGCTCAGGTCGGTGGTCTCCAGAAGCTTCTGGGCGGCCTCGATGCGGCGTCCGTTCAGGTAATCCACGATGGACTGTCCGGTGACCTTCCGGAAGACCCGGCTCAGGTAGTAGGGCGACAGATAGAACTTTGCTGCCACCTCGCTGAGGGAAAACTTCTGCTGATAGTTCACCGCAAGGTATGCGCAAATTTGCTCCACCGTCTCATTCCGGGGCGGTGCGGCGGTCGAGCGGCTCTCGGCCTGATACTCCTGTTCTACATAATAGAGCAGCAGGGCAAGGTACAAACCGCCCGGGTAATCCGGCTCATCGTCCGCGCTGCGCATCATCTCGAGCAGCGTCCGCAGGCGGCTCAGCCATTTGACCGAGCCATACAGCGGCATATACTGCCCCGGTTCAAAGAGGGGCGTCATATCCCTCTGGCTCAGGTTTCGTATCTCGTGCAGGATGCTGATGGGGAATTCGCACCCGGACAGCTCCGGCACGGTATGGCCGGCCTGCTCCAATACGCCGCCGCCCGGCCCCAGAAGCAGAGTGCAGCCCGGGTTCACCAGCAGGCTCTCGTCGCACCAGTGCAGGGTACAGCTGCCGCTGGAGATCAGGACCAGATAGCAGGTCTCTTCGTCCGGGCTGAGTTCCAGACGGCTCCCGGTCAGCCGCAGACTCTCCGCCCGGATCTTCGCAAGGATCTTTTCACGTTCTGCGCGCACTTTTTTCACAACCCCCTTGTAATTTCATAGTCTGAATCCTATAATGGATACAACAGACTAAGGCTCTTTTACAGTTTTAGTTTATCATGTCCGCATCCCGTGGGCAAGTTAAAAAATCCACTCACAATCGTTCAGGAGGCTGATTTGTTATGAACCTCTCACTTATCCGTTCCATGACCCGTAGTGCCGTCTTCGAGCTGGAAAACGGCCTGTGCTTCCGTCCGGCACATCCGTTCACCGTTACGCTGAACGGCGAGACCGTCTATGACGGCTGCAACACCAACGTCTTCTCCCTCTTCTCTCTGCTCCCCTCCACCACTTACACCGTGGGCGTCGAGGCCGAGGGCGAGAAGCTGAGCCTCGAGTTCACCACCGAGGCCGAGACCTTCTTTGTGGATGCTTCCCGTTACGGTCTGGTCGCTGACGGCGAGACCGACAACACCGGCAAGCTGCAGGCCGCTCTGTCCACCTGCCCGGCAGGCGGCACCGTCTACATCCCGGCTGGCCGCTACCGCACCGCCAGCCTGTTCGCCAAGAGCAACACCACCATCTACCTCGAAAAGGGTGCTGTTCTGCTGGGCGACAACGACCGCACCCATTATCCCATCCTGCCGGGCGTTCTGCCGAGCGAAAACGAAGTCGACGAATATTATCTCACCGGCTGGGAAGGCAACCCTCTGAGCAGCTTTGCCGGCCTGCTGAACATCACGCAGGTGCAGAACGTCGTCGTCACCGGCGAGGGTACGCTGGACTGCGACGCACAGAACGGCGACTGGTGGGTGAACCCGAAGGTCAAGCGGATTGCATGGCGTCCGCGCGCCGTTGCGATGGTCGACAGTGAGAACGTTGTCCTGCACGGCATCACTGTCCAGAACAGCTACTCCTGGACCATCCACCCGATCTTCGTCAAGCACCTCGACCTGCTCAATTTCAACATCAACAACCCCTACAACGCACCCAACACTGACGGCATCGACCCGGAAAGCTGCGAGTACACCCGTATCATCGGCGTGAACATCCACGTCGGCGACGACTGCATCGCCATGAAGGCAAGCAAGGTCTTCCTCGGCATGAAGCTGAAGAAGAGCTGTGAGCATACCATCATCCGGAACTGCCTGCTGGACAAGGGTCACGGCGGCATTGTCATCGGCAGCGAGATGAGCGGCGGCGTCAAGGACATGGTGGTCACCCAGTGCCTGATGGACCACACCGACCGTGGTCTGCGTGTCAAGACGCGCCGCGGCCGCGGCAACACCGCTGTCATCGACGGTCTGGTCTTCCGGAACGTCGAGATGCGCGGCGTCAAGGCACCCTTCGTCATCAATATGTTCTACTTCTGCGACCCGGACGGTCACGGCCCTTATGTCCAGTGCCGCGACGCAATGCCGGTCGATGAGTACACACCCAAGCTCGGCACCCTGACGATGGAAGATATCGTCGCCACCGACGCACAGTTTGCCGGCTGCTACTTCGACGGCCTGCCCGAGCAGCCCATCGAGCGCGTCTCCATGAAGAATGTCACCATCACCTTCGACCCGAACGCCGTGGAAGGTCAGGCAGCAATGGCCGACAACCGCCCGTTCGTCAAGAAGCTGGCCATCTACGCCGAGAACGTCAAGGAGATCGACCTGCACAACGTGAAAATCGAGGGTTACGAGGGCGAGCGTCTGCGCTTTGCCAACGTCGGCCATTTTGAGGAGGACTAAGCCATGACTCATGATGAAATCCTGTCCATGCTGGGCGATTATGTGGACTACCTGATCGCCAATTCCAGCGCAGAAGCTCCCATGTGGAACATCGAGAAAGTCCGCAGCGGCAAGCCGAACAAGTGGAACTACATCGACGGCTGCATGATCACCGCCTGCCTGAGCCTGTACCACACCACCGGCGACAAGAAGTATCTGGACTTCTCCAAGCAGTTCATCGACTACTTCGTTCAGCCGGACGGCTCCATCAAGACCTACGACCCGAAGGAGTATAACCTCGACAATGTGAATCAGGGCAAGAACCTGTTCATCCTGTACGATATCTTCGGCGACGAGAAGTACCGCAAGGCCATCGACGTCATCGACAGCCAGCTCCAGACCCAGCCCCGTACCAAAGAGGGCAACTTCTGGCACAAGGACATCTACCCGTGGCAGGTCTGGCTGGACGGCACCTACATGGCCCAGCCCTTCTACATGGAGTATGAGACGCGCTTCAACAAGATGCAGGGCTGCATCGACAGCTACAAGCAGTTCATGAACATCAAAAAGCACATGCGCGACGAAAAGACCGGCCTGTACTACCACGGCTACGACGAAAGCCGCCAGATGTACTGGGCTGACCCTGTGACCGGCTGCAGCCCGAACTTCTGGCTGCGCGCGATGGGCTGGTTCATGGTCGCAATGGTGGACACGCTGGAGCGGATGGACGAGCAGCTGTACAACGAGTACCGTGGGATCCAGTCCATGCTCAAGCAGACCATCGAGGACGTCCACAAGTTCCAGAATGAGGAGACCGGCATGTTCTGGCAGGTCATGGACCATCCCGGCGTCGAGGGCAACTACCTCGAGACGAGCGGCACGGCCCTCTTCGCCTACGCTGTGCTGAAAGGCGTGCGTCTGGGCTACCTGCCCAAGCGGATGACCGCATGGGCTGAGAAAGCCTTCTACGGCACCTGTGACAAGTACCTGTCCAAGAACCCCGACGGCAGCCTCCAGCTGGGCGGCATCTGCCTCGTCGCCGGTCTGGGCGGCAAGGACCACCGTGACGGCTCTCTGGCTTACTATTTCAGTGAGCCGGTCGTCTGCAACGACGCAAAGGGCGTCGGCCCCCTCGTGCTGGCATATACCGAAATGATCGCGAAAAAGTAAAAGCTTCTCGGACATCTGATTTTTCAATAGAGCGACCCCCGGTCGGGCGATTTGCCTTGACCGGGGGTCGTTTTTGCCTATCTCTTATTCTCTATTCCAAAACAATTACTGGTAATTCGCCCACTGGCAGTTATAGTGGATATCTGCTGTGTTAAGGTCTTTCTTATCCGATTCCCACGAATAAACCAGTTTATCCCAATCGTTCTTGCTCATGCCGCCGTAATAGATATCCTTCAGGCGATTGCAGGCATTGAACGCACCAGCTCCAATCACCGAGGTGGTCGCAGGCAGATAGATTTGGGTCATATCTCCACAACCCCAGAAAGCACCGCCGCCGATTTCGCTTACGCCATCCGGAATCGCAATTTTACTCAGGCTCTTGCAATCCATAAAGGCATCATGTCCAACTGTCCGAATCGTTCTCGGGAGCTTCACTGTTCGCAGTGCAACACAACCGCTAAATGCACTTTCATTGATTGCGGTCACACCTTCGGGAATCGTAATTTCCTGCAAACTCTTGCAACTTGCAAATACTCCGCCACTCAGTGTTGTAAGAGTTTTGGGCAGAGTTATCGTCCGCAGCGATTCGCAGTTTCTAAATGCACCTGAGTTAATCGTAGTAACTCCTTCCGGAATCGTGACATTGTTCAATGCTTTGCATGTCCAGAACATTGCGCCCGGAATCGTAGTCAACGACTTGGGAATCACAATCGAAGTCAGCGCAACGCAGTTTGAAAAAGCACTGTCACCTACTTCCACAAGCGTCTGCGGCAGGTCAATGCTCTTTAATGCTGTGCAGTTTTCAAAAGCCAGACCACCTATTTTCTTTAATTTCGCCGGAAGCTGGACATTCTGCAATTGCGCACAACCAAAGAACATCCACCCTGAAATTTCTGCTACGTTGCCCTCAAACTTTACCGTTTGGAGACGCTTGCAGTCCAAAAATGTCTGCGCGTCAAACGTAGTGGTTCCTTTAACAACTGCACTCGTCACTGCCGAATCTCTAAATGCCTGACTTCCTACCTTTCTCATGCTCTTTGGAAACACCAACGTCTCAATTCCACAGGAATCAAAGGCATTTTTCCCGATTTCTTCAACACCTTCCGGCAGAATGATTTGGGTCAGATTCTGGCATCCACAAAATGCGTATCCTTCAATTTTCTGAACAGTCGACGGAATGACAACAGCTTCGATGTCTTGATTTTTATTGAACATGCTGCCGCCAATCGCCGTAATGGTATAGCCATCCACCTTTTCCGGCAGGTTCACTTCACCCTCGGGAACTTCTTCTGCCGTTTTATCCCACCCGGTCAGCGTTGCCGTCGTATTGCTGGTCTTTTTGTATGTCCACTGGATGCCGCCGGTCTGTTCCGGCGTCGAAGAGCTGATGCTCGAGCTGCTCACGCTGGAACTGCTGGTCGAGGAGCTGGCCGGCTTGGAGGAAATGCTGGAAGCCGGCTGACTGACAGAGCTTGCCGGTTTCGAGCTGATGGACGAACTCGACGATGCCGGTGTTCCGCCACAGCCAGCTAAAACTCCAGAAGCCGCCACGATTGCGGCACCTTTCATAAAGTCGCGGCGTGAAACCTTGTTTTTCATTGAAATCCACTCCTTCTTTTAATTCGCAAATCCCCTAAAAGTTTAATTATATAGACATTTTAAGTCTATTATGTTTGTTCGATTATAGCATATTCCTCTATATAATGCAATGAAAAGTATAAACTCTACGGTCATAATTTAAACTGTATAGACAGAGGGCGCATTATGGATTATACTGCAATCGGAAAACGGATTCGTGCAAAAAGGAAGCAGATGGATTTATCTCAGGAAGAATTGGCCGAGATGGTAAACATTTCAACCGTTCACATGAGCCATATTGAAACCGGCTACACCAAACTCAGCCTGCCGGTTCTGGTGGACATTGCCTGCGCACTGGGCGTGCGGACAGACGACCTGATTTTTGACAAGGACAAAATGGGAAAAGACGAGCTTCTGGAAGAGATTGCGCTCGAGCTGGAAGGCTGCTCTAACGCCCAGCTCCTCGCCCTGCGGCAGATTTTGTCCGCCTCGAAGGAAGCTATTGACAATTATCTTACGGATTGAGGAACACTATGAATTCCATTCAAATCTCCGAGGACATCTCCCTCATCCCCTACTACCCGGCCTATGAAACCGCGCTTGCGTGGTATCAGGACAAGACGCTCTGCAAGCAGGTCGATGATATCGACACGGTCTACACTCTCGAAAAGCTCATCCGGATGTACAATTACCTCAATGCTCACGGTGACCTGTTCTATATCGCCTGTCAGGGCCAGCTCTGCGGTGACGTCTGCCTGCAAGACAGCGGAGAACTCGCTATCGTCATCTGCAAAGAGTTCCAGAACTGCCACATCGGACGGGCGGTTATCCGCCGGATGCTGACGCTCGCCGCCGAAAAGGGATTTAAACAGTGCTTTGCGCATATCTATTCTTTCAACATCCAGTCGCAACAGATGTTTAAATCTCTCGGGTTTGTCAAAGAGAATGAAGAATTGTATGTGTACCCGATAAAAATCTGATTTTTCCACAAACGAAAAGCCGCCGGGGTTTCCCTCGGCGGCTTTTCCTATGATAGGAGGATCAAAAATGATCTAATCCGTATATCAAATTGTGTCTGAACCTTAGTTCAGGATGGTCTGCTCGGTCTCGATGTCGAAGACGTGGACCTTGTGCGGATCAAATGCGACGCGGACCGTGTCTCCGTTGCGAGCCTTGGAAGTGGGAGCAACACGAGCGGTCATCTTGTTGCCCTTGTACTCGAGGTACAGGTAGATCTCTGCGCCCATCATCTCGGAGACGTCGACCTGAGCATCCAGCTGGCAGTCGGTGTGCTTTGCCATGAACTCGGGCTCATCGTCGATGTCCTCAGGACGGATGCCCATCTTGACCTTCTTGCCGACGTAAGCATCCAGCTTGCCGTCTGCGGTCTTCTCCTTGGGCAGAGGAATGACGTCGCCGCCCAAATCGATGCCGTACAGGTCGCCCTTCTTGATGACGGTGCCATCCAGGAAGTTCATCTGGGGGCTGCCAATGAAGCCTGCGACGAACATGTTGCAGGGCATATCATACAGGTTCTGCGGAGTATCGACCTGCTGGACGATGCCGTCCTTCATGACAACGATACGGTCGCCCATGGTCATAGCCTCGGTCTGGTCGTGGGTAACGTAGATGAAGGTGGTAGCCAGCTTCTTGTGCAGCTTGATGATCTCGGTACGCATGCTGGTACGCAGCTTAGCATCCAGGTTGGACAGGGGCTCGTCCAGCAGGAAGACTGCCGGGTTACGGACCATTGCACGGCCCAGAGCAACACGCTGACGCTGACCACCGGACAGAGCCTTGGGCTTGCGGTCCAGCAGGTGCTCGATCTCCAGGATCTTGGCGGCCTCATGCACGCGCTTGTCGATCTCATCCTTCGGGGTCTTGCGCAGTTCCAGACCGAATGCGATGTTCTTGTAAACGGTCATGTGGGGGTACAGAGCATAGCTCTGGAACACCATGGCGATATCACGATCCTTCGGGGGAACGTCATTGATCAGACGGCCGCCGATGTACATCTCGCCCTTGGAGATCTCCTCCAGACCAGCGATCATACGCAGGGTGGTGGACTTACCACAGCCAGACGGGCCAACGAAGATGATGAACTCTTTATCCTGAATCTCCAGGTTGAAGTCGGTAACAGAGGGAGCAGTTGCGCCCGGATAGATCTTGTAGATGTGCTGGCAGCTAATCGAAGCCATAAGACATTTGCCTCCATACAATTTTTACGGTGTATTCCCACATCTTGACGATGGGTGATTTCGTTGGTATTATAATAGCAGATTATTTTGTGATATAAAATAGCATTTTATTGATTTGAGGTGTCAGATATTGATTTTTGATTGGACGGTCACCGCAGCCCTCGCTTCGGTACAGGATCTCCAGCTGCAGCAGGCTCTGACACTGACCGGCGAAGGGCTTTGGGTCTGCCTTGTTTCCAGCGGAAAATGCACGGCGCATCTGCCCATTTCCGGCCCGTCGCCGGCTGGCAGCGCGCTCATCCTGCCGCCGCAGAGCGTTCCGGCCGGGCATCTCATCCTGAGCCGGTCACCGCTGTCACTCACGCCCGAGAACGACTGCCACCTGCTCTGCGTCCAGCTGACCGGACAGGCGGCGGAACAATTCCTCTCCGGGCTGACGGAACTGCCCTTCCTCGCCCGTGGTGAGACCTGTCCGGCGGCCGCAGAGCTGATGGGCCAGCTTGCTGCCGAGAGCGGCTCCGACAGCCGCAGCCGTGTCCAGAGCCAGCTTTCCTTTGCCCTGCTCTGTGAGCTTTCGGGGGCGGACAGTGCCGCACCTGCCCTGCCTGCGCTGGTCTCGGAGGCCATTGCAGACATCCGGGAGAACTACGCCGGTCTGTACGGTGTCGAGGAATTGAGCGAACGTCTGGGCGTCTCGAAGAGCCATCTCGTCCGCACCTTTACGGCGGCGGTCGGCGTGCCGCCCGGACGCTACCTGACGACGGTTCGCATCGAAGCGGCGATGCGGCTGCTTTTGCACCGGGAATACACGCTGGACGTCATTGCCAGCCTGTGCGGATTTTCGGGCGCGAACTACCTCTGCCGGGTCTTCAAAAAGGAGACCGGACAGTCGCCGGCACAGTGGCGCGCGATGGCCGGTCATGCCGCCCGGCCGGGCCTTTCGCCGGAGGAAAGCAAGCGCGAGCAAGAGCTGTATATTTAATTGGTGCTTTGCCGGGAAAATCGCAGTTTTAGCTTGTCAATCCCTGTCAAAGAATGATACAATAGCCTTGAATACAATACAAAGGTGGGGTTCGGTATGGTTACGATTAAACAGATCGCACAGGAAGTCGGCATCTCGCCCAGTACGGTCAGCATCGTTCTGGGCGGCAAGGCGGCAGAACGAAAGATCAGCAAGGAGACCCAGCAGAAGATTTACAGCGCAGCGGCACGGCTGGGGTATCAGCCCAACATGGCCGCACGGAGCCTGCGCGGCGGCGGTGCAAATGAGCTGATCGTCGCGATGTTCTGGGCGCAGGATTTCCGCGCCAGCATGATGGTGCGGTTCTGGGATGGCCTGCGCGACGAAATCGAAAAAAGCGGCCGTCCGGTGCGGCTGGTGATCTATCCATACATCAACGACCACCTGAAAGAGTGCAGTGCGCTGACGAACGGCGCGAACTGCCACGCCGCCATCATCTGCAACGCCTCCTATGCCGATCTGCAATTCCTCGAGGACACCCAGCTTCCCATCCCGGTGGTGCTGTACAACCGCCAGTGCAAGGGCTATTGCAGTGTCAACGTTGACGACGTGAAGATGGGCGCACTGGCCGCAAAGGTCTTCATCGACAACGGCTGCAAGACGGCTTCCGTTCTGACCGGACAACCCGTTTTCGAGGGGATGGAAGACCGCATCCACGGCTTCCGCTTAGAAGCAGGCCACCACGATTTACAGGTGACGCTGAGCCGCTACTGCGAGAACAGTGTCCGGGGCGGTTACGAAGCCGTTACCCACCGCCTGAGCCGGGAGTGGAACGAGACTTGCCCGGACGCCATCTTCTGCGGCTCCTCTGCCATTGCGCACGGTGCCATCCGGGCGTTTTACAAGGCAGGTATCTCCGGCGACCAGCTGCCGAAGCTCATTGCGGTCGGCAACGGTGCCGAGGAGACAGACGAATTCGCCGTGCCGAGCCTCAGCGTCGTGCATCTGCCGATGGAACAGATGGCACGGGAGTGTTTCCAGCTGGCTCTTGACCTACTGGATGGCAAAATCACCAACCCGGAAAGCCGCCTGCTTCCGGTCGAGTACATCGCCCGGGAGAGCTGCGGCGGACTGAGCGAAGAGCCGTAATCTTCTTTTAAAAGTGCAAAAAGCCCCGAAAGACTGTTCCGTTTTACCGGAACCCTCTCGGGGCTTTGCTGTTGATGCGTTATGCTTCGGTCTTGTTCTTCTTGAGCAGGCTTAGGATGACTGCACCGACGATGCTGCCAGCCGCCAGAGCGACGACGTACATCACAGCGTGGTCAACGACCGGGAAGACGAAGATGCCGCCGTGGGGTGCGCGGAGTGCGCAGCCGAAGGTCATGGACAAGGCACCGGACAGAGCCGCACCAATGACGCAGCTGGGCAGGACACGCAGGGGGTCAGCCGCTGCATAGGGAATCGCACCCTCGGTGACGAAGCACAGACCCATGACATAGTTGACGATACCGTTGCGGCGTTCGTCGGGCGTCCACTTCTTCGGGCAGAAGGTGGTTGACAGTGCGATGGCGATCGGAGGAACCATGCCGCCGACCATGACCGCCGCCATGACCTCATAGTTACCGGAAGCCAGAGCCGCCGTGCCGAAGACGTAAGCCGCCTTGTTGAAGGGGCCGCCCATGTCGATACTCATCATACCGGCGACGATGGCACCCAGCAGGACTTTCGAGGTACCGCCCATTGCGTTCAGCCAGTTCGTCATGGCCGTGTTGATCATACCCATGACCGGGTTGATGCCGCACATGACCGCGCCGATGATGAGGATACCGCCCAGCGGATAGATGAGCATCGGGCGGATGCCGTTCAGGCTGGCCGGGAGCTTTTCAGTGATGCGGACGAGGAAGCGGACGATATAGCCAGCCGCGAAACCGGCCAGCAGAGCGGCGAGGAAACCGCCGGAGATGCCGGTCGTCTCACCATTGGCAAGACCTGCGAAGTTGGTTCCGTTCATGGCGAGGACACCACCAGCGAAACCGACGGCCAGACCCGGACGGTCGGCGATGGACATCGCGATGAAACCGGCCAAGATCGGGAGCATGTAGCCGAAGGCCGCAGAGCCGACCGTCTTGAAAAAGGCCGCGATGGGCGTATTCATGCCGAAGTTGGACGGGTCAATGGTATAATCGTCCAGCAGGAAGGCCAACGCGATCATGATGCCGCCGCCCACGACGAAGGGCAGCATGTGGGAGACACCGTTCATCAGGTGCTTATACAGGGCGTGGCCGAGGGAGTCGCCTGCACCGGCGTCGTTTTCCTCTGCCTGTGCGCCGCCCTTTGCGTGATAGGTCGGGGCCTCTCCGTGCGCAATTTTCTTGATGAGTTCTTCCGGTTTGTGGATGCCGTCATCGACACGGGCGAAGATGACCGGCTTGCCGTCAAAACGGGCGGTCTCAACATTCTTATCCGCCGCAACGATGATGCCGTCGCAGTTGGCGATTTCTTCCTTCGTCAGAACATTCTTGGCACCGTCGGAGCCGTTCGTCTCCACCTTGGTGGGCAGGCCCAGCTTGTCACCGGCCTTTGTCAGAGCTTCCGCCGCCATATAGGTATGGGCGATGCCGTTCGGGCAGGCGGTCACGGCCAGAATACGATAACCGGACTGCGGAATGTTTTGGTTGGTGAAGCTCTCCTCACCGAACTGTGCATCTTCCTGCGCGTCGATGGCATCGAGGAACTCTGCCGGGGTCTTTGCGGCGCGGAGCTTTTCCACAAAATCCTCGTTCATCAGCATCTGCATCATCCGTGCCAGCATGTCGACATGGAGACTGCCGTTTTCGGGTGCAGCGATGGCAAAGAGCAGGTCGGTCTTGCCGTCATCCTCGGCGTTGTACTGAACCGGCTCGGTCAGGCGGAGCGCAGCCAGACTCGGACGGGTCACACAAGAAGTCTTTGCGTGCGGCACCGTGATGCCGTTATCAACATAGGTCGAAGCTTCGGCTTCACGGGCATAGAGGGCTTTTTTGTAAGCCTCGGTGTCGGTGATGTTGCCGTGGGTCGCCTGCAGTTCCACCAGCCGGTCGATGATCTCCGCCTGATTTTTGGCCGCCACATCCAGCGCGATGGACTTTGCGGTAAACAATTCCGTGATACGCATAGGTGTTCTCCTCTCTTCTATTTTAAATCTCAGATAACAGTCTCTCGATGTCTGCTTTCTTGGCGAGGCCGAGGCTGAACGCCGTCGCACTGCCGCAGGCGGTTCCAAGACGAAGGGCAGTGGTGTAATCACCGCTCTTAAGATAGCCAGCCACAAAACCGGCCACCATGCTGTCGCCTGCGCCGACGCTGTTGACGACTTTGCCCTTCGGGGTTCCGATGCGGTGGACTTCGCCCTGTTCATCCAGCAGAAGTGCGCCGTCGCCTGCCATGCTGACGAGAACATTCCGCGCGCCCTTTTCCTGCAAGACCTTTGCGGCCGCGACGATCTCCTCATCGCTTTTCAGGACTTTGCCGACGATCTCGCCCAGCTCGTGATTGTTGGGCTTGATGAGGAAGGGGTGATACTGCAGGACATTCACCAGCAGGTCACGGGTCGCATCGACCACGGCGCGGATGCCCTTGCCCTCCAGCCGGGCAAGCAGCCGCTCGTAAGTCGTCTGAGAAAGGCTGGCCGGGATACTTCCTGCCAAAATCAGAACATCGCCCTCTTTCAGGTTGTCCAGCTTCTGCTCGAGGGCTATCATCGCGCTTTCCGGGATATCCGGGCCTGCGCCGTTCAGCTCCGTTTCCTGTCCGGCTTTGATTTTCACGTTGATTCGGGTCATGCCCTTTTCCAGATGGATGAAGTCCGTCTCGATGCCCTGCGCCGCTAAGCCGCGCTCGAGCCATGCGCCCGTCTCACCGGCTACAAAACCCAGCGCGACGCTCTTGGTTCCCAGTTCTGCCAGCACGCCGGACACGTTGATGCCCTTGCCGCCCAGCACACAGTCTTCTCCTTTGGCGCGGTTGACCTCGCCCACTTCCAGTGGAGTATCCAGCCGCACAACGTAGTCGATGGCCGGATTGAACGTTACCGTGTAGATCATGCTTCTGTCTCCTTTACCAATGTGAACTGTTTATATTTGGGGTTCGGGCAGTAATTCGTCAGAATCGCACCGCCCTTCAAATCCGAAATGACTGCCGGATAGACCCGGGCAAACTTGGAATCATCCACGAGGAACCATGCTTCCCTCGCCCTACGGACAGCAGCCGCTTTGACCGCTGCCTCTTCGGGGTCGGGTGTGGTGAATCCGGCATCCAGCGAGACGCCGTTCGCGCCGAGGAACGCTTTCGTGAAATTGTACTGCTGTAAACTCTGCAACGCCGCCGCGCCGATGATTGCTTCGGTGTTCGGGCGGAGCAGTCCGCTGGGAAGAAATACCCGGCATCCCTTCTGCGCAAGGATACGGGCATGTGCGACGCCGTTTGTCAGGTAGCTTGCTTCCAGTGCCGCGCCGCTGACGCACCGCGCAACGGCCAATGTCGTGGTGCCTGCATCCAGAAAGACGAAATCCGATGCTGTGATGAGCGAAGCCGCCGCTTTCGCAATGCTCTGCTTCTGGGCGATCGCCAGCGATTCCTTCGCGCTCATGCTCGGCTCATCTGCCAGGAACTGACTGTCCGGCAGGGTCGCACCGCCGTGTACTTTGTTGAGCTTTCCCAGCCGATCCAGCTCGTTCAGGTCGCGGCGGATGGTGGACTCGCTGGCATTCAGTGCTTCGCAAAGCTCCTGCACGGTCGCCGTCCGCTTTTCGGCCAGAAGATTCAAGATCAGACCGAACCGCTCTTCCGCTAACATCTTCGGCCACCTCCATCTGATTGATTTTGATTGTTTGTGAAGTGTTTTGCTTGTTTCTGGTTTTATTATAGCAAATTTTCCGTCAAAATCAATCATATTCAGTCAACTTCGCGCACAAATTTTCTTCTCGAAATTTGGACAGGTTGCATAAAGAGTGGGATACAAGAGCAGAGAAAGGCCGGAGAACGCATCTGCGCCCTCCGGCCTTTCTCTGCTATATTTTATTTACGCATCCGAACGAGAATATGCGTTTTTCATGCCGCTGCTCAGTTCAAAGAGAACTTTATCCAGCGTATCGGACGCGTGTGCTTTCAGTGCCTTTGCGATGGCCTCGTTGCCGGCTTCACGCAGGGCCGCACGCTTTGCGGCGTCGGGTTCAGCCTTCTGCAAGTTGTCATATTCCTTCACCAGTGCACGGGTCACCGACAGGACGGCCAGTTCGTAACGCTCGATGTGGAACAGCGACTTGCCATAGCTTGCGTCCGCCATTGCCGCGATCATACGGCTGACCCAGTAGAAGCTGTCGGTCGAGACTTCGCCGGTGGTGCAGGCCAGATAGGCCGGAGTGGTGTTCACGTTGGCGTAGAACGGAACCATCGTATTGAACGCATTGGAAGCGTAGGCGATCCACTCGATGACACGATACTCTTCCGGAACATCCGGGCGCATCTGGATCAATGCCACAAAGTCATTCCGGTTGATGCCGATGGAACGGTACGCGCCCTTCATGGACGGGTCGCCATAGCTCGCATACGGGTCATACGGCGTACCCTGATAATGAGACGACAAGACATACTTGACGTCTTCCGGGGTGACCTTTTTCTCCGGAACCATACACCACGGCAAGTCGTCCGAACGGGGCGTAAAGTCCGCGTTTGCGCCATCCCAGACCTTCGTGTGGGGGTTCAAATAGCGGAGCATGTACCATGCGCGCGGCGTATTATACACATGGTCGGCGTCCTCATGACTGCCGAACGCATCGCGCGGATTCAGCACGCCGTCCAGCGACAGGTCGAGGTGGTTTTCCGCGATGAACTGCTTCAGATCCGGCGAGCACATGTACTCTTTCTGTTCACCGTAAGCATCCTCGAGGTC
Organism: uncultured Faecalibacterium sp.; assembly: GCA_934548045.1. Taxonomy (GTDB): domain Bacteria; phylum Bacillota; class Clostridia; order Oscillospirales; family Ruminococcaceae; genus Faecalibacterium. The sequence continues at coordinate 71,347 of CAKTEM010000003.1, read as the reverse complement.
AAACTTGTCGATGCCCAGCTGGTTCGGCATGACGACATAGACATCGTCCGGCACACGGCGCGCCATCCAATGATGTCCGCCGATGGTCTCGAGCCACCAGATCTCGTCTACATCCTGAAACGCAATGCCGTTCATCTCGTAGGTGCCGTAAGTCTCCAGCAGACTGCCGAGACGCTGAACGCCCTCACGGGCCGAGTGGATGTAGGGCAGGACGAGGTAGACGATGTCCTCCTCGCCAATGCCGCCGGGAACCTCCGGCTGGCCGTCTTTTGCCGGCTGGTACACCACCAACGGATCAGCCCCCAGAACACGGGGATTCGAGGTAATAGTCTCGGTGGCCGTCATGCCGACATTGGCCGCATTGACGCCCGAAGCCGCCCAGATGCCCTTGCCCTCGACGGCGTTCGGCATGGCCGTCATCCGCATCGGGTCCCCTGGCAGAGGGATCTCCACATGCGACAGCACCGATTTGTAGACCGCCGGATGCTCTTCCGGCTGCACGACCACGAACTTTTTGGCCGTGAAATGGCCCGAACCAGAATCGTCGTTGCGCGCGATCATGGTCGAGCCATCGTAAGAAGCGTTTTTACCAACTAAAATTGTAGTACAAGCCATTTTCTTGTCCTCCGAAAATCATTTACGTCGGTTTGCTGAGACTATTGTAAATCATTTCGGAGAAATGTCAATCAGATGATCTCATACTGAAAGTATTCGCACTTGAGTTTGGTGCCGACCTCGATCTCCGGCGGCAGCAGCGCGAAGGCTACCGGGTTCAGCTCGTCGCTCTCGATGTCGGTGCGGCGCAAGTTCACATAGTCGCCGTCGAAACTGACGACCTCATAATACCATGGACCCATCTGGGGCCTCCTTTATCGTTCTAAATCGTTTTTATTAAATGTAACCAATCCATAATCCCGGGTCACATGCCCGATTTTGTTTGAACCGTGGCTGTATTCAAAGTTATCCAGATTTGAGTCAAGCACATCTACCAGACTAATGGTAATTTGGCCAACATTCCGACCATCGGTGGTCATTGGTCGATTACCTTTTAAAATTAAATATACAGAACCACTTGGGTAGTTATAGCTGCTCAAGGATTCTCTTGCACTCAAATAAAGTGCTTCGTACTCTTCTCCCTTTCCACTATGTTCGGTGTTAAATGTTCCCCTATAACCGGATTGTCCATCAAACTCCAACTCCACCCCTACTGGTGCAAGGCTTGAGTTGGTAATTGTAATTTGATTGAATGTACTATTTGTGTAATCCCATCCACTTCCAAACTTATAGCAAAAATCCATGTTGCCCCATTCAATTCCTACGCTATAAGTTGGCACTTCATAATATGCAGACACATCAATCTGAGCCGTATTGCCTAATTCCAACGTATTGCTTCCCTGTGAAGCAACCGCAGGAACCGCCAACACAGCCGCTAAAACTCCTACAGAAATAAGTATCCCGAGACATTTCAGATCAAAATCATGGTGCTTCATAGGGCAATTCCTCTCTTTTATGTGTTTCAGAGATATTTTCATCGATAATGCAATCATTTGTCAGATTCATGATATAGCACATCGTGACACATCGTCAAGAGGTGTCAGTAAATTTTCTTTGCTGAAAGAACAAATCAGCGGAACAGACAAAGAGCAGCGTTCCTTTTTAGATATTCTGCTCAAACAATTTATGGTCTTGCATCCTATTCTATCCAATAACAGAATCTTTTTCCATCTGCAATTCTAAATCCAGCTTACTCCAGCAGAACGCTCGCCCTCCGTCGCACTTCTTTTTCAATCATTTTCAGGCGGTTCTGCGGCAGATTATAACGAGTTGCTCTGCGTTCAAAATGAAAGTCCAGAAGTTTATGGAGCATTGCGCGATGCCTTGGTTTCAAAACTTTTTTCGCCTCGGTAAAGAAATCATCATATAACATTGGAAGTAATGTTTTTGCGTAGACATCGAATTCTTTCTGATTTTCCCAGATGTCTACACCACCCATACTGAACAGTGAATTTCCATGATCAAATAGCGGTGATGGCGATGCGATTGTATTCGTTTTATTTTCGATGAGCACACCAAAATTTCCAAGATGGCGGTCAGTGTTGCAGATAAGTGCATCAAAAACAATCATATCATCCAATGCATCCACAAAAGGCTGCCCCAACATTTCATAGCAAGCACGAACTGCCTTCATGCCGCCTTTGGGTACAAGTTCACCGGCTGAAAGATACGAATACTCTTTACTAGTAAACAGCTCACATTTTGAACAAAGCGTCTTTTTCAAGTCCTTTGTCAAGGTATATTGAATCGCATTCACACCCATTTTCTGAGCCACCTGATAAGCATACAGCTCCGAATATGGCTCAAATCCAAGGTTGCTAAAACCGGCTGTACCACCCTTATAGAGATAGATTTTTCCGTTCTGTCTCCGCCAGCATTTCGGCAACATTCCGTTCGTTGAAAATTCCGGAGAAGAAGCAAGCGAAGTACGCACATTACTGCCATAGCCAGTAAAAGCAATCGCCGCCAGTATCTGACTAAATCGATTGTCGTAAAGATTCACTTTTTCAAAAGTATCTCCAGATCCTTCTGCATCTACCCAGAAACAGTCATTCAGCGAAAGCCCCTTACAGACCGTAATGATTCCCAGAGGACGATTCAACGAGAGCCCCACTTTGGAAAGCAGTGCATCCACATAAGCCCGATTCTTTGGAATCGTACGATGCCGGAGCCATTTTTCTACACCTTCATCTGATACGTTTAAATTCAATGGAAAAAACGTCCGGTTTTCTTCATAAATTTTTACGATATGCAGTTCTGTATCTGCACTGTCTACTTTTGCTTCAAATGTAAGAAGTGGCAAATCAAAATGTCGAATCGTGTAACGCACAGCCTTTTCCTCCTAAAAACTGCTTCTATGATTGCTCAACTTTTTCCATTCAAAAATTCCTCAGCATCTCGATGCAAATTTCCAACGCCTTCCGCAACGAACTCCTGCCCCAATCCCGGTCATCGTGTGCATAGACATTTGCCAGCGAATCCGCCGTATACAAAATCTGTCCGAACACTGCACCCCGTTTCTGGGCGCAGGCCGCCAGAGCCGCACACTCCATCTCGACGGTCGAACAGCCCTCGGCCTTGCGGTACTCGACCATATCTTTCGTCTCACGGAAAAAGCCGTCTGTCGTCCAAGTCGTACACTCCCGGAAGGGCAGATTCAGCGTTGCAAAGGTCTTTTCGATGGCATCCAGTGCCATCCGGTCGATTTCCACATACCGGGAAGCCGGCAGATAGTGGTAGGACGTTCCCTCGTCGCGGAGAGCTTTCGTCGGCACCAGAAATTCGTTTTCCTGCAAATCGACCAGAACACCGCATGAACCAGCCGAGATGATCTTCCTGCATCCGCAGGCGATCAGGCAGTCCATGAACTGTGCCGCAGCAGATGCTCCGAGCGGTGCCTGACACAGGCAGAACTCCTCGCCGTCCTTTCGGACGATGTAAATCGGATAGCTCTTGGTCGTCGTTTCAAACATATCCGCAACTTCTGCGTCCACTTCCATCGCGTACTCGTCGATCGTCGCTCCCAGAAAGGCGAAGATGCACTTTTCGGGCAGGTCCAAATTTTTTGCGTCATGGCTGGGCTGAATGACCTCCGGCGAGTCAAAATCATATTCCAGAATCGGAATCTCATTCTTTTGTATCATCGTCATTTTCTTCCCGTCAGTTATTTTTTAACTGCTTTTCCCAGTCGGCCTCTTTGAAGCCCACCAGAACCACGCCGTCACTAATCACTAGTGGACGCTTTGCCAACATTCCATCGGTGGCGAGCAGTTTCAGCATCTCGTCCTCGCTCATGCCGGGCAGTTTTTCTTTCAGGTTCATGGATTTGTACAGCAGTCCACTGGTGTTAAAGAATTTTTTCAGCGGAAGACCGCTGGTCTTGTACCATGCGGCCAGCTCTTCTGCAGACGGATTTTCCGTTTTGATATCCCGGACTTCGTAATCGATTTTGTTTTCATCCAGCCATTTCCGCGCTTTCTGGCAGGTCGTGCACTTGGGGTAACAAACAAAAGTCATCATGTGTGGCACTCCTTTTCTCAATCGTTGAGCCGAGTATACCATAGTGCCGGGCAAAGTGCTATCCCTGCCCGATAAAATCACATTGTTCCGTTCTCCAAACACGAATTTGTCATCGAATCACTTGATAGCAAACTCTGATATACGAGTTATTTAAAATGGTACAGTCAATCAGTTTCAACACGCCCAGCTCCGATAGTTCATTTTCTGAAAGAATGGAACGACCATCTATTAAAGAAGCAGTTTCTTTACCGCCAACCAGCACCGGAGCCACAACGACATCAACATAATCAAACAACTTCTCACGAAGGAACAATCCGTTCACTGTTCCGCCGCTTTGAATCGTCAATCTTTCGCATCCATACGATGATTTCAATTTGCAAAGAGCATCTTTCAGCGACAGCTTTTCCTGCACACGCCCGGTGTTAAAAGACCAAATGTCAGTTGTCTGCTCGATCTCATAATACTGAGGCAGCCCCTCTTTCAACCCCGTCTATCTTGGGGAAATCCTTGTCTACGTCCAAATCATCCGATGCGCCCGGACTTATTTTTCCATCCAAAGACATCAGCATAAATAGAGTTGTTATTGGTCTGTCCATCATACTCTTCCGTAAATTTCATTTGTTGAACTGCGCTGAGTATATCATACTCTCCAACGAAAGAATAGCTTGATATGGCAAAAGGCAGGATACCACCTTCATGGTGATACCCTGCCTTTACTCGTTTATCGCTCGGCGTACTCTCGCCGTAGAATCCTCGACAAACAAAAACGTACCCGAACCTTTTTCATAAAGAATCAGGTTTGGGTACGAACTGTATGGTGGAGAATTAGGGACTCGAACCCCAGACCCCCTGCGTGTGATGCAGATGCTCTAACCAGCTGAGCTAATCCTCCAAATTGGAACAGTGATATTATACCATGCCTTCGGAGGAATTGCAAGCCCAAATTTTCATTTGCCGTTTTTTCAATGGAACGGCGCGGTGTTCCGGCACATTTTCGGCCTGCGTGCGATGTTTTGGTTGCTCTTTGATACAAAATGATGTATACTGTGGTAGAGTTCACTGCGCCTTTCGGCGCAAGAGAGAGGTCTTTTTATGCTGACGATTCGTGGAATTATTACTCTGGTGGTTCTGATCGTACTGTTCGCGCTGGCCGTTGTTTGGATCTCCAAACAGGGCGGCTGGAAAGGTGAGGGCTGCGGCGGCAACTGCTCGTCCTGCCACCAGCACTGCGACACCCCCGAAAAGAAGAAGCAATAATACCCAGCCCTTTCGGAAAATCTCGTCCGAAAGGGCTTTTTGCTGCTCGGGTCAGCCCCACAGGTGGTCTTTCGGGGCAAACGCTCCCTCCCCGGCGGCATAGACGGCGACCGTACTCAGCAGGTCGAGCTGGGCTTTCTGGTAGGTCGTCCGCCCGATGTTCAGCCGCTCGATGGTCTCTTCCTCGCCGCAGCGTTCCAGATAGCGCAGGCGGAGCAGGTTTGCCCGGGTCGGGTCTTTTTCGTCGTAATAATCCAGTGTCTTTTCGATGGCTTTCGACCAGCCGCGGTTGGCCGGACTTCTCGCCCACTGCCGGGTTCCATAGCAGCGAAGTGCGTTCTTGGTCTTCAAAACCTGTTCGTGTGTCATGAGCTGCTCCTTTCTGTGCCTGTTCTCTGCCGGCGCGGAAGCTTGGTCGTCCAGTAGACTTCCGGCGCGAAAAAGCAGGCGTCGCGCTGTTCCCGGGTCAGTTCCAGCAGATGTGAGAGCTTGTCCGCCTCACTGACCTTGAAATCCGTCTCGCCAAGCAGTTTCAGCCGCAGGGTATTCGGCGAGATTTCCAGCACCCGAGCAACGTATCCGATCTTAAAGCCCTGCGTGTCGATGTATTCCCGAATCTTTTGGGTATCTGTCATAGTTTTCTTCTCCTTTCAGTTTTACATTTCAGCCATTAGTTACAATCTTTAGTTGTAGTATAGTTGCAAGTTGATTATTTGTCAACCGTTTTCCCAAAATCGCTCGAAAATAGTTGAATTTTAGTAAATTTTTTGTTATACTGGCTTCAAAGCTATCTGAAATACGTCTTTTTTTCTGCTCACAGACGTTTCCAGACGGCAGAAAGCGAGGCTTTTTATGTCGAAACTTTCCCACAGGATACGCCAACGCCGGGATGAACTCGGCTTATCGCAGGAGGAGCTTGCGGAGCGGATGGGCTATCGCTCCAAATCCTCCATCACTAAACTGGAAAAAGGGGTCAACGACCTGCCGCAGTCCAAGCTGGAAGAGCTGGCCGCCGCCCTCGATACCACTCCGGCATGGCTGCTGGGGCTGGACATTCCGACAGCACCGGTTCCGTCCGCACCGCCGCCGGGCTTTGAACCCCTGCCTGCCATGACACAGGTACCGCTCATCGGCTCCATCGCCTGCGGCACGCCCATCACCGCCGAGCAGAACATCGAGTGTTACATCGGTGTTCCGTCCGCGTGGCGTGCCGATTTCGCGCTGACCTGCCACGGAAACAGCATGGCTCCGACCATCTGCGACGGTGACATCGTCTGCATCCGCCGCCAGCCCGAGGTCGAGCAAGGCGAAATCGCCGCTGTCCGGGTCGGTGATGAGGCTACCTTAAAACATTTTCACCGGCAGGGCGAGACAGTCATGCTGCTGGCCGACAACGCCGCCGTCTGTCCTCCCATGATCTACACCGGCCCTCAATTGGAAGAATTACAAATTGAAGGCAAGGCGGTCGGATTCTGCCGCGCATTATAGCCCTCTCAGTCTCACATTCGTTCGCCAGCTCTCCCAAAGGGAGAGCCTTTGGCATATCCGGAAATCCCGTCAAATCGCCACAGGCTTCGATGCAACTGCGCCCTGTGTTCTGTGGCAGGAGGCATCTTATGACAGAAAAAACTTTCCCCGAAGCCATGACCCTGAAAGTCATCGCGCACATCCACACTGCCTTCCCGACCAAGTTCGGCATCCCACGCCAAAGCGGACTGGTGGACAGCCTGCGCGGCGAGGTCATTTTTACGCCCGAATATCGCAACGCCGACGCCGTGCGCGGTCTGGAAGAGTTCAGCCACATCTGGCTGATGTGGCAGTTCTCGGGTGCGGTGCGTGACAGCTGGTCGCCGACCGTCCGTCCTCCCCGTCTGGGCGGAAATACCCGGATGGGCGTTTTTGCGACCCGTTCGCCTTTCCGCCCGAATCCGCTGGGCCTGTCCAGCGTCAAGCTGGAAAGAATCGAGTTCCGCCCGGAAGTCGGCCCGGTTCTCATCGTGCGCGGTGCCGACCTGATGGACGGAACGCCCATCTACGACATCAAGCCATATATCCCCTACGCTGACTGTCACCCGGATGCTTCGGCCGGCTTCACGGCACAGACCCAGATGCACAAATTGCAGGTCGAATGTCCGGAAGAACTCTGGAACCGTGTTCCTGCCGACGAGCGTGACGGCCTGACCGGCGTGCTGGAACACGACCCCCGGCCCTCCTATCAGCACGACCCGGAACGCATCTACGGCATGGAATTCGGCGGACTGGAAGTCCACTTCAAAGTTGACGGCGAAATCCTGACCGTGACCGGCATCACCCGACGCTGAGCGGAGGTCTGCATGGAACTGCGCACCGTCAACACCTTTTTGCATGTCGCCGAACTTCACAGCTTTTCGCAGGCAGCACGAGAGCTGGGCTATTCCCAGTCGGCAGTTTCCTCCCAAATCGCACAGCTCGAATCCGAGCTGGAAACGCCGCTGTTTGACCGGGTGGGAAAGACCGTCCGCCTGACCGACGCCGGTCAGATTTTTCAGAACTACGCCCGTTCTCTGCTGACGACGGCACAGCAGGCCAAAGCTGCTTTGCAGCCGGAACAGCAGATCCGGGGAACTCTGCGTGTTGCGCTAGCCGACTCGGTATCCAGCGCGTTCCTGCCCGACCTGCTCCGGCAGTACCACGCCCGTTGTCCGCAGGTGGAGCTGGTTCTGCGCACCGCCACCGCCGACGAAATGCTCCGGATGTTGGCATCGAATCAGACCGACCTCGCCTACACCCTCGACCAGCCCATCCTGCTTTCCAGCATCGTTTTAGCGGTCGATACGCCAGAGCCGGTCTGTTTTGTCGCACCGGCCGGGCATCCGCTGGCCGGGCAGGAGGTCGTGACCCTCGAAGAGCTGACCCGGCAGGAATTCCTCCTGACCGAACGGGGGATGAGCTACCGTGACGCCCTCGACCAGTGCCTTGCCGCGCAGGGTCTGGAAATTCATCCGTATCTTGAGCTGGGCAGTGCGGCGCAGCTTTGCCAGATGGTCGAGCGTGGGATGGGCCTTTCCTTTTTGCCCGAATATATCGTCCGGCCTGCACTCGCCGCCGGAACTGTCGCCCGGCTGAATGTTCCCGAATGTCAGTTGCAAATGCACCGCCAGCTGTTCTATCACCGCGATAAATGGCTGACCCCTCAGATGAAGCTCTTTATTGAGCTGGTGCAGAAAGGATAAACACACAAAAAACGATCAAATCCCGATATGATACTTCTCGTGTAGACAGAAAGCTCTGAGCAGAAGGAGGTTGTACTATGCCAAGAATTTACCGAATCCATGGCGATAACATTGTGGAATGTGAGCGCATTGCCAAGCTCATATTAGACGAAACACGTCCAAATTTTGTAAATGTGTCGCTGCTGTCGCCATCCACGATCGTTTACAACATCCGCTTCAACTATCTTAGATATTCCTTCGAGTGGCAGCTGGAATTGCTCCCGGGATTTAACAAAGCTGGCCGTAGTCGATGGGAATCCAACATTTTTACAGGTCTGAGAAACAGCGGCAGTTTTCTGGATGAAACACCAGACGCGATTGTCACTTATGTTGAAAACGGTCTGGAGACCATTCTATTCGCAATCGAGTTTTGCAGTGCATTACAGGCCGGCAATCAGGCTTGGCAACGAAGCGGCCGTGCGTTCTCCACTGGCCGCACCGGATGCCCATATCTGTACATCGTAGATTTTGTAAAATACGAACTGGACAGCCGCACGCGCGCGCGAAAAGCACTTCGCTTTCCAAACTCTGCTGTTCCATACAGCTATATCAGTTTTTCAAGAGAAAGCGGTAACTTCATTGCGCAGGTTTATGTCCGTTCTGAGGAATTCGACAAGCAATTTGATCCTTCTTTGCGAAACTTTGACGAGAACAATTTCGCGGAAGCAGAGCTTTCCCGTTATATTGTCAAACGGATGTGCGGCTTTGATACCACTGACGAGGAAGAAACCATTCGCCGCAAAAATCTTGAAGTCGTTCTGTTTTTGGCAGGCAGCTCTCGTCCGGCAACGAATTTCACACCTGTGCAGTGGAAGCGGTTGTACGAATCCGGTCAGGAAATCGTTCCATTTTCATTGGAAAATTCTCGTTTCTGTTTCCGAAAGACAATTACGGCAAAAGGGCATCACGGAAAGTCCTCCATATTTCTCGATTTGATAGAAAATCTCAGTGTTGGACTAGCATCCAGAGACCTTCCCTTTGGTATTATTCCTGCTGTAAACCGAGGAAGATTCGCCGTAGAAATCCATCGCTTATACCCCACTTATGACACCGCAGTTCTTAATCGAGTTGCTTCTGGTCGCACAGATCTGATCCTTTGCGTGATAAAGGGGTTCAAGCCGCGAGGAGACGACAACCGGCCCGACCGAGGGATCCTGCCGTTGGTTTCGATGCTTGCATCCACCGACGTCGACATAATGACTTATATTTACGGCCCGGTCCTTGAGCGCAATTTCAATGCACTTATCACAGATCCTGCACGTCTTGCGGCATTGAATGGCTTCTGGCGTTCCATCCTTGCTCTGAGTGATTTTGTCGCTCTTGATGTTCCCATAATCGCCGGCCATCCTCGCGATGAAGAGGTGCTTTTGGACACTTCCGCATTAAAAAAACACTATACCTCACAACGGCCAAATAACTATGGCTTGACACAGCCTGCCTTTTCCAACATTCCGCGGTCTTTCCACGAAGATGATGTAGACACCGGAATCCATTTCCTATTTTCTCACCTGCTCCGGGATGTTTGTTTTGAGGGAATGTGCAATCCTCCCGGCGGTGATTGGAGCGGATCGTCTGTCCTTTACAACAACTGTGAAATGCGCTGGTTGTCTTTGCCCCGTGTAAGCGAAGAAGTAGACGGAAAACGTCCCGACCATGTTTTGGAGCTGTTCGGTGTATTCAATCGTCCTGTTCTGCTGTCCATCGAATCAAAAGAACGTTCCTGTGATCTGGAACCAGATGTCGGATACGGACTTGTAAATTACATCCACTATCTCATGAATTATGTTCCCAGCGTGGAACGATTGGCCTATCCTCATTTTGGGGCATGGACACGAGCTAAACGTCATGTTGACTTCAACGCCTTTGAAGTAATTTCTGCCGCAGCCTACCTGCGAAATTCCGCACAGGAAAATTACACTGTTTTTGAAAACAGCAGCTGTGATATGCTGTTCATCATGGAACCTGCTGGATGCGGATGGAAAATCGAAATCGTGCCAGCCACGCGTGATGCCAAGATCCTTAAATCATTTATCTGTAACAAAATCGCTGAAAGCAGCTTTTCTGGTATCACCGTTTTCTGAATCACCAGTTAAGATACAGGGACTCCAACACCTGCAGATTTTCTTTGTCCATGACTTTTTTGAAGCTGGAATTGCCGGAAGGGATCATCTCATGCCGCTTATACAATTCCTTTGGCAGTTCCACCGTAAAATCATCCTCTCCTCTGACACCATCAAACGAGAGCATGTATTTGATTCCTCTGCTGTTCAGCTGTTCCAGATAAGCAAGGAATACATCAAAATCAATCGTTCCATAATAACGACCCTTCGTATGAAAGTACGGAGGGTCTAAATATATCAGGTCGCCCGGTTTGGCCGTTTCCGTTGTAACCGTATAATCTGCGGCTGTAAATTCCGCGCTTTGGATATGCTTCGACCAGTCCAGAATAATTTTCTCCAACCTGTCGGGAGCGATACCGGGGCGCGTGTGATGCAGCGAGTTATTAAAATCGCCATCTGCATTAAAACGAATCAATCCATTGACGCAGGTTCTGGATAAGAACAGAAGATCTTCCGGACGACGCTCCCGATTAAAGTCGTCCCGAATCTCATAATACGCCTGATATCCTTCCGTTTGCAACCTTGTCCAACGAAGCCGGTATGCTTCAGACAGTGCGAGTGGGTTCTTTTTAATTTCGTTCCATAAATCAATCAGCGGAACGCAAATATCTCCGCAGACGGCATCCGTCGGATCGATTGCATACAGCATGGAACCACCACCAATAAACGGCTCGTAATACCGATTGAATTTTTCAGGCAGATATTCTTTGATTTTTGCGGATTGGCTGCGTTTGCTGCCACTCCACTTGATAACTGGTTTGAACATTTTACTCTCCCGTAGATGTTGTGTCCGCTTCCATCAGAATTTCGTCAGGATCCACATCTAAATAGTCGCACAAACGGATAAATGCCGCCGACAGTGGCGATTTTCCGTTTATATACTCGTATATCGTCGGTTTGGATACTCCGGCCTTTGCCGCTAATTCATTGATTGTTTTGATATCCGCATCAATCATTTTCTTGCGAAGCTCTTTCTCATTCAGTATCAGATTTTTCATTTGTCTGCCTCGCTTTTGAATTGGCTCAAACTGAGCTGTCCCAGTTTATCCTCATTCTCCTCAACATGATTCAGGCGTTCGGCTGCGATTTCACAGTAGGAATCATCCAGTTCAATGCCAATGTATTTTCTTCCCGTCATTTTTGCAGCAACGCACTCGCTTCCCGAACCGGAAAAAGGTGTGAGCATCACGTCGCCCTCTCTGGAAGCCAGTTTGATCATTCGTTTGAGGATCCGGAGCGGCTTCTGTGTCGGGTGCTTGCCATACGCAAGCTCACTCTTGTCTTTATTATTCGAGATATCCCATACCGTCCGCATCTGTTTTCCGGGAGTTTTCAGACTATCATACGAGAAATCGCCGTTTTTGGAATACTCATAATCAAAATAATATTCTCTTTTCTTGCCGCCTTTATTGCACCACAAAATAGTCTCGTGGCTGGCCGTCAGTCTTCTTCCGGCCAAATTGGGGAACGCATTTCTTTTGTACCATACAACTTCATTGATAATTTCAATTCCAAGCATCTGGCACATCACGTTGATGATACCGATATTGTGATATGTGCCGAAAATCCACATGGAACCGGTCGGTTTCAGGATTCTCTTGGCCTCAGCAAGCCAGGCTTTCGTAAATGTCATATAGGACTCAAACGTAAAATCATCCCATGCCTGCATGACCTTGTTCCAGTTGCCGCCCATGCCCTGAAGCTCAACACTGTTATCCCACTTCCATTCTCCGCCTTTTGACAGATTATACGGCGGATCTGCAATGATCAAGTCAATACAGGAGTCGGGCAGTTTCTTCATTTCGGCTACACACTCACCATTGATGATCGTATTGATTGGTAATGTATTCATAAACGCTCCCTCCAAACCTGATAACTATAACATGTTCCATTCGATAAGTCAACATATTTTAACCATCCGTAAGATTTTCTTAACTCGCCTATAAATAAGAACACGATATCATCCAACGTATCAATTGTTCAATACCTGTTTACACAAAAAATTCGCCGTCTCTTTGTGGAAACGGCGAACAAAAATCTTCTATTTTTTTTATTGGCTATTGGGCGGAGGAGGAAACCACAACCAAAGATTCCGCCTCTTCTTCGGCATCCACTTCAACTTCCACCTCGTTTTCCTCATCGAGGGAATCGCTCTCGGCGTTATCGAGGTCGTCATCATACTGCTGATTCTTTTTGATCTGTTCGACCATCTGCGCTTCCGTCCAGTCCTGCTGGATGGTATCCTGCAGGTCGATATACCACCGCTGGCTTCCCATATTGCTCTCGAAGGTCACTTCGTAGGGCTGGATGGTCTGCTTTTGGACGATATTCATCAGGGTGCGGCAGTCGGCGGCAAAGCTTTCGGCGGTGGGATAGGCTTCTTCCAGCTCGATTCGCAGGTAGATATCCTGTTTGCCATTTTCTTTTGCCAGCTCTTCCAGTGTATCCGCCTTGCTGTAATAGTTGTTAAGTCCACCGTACATATTCCGGATCTGAATATTCGTGGCTTCCTGCTTGAAATCCTCGTAGACCTCGGTGCGGTAGGCGTCGAACAGCTCGTTTCTTCTCTGGGTCTGTTCCGGGCTGTACTCCGCCATCAGGGTCGGAACGAACATCAGGGCAAAGCAGCCGAGAATCAGAATCAGGCAGAAAAACACCGAGAGAAAATCGTATTTCCAGCGTTCCGGCTTGCTGGCGAAGTACAGCACCTCGATACCCAGCAGGATGACCGCCAGTGCAGGCGCAATTTTCAGCACCAGCATCCAGTCAAAATGCGGCACGAAATAATAAAAGAGGAAAAAGATACCTGCCGCAATCAGGCACGCACCCAGTGTAAAGCTGCCGACGCGCCGGATCGGGCCATTCTGCTCCGGCTTATTCATCGTCATTTCCATCGTCTTCCTCGCTTTCATCGGCCGACGGCTCTTCGTCTGCCTTCTTCTCGGGGTGGCGTTCCGGGAAACTCAGCTTCGGGAATTCCGGCATCTTGAACTCCACCGGCTTTTCGGCAGCGGAAGCGTGGTACTCCTGAAAATCCGGGTCGTCCGTGCGGTTGTCCTCCGGCTTCTTTCCGGTCTTTGGGCCTTTCACTAGCCAGATACCGCAGATGATGAGGGCCACGCAGACCGCGACCGTCGGCAGCCGGTCCATCACCAGATAAAACGCACGGAAGAAGGGGTTATCCTTGCCCCAACGCCACATCAGGTCATTGAGAGCATTCATCAGGATATTTTCATAGGCGATGAGACCACCGAACGCGATGAGTGCCCAGCCCACCAGCTTGTGGCTGTCCAGCATCATCTGAGCCAGCCGCTTATCCTTGGGGTCAAAGTGGACAAGGTAATCGTCCTCCGGGGCTGTGCTGGTCGCGATCTGCGCCCGGAGGTTAAAGGTGTCAAAAAAGCTGTACATCCAGATGACCAGAATCAGGAACATCACCGGCGAAAACAGTGACGCCACGACCGCAATCGCACAGCACATCAGGATGAGGGACAGTCCACGCTTCATGTATCCCTGATACATCTGCCCTGCGCCCGGGATAAAGGCGAACAGGAAGGTCAAAATTCCATTTTTCTGCATAAAAAGTTCTCCTTCTCTTAGTTCTCAGGCGTTGCGCCGCCCGTTGTATCGTTGGTGTTCTGGCCGGGGAGCAGTTTTTTCAGCGCACGGTCCACCTGATCGGAAAAGCTCTCCCGAGGTTTTATCTCGATGGGCTTGCCCAGCTCCTTCGGCTCGTAGTTTTCCACCGTCTGCTGATTCTGTGTGGAAAGCAAAGCTTTGCTGATGTCGTTCTGTCGTCCAACGATATTTTCCAACGCGCCCGACCGCCACATCGTCAAGGCCAGTACAGCCGCGACGCCTGCCACCGCCATCCGGCCATAAGTATTCTGCATCAGCCGCACCCAGATCGTCGTCATAACGGTGTTCTTCACCTTCTTCGGCGGCGTTTCCAGTACATCCGCTGTCAGAAGTGCAGTATAACGGTCCATGCACTTATCACAATAGGACAGATGTTCCGCCGCTTCCAGCCGGCCCAGCTCATCCAGCTGGCCGCCCACAATGGCCTGCAAACCCTCGTCAGTGAAGCACCCGTCTTCTCGAAACAGTTCCATCTCTGCTCCCCCTTTCTGTTTTCTGCGTGCCGCGGATCTGTTCCGCCAGCATCTTTTTTGCCCGGTAAATTTGCGCTTCCACCGTTTTCTGCGGCCGTCCGCAGAGCTTTGCGGCTTCGGCGGCCGTGTGCTGTTCCAGCAGCATCAGGCGGCAGGGCGTTTTGTACGGCTCTCGCAGTTCCAGCACCATCCGCGTCAGCTCCGCGCCGCTCATCTCGTCCAGAACCTTCTGTTCCGGGTCGAACTCCGGCGGCGCGCCTTCTAGTGCGAGGATCTCATCTCCGGGTGTGTTCACCCGGCGCACCCACGCGCTCCGCAGATAGTCCTTTGCCTTGTTGGACGCGATGCGCGCCAGCCACTGCTTTTCAAATCCGGGCGGACAACGGTCGATGCTGCGCCACGCCGCAAGGAATGTCTCCTGCGTCAGGTCCTGTGCATCGCCTTCATCCGGCACCAGCTGGTGACAGACCGTATAGACCAGTGCCTGATACTTCTGCACCAATGTATTGAATTCCAACGTCGTCAATGCACCGCACAGCCTCCTTTCCGTTTATCCCGGGCCGCTTTCACTGCCCTTCTGTACTCTAAAACGAAGTGTGAAAGCCTTTTCCTGCAAGAATCCAGAAAATTTCTGGAATTTATGATACAATATGCTTATCTTACCACAAAAGGAGTCAAAGCGCGATGGGTCTTTCCACAAAACAGGCACTGTTACAGGCACTTTCGGAGGCAGAGGGCCGCTACATCTCCGGCCAGCAGTTGGCCGAACAGCTGGGCGTCAGCCGTGCCGCCGTCCACAAAGCCGCCGCCGTTCTGACGGCGCAGGGCTACACCTTAGAAGCCGTCAGCCGCCGGGGATACCGGCTGCTGGGCGGCGACCCGTTCTGCGCCGAGGCTCTGGGCGACTATCCGTCCCCTGTCCACCTCTACGAAACGCTCGAAAGTTCCAACCAGACCGCAAAGCAGCTTGCCCTTTCCGGCGCGCCGCACGGCACGCTGGTTCTGACCGGACAGCAGGCCGCAGGCCGAGGGCGGATGGGCCGCAAGTTTGAAAGCCCTGCCGGGAAAGGCGTTTACCTCTCCCTCATCCTCCGGGCGGACATCTCCGCATCCGATGCGCAGGCCGTGACGGTCAGTGCCGCCGTCGCTGTCTGCCGGGCGGTGAAAAAACTCTGTGGGCTGGAACTGTCCATCAAGTGGGTCAACGACCTGTATTACCACGGGAAAAAGGTCTGCGGCATCCTGACCGAGGCCGGTGCCGACCTCGAGAGCGGACGGCTGGAATGGCTGGTGGTCGGCATCGGCCTGAACCTGACCGCCGCGCCCGAGGATTTTCCCGAGGAGCTGCGCCGCATCGCAGGCAGTCTTTTTCCGGGCGGCCCCTCTCCGGTCAGCCGGGTCGGACTGGCCGGTGCCATTGCAAGAGAGCTGCTGGCCCTTTGCCCAGCGTTCGACTGTCTGGACGAGTACCGGTCGCGCTGTTTTGTTCCCGGCCACTGGGTGACCGTCTGCACCGGGAGCGAAACTTATGCCGCCCTCGCCCTTTCCATCGACGACGAAGGTCGTCTGGTCATCCGGCGCGAAAATGGCCGGATAGAAGCCCTCCGCCATGGCGAAGTGAGCATCCGGCCGACCAAAACAGAATAGCGTAAAACACCAAAGGGGGCTGTTGCACAAGGGTAAAACCAGTGCAACAGCCCCTTCTCCGTTAAGAAGCCCTCTTCAATGTATAAAACTTTCCGCCTCTTCCTCCTTTTGCCGCATCAGGGTACAGCCACATTTTCACCTCATAGGTTGCTCCTCTGCCCTTACTCGTTGTTATTCCAATTGTATACTGATCTTTCTCGTGAAGTTTTTCATTGTAGTCAGCTATCTTTTGTTTTTCCTTTTGACCAACTGTCGATTCACGGCTTCCGTCTACAAGGTCAAAACTATACGTCATTGTAAGGTAAGTGTCATCTTCCGCAATTGAAATCGTATCTTCATTTGCCGCATTGTACCACGTTCCCGTCAGCTTCCAATTCTGGCTTATGTCGTTCCACGAATCATACTGCCACCCGTAGTTTCCAAGACCATAATCCAGAACACTTCCCTCAATCCAGACATTTCCTTCAACAGTAAGGTTTTCATGGTCTTCATATACGCTGTATTGATAACAGTATTCGTTATTTTTCAAATCACTGCAATCCCTAACGCTGGTAATGTCTGTATAGCCCTCATTTTCCACTTGAGTCTTTCCTTCATCCAGCGTAATTGGCGGTACCTTGATTCGTATTTCCGCGCTTTGGTATTCTTGCACATCTGTAATATTCCATTGCTTATTATCGTACTCGCTGTATAGAATCAGATACAATGTACGGTCAATCACATCATTCTCGCAGACCACTTTACAATAAGCTGTGTCCGAGTTTTTCTCAGTCTGCTGTTTTTCAATCGTAAGTTGTGCGGCTGTCGATGTGTACTGTTCTCCATCAATCTCAAACTTCAAAACTTTTTGTGGAAGCTGTTTCAAAAGCACCGATTCATCCGGACTCTTTATGGTTCCGCAGGATGCCAATAATAGAACCAGCGTGAGTACAGCGGCCACTCCAATCCATCTCGTTTTCATGTTCTTCTCCTTACTGCCGTTTTAACCAGTAGCCATTAAAACTGACCCCAGCACCCATTCCATTTTTTGCTTCTGCTTCTTCTCCCACAAAGAAATCAAGTTGCTTTAATCCGCTTTCATCTGTATCCATGTGCCAGCTAAATGTTCCCTCGTTCCAGTTTTCAAATCCATAGGAGTAATATTTTCCAACTACTTCGCCAGCACTTTTTGCATCATAAATAAAATGCGTGTAGCCATCTCCGATATTATTCTTATCATGAAATTCGTACTCATACCGAACATTGCGAGTCGTTAAATCAAAGTCAACAATTTTGACCCAATACGAACGCTCACTATCCTGATAGCTCCATTCGCCAATAAGGTCAACAGAAGATTTTGTTTCGCCCTCTGTAACATCTCCTTCCCACTGCATACTCGGCGTAAATGTACACTCAGCACATAAGGTACGTTCCTTTACACTGTAATAAACTTCATTCTTCCAGTTATAATAGAATTTAACATGATTATTTGAATCTTCTCTCTTTATAAAGGATATTTCTCCATCCGGGTAGAGCAGACCGACTGTTGCATCTGCATCCGCTTGTGGTACCTTTTCATTACCCGCAAGATAATCCATATTCTCTGTTACGACCGAATCCAGTTTCCAGCCATCATTGTATTTTTCATAGTCCATCACGCAATCTCGAATCAACCGGAAGTACTCATTTTCCGATTCAACATAAACGGTTACGATATCCGATTTTCCCGTGGTCTTTCGTCCGGTAATTTGAAATTCATCCACCGTCATATCATAGGTTTCAATATAATCATCCTGTCCGATAAAGTCCGACTTGATTGTACTTTCATCTATCTTTCCGCAGGCCGCCAGTAAAACGAACAACAGCATCACAAGCACTATCCGCATCCATTGTTTTTTCATAACTTTCCTCCTTGGTCTGAAACACTTTTCTTTTTGCCACCCTCCTCAGAACGGAATCAGCAGGCAGCTTTTTGTCAATGATACACCCGATAAGATGTAAAGTCAATACACCTGATTCGATGTGCCGTATAGTTCCTTGCAGGAGGAGCTAACCGATGTATTGTTACTCAAGATTACGCGACCTGCGTGAAGATGCTGACCTTACACAAAAGGAAATCGGGCATCTTCTAAACACAACTCAACAGCAGTATGCCAAGTATGAAGCTGGCATCCAAGAAATTCCTGTTCATCATCTGATGACTCTGGCAGATTTTTATCAGGTAAGCACGGATTACATTTTAGGCCGTGTTGAATGGATCGATTCTGAGCTTCAAAAAGGATGGAGCTGTTTGACTCACCAGCAAAAAGAAGCTGTTTTGATGCAGATCCATCGCCAGCAGGCCAATTAACAAATCAACGTTTCATATTATGGCGTTATCGGGTGATTCTGCACAAAACAAAAAAGGATTCCGGCGCACCGGAATCCTTTTTGTTTCCATGATTGTTATAGTTCAACCGCTTCCAGAACCTTGACCCCTTCCGCTTCGAGGGCCTTGCGGACAGCCGCCGCATAGCCGGGCTTTTTTGCCTTATTCTCGATGCAGAGGGTGATGACGCCGTGAAGGGTCATCGCTTCCAGTCCGATGGATGCGCCATCGGGCAGGACCCACGTCTGGAAATCCTTTATGTACCCTTCCAGCTTTTCGTCTGCCGGAAGGAAGGGGTCGCCCAGATAGCTCACCCAGAAATCCGCCGGGAAGCCGCTGATATACTCGCCCATCTGATAGATGCGCTTTTTGATCTTCAGCGGTGCTTTTTGCTGATAGACTCTGTAGACCCATCCCATCTGTTCCGCCATCCGGAACCGCCGGTTCTCGGGCTTCAGCGTCTCCCGGATGTCGGCATCGACTTTCGGGGCATAATCGGCAAAGCTGCTGTCATCGGCGACGACCAGCGGCCGCTGGAAAGACGCGATACAGTTATACAATGCGCCCTCTTTCCCGATGGCGTCGCGCAGGTCGGCGGCGTAACTGTACTGGATGGTATCTTTTCCGAGGTAATCCCGGGTCGCCTTGCTCAGCAGAGCGGTCAAGGCACTGAACGGCTTGACCTTGTTTTTCAGGGCCAGCTCCACGAGGCTCTGCTTGTCCAACCGGACACGCGCGCGATCCGGCTCGCCTTCAAACATCTCGACGACCGACTTCTGCATGTCGTTTTCGACCTGACTTTCGGGGTACTGCGCCAGAATCTCGTCGACATCGAAGGGTGAGACTTCCACCAGCTTTTCGCAGGCGAAATGCTCCCCGTACCGCAGGTTGCAGTATTCCTTTACCAGCAGGGTCATGAAGGGAGAACCGCCCCGTCCGTCCGCGAGGAAGTGGAACCAGTCCAGATAGATGGTATCTCCCTCACAGCTCAGGGCGAATTGATAGTCGTTCGTTTCATCGGGGATGACAGGCTGGGTGCTGCTCTGCCGGACGAAGCAGGGCGCATCGTTCGGCTCGAGATGGCATTCCCGTTTTTCCCAGACGACTTTCTGGAAATAGTAGCCTGCCAGTGGGCGGACAGCATCCAACGCCCGTTGCAGCAGGGTGTGATCTACCGTGTCATTCAGCGTGATCTGATAGCGGCAGAGCACCTGATTTTCGCGGTAATAATATACGATGCCCTGAAAGACCGAGCGTTGTGCTTCTTCCATGCTGTCACCCCACGTTTGCGGCCAGATAGTCGGCCAGGTCGCTGATGGTGACAAAGTTGCGCAGTTCCTTTTCGGGGATGCGCAGGCCGAAGGTCTCTTCGAGGTCAGCAACAACGGTCAGGACTTCCATTGAGGAGAGATCCAGCTCATCCATAAGGACGCTGTTCTCGTTCACATCGTCCGGCGAGATCTCCGCCACATCTTCGAGGATCGCCAGGATCTGAGATACGATTTCCGCTCTTTCCATAGGAGTATTCTTCCTTTCAATGATGAATTTTCCGGGTTCCGGCACGGTATCAGTATGCCACGTTCCGGGCCGGTTTACCCATCTTTAATAATACCTGTTTCCACCCGGAAATGCAACCGGTGGTTCGGCCTTTTTCACTTATTTCCGCAGCAGTTTGCCCATTGCGTTCCGGGGCAGGGGTTCCGCGCTGAATTCCACCGCCGTCATCCGCTTATAGAGCGGCAGGGTGCGGTTGGTATTGGTGATGAAATCCCGGACAGCCTGCTGCTTGTCCTCTTCGCAGTAGACGACAGCGCAGATCTTTTTGCCCTTTTCCTTGACGATGCACTCCTTGATGTCCTCGCACTCGGCCAGCAGGTTTTCCAACTCCTCGGGGCTGACGTTCTCGCCGCTGTCCAGAATGATGAGGTTCTTCTTACGGCCTGCCATATAATAGTAACCCTCATCGTCCACACGGGCGAGGTCGCCGGTATGGAGCCAGCCGTCCTTGTCGATGACTTCGGCGGTGGCCTCCGGGTCTTTGTAATAGCCCAGCATGACACTGCCGCCGCGGACACAGATCTCGCCGGTCTCATCGACCTTATGCTCTGCCTCGGCACCAGGCTTGCCCAGTGCGCCGATGTGGGCTGCATCCTGCTCGACGTTCAGCAGGCCGTCACCGGCCAGCTCGGTCATGGAATAGCACTGGTTGATATAGAAGCCGTTCTGCACCAGCGTCAGCAAAATCTCGGCATCCAGTGCGGCGGAGCTGCAGCTCAGGTTCCACAGACCGTTCAGGCGGTCCTGATGGCCGCGGCGGACTTCGTTATAGACCATCTCGACCAGCACCGGCGGCGTGGACATGGCATCGCTAGGCATCAGCTTGATATCACGGTAGAAGTTGCGAGGGTCGCCGCAGATGTTCAGCGCACCGCCCTGCATCGCGTAGACCCACAGGCAGATGAAGCCGGACAGGTGGAAGAACGGCACCAGCGTGAAGTGGCTCAGCGGCTTACCCTGACGGTCGGCCGGAGCAAACTTTTTCTTATAATAAGGAATGATCTGCTGGCCGGAGATATACATCTCGTTCGCGGTGGCGTAGTTGCGCTCCGAAAGCATGACGCCCTTGCTGCGGCCGGTGGTGCCGGAGGTGAACATCAGCATCAGCAGGCCGTCCGGGTCGATGCAGTTGGTCAGCTCGCCGGGCTGGCTGTCCTTGTAAGCGTCCATCGGGCGCAGGATGGAACCGTAAGCAGCTTCCAAATCCTCCCGATAGCCGTAGTCGATGCCATCCTCAAAGATGAGGGCAGGCTCGACCAGTTCCAGCTCATATTTCAGCTCCGGCCAGGTCTTCTTATAGTTCAGGGTCACGAGGACGGCACCCGACAGCATAGTGCCGAAGGTCAGCACACCGTACTCGTAGCTGTTCCGGCTCAGCAGGGCGACTTTTTTGCCCTTGATATCCGGGATGTTCTCTTTTAAATATGTAACGGTGCGGCGGATGTCTTTTGCCAGCTGCTCATACGTCCACTCGAGGACGGTCTTGCCATCTTCTGCCACTGCGCGGAACGCCACGCACTCCGGGAACAGCGTCTCCATCGAGCCGGTCACGAGGTCGTAGACGGTGCGAGGCATCTCCTCCACCGGGATCATCTGGTCATAGTTCTTCGCCATAGTTTTATCTCCTTTTGCCTTTTTATCGTATCGTGTGGAGCCAAGGCTCCGGTTTTTCATTGTTTGGCCCGAAATGTTTATCTCTGGAAACTTCCGGGAATTTTTTCCAATGATAGTATATCGTATCTTTGGGGCCGATTCAATGGATTTTCTGTTAAATGCAAGATTTTGTTGCACAAATATGCAACTTAAACTTGCGCTTAATCTTGTGCAATTCTATGTAAGTATTGCCTTTAAATTGACAGCTGGGTGAAAAAGCATTATACTTATTCATAATAAATCTATGGTAAGAACCCTGATTTTTTAACATTCTGTTACTTTTGCGCCTGAACTGTGGCATTTTGCCATCCGGGGTACTTCGCGGCGCAAAGAAGGAGCCCTGTTCATGGAAAAAACCAAATCACGCACTGCCAGTTCCCTTGGCATGTTCGACCTGCTCAAGGGCGTTGGTATGCTGACCATCGTTTTCGCCCACACGGCGGAGTCCTATGCTATCGGCACCACGACCGCCATCACGCCGTTCACCTTTTATCTGTTCGCCTACCGCGAATCCCTGATGGCGGCATTTTATATTGCCAGCGGCTACGGTTTCCGGAAGCGTTCCATCGGCAAATGCGTCAGCCAGCAGCTGCAGATGCTGCTCAAGCCCTACATCATCACGGGACTGCTGACAACCCTCTTACATTATATTTGTCATTATGCCGCCTTTGGCTCACCGGAAAGCGCGTTCTACGAGACACGCAAAGTCTTCGGCGGTTTTGCGATGGGTCTGCCCCACACGGCGGAGTATTTCGGTCAGACCTTCTTCTCCTGCGGCCCGATGTGGTATCTGCTCTCCCTGATGATCGGCTGGATACTCCTCGACGTCATCATGAACATCTTCCCCGAACGTTACATACCGTGGGCGGTTCTGGGAACCATGACGTTAGGCTGGGGCATCACGCTGGCGTGGAATGCACCCTTCTGCATCGCGCAGGGCATGGTCGTTGTGCCGTACCTGTATCTGGGCTTCCTCGCCAAGAAGAAAAAGCTGTTCGAGCAGCCGTTCTCCCGTCGGCTCAAAGCCGGGCTGTGGGCGGCTTTTGTCGCCGTCGGCCTTCTGGTTGTTCTGACCCAGAGCACCGACTGCGTTTCCCTCGGCGAGTGGACGCTCGGCCCGGTCAGCATCCTGCTGGATGGGGCGGTCGGTCTGGGGTTACTGGCCTTTTTCCTGCGTGTCCAGCGCAGATTCGACAACATGTTCACCCGAGGCATCCAGAGCATCGGCCGGCAGTCGCTCTATATCTTCTGCGTCCACACCATCGAGCTGACCGCGATCCCGTGGTATCTGATGGCGGACAAGTTTGCCGACATGCAGACGCTGGGCCTGATTATCCAGTTCACTGTCTCGCTCGGCTCTGTCCTGCTGGTCTGCGCGCTGCTCTCCCGTTATCGGGATTGGAAGATCAAACGGGTCGCGGAACAGCGCAAAAAGGCGCAGGAGCATCGCCCCTACGTCGCCCGGCATTGAATCAAAAACTCGGCCTGTATTTTTCGCAGGCTAGAAATAGAACATGAGGAGGAACCCGTTCATGAACAACGAAACTCCTGCGGCTCTGCACAGCCGCATTGCGGACTTGGAACAGCAGCTCAAGCTCTCGGACGAGGGCGTTTCCCGGCTGGCAGAGCGTTGTCTCGCGCTGGAGCAGGAAGTACAGAGCTATATTTCCGCTCATCCCAAAAAGGAAGAGCGCACCGAATCGAAGGCCCTGCGTCAGCCGAAACTCTATTACGACTGCGGCTTTGGTTTTTCGGAGGCGGACACCCTGACTTCGGACGACTGCGTATACGACCAGCTGAACGGCACCGTTGGTGCGTCCTTCAAGATGCCCACCGACATTCAGGCCATCCGGTTCGACCCGGGCGAGCTGCCCTGCTGCATCAGCGGCCTGAGCTTTTCGGACGACCGTATCCAAGCCCTGCCCTGCAACGGCACCGTTTTGCAGGACGGCAACACCCTGTTCCTGCGCGGCGACCCGAACTACCGTCTGGACGGCCTGAGCAGCTATCCGGCCGGGATGCTCCTTGTCATCAACTACTCTTATTATCCGCTGGAATCCCTTTCCAACGAACCGCTGTTCCGGATCGTCCTGGACGGCATGAAGCAGTTCCAGCAGGAAAAGGCCGGTGAAGAGAACCACATTCAGGAGCTGAACGGCATCATCAACGACCAGCAGCGGAGCGTCGAGCAGCTGCAGAAGAGCGTCGCCAACCTGAACCACGATATCCTCGACCTGCGGCAGGCAAATCTTGCCCTTCAGAGCAGCAACGAGGCCTACGACAACGCGCTCAAGGGGATGCAGTCCAGCACCAGCTGGAAGCTGACCGCTCCCATCCGGAAGCTGCTTGGGCTGTTCCACCGTGGACAGTAATGGAAGAGACGGAGGAAAGCCCTGATGTACAGCCGTTATACCACCCTGCAGCAGGAACAGCTCCCCAAGCAGGAATATTTCAACACCCAAAGCACCTATCTGCTGGTTTACGCGCCTTCCCGGCACGCTCTGCTGGAAGAATCGCTCCACGACCAGCTCCACCGCAAATTCCGTCTGGTGAGTCAGCTGGACGGTGAGCTGACCGACAGCGTCGCCGGTATCCTCCTGATGAATGAGGACGCCGCCTGTCTCTCCACGACTCTAATGTACTTCGCACAGGCTCTGAGCGAGGGTTCAGATTATATCGTTTCGGACGCCGTCTTCGGTTTTGACGGTGCGACTGCCCTGTACCAAAGTCCGGCACACCGTGCCGCTGTCCGGTGCGCATTCATCTCCCGGGAGCTGCTCGACCGCTGCCGTGCTGCTGCGCACGACCCCGAAAGCGTCTCGGAACTGCTCCGCCTTGCGTCCAAGCTCTGCACCAAACCTCACTGCATCCCGGAAGCCTTGTTCCACTATCCGCGCGATATCTGCGCCGAGGATGTTTATTCGATCTCCGGCAAGCGCGCTTTTGTCATGAGCCATCTGCTCGACATGACCGGTGCGCCCATCGTCCTTGTCAGCGCAGTTCCTGTTCTGCGCAATATGGGTTATGAAGTCGTTGTCCTCGGCCCCGAGGACGACGGTTCCCTCGAGTTGTTCCGTGACGCCGGTGCCGCCGTCATCACCCGGGAGGGCTGTGTCACAACTCCCGTCCTCTGGGGTCTGGCGTTTTGCGCGGACTTCGTCCTCGCCAACACCATCGTCGAGGCCCGGGCTGTCCGTGCTTTGAATGGTACCGGCGTTCCCGTTCTCTGGTGGCTCCACGACGCCTTTGCCGGGTATCCGTATATCGCCCACCAGATCCCCAAAAAGCTGGAATCGAACGTGCATCTCTACTCGGTCGGCACCCATGCAGCCGCCGCGATGCACAGCGTCCACCCGGAATTCGAGATTCGCTCTCTGATTTACGGCCTACCGGACTATGCCGCCGAGGATTTCGTCAAGTCAGACATCTTCGCCGACCTCGGCATCCCGAAGGACAAGCCGCTCTTTGCGACGGTCGGCTCCTTTGAACGCCGGAAAGGCCAGGATATTTTCAGCAAGGCCATCCGGCTCCTGCCGCCCGACGTCCGGAACAAGGCATCCTTCCTCTTTGTCGGCAAGGCCGCTGAGAAGGACATGATGGATGCCGTCCGTGACCTGACGCTGGACTATCCGGAGACGGTCTTCTACTGCAAGCGGCTGACCCGTGACGAGATCAAGTCGCTGATGTCTCAGTGCAGCTGCCTCGTCTGCGCTTCCCGTGATGACCCGATGCCGACCTTCGTGACCGAAGGCCTTATCTTCGGCAAGCCGGCCATCGTCTCGGAACACACCGGCACCGCTGGGCTTGTGACCGAGGGTGTCGACGGCTTTGTCTACCACGACAACGACCCTCAGCAGCTGGCCGACGCTTTGGAACAGGCCATCACCCACCCGGAGCAGCTGACCGTTATGCAGCCGGCCTGCCGCGCCCTGTACGAGCGTTATTACTCCAAGCAGGCGTTCGCCGACACGCTGGAAGCAGCTGTCAATGAACTTGTAAAATAAACACAGAGATACAGAAAGCCCTTCGCCAGCACAAACCGGCGAAGGGCTTTCCGTGTCTTATGATGAATTTAGAGAAACTCTACACTGCCATCCTCGATGTGATACATCGCGCCGACGACGCGCAGACCCGTTTCCTCCTCAATGTGATGGATGCAGAGACTCTTCTCGATCTCCTTCACACTGTGCTGCACGTTCAGGCAGCTGGCCTTATAAGGGTCGGTCTCGTCGCCGATGGCCTTTTTGATCTCATCCGTGATGTACCGGATGTAGCCGGTCGATTCGTGGTTGATGGCCGCATCCACCGCGCCGCAGTGGGTATGGCCCAGCACCACGACCAGACGGCATCCCAGATGTCCGGCCGCATACTCGATGCTGCCGAGCTGGTGGTCGTCGATGACGTTGCCGGCCAGACGGATGACGAACAGCTCGCCGATGCCTGCCGAAAAGATGTTCTCGGGGATGACCCGGGAATCAGAGCAGGTCACGATGATGGCGTAGGGAGACTGTCCTTTCGTCCATGTCGCCAGACGGATGCGACGGGAGATATCTCCGCTGCCGTTCTCTGCGTTGAGATATTTCAGATTGCCTGCCGCCAGCTTATAGATGGCATCTGCGGCAGTACAGACATTTCTTTCCTGCATAAGAAGCACAGCCTCCTTTGGATCTTTTAAAAAAGCCGCCCGGACTTCTGGAAAGAAGCGGCCGGGCGGCCAATGTCAACTTAGAAGTTGATAACGCCGAGGATCAGACCTGCGACCAGGCAGATGATGGACACACCCCACTGCCAACCGAAGCAGTACTTGATGTGATCCTTGATCTCGACACCGGCCAGACCGATACCCAGATAGGTAGCAGGAGCGACCGGGCTGATGAAGGTAGCGCAGTTGCGGCAGACGACCATCGCGATGGCGATGTGGGCCGGATTGACGCCGAACTGATTGCCGACGCTGACCAGAACGGGCAGAACGCCGTAGAAGTAAGAGTCGGTATCAAACAGCAGAGCCAGAGGCACGCTCAGGATGCCGATGATGATGGGCAGGAAACGACCCATGGAGGTCGGGATGAAGTTTGCCATCGCAATAGCCATCTTCTCCATGATGCCGCTCTTGCTCAGAACGCCGAGGAAAACGCCAGCGCACAGAATGGTGGAAGCCATGCTCAGACCAGCGGAAGCGTGGCTCTTGATGATGGAGCTGTGCAGCTTCTTGCCGCGATAGTTGACGAGAATGCCCAGAGCACAGCCAACCATGAAGACATAGTAAGAGGGGAACAGGTCCATAACGAGGACGATGATGACAGCCAGAGTCAGAATGACGTTGAAGATGAAGTTCTGGGGACGAGCCAGCTCTTCATTCTTTGCGCCATCGTCAGAGTCGTCATACTTCTCTGCTTCTGCAGCCAGAGCAGCAGTGTCCAGCTTTGCGATGCGCTTCTTCTCCTGCAGGCCCCAGAAGATCGCAGTGCCGATTGCCAGAACGAAACCAACGACCTGCATGGGCATCAGCTGGAACCACAGCTCGTTGGGCTCCATCTCGATAACGCTTGCAGCACGCATGGTCGGGCCGCCCCAGGGCATCAGGTTCATGACGCCCATTGCGGTGACGCAGATCAGCAACAGGGTCTCACGGCGCATGTGCAGACGCTTGTAAACGGGCAGCATAGCCGGGATGGTGATGAGGAAGGTGGATGCTCCGCCGCCGTCCAGATGGCCGATGATGGCGATGACGCAGGTCATCAGCGCAACGCCGACGACATTATTGCCGACCTTTTTCATCAGCGCACCGATGATCTTGTCGAACATGCCTGCATCCGTCATAACACCGAAGAACAGGACGGAGAAGATGAACAGAACTGCCGTGCCGTGGACGCCTTTGACGCCCTCCTTGATGAAGCCAGCCATTTCATCCAGGGTGAAAGCACCGGTCGCTACCAGAATGGCAGCCGTGATGGTCGAGACACTGACGAACGCCAGTGCAGGAACCGTGACATTGCGCAGCAGCAGGACGATGACCGCAATCACCGTTGCAAAGCCGAGCAGAGCGAGAATGGTATCACTCATGGTTTACTTCCTTTCCTTTTTTCCACGAATTTTCAGCAGGCGTTCCATTCCAGTCGGTTCTGAAGTTTCATTCCTGCTTTCGATGGTTCAAGTATAGTCGTCGAAACTTAAACCCCAAAGCGCATTACGTTACGATTTGTTAAGAATTTGCTTAATATCTTGTAAGAATCCGGATGTATGCTTGGATACAACATTTTTATTGTTTCTGTCGCTGACAGGTGCGTATCTCTTCCAACAGCGTACCTGCCGAGACCGGTTTGACGATATATCCGTCGATGACGCGGTGGCGGCGTGCATCCACGATCTCCATCGTCGGCGTGTTCGTCATAATGATACGGGTCAGGCCGGGGTACTTTCCCTTAATTGCCATACAGAAATCAACACCGCTGCCGCCGGTCAGACTTTCGTCGATAACAAGTACATCAAAGGGTTCTTCTTCCAGCAGGGAGCGGACTTCGCCGCGGCGAGAACAGGTGACGACTTCCAGACCCAGACGGCCAAAATCGATTTCCAGCAGGTCGAGAACTTTTTTGTTGTCGTCCGCCGCCAAAATGCGGAGCTTATGGTCCTGACCCCATTGCAGCTGCTCCTGTGCGTGCTGCTGTTCCAGCACCGGCAGATAGATATAGAAAGTCGTTCCCTTGCCCAATGTGCTTTCGGCGCAGATCCAGCCTCGATGCGTCCGGATGATCTGCTCGGCCAGTGCCAGACCCAGACCGGTACCTTGTCCGGCCTTTTTGGTGGTGAAGAACGGCTCGAAAATGTGCTGTAAGGTATCTTTATCCATTCCACAACCGTTATCGGAAATGCTCAGCCGGACATAGTTCTGCCAGTCGTAGGAGATTTTTTCCTCCGGGAGACGGCTTGCCAATTCAGTGCGCGGCACGACATCGGCCCGGAGGGTCAGCGTTCCCTCATCCCGGCCAATCGCATGGATGGCGTTGACACAGATGTTCAAAAGCACCTGCTGGAGCTGGGTCGAGTTACCCAGCACCCCTTCCCCGTTCAGGTTCAGCTCTTCTTTCAGGGCCACCTGCTTCGGGCAGTTGGTCTCGACCAGTTTCAGGGTGTTGTTCACCAGCTTCTCGACCGAGACAGCCTCGTACACGGTTTCTACATTCTTCCGGCTCATCGAGGAAATTTGCTTAACGACATCCTGCGCCTTCTGCGCCGCGTCGCTGATTTCCAAGGCGTTATCGTAGATTTCACTGCCCGGGTCAGACTCCGCCATAATTAAATCGGCATAGCCCATGATGGGCGTCAGGAAATTATTGAATTCGTGGGCGATGCCGCCGGTCAGGGTTCCCATCAGCTGCAGACGCTGTCCATGCGCCAGCGATTCCTCGCTGCGGTGCAGCTCTTCCAGTGTGGCGTTCAGGGATTTCAGGTCGTTGATTTCGGTCACATTCCGGCGTTCCTTCTGCTGCAAACGGAAGACCAGCACGATGAACAATCCCAGCACCACCGCCACGCAGCTGAACAGCACCGTGACCTTCCGGAAGCTCTCCGCCACCGGCTGATACAAGTCATTATAGTCCACGACCGCACTGACGATCCAGAAGCTGTCTCCCAGTGCCAGCTGACGGAACGCGCTGATTTTATGGACGCGCGGCACATCCGGATCTGTCCACCAATAAGAATAGTAATCACGGATGCCGGAAGTTTCCTCCTGCTGGGCGCGGAGCAGCTCTTCGAGGCTGGACATGTCCAAGTCCGTATTGTTGTAGAGTCTGCGGCGTCCTTCCAGCACGTCGATGCCCCACTGCGCCCGTTCCGGGTGCATCACGACCCGGTCATCCGCGTTCTTTATCATGACATAGCCGTTCGTTCCCACATGGATATCCGAAACCAGCTGCTCATACAGCACCTCCGAGTTGACAACAAGGCAGACCGACTGTTCCCCGACCTGTTTTTTCAGGACAAGATAGTGCTGGTCGCCGCTGTGGTACTGCCAGTAGGTGATGCCCTCGCCCGAGTCGGTCAGCATCACGTCACAGACGGCCGTCACACCATGACTGCTGTATGTCACCTCGCCATCCGAATTCTCAAGCCAGATATCGCAGAGAGTATCGCTCCGTGCCAGTGAGGGTTTTGCATCGGGATTTTCTTCCAGCTTCTGCACCGCCGCATCCAGCCGGTCGTCGTATTCCGCCAGCGAAAACTGGATGCTGTCGGCAAGACTCTGCACCACCAGTTCCATCTGCCGGGTCTGGCTGTCGATGAGGGCGGCGCGGTAATCCTGCCAGACCATTCCGCCGACAATCAGCAGCAGAACCAGAAGCACCGCACCGGCCAGCAGCATCGGCCAGACCACACGCAGGGTCTGGCCCAGCCAGTTTTTGAAGCGTCTCAGGGTTTGTTTCACAGTGATTTCTCCTTTCGGACAGGCAATTTTCGAGCGGACTTGCTCTTACTGGGCAAAAATGTTATAATTTTATCAGTATAGCGAAATTTCGACCGGCTTCGCCCGTAGGCCGGTCGATTTCAACTCTTTCAGTGGGGAGTGAAGGGTGAACGATGGCATATCATGTTCTTATTGTAGACGATGATCCAGCAATTTGCAAATTATTGTCGAAAGTTATGGTGAGCAACGAGATGGAGCCGCTGGTCGTCAACAGCGGTGCGGCCGCTCTGGACCTCATCGCGCGGCAGAGCAGCACACTGGACATGATCCTGATGGATATCACGCTGGGCGATATGGAAGGCTTCGATGTCATCCAGACCATCCGCCGGAACGGTGTCACGACGCCTGTCATCATCATCAGCGGCCGGAATGAGGACTATGATTTCATGTACGGCCTTTCCTTGGGCGCAGACGACTATGTGACAAAACCCTTCCGCCCTCAGATCTTGGGCGCAAAGGTCAAGGCCCTCATCCGCCGCAGCAAGAGCTTTTCGCAGGAGAACAACCAGCAGATCACCTGCGGCCCCTTCCTCTGCGATACGACCACCATGCGCTTCTACAAGAACAACACCGAGCTGAACCTCTCTGAAAAGGAGCGTTCGCTCCTGCTGCTCTTCGTCCGGCATCCCCAGCAGGTCTTCACCAAGGATATGATCTATGAGCAGATCTGGGGCAACCTCATCGCCGTGGACGATAATGCCATCATGGTCTACATCAACCGCCTGCGCAGTAAAATCGAGGATAACGCCCGGACGCCTCAGCATATCATCACGATCCGCGGCGTCGGCTATCGATTCGTGCCGTAATCAATTCTATTTTTAAACAAAAAGAAGGACAGCCAGTTTTGCGCGGTGCAAACTGGCTGTCCTTTGGTTTTATGCCGGTATAAAACACAAAACCGTTAAAAGGAGAATCGCATGAAGTTGTGTGTCATTGTTTCCCGACGGGGTTGAGAAGAGCGAAGGGAATTTCCGTGAACTAATTCCGAAACCTGTGGGTTGGCAAGCCACAGGGAAGAACCGCCGGGCCGCGACACTCAATCTTCGCGGAAAGAGAAAGGCTTGACTTCGCGGACGACGTCCATGATGGTGCCGTCGCGTGCTTCGATGATACCGACAACGCGGTCGCCGAACTCGACCTTCTCAGGCTCGCCGACGATGCCGTAAGCGATATCACGCAGCTCCTCGATGGTCTTCAGAGGCACACAATCCGCCTTCTGGAGAGCTTCCAGCAGGTCAGGACGAGCAGGGTTGACAGCGACACCGTAATCGGTGACGACGATATCGACGCTCTCGCCCGGAGTGGTGACGGTGGTGACATCGGTGCAGATCGCCGGGATACGGCCCTGCAGCAGAGGAGCAATGACGATGGTGCATTTTGCACCCTGTGCGGTATCGGGATGGCCGCCCTGTGCGCCGGTGATGATGCCATCAGAACCAACGACAACGTTGCAGTTGAAGTGGGTATCGACTTCCAGAGATGCCAGGATAACGTAATCCAGCTTGTTGACGAATGCACCCTTATTCATCGGGCTTGCGTACTCGCCAGCGGAGATGGGGAAGTGGTTGGAGTTGGTGCGGACGTTGTTGACAGCGTCCAGGTCGAAATCCTGGGTATCGACCAGCTTGTAAGCCAGGCCGCGATCCAGCAGCTCGCACATGGGCTTGGTCAGACCGCCGACGCCCAGACCCATGTGGATGTTCTTCTCTTCCATGATCTTGCTCAGGGAGATGGTGGAAGCGATGGATGCACCACCGACACCAGTCTGATAAGAGAAGCCTTCCTTGAAGTACGGGGTGTTTGCGACGACCTGCGTGCAGTACTCAGCCATCATCAGCTTGCGCTGGTCGGTGGTGGGCTTTGCAGCACCGGTAGCGATCTTCTCGGGGATACCGATCTGATCGACGACGCAGACATAGTCGACCTTGGTCTGAGAGATCTCAGCCGGGTAGTTGGGATATGCGACCAGACAATCAGTGATCGCGACAACGTAATCTGCCTGATCTGCATCGACGTAAGCGTAGCTCAGGACACCGCAGTTGGTCTTGCCGCCCATACCGGAGCAGTTGCCGTACTCGTCGCAGGAAGGTGCGCCGATGAACGCGATGTCGATGTGGGTCTCGCCGGTCTCGATGGCACGGACACGGCCGCCGTGGCTGCGCATAGTAGCCAGACCCTTCAGTTTACCGTGGGAGATGGCGTCGCCGATCTTGCCACGGACACCGGAGGACTCGATGTTGACGATGGTGCCGTCCTCGATCATGGGAACCAGAGCATCGTGAGCCTTGCCCAGAGAGCTTGCGCTCAGGGTGATGTTCTTGATGCCCATCTTGTGGATCTCTTCCATAACCATGCAGACGACCAGATCGCCCTCACGGAAGTGATGATGGAAGGAAACCGTCATGCCGTCATGTGCATTGCACTTGACCAGTGCCTCGTGGATGTCCTTGACCATCTTGTCATGGTCGTTCTTCATCACGGGAGTGACGGAAGGGCTGGCCTTTTTGAAGACCTTGCCGTTTTTATAGTTATTGCCCTGGAAGACCTCTTTGCCGGTGCGCTCAAGGATCTCTTCGGGAATCTCTCTGCCGACTGCGTTCAACATAATTACAAATCCCCCTTATACACGCCGGATGCCTTTGCCAGGTCGATGGTGCGCTTTGCGCCGTCGTAGAAGGCGATGTCGATCATCTTGCCATCGACGGTGAAGACGCCGATGCCCAGTGCCTTCTTGGAGTCGATCTCCTTGACGACCTTCTCAGCGAAGATGATGTCCTTCTGGGTCGGGGTGAAGATCTCATGCACGATGGGGATCTGACGAGGGTTGATGATGGATTTGCCGTCGAAGCCCATCAGGTGGATGTTCTCGACGTCCTTGCGGAAGCCATCCATATCCTTCAGGTCGGTGTAGACGGTATCGAAGCACTGCACGCCAGCGGCGCGAGCTGCGATGATCATCTGCTGACGTGCGCCCATCAGCTCGATGCCGGTGCCGGTGATGTGGGTCTGCAGGTCCTTGGTGTAGTCGCCGCCGGACAGTGCGATACCAAACAGACGCTCGTTGGACTCGCAGATCTCCAGTGCGTTCATGACGCCGCGTGCAGACTCCAGAGCAGCGATGATCAGGACTTCGCCTTCCGGACGGCCATAGGTCTTCTCGTCCTCAGTGATGGCGTCAGCAACGATCTGAACGTCCTTTGCATGCTCGGTCTTGGGGATGCGGATGGAATCGCAGCCGCCAGCAACTGCTGCGCGGATATCCTCACGCCAGTAGGGAGTGTCGAGGCCGTTGATACGGACGACGCGCTCGCAGCCACGGTAGTCGATGGTGCGCAGAGCGTGATACAGACTGAAACGAGCGACGTCCTTCTGGTTCTCAGCGACAGCGTCCTCGAGGTCCAGCATAATGGAGTCAGCCTTATAGATGTACGGATCTTTGATCAGGCCGGGCTTCTGCGCGTTCAAGAACATCATCGTGCGGCGCAGGCGTTTCTTGTTCGGGTTAATCATTTGATCGCACCTCCCCAGGGCAGGTTCTCATACTGATCGACGGAGCGGTAAACTGCGCCCTCGATGCGTGCTTTCAGGGTGCAGTCCAGTGCGCCCTTATCCACGATGGTGATCCGGACATCGTTGATGTTCAGGTTCTTCAGGGTCTCCAGAGTCACCTTGCGGATCTGGTTGCCAAACTGATTGATGACGGAACTCTCCAGCGAGAAATCGACTTTGCCCTCGCCGGGCTCGACGGTCACCATGCAGTCGCTGGATTCCAGAGTTCCAGCAGTGGCTGCCTTCTTGATCTCCATGCTTTTTCCTCCTTGGTGGATCTTACACTTCTTATTATACCGTTCGCGGCTCCGTGGCCGCTCTTGATGGTTCTATGATAGTCCGGCAACCTTACAAATGGCATAGCAGGCATCTTAATATTCATTAAGAAAAGTCAAAAAAGACTTGTATACATGATATATTCCATTTTTGCATGGTTCCCGAGCTACCATAATCGCTCTTTTCCATATCCGTTGTCCGGATGTGGAGGAGCTTCTGACCTTATAATTTATAATAGCACGTTTCAGATATTTGTAAAATGAAAGGATTCGATTCTGAACCATTCTTTTTAAGAATAGTTTCTCATCATGCGTCCAGCTGCAATTTTTACAGCACCATCGAATGATAAGATTGAACACTCCTGCGCCACAGTTGATGGCAACTGTACTGATCGGCTTATTCATCTATTCATTCCTTATCCTATTACCAAATACTGCTCATTCGTTGTCTGAACATTCAATGTAAATGCTTTTTTAGGGTTAATACCGCCACTAAACGAACAATAATGCCACATCTGATTGAAACTTTCTTTTCCAACAGATTCAAACCAATAAGCAGACAAAAAGACACCCTCGCCGACCGGTCCGGTCAACGAAGGTGTCTGAGAACAATTTTTCTTTTTTAGGTGTGATTGAATCCCTTGCCAAAGACTTCGGTGGTGCTCAGCATCGAGATAAAGGCGTTCAGGTGCTGCTCATGGATGAACTCCTGCAACTGGCCGGCCTCGCGGTTGGTGAGGGTGGTGTAGATCATGTAGTGGGGCTTATCGGTATAGGCACCGAAGCAGGGTGTATAGGTCGCGCCGCGCACCAGCTTTTTCATGACGAAATCGCAGATCGACTCCTTATCGTCGCAGATGATGAGGATGGCCTTACACATCTTGATCTTTTCCAGCACAGCGTCGATGACGAGGGATTTCACGGTCAGACCGACGAAGGAGTACAGAGCCGTGTAGAGGTTGAAGACGAAGCAGGCTGCCACGACCATGAACAGGTCGGTCAGGAACAGTGCCGCCGCGATGTTGTGCAGGTGGGTATACTTCTCAACAATAAGGGCGATGACATCGGTGCCGCCCGAGGACGCACCGACATTGAAGAGCAGGGCCGAAGCGATGGCCGGGAGGGCGATGGCAAACACCAGGTCGAGCATGGGCTGGTCAGACAGCGGCCCGGAGATGGGAACGAGCTTTTCCAGCACCATCAGCTCAAAGGACATCAGCAGGGTCGCATAGCCGGTGTTGATGGCAAACTCCTTGCCCAGAAAGAAAAAGCCCACGATCAGCAGGAGGGTATTTGTCGCCGATGAGAACGCCGAAGCCGAGAGCGGCGTCAGCTTTGCCGCCAGAGCCGCCATACCGGTGACACCGCCGAAAACGAAGTTGTTCGGGAACTTAAAAAAGTACACACCGATGGACATAATGGTAATGCTCAGGGTGATGATGGCATACTTTGTGCCATACTTCAGGAGCTTTTCTTTCATTGTGGTTTCCTTTCGCCGCAATACGGACATCTGTTTCTCTTTTTATCCGGGCCGTTCCTGCTTCCCGGACAAAGTATATCCGGAAAACCGCAGACTCTCCCCTTCATCGGGCGGCTCCTTTGCCGCGCCGAAGTAATTGTAACACGAAAAAATGATGGGTCAAGCGTTTTATCAAAAAACAGAAGCGTCTGCCTGCGGTTTTCCACAGACAGACGCTTTGCTGTTGAAAAAGTGTTTTTACAGAGTCTTGCCAGTCAGCATCTCGTATGCTTCGAGGTACTTGGCGATGGTCTTGTCAATGACTTCCTGCGGCAGGTCATAGTTGCTGTCGGGGTTGGCCTTGAGCCAGTCACGGACGAACTGCTTATCGAAGGAGGGCTGGCCGTGGCCTGCCTCGTAGCCTTCCAGCGGCCAGAAACGGGAAGAGTCCGGGGTCAGCACCTCGTCGCCCAGAACGACGTTGCCGTTCTCGTCCAGACCGAACTCGAACTTGGTATCTGCGATGATGATGCCGCGGCTCAGGGCATACTCAGCGCACTTCTTGTACAGAGCGATGGTGTTGTCACGCAGCTTAGTCGCATACTCCTCACCCTTGCCCGGGAAGAGCTTTTCCAGCACGTCGATGCTCTGCTCAAAGGAGATATTCTCGTCGTGGTCGCCGATCTCAGCCTTGGTGGACGGAGTGTAGATGGGCTCGGGCAGCTTCTCGGACTCTTTCAGGCCCTCGGGCAGCTTGATGCCGCAGACGACGCCGTTTTCCTTATAGCTTGCCCAGCCGCTGCCGGTGATATAGCCGCGGACGATGCACTCGATGGGCAGCATGGTCAGCTTGCGGCACATGGTGCATTTGCCCTCGAATTCCGGCTTCTGGAAGAACTCCGGCATATCCTTGTTATCAACGCTGATCAGGTCGTTGGGGATGACATCGCTGGTGTAGTCGAACCAGAATTTGCTCATCTGGGTCAGAACTTTGCCCTTGTTGGCAACTTTGTTTTTCAAAATCACATCAAAAGCGGAGATGCGGTCGGTCGCAACCATGATGAGGCTGTCGCCATTGTCGTAGATCTCGCGGACTTTACCTTCCTTGACGGGCTTGAACTCTGTCATAGCAAACACTCCATTTTTCCTAAAGTTTATAAACGGCTCTGCCGTCTTGCCTTACATATTTATCTTATCACAGTTGCCGCGACTTTAAAAGAAACAGAATGAGAGGAAAACGGGCCACTTTTGGGGAATTTATCGTGAAAATTGCAAAAAATCAGGGGTATTTTTCGTCGTTTTGACGATAAAAGTCATACTTTCGTCGTCTTTTCGCCCTCAAGAACCGGCCTTTTCTTCGGGCAGAATCCGCAAAAAACTTCACCGTTTTTTGTTCAATGCGCAGATGGACAATCCCGACGAGCGCGGTGTATCCTATATAAGGGTAAATATGTATTCTTGGAGGTAAACCATTATGGCAAAGTTCCCTGAAAATTTCCTGTGGGGCGGCGCGACCGCTGCCAACCAGTGTGAAGGCGGCTGGCAGGAGGACGGCAAGGGCATCGGCGTACCCGATACCATGACCGGCGGCACCGTCAGCACGCCCCGTACCTTCTATCCGGACATCAAGCCGGACATCTACTATCCCAGCCATGAGTCCATCGACATGTACCATCACTATCTCGAGGACATCAAGCTGTTCGGCGAGATGGGCTTCAAGTGCTATCGCATGTCCATCAACTGGACGCGCCTGTTCCCGAACGGCGACGAGCAGGAGCCGAACCCCAAGGGCGTGGCCTTCTATCGCTCGATTTTTGAGGCACTGAAAGCCGAGGGCATCCAGCCGCTGGTGACCCTGAGCCACTACGAGTTCCCTTATGCCCTCGTCAAGAAGTGGAACGGCTGGGCTGACCGCCGCACCATCGACTGCTTTGTGCATTATGCCGAGACCTGCTTCAAGGAATTTGGCGATATCGTCAAACTGTGGCTGACTTTCAATGAAATCAACATGGGCCTGATGGACCACATCGGCCTCTTCTCCACCGGTATCATGCCCGAAAAGGCTCCCTGCAACGCCATCGACTTTGC
Source organism: uncultured Faecalibacterium sp. (assembly GCA_934548045.1). Taxonomy (GTDB): domain Bacteria; phylum Bacillota; class Clostridia; order Oscillospirales; family Ruminococcaceae; genus Faecalibacterium. The sequence goes on along the minus strand of CAKTEM010000003.1, from coordinate 33,491 downwards.
CCACGAGGATAGCGTCGAGCATCGGAACATCCGGTACAATGCCCTGCATCACCAGTTCCTCGCCAGCGCAAAGGTCTGCAAACTGGCTCACGAGCAGTATCCTGACCTGAAAATTGGCTGCATGATCGCAGGCGGCTGCATCTATCCGCACACCTGCCGTCCGGAGGATGTCCTTGCCGCACAGAAAGCCATGTTCAAGCAGAACTACTACTGCGGCGATGTGCAGGTCCGCGGTGCCTACGGTTCCATGAGCGAAGAGCTGTGGAAAAATGAGGGCGTCACCATCGAGTGGGAGTCGGGCGATGCTGAGCTGCTGAAAGAAGGCACCGTCGATTTCTATTCCTTCAGCTACTATTCTTCTTCCAACGTCGCAGCACACCCCGAAGAGGAAATCAGCGCAGGCGGCAACCTGTCGATGGGCCTGCCGAACCCCTACCTCAAGGCCAGCGACTGGGGCTGGACCATCGACCCGGTGGGCCTGCGCATCTACTGCAACGAGGTTTACAACCGCTATCAGAAACCCATCATGGTCGTCGAGAATGGTCTGGGTGCGAACGACGTCGTCGAGCCGGACGGTTCCATCCACGACAGCTACCGCATCGACTACCTCCGCGCCCACATCGAGCAGATGGAGAAGGTCGTCAACGAGGACAAGGTCGACCTGATGGGCTACACCACATGGGGCTGCATCGACCTCGTCAGCGCAGGCACCGGCGAGATGAAGAAGCGTTACGGATTCATCTATGTAGACAAGGACAACGACGGCAACGGCACTCTCGCACGCAGCCGGAAGGACAGCTTCTACTGGTATAAGAAGGTCATTGCGTCCGACGGCGAGGATCTTGCATGAGCCGACCTTTGATTGTTGGACATCGCGGCGCGTCCTATCTTGCGCCCGAAAACACCCTTGTCTCCTTCCGCACCGCCAAAGCTCTGGGTGCTGACGGTATCGAGATGGACGTCCAGATGACGAAGGACAAAAAGCTTGTCATTGCGCACGACTTCGTCACCGACCGGGTATCCAATGCCCACTACGACATCTTCAACACCGATCTCGAGACCCTGCGCCAGCTGGATTTCGGCAGCTGGAAAAGTCCGGACTATGCCGGTGAAAAGATCCCCACGCTGGAAGAAGTGCTGGAAATTGGCCGGGATATGAAGATGATGCACATCGAGCTGAAGCCCTACTTCGACCGCGACAAGGATTTTGTCGCCCGTGTCCTCGATGCCGTTGTCAACATGGGCTGTGAGGACAAGGTCGTTCTGACCTCGTTCCAGTACGACCTGCTCCGCCAAATCAAGGAACAGATGCCCGAGATGCGGACGGCCGCTCTGTTCCTGAATATGGAGTCCAGCCACTTTCCGCCGCCGTCGCTCTGGGAAGACCTCGGCCTGACGAACGGCGACCCGATGCTGGAAAAGCTCTCTTCGGTTCAGAGTCTCAGCGAGATGGCGGCTCTTGTCGAAGACCCGGACGAGCTGGACGGTGAGAATGGCCCGATCTTTCAATATTACCGTGACCGGTTCCTCGCCATGTGTTCCAACTTCCCGGGGAAGAATCTTCTGGAAATTTTCGAGGACTATATCCGCCAGATCGACACGATTCGCTACGTCTCCCAGTTTGATTTTCCGGTGGACTACATCGGGCCGACCTATTACGGCTGTTTCCGGGATACCAAGCTCATCTCGAAGATCCAGGAAAAAGGCTTTCAGGCCGCACCGTGGCCGATGTTCACCGAAGACCGCCGGGAACTGCGCAGTCTGCTCCGGATGAACCCGGAGGTCATCGTGACGAACCAGCCGGAACTTCTGCTCTCGGTTCTGGAAGCGCGCGACAGCTCTTCTTCCGAGACAGAAGCACCTCTGAACAATCCCGAATCTCTGGCCGCTGCGGAAATCACCGAAAATTCATAATTTTTAAGAGGGCTGTCTCTTGACAGTCCTCTTCTTTTGGCTATAATAGTTTTGTATCAAACAGTTTTAGTTAAAACAATCCTGCGCACAATCCACAACAAACGAGGTATTTCCATGTGTGATATCACCAAATCTTTGGCGGAACACGAGGCGGCCTGCAAGTGCAGCGAACCGCCTTGGGAACCGCCGCAGGTCATCCCGGCCATGATGCACCGGGTCAACAATCTGATCTTCCGCAAGACCAACTCCTTCAACCGCGCCAACCATGTTGACGACGTGACCCCGATGCACGGCTGGATTTTAAGCTATCTGTACCACCATGCGGACACACCGGTCTTCCAGCGCGATATCGAGCGCGAATTCTCCATCACCCGTTCCACCGTGACGAACATTTTACAGCTGATGGAGAAAAAGGGCTATATCGAGCGGCAGAGCGTGCCGCAGGATGCACGGCTCAAGCAGCTTATCCTGACCGAACAGGGCATCCAGCTGCACGAAAAGACCATCCTCTCCTTCCACCAGACCGAAGAATGTGTCGACAGCCTGCTGACCCCCGAGGAACACGCCGAACTGCTCCGCCTGCTGAACAAGCTCAAGGACGGCTTACAGTGATCTGTGAAATCTTTTTGAAAGCCGCTTGACAATATAATTGTTTGGTATAGAATTGTTCAGTTGCAAACTACCCGAAATCCAAAACGATAGGAGGATATCCCGATGATCAAAAAGCTCGTGTCACATCTGGGCGAGTACAAGCGCGCCGCCATCGTGACACCTATCTTTTCCGCATTGGAAGCGATCATGGACATTCTGCTGCCGACTCTGATGGCCTTTATCATCGATCAGGGCATCGAGAAAAGCGACATGAATGCCATCATCAAATACGGCCTGCTGACCTTCCTTGTCGCCGCCATCGCTCTGCTGCTGGGCGTGCTGGCCGGCAAGTATGCCGCAAAAGCTTCCACCGGCTTTGCCGGAAACCTGCGCGATGCGATGTATGAGAACATCCAGCATTACTCCTTCTCCAACATCGACAAGTTTTCCACTGCCGGCCTCGTCACGCGCATGACGACCGACGTCACCAATGTTCAGAACGCCTTCCAGATGATCGAGCGCATGTGTGTCCGCGCCCCGGTGCATCTGGTCTTCGCGCTCATCATGGCGTTCTCCATCGGCGGCCCTCTGGCCCTGATCTTTGTCATCGCAGTCGCTTTTCTGGTGGCTGTGCTGGCGTCCATCATGATCCCTACCTTTAAAATCTTCGACCGGGTCTTCAAGAACTACGACAACCTGAACGCTTCCGTTCAGGAGAACGTTTCCGCGATTCGTGTCGTCAAGAGCTTCGTCCGCGAGGGCTTCGAGAACGAGAAGTACACCAAGGCCTGCGAGGGGCTGTACAACCAGTTCGTCAACGCCGAAAGCCGCCTGAGCTTCAACAACCCGGCCATGCTGACCGCTGTTTACGGCTGCAACCTCGCCCTGAGCTGGTTCGGCGCGCACTATGTTCTGGCTGGTGCCATCACCACCGGCCAGCTGAACGCACTGTTCGGTTACATCATGAATATCCTGATGGCTTTGATGATGCTGAGCATGGCCTTCGTCATGATCTCCATGTCCGCTGCATCCGCAAAGCGTATCGTCGAAGTTCTGGACGAGACCACCGACCTACCCCCTGCAAAGCAGCCGGTCAGCACCGTCGCCGACGGTTCTATCAAGTTCGACCACGTCACCTTTAAGTACAAGCACGGCACCGGCCATCCCGTCCTGAACGATATCTCGTTTGAGATCAAACCCGGCGAGACGCTGGGCATCATCGGCGGCACCGGCAGCGCGAAATCCAGTCTGGTACAGCTGATTCCCCGTCTGTACGATGCCGAGACCGGCACCGTCAGCGTCGGCGGTGTGGACGTCCGGGATTACAACCTCGATGTCCTCCGCCGGGAAGTTTCGATGGTCCTGCAGAAGAACGTCCTGTTCTCCGGTACCATCCTCGACAACCTGCGCTGGGGCGACGAGAACGCCAGCGAGGAAGAGTGCATCCGTGTCGCGAAACTGGCCTGCGCCGATGAGTTCATCGAGCGTTTCCCCGACAAGTACAATACATGGATCGAGCAGGGCGGCTCCAACGTTTCGGGTGGTCAGAAACAGCGTCTGACCATCGCACGCGCCCTGCTGCGCAAGCCGAAAGTCCTGATTCTGGACGACTCGACCAGCGCAGTCGATACTGCGACCGACGCCAAAATTCGCAAGGCTTTCCGGGAAGAGATCCCCGGCACCACCAAGATCATCATCGCACAGCGCATCTCCTCGGTGCAGGACGCTGACCGCATCCTTGTTCTGGATGACGGCAAAATCAACGGCCTTGGCACCCACGAGGAGCTGCTGAAAACCAATCAGATCTATCAGGAAGTCTACAACAGCCAGACACAGGGCGGCGGCGACTTCGACAAGCAGGGAGGTGAGCAGTAATGGCTCAGGCAAAAGAAGTTCGCGGCCCCGGCCCTCGCGGTGCAGGTCAGCCGCGTCCGAAAGTCGATAATCCGGGCAAGCTGCTCAAGCGCATTATGGACGAGGTGTTCAAGCACTACCTGCCCCACTGCATTCTCGTTCTGGTCTGCATCATCGTCAGCGCGCTGGCAAATGTTCAGGCCAGCCTCTTCCTGCAGACCCTCATCGACGATTACATCGTTCCCATGACCCAGCAGCAGAACCCCGATTTCGCACCGCTGGCCGGTGCGCTGTTCCGGGTCGGCTGCATCTACGTCATCGGTATTCTGGCCGCATGGCTGAACGCACGCACGATGGTAAACGTCACACAGGGTACCCTGCGCAACATCCGTATCCAGCTCTTCACCCACATGGAGAGCCTGCCCATCAAATACTTTGATTCCAATCCGCACGGCGACATCATGTCGGTCTACACCAACGACGTCGACACCCTGCGCCAGATGCTCAGCCAGAGTATTCCGCAGCTGGTCTCCAGTGCCATCACCATCGTTTCCGTCGTTGCCAGCATGTGCATGATGAGCCTGCCGCTGACCCTCGTCACGATGGTCATGGTCGCTCTGATGCTCTTCTGCACTAAAAAGATCACCGGCATGAGCGGCAAATACTTCATCGCCCAGCAGCGTGACCTCGGCAAGGTGAACGGCTACATCGAAGAGATGATGGAGGGCCAGAAGGTCGTCAAGGTCTTCACCCACGAACAGAAAGCTCTGGCCGGTTTCCGTGAACTGAACGACAAACTGAAGGACAGTGCGAACAAGGCCAACAGCTTCGCGAACATCATCATGCCCGTCACCGCACAGCTCGGCAACATCAGCTACGCGGTCTGCGCTCTGGTCGGCGCGGCGATGGCAGTCGGCAATGTCGGCGGCATGACCCTCGGCACCGTTGTCGCCTTCCTCTCCCTGAACAAGAGCTTCAACATGCCCATCAGTCAGGTCTCCATGCAGGCAAACAGCATCATCATGGCTCTGGCCGGTGCGGAACGTATCTTCAAGATGATGGACGCTCCCAGCGAGACCGATGAAGGTTATGTCACCCTCGTCAACGCCAAGTATGACCGGAACGACAACCTCGTTGAGACCGAGGAGCGCACCGGCATCTGGGCATGGAAACATCCGCACCACGACGGCACCACCACTTATCACAAGCTGGAAGGCGATATCACCTTCACCGACGTTGATTTCGGCTATGTCCCGGAGAAGACCGTCCTCCACGACATCAACCTGTATGGCCGTCCGGGTCAGAAGATCGCGTTTGTCGGTTCCACCGGTGCCGGCAAGACGACCATCACCAACCTCATCAACCGCTTCTACGACATCTCCGACGGCAAAATTCGTTACGACGGCATCAACATCAGCAAGATCAAAAAGGCTGACCTCCGCCGTTCTCTGGGCATCGTTCTGCAGGACACCCACCTGTTCACGGGTACCGTCCTCGAGAACATCCGCTACGGCCGTCTGGATGCCTCCGACGAAGAGTGCATCGCAGCTGCTCGTCTCGCCAACGCAGATGGTTTCATCCAGCGTCTGCCGGATGGTTATAACACCATGCTGACCGGCGACGGCGCGAACCTCTCGCAGGGCCAGCGTCAATTGCTGGCGATTGCCCGTGCCGCTGTCGCAGATCCTCCGGTGCTGATTCTGGACGAAGCAACGTCCTCCATCGACACCCGTACTGAGGCTCTGGTTCAGCGCGGCATGGACGGCCTGATGTATGGCCGCACCTCCTTCGTCATCGCGCACCGCCTGTCCACCGTCCGGAACGCCGACTGCATCGTTGTTCTGGAACAGGGCCGCATCATCGAGCGCGGCAGCCACGATGAACTGATTGCCAAGAAGGGCAAGTATTATCAGCTCTATACCGGCAATCTGGCGGAGAACTAAAAAATTTCAGCAAAAAAGCGTATGCTTCACGGTTTCGTGTCGCATACGCTTTTCTTATTTATTCTGTTTTTCAGTCTGCTTTGGGTTTATATTGCAGGACTTTTTCGGAGATAGTGCCATTGAAGAATTGGATAAAAGGGCCAAAGCAGAACGCGCAGACCAGCGTTCCGAGACCGACCAGACCGCCCAGCACCCATGCGAGGAAAGCGCAGAGGGCATCCGTAAAGACACGGCAGCCAAAATACGGCACCGGTGTGTAATCGCGCAGCTCCAATGCCAGCGAATCATACGGCGCGATGCCGAGGTCTGCCGTCTGATAAAGCGACGCGCCCAGTGCCGTGACCGGAACTGCCAGCGCGACCCAGAGCAGCTGCACCGGCAGCGAACTCGCCGGGCCGAAGAACGCCGCGATGGGGTCATAGAAGAAGGTCACGATAAAGCCGATGCCGATGCCGTTGACAAAGGTTCCCAGCCCGATGTACTGTCGGCCGACCCAACATTCCAGCGCGAAAAATAAGACGTTCGTGCAGAGGTTCTGCACGCCCAGCGAGATGCCCAGCATCTCCGCCAGCCGCATATTCAGCGCGCTGATGGAGTCGTTGCCGAGGTGTGACTGTTTGAACAGGGCAATACCAAGACCGATAATGACGATTCCGACCACCATGCCGACGATACGGCGTGCAGTCGGCTTTTCCGTTGCGGATTTTTTCTGAGAAACTGCGCTCATGGACTGGGCTCCTCCCGTATTTTTTACTTCTTACTTATTATACGCCCCAGTTCCGCCCGGTTCAACGGATTCTTTTCAACCTCTTCTGTTCAGTCTGTGGAAAATTTAGCCCGATTTTTGTTATTTTTCACGAACGAAGCAGTTCCTCGATTTTATCCTTCTGCAATCCTTCGCCAATAACGATGAGAACTTCCTGCCCCTGTGGAATCGGTGAAGCGGTCAGTCCGTCCGCCGTTGCGTTCAGCTCGAACCACTGTTCTCCATCTGGCACAAAACCCTTGACCCGAAGCACCTGACCGCAGCTTTCGTTCCCGAACAGCTTCGGGATATTCCGGGTCAGAGTCTCTTTATCCAAGCCAAGCTCAAGGAAATAGGCCGACGAAAACGCCTTGTGTTCGTCGAAATGCAGCTTTTCGCAGCTGGCCTGCCGGTGGCCGCAGGATGCGATTCTTGCCATGTCGTCCTCGGTCAGGGTGTTCCAATCTTTAATTGAAATTTCCTCATCCCTGAACACCCGGGAGCATTTGCAGGCTTCCAACGCTCGGGCAAGATGTGCTTTTGCGGCGTCGCACTGTCCGGGTGCGGCAAGCTGGCTCCGGCTGAGCAGGACAAGTCCGGCGTTGGCTGTCTCGGACGCCAAAATGTAGTCTGCCTGCGGCGAAAGCTTCTCGGGCAGCATGGCGTCCACGATGGCAATGACATTCCCGATCTCATACCAGCGGTCGAGTGGGTCATCCCGAAGAACATCAAAGAACTCGTCTACGTCAAAAATTCCGCTTGGCTCTACCAGCACCCGGTTAAAGCCGCGCATTGCCATCGAGATGAGTTTGGTGCGCATCCGCCGCTGGTGGGTGTCGCAGTCACAACCGCCGCTGATGGTCTCGATCTCGCAGCCATCGGCCAGCAGGTCCTGCACCAGCATCGCGTCGACGTTCACTGCGCCGAAATCGTTCTCCAAAATGCAGACCTTATGCCCTTTCTTGGCGAGATAGGCTGCGTATTTGCGCAGGAAGGTTGTTTTTCCTGCACCCAGAAAACCCGTGATCAAATCGACCTGTACCATATCAGTTTCCCCTCTTTACAGTTTTGTTCAGGGTCAGTATAGCCTGATTTCCTGCTTCTGTCAAAGAATTTCGTCCAATTTCATTTATCATTTTGCCAAATCTGAAGCGAAAAATTTGGTTCATGTTCACAAAAACCGACGAAAGTTGTGTTATACTAGGAAACGTACATTCGATAACCCCACCGAAAGGAGTCACCCGTCATGAATCAACCCACGGCCTCTCAGCAGCCATCCCGTAAAAAAACGCTCGTGTCGCTGCTCATCCTGCTGGCACTGACCGGCGTGGTCGTTTACATCTTCAAAGACCACTGGGAGGAGATTTCCTCCGCGCTGGCCGCCCTTTCCTGGTGGCAGGTGGTGCTGGTGCTTCTCATCGGCGTCAGCTATCCCGTGCTGGAAGGCGTCGCAAGCTGGCTCATCGTCCGGAGCCGCATCCCGAACTTTGGGCTTCGGGAGGGCATCGAGAACGCTTTTATGGGAACCTTCGGCAACGTCGTCGGCCTTGGCACCGGTGCCGTGCCGCTTCAGACTTATTATTTGTATCACTGGGGCCTTCAGGTCGGCCCGGGTGTCGGCCTGATGACCCTGCAATATGTCTTTCACAAAAGTGCCGTTCTGATTTATGCGACGGTCATGCTGCTGTTCCAGAATCAATGGTTCTCGTCCAACACTTCCGGCGTTTTGAACTATCTGCCTGCGGCTTATGCCGTGGTCGCCGCCATCATTCTTGCTTTGGTGCTGGTCTGTGTTTCGCCGCTGGTGCAGCGGCTGGCACGCTGGCTGCTGGGCTACCTGCCCAAGACTGAAAAGTGGCAGGCACGGCGGAACAGCTGGCTCGAGCAGCTGGATACCCTCGCCGAAGAGAGCCGCAACCTGCTGACCGACAAAGGCCGCTGTGTCAAGATCTTCGCGGTTCAGGCGTTTAAGTTGTTCCTGCTTTTCACCCTTCCGTATCTCTGCATCCAGTTCATGGGGCTGTCTTCGTCTCTGACCTTCTGGCAGGTGCAGCTCCTCACGAGCCTGATGCTCTTCCTCTCGAACGCCCTGCCAAATGTGGCCGGTATGGGCTCCATCGAGACGGCATTCCTGCTGGTCTTCGGCAGCTTCATGCCGCAGGGCGAAGTCATGAGTACCCTTATGCTCTACCGCATCGCAAGCTATTATGTCGTCTTCGCAGTCAGCGCGGTCGGATTTTTTGTGGCTGAGAGGCATATCAAGAGCTAATTTCAATACAGATTCTTATTAAAGTTAAGGCTGGACACCAAAAACAACGTGTCCAGCCTTAATTCTTTTTTAGCTGAATCAACAGCTTTTCCTTCTGTTTTTCGCTCAGTACGTTTTTCATCCTCCACAGTTCGACATCACACCAATCACTACGCCCTACGATGTAATCGAGGCTGACATGGTAGTAATCCGCCAAAGTAATCAAGTGATGTGTTGGAATTTCTTGAATTCCTAATTCATACTTTGCATATTGTTGTTGTGTCGTGTTTAGCAACTCCCCGATTTTCTTCTGGGTAAGGTCTGCGTCTTCCCTCAAATCTCTCAGACGTTCGTAACAATACATCCGGTAAGCCCCCTTGAAAGGAACTATACTTGACGCCTAATAAGATGTATTGACTTTACACCTTATTAGATGTATCATTAGCTTAACGTATTCACCTTTATTCTTTTTCAGGAGGAATTTATATGAAAAAGACTTTGCGACTCGTTTCCCTTTTCCTAGTCGGCATTATGCTCATGGCTCTGACTGCTTGTGGTTCAAGCATCAGTCAAACTGTTCTCTACAACGAAGGCGGAATTAAAATCACTGCCGTCGATTTTAGCACCTCCAGCAACATTTACGGCCCACAAATCCGTGTTCGTATTGAAAACAACTCTGGTCGTAACATTACAGTTCAGTGCCGTAATACGACTGTCAACGGTTATACGTTTGGCACTTATGATTCGTTGATGTCTATCAACGTTGGAAATGGGCAAAAAGCCACTGGCCCTATCACTCTCATGAATAGTGCGCTAAAAAACTACGGCATTACTCGTGTTCGAGACGTAACAACATCGTTCTACATCTTTGACATGGATAACTATTTTTCTCGCGCTACTGTTACTAATCCTGTTACAATCCACATCTGGTAATATTTAATATTCATCTATCTTCTTTCTATTTTTAAGACATTAAAAACAAAAATCGGGGCGCACAGGTGGTCAAGCTGTACGTCCCGTTTTTGTTTTCTTTCGCCCAAGGTGCCGTACCAAAAGCCCCTCGTGCCGCACTGGAAGCTGACAGAGCAAACCATAAGCTGCCGCTTCCTTTTTAAAAAAAGAGAATGGAATGGAGGAATAGGGTTTCCTTTCAGAGGTCTTGCAGGAACCTCCGCAGCTTTGGTTAGATTTGACTAACCTTGCCGTGACAAAAGGATATCATAGTTTGTCGTGACTGTCAACCCCCGATTTTCAATTTTTTCAAAAAAATTTGTGAGCGGTTGCTCGAGTCACATTTTGGCCTTTCCAGTTTGGAATGGCTCAAAATTTCCAGTAAAATGGTCTTGCTTTTTTTGGGAATCGTTGTTATTATAAGTGCAGGCTGCCGGGTACAGAGAAATTCCCCTGCGTTTGGTAGTCGGTCCGAACTCCCCGAAAGCCGCATCAGGCGGTTTTTTATAGGCAAAGCAGTTAGCTCATTCTAACTCAGAGATGGAAGGAACAAGGAGGTTCCAATGATCAATTTTGAACAGTGGGAAGGCTTTGAAGGCCGCATCTGGAAAGAGGAAGTCAATGTTCGCGACTTCATCCAGAAGAACTACACTCCGTACAACGGCGACGAATCGTTCCTGGCTGGCCCGACCGAGGCTACCAACAAGCTGTGGGGCGCACTGCAGCAGCTCCAGAAAGCTGAGCGTGCCAAGGGCGGCGTGCTGGACATGGAGACCGACGTCGTCAGCGGTCTGACCGCTTACGGCCCGGGCTACATCGACGAGAACCTGAAGGATCTCGAGCAGATCGTCGGCCTGCAGACCGACAAGCCCCTGAAGCGTGCCTTCATGCCCTACGGCGGTATCAAGATGGCAGAGCAGGCCTGCACCACCTACGGCTACGAGCCGAGCGCAGAGCTGCACAAGATCTTCACCGACTATACCCGTACCCACAACCAGGCTGTTTTCGATGCCTACACCCCTGAGATGAAGAAGGCTCGTCACACCCACATCATCACCGGTCTGCCCGACACCTACGGCCGCGGCCGTATCGTCGGCGACTACCGCCGTGTTGCTCTGTACGGTATCGACGCTCTGATCCAGTTCAAGCAGGAAGACTTCGCCAACTGCGGCGACGGCACCATGACCGATGACGTCATCCGCCTGCGCGAGGAGATCGCACGCCAGATCAACGCTCTGAAGGGCATGAAGAAGATGGCTGAGTCTTACGGCTACGACATCTCTCAGCCTGCTAAGAACGCTAAGGAAGCCTGCCAGTGGCTGTACTTCGGCTATCTGGCTGCCATCAAGACCCAGAACGGCGCAGCAATGAGCGTTGGCCGTATCTCCACCTTCCTGGATATCTACATCCAGCGCGATCTGGACAACGGCACCCTGACCGAGAGCCAGGCTCAGGAGCTGATCGACCACATGGTCATGAAATTCCGTATGGTCAAGTTTGCTCGTATCCCCAGCTACAACCAGCTGTTCTCCGGCGACCCGGTCTGGGCTACTCTGGAAGTCGGCGGCATCGGCATGGACGGCCGCAGCATGGTCACCAAGAACTGCTACCGCTTCCTGCACACTCTGGAGAACATGGGCCCTGCACCCGAGCCGAACCTGACCGTTCTGTACTCCTCCGCTCTGCCCGAGAACTTCAAGAAGTACGCTGCTAAGATCTCCATCACCACCAGCTCTGTCCAGTACGAGAACGACGACGTGATGAAGCCGGTCTGGGGCGACGATTACTCCATCTGCTGCTGCGTTTCTGCTACCCAGACCGGCAAGGAGATGCAGTTCTTCGGCGCACGCGCAAACCTCGCAAAGTGCCTGCTGTACGCCATCAACGGCGGCGTGGACGAGAAGAGCCACGAGCAGTGCGGCCCGAACTACGCCCCCATCACCAGCGAGTACCTGAACTATGACGAGGTCCTGCCCAAGTACGTCCAGATGCTGGACTGGCTGGCTGGCCTGTACGTCAACGTGCTGAACCTCATCCAGTACATGCACGATAAATATTACTACGAAGAGGCTGAGATGGCCCTCATCGACACCGACGTCCGCCGCACCTTCGCGACCGGTATCGCAGGCTTCTCTCACGTCATCGACTCTCTGAGTGCCATCAAGTACGCCAAGGTCAAGGTCGTCCGCGACGAGACTGGTCTGGCTACCGGCTTCGAGGTCGAGGGCGACTTCCCGAAGTACGGCAACGACGACGACCGTGCAGACGAGATCGGTGTCTGGCTGCTGCGCACCTTCCTTGAGATGATCAAGAAGCGTCACACCTACCGCAACTCCGAGGCTACCACCTCCATCCTGACCATCACCTCCAACGTCGTCTACGGCAAGTACACCGGCGCACTGCCCGATGGCCGTGCAGCCTTTACTCCGTTTGCTCCCGGTGCAAACCCGAGCTACGGCGCAGAGCAGAATGGTCTGCTGGCATCCCTGAACTCCGTCGCAAAGCTGCCCTATCACTGGGCTCTGGACGGCATCTCCAACACCCAGACCATCAACCCCGACGCTCTGGGCCACAGCGAGGGTGAGCGCGTCGAGAACCTGGTTCAGGTCATGGACGGCTACTTCGATCAGGGTGCGCATCACCTGAACGTCAACGTCTTCGGCAAGGAGAAGCTCATCGACGCAATGGAGCATCCTGAGAAGGAAGAGTACGCAAACTTCACCATCCGTGTCTCCGGCTACGCGGTCAAGTTCATCGACCTGACCCGTGAGCAGCAGATGGACGTCATCTCCCGTACCTGCCATGCAGCTCTCTGAGCCCATCGGTCACGTTCATTCGCTTGAGTCCTTCGGCTCAGTAGATGGGCCGGGCGTCCGGTTCGTGGTTTTTCTGCAGGGCTGCGCACTGCGGTGCAAGTACTGTCACAACCCCGAGACCTGGGCGACCGACTGCGGCGAAGAGTGGACGGCGGAACAGCTGTTCCAGCGCGTCTACCGCTACCGCAATTACTGGGGCAAAAAGGGCGGCATCACCGTCAGCGGCGGCGAGCCGCTCCGTCAGATGGAATTTCTGACAAAGTTTTTTACGCTGGCGCACAAAAAAGGCGTCCACACCGCGCTCGACACGGCCGGTCAGCCGTTTCGGACAGACCCGGAGTATCTGTCCGAGTTCGACCGCCTGATGGACGTTACCAGTCTCGTTATCCTTGACCTCAAGGAGATCGACCCGGAAAAACATCGTCAGCTCACCGGCAAGGACAATTCCAACATTCTCGCGATGGCACAGCATATTTCGGATCTGGGTGTTCCGCTCTGGATCCGGCATGTTCTGGTACCCGGCCTGACCGACGACGAAGACGGCCTGCGCAGGACCGCAGAGTTCATCTCGTCGCTCAAGACCGTTCAGCGTGTGGAGGTTCTCCCCTACCACACCCTCGGCCTCTTCAAATGGCAGAAGCTGGGCATCCCCTATCCCCTCCCCGATGCCGTTCCGCCCACCGCGGAGCAGGTCAGACGGGCGGAAGAGTTGTTGGAAGTTCATAAATATCCCGGTTAAACCGCACGAAAAAATCCCCTCGGAAAGTTTGAACGCTTTCCGAGGGGATTTGTGGTTTTAACAGACACTTTACAAAGAAATACCGGGCCTTGTCGTCAGATCCACAGGTTCAATTCCATGAATCCAGACTGCAAGACCCGGTATTTTATGCTATGGTGCCCTCATCTCAGTTTGCACAAATCTGAGGGAGCTGGCACTGAAAGTGACTGAGAAGGCTATTACAGCTTCTTTGCCCTATAGACTGCAACCAGAACATCGAATTCCGACACACTGTCTGCACCATCAGCGGAGACAAGCTTGTTCTCGGTTGCCCAGCGCATTGCCTTTTCGGTATCGGTCAGAACGACACCCTCTTCAACTGCGACTTCCGGCTTGCCTGCGTTCTCCCACAGAACAACTGCCAGCTGTTCACGAGTTTCGGGAATTGCTGTGCCTTCCGGCAGAGCAGACTTGATATAGTTCATTGCCACATTGTAGACAACAACACCTGTTGCGATACCGCCAGCAACGATAACACCGCCAACAATGAGTGCGCCCACGCCGTCGTCATCCTTCTTGTCCGGTTCGGTCGGCTTGGTGGGTTCGGTGGGCTTCGTCGTCTTATCCTTATAGGTTGCTTCGACAGTGACTGCCTCTTCACCCATTGTAAAGGTCGTTGTGGTTTTGCTTTCATCGTCCAGAGTCACGCCACCCTCGATGACCTTCCAGCCTGCGAATTCCTTACCTTCTGCCGCTGCATTTGCAGTGATGGTAACAACATCGCCCTTCTTAGCCTTTTCGATTGCCTTGCCATCGACCGTTGCCTTGCCGTTCTTAACGGTAACTGCATAAGTCTTGACTTCCGGCTTCGTAGGTTCAGTGGGCTTGGTATCGTCCTTCTTCTGGACAGATTTCAAAGTGACATCGCCTGCGCCACTCTTCATGGTGAAGGTAATGGTCTTGCCATCTTCGCTCAGCTTTGCACCGTCCAGACCAGTGGTATCCCACTTGTCAAAGCTCTTATCGGTGCCAGTGTATTTGACGGTCAGGGTCTGATTACCGACAACATAAGCAACCATTTCCGCAGAATCTGCCGCCTGCGTTGCGATATCGTTTTCTGCAAACAGAGCCAGTGCCTGTGCCGCACCGTTGCCGATAACATCGTTGACCAGACTGCTGTCTGCAACGCTGCTCTCGATCTTCAGGGTACTCGGAACAACTTTTGCATTGCTCATATCAGACTGTGCGCCGAAGACGCCGCCGCTGATTTCACTTGCTTCGGTCACCTGCTGGAACGTACCACCTTCGATCTTACCTTTGCCCTTGACTTCACCAGCAAACTTACCATTCTTGATGGTGCCGTTGTTGGTAACAGTATCGGTAAAGGTACCGTTCTCAATCGTACCGTTGTTTGTGACCTCGCCAGTGAACTCGCCCTTCGAGATTATACCATCATTTTTGACGTCCTTGTCGTAGATTTTGTCTTCGTCAAGCTTGGTATCTTTATCAACTGTAATGGTCGTATCTTCCGAAGGCTTATCCGGCTTCGTAGGCTCAGTAGGTTTCGTCGTCTTATCCTTATAGGTTGCTTCAACGGTGACTGCTTCTTCGCCCATTTCAAAGGTCGTTGTGGTCTTGCTTGCATCGTCCAGCGTTACGCCACCCTCGATGACCTTCCAGCCTGCAAACTCCTTACCCTCTGCCGCTGCATTTGCGGTGATAGTAACAGTGTCGCCCTTCTTAGCTTTTTCGATTGCTTCGCCATCGACTGTTGCTTTGCCGTTCTTAACGGTAACCGCATAGGTAACTACAGGTTTTACAGGTTTCTCGGTCGAAACAGTCAGGGTAACATCCTTATCTCCGGGCATGGTAAATGTAACCGTCTTACCATCTGCGCTCATATTCTCAGTCGAAAGTTCAACATCCTCCGACGTCCAGCTGCCGAATTCACCTTCGCCTACATAACGGACATATACGCCCTGCTGACCAACAACATACACGGTGTTTTCAAAAACAGCATAGGTGTTATTATAGTTCGGAACATCTGTACCAATTCGAGCATCCACTGCATTCAGCACATGCACATTTTCAACTGCATCGCCTCTGAGCTGCGAATGGAACACACCACCGGTAATTTTGCCACCTTTGTTTTCAACCGTTCCAAAGAAAGCACCACTCGTGATGCTTCCCACATAGTTTTCTGTGGTACTTGCATCGTTCTGCATGTCAATTGCAAAGCTCTCTGTTTCAATCAGCGACATCGTTGCAATCGCATGATCGCTCATACTGTCAGGGTTCAGATTTTCGTATGTGGTGTTCTCCACACCGCTCCAGAACGCACCATTGGAAATCGTGCCGATATTGGTAACTTTTTTTCTAAAATTGCCGCCTTCAATGGTAGAGAGGTTTACCACCTCATTCTCAAACGTACCATCTGAGATAACGCCAATTGCATCTGCACCAGTTTCCATATTTTCAGCAAGATTCTGCGTATTTACAACAAAGTTATTAAATGTACCACCTTCCAGTTTGCTTCCATTAGCAACCAGTCCATTAAATGTTCCACCACGAATAACGCCTTCACACTTCGGAATATCAGAGTATTCGCCGCCTATAGCTGCACCATCGATCGTAAGGTTCATCACTTCATCATTGAAAGTGCCGCCCTCGATAACACCGACGCTGTTTACGAATCCGTTAAACGTACCATCTTTAATCGTTCCAAGACTAGTAACCGTTCCATCAAAAATGCCGTTCTTGATAGTTGCGCCCGGATAAGCCACGACCATTACAGAAACAGGAGTCGTTGAATCAAATTCATATCCATCATACAGATAGACCTGATCGTTTCTTTCAAAATACTCCCAGTTCTTACCACCTGTACAAGTCGGCTTGCCTTCTTCGTCGATTACCAACGGACGATCTTTATAATTGATCCTCAGAATCACATTCTGAGAAGGCATCACAAACTCAAGCGTTTTCGAATCTGTATCAATGCCAATGCCGCTGACATCATTCCAAGATTCAAATTCATCATCGCTCAAGTTAGCTGTTACTGTAACTTTTCGGTTCTCGCCAACGATTTCAGCGGTATCATCTATAACACCGTTGATTTTTGAATTGATTGCTGCCAACACATACATGTTTTCCGGCATATTCTCATCCGAAGCAATGGAAAGTCCAGCAAAGATGCCTCCGGTGACCGTACCACAGATTTGCTCTCCATCAGCCCAAATGTAGTTGGATACGCCTTTAGTAAATGTACCATCTGTAATTGTACCAGCATTTTCAACAGAGCAATTTACAATAACATCCTGACTAAAGGTATATCCCTCATAGAATTTCAACGTGTAACCATCGTATGTCCAGCCGCTCGTTTTGTTGCCCTTGCCTACCGGATAACCGTCTTCGTCAAAAGTCAACTCAACAGCCTTCTCTGTTGCAGACAGTGTGATATCCGAAGTCAGATTTACAAACTTGACCGTTATATCGTCAACCTTTTCCATCTCAACTTCAGGCGTTACTTTCCAGCCACCAAAACTTTCTGCGTCGCCATTATACTTTACTAAAACTTCCCGATTGCCAACAACAAAAATCTTTTTGGAGCTTTCATCCCATTCATTCGGTTCAACACTAATGAAATCATTGACTGTCGCGTCAGCAGAAAATGTCAGCACATAGGCGTTCTCGGGAGCATCCTCACCCGACCACATACCAAAGACACAATTTTCAACGCTGCCACCTTCACTAAAATGCAGTTTTTTGATATCCGCATTTTTAACCAAGTTGTGATTGTCGATATAGCCAAATTTGCCACCATCAATCACACCATTATACTGATTGTAAGTATTGTCGCTTTCGTCAACAACGTCTATCATCATTCCAGAATTGCTGACACCGTACGTCGTAGATGTATCGTTTCCTGTCTTGAAACTCGTAAACTTACTATTTTCTACAGTACCGTAATTCTCGATTCCATGCGTGAAAACACCATTTTTTATAGTGCCCTCGTTCCACACACTACAATCTATGGTTTGCGTTCCGAACTCAAATTCAAAACCTTTGTAGATAGTCAACCGATTCTCGGTGCTATCATATGTCCAGCCACTCGTCTTATTACCTTTGCCTTCTGGTTTTCCATCCTTAATGCTCAAGGTATAAGACTTTTCCTTAGCAGTTAATGTGACATCATTGTTCGGAGTGAAGCTTATGGTCTTTTTGTCATCGGCTTCCATCCACTCAGTGGGTTCCGGATCGATGTTCCAACCATCAAACTCTTCAGATTCTCCAGTATACGTTACCTCAACATTTCGGTCTCCAATCACATAAACTTTATCAGTCCTTGCATTCCATACATATGGTTTCACAATTCCATTGACCGTTGCCTTATCAGAAAATGTTAAAACTTTAGCATTATCTGGAATCAAATCGCTGTGTTCATTTAATTGAAACACCGTATTTTCAATTATCCCTCCTTCCATCACCCACAATTCACCCACATCGGAATTTTTTAAAATTCCTCCATTTAAATTATAGACACTTTTTAATTTTCCACCGAAAATCACACCATTTTCATAGTTATTTACCGTGCGAACACCGCTTTCACTGACATCTTCAATATTTTCGAGCGTTCCATAGTTATAGCACCATTCCGATGCAGAAGATACAGACGAATCTTCCGGCGAATCTTCCGGCTTATATGTCGAAATTTTACTATCTTTAATTACTCCATAATTTTCTACAGCACGTGTGAAAACGCCATTGCTTAACTCACCATAGTTTTCAACTTTACAATCTATTTTTTCTCCTTTAAAATCATGGACATAATTACTATAAATCGTTAATCTATCCATGGTACTGCCATCGTCATAATTAACAACTTTATATGTCCAACCACTCGTTTTATTTCCCTTATATTTAGGCTTTCCTCCTTCCATTTCCAGTTCATAATATCTTTCTGTAGCCGTCAACACAACATTGCTTTCCGGCATAGTAAAATTGACCGTTTTCTGTTCTTCACTTTCCTGCAAGCCGTCAATTTCCCGATCTACCGTCCAACCACCAAATTCAAAATCCGGAGAAGCACAAGCTACATAAGTTGCCTTAATGTTACGGTCACCCACAACATAAACCTTACTAGAGTCTTCATTCCAACCACAGGCTTCAACTGTGATGATATCGTTAACAGTTGCAGTGATTTGCGTACTTTCTACTGCGAATTTCAATACGCGCGCATCGCTAGGAATGAAAGCCCCATTTGATTTTCCTCCAAAGATACTGTTTTTAATCGTACTACCTTCTGAGGCATTCAGATAAGCGATATCTGCATTTTCAACGGCACTCTCATCATAGAGAGAAAGGCTAGCAAACTTTCCTCCAATAATCACACTGTTTTCAAAGCTTAATACGTTGCGAATACCCTCACCGCTGACATCTTTAAAAGTACCATAATTTACACACTGGTACCACGTAGCTTCTGTAGAATCTGGTGATTCTTTGTATTCCGACAGTGTACTATTTTCAATTGTACCATAGTTTTCCACAGCATGCGTAAAAACGCCATTCCTCAGGTTGCCATAGTTTTTAAGAGAACAGTTTATTGTTTGTCCGCCTAAATCGCAGCTGAAGCCTTCATAAATCGTCAGCTCTGAGTCATCATACGTCCAGCCTTCCTCTGCGTTGCCTTCACCGATGGGAAGACCGTTCTCATCGAATTCCAGCGTCGCCAGATTATCCTGCGAATCTTCGGCCTGTGTTTCCACAGCTGAATTTTCAGCTTCTGTCTTTTGAGGAGTTCCAGCCGCAAACGCTGCCGTAGGGAACGCCGACAGTGCCATGCTTGCTGCCAGAACCGAGCTGACGATACGCAGTGCCTGTTTTTTCCGTAATCGCATTTTCAAATTCCTCTTTTCTTTTTGATTTTCGGATAGAAATCTGCAATAGAATCCCCATTGGCTTTATTATAGCATCTCGTCACAAATTTTCCACATTTTTACCTTGTATACTTTATTTTTGTGACCTATTGCAAAATTTCGTCTTTTTTATTGGAATTTATCACAAAAACAAAAACCTCCCGACGTTCATCGGAAGGTTTAAAAATACGATTATTGCTTGAAACTCAGCCACCCAGATACGCGCTGCGGACGCGCTCATTGGTAAGCAGCTCGGCACCGGTGCCATTCATAACGACACGGCCGGTCTCGAGGACATAGGCGCGGTCTGCGACGGACAGAGCCATCTGCGCGTTCTGCTCGACCAGCAGGATGGTCATGCCCTCTTTATGGATATTTTTGATGATATCGAAAATTTCCTGCACCAGCAGCGGAGACAGGCCCATCGACGGTTCATCCAGCATCAGCATAGAGGCGTTGCTCATCAGAGCGCGTCCCATTGCCAGCATCTGCTGCTCGCCGCCGGACATAGTACCGGCCAGCTGGCGGCGGCGTTCCTTCAAACGGGGGAACAGCTCAAAGACCTTCTCCTTGTTGGGAGCGATGGTCGAAGCAGGCTGGGTGTAGCCGCCCATATCGAGGTTCTCCTCAACAGTCATGTGCAGGAAGACGTGACGGCCTTCCGGAACCTGTGCCAGACCAGCCTCCACGATTTTATGCGCGCGCATCCCCTTGATGCTCTTGCCCTTGTAGATCACATCGCCGGTCTTCGGGTGGAGCAGACCGGAGATGGTTTTCAGGGTGGTGGACTTGCCTGCGCCGTTGGCACCGATCAGGGTGACGATCTCGCCCTCGTGGACCTCGAACGAGACATCCTTGACGGCGTGGATATTGCCGTAGTAGACGTTGATGTTATCAACTTTCAGCATGGAATCTGCCATCGTTTAGCCCTCCTTCTTGCCCAGGTAGGCTTCGATGACCTGGGGATTGTTGCGGATCTCCTCGGGAGTACCCTTTGCAATGATGCGGCCGAAGTTCAGCACCGCGATGCCCTCGCAGATGCCCATGACAAGGCTCATATCATGCTCAATGAGCAGGACGGCGATGTTGAACTCGTCACGGATGCGGCGGATGGTATCGGTCAGTTCTGCGGTCTCGGAGGGGTTCATGCCGGCAGCAGGCTCGTCCAGAAGCAGCAGCTTCGGGCTGGTCGCCAATGCGCGGATGATCTCCAGACGACGCTGTGCGCCGTAGGGCAGGCTGCCTGCCTTTGCCTCGGCGAGGTCGGTCATGTGGAAGATATCCAGCAGCTCGAGCGCACGCTCGGTCGTCTTCTTTTCTTCCTTCCAGTAGTTCGGCAGGCGGAAGATGGACTCGGCCAGATTGTACTTCATGGACTCGTGCAAGCCGACCTTCACGTTGTCGATGACGGACAGATCTTTGAACAGGCGGATATTCTGGAAAGTACGGGCAACACCCATCCGGTTGACCTGATAGGTCTTCTTACCAGCAGTCGGCATACCGTCGATCAGGATGGAGCCACGGGTCGGCTGATAAACATTCGTCAGCAGGTTGAAGACGGTGGTCTTACCGGCACCGTTCGGGCCGATCAGACCGGTAATTTCGTTGCGGCCGATCATCAGGTTGAAACCGTCAACGGCAGTCAGACCGCCGAAGTCGATGCCCAGTTCACGGACGTCCAGAATGGGCTTTTTGTCCTTATCACGGTCGGTCAGGAAGCCGCCGGAGGGAACACTGTTCAGGGAAGTCTTAAACTCACTCATGGTCTGCACCCTCCTTGTTATTCTTGTGGAACAGCTCGCCGTTCATCACTTTTTCCACGATGCGGCTCATCGAGAAGTCATAGCTGCCAAGCAGTCCGCCCGGGCGGAAGATCATCATCAGGATCAGCACCAGCGAATAGACCACCATGCGGTAGCTCTCGAAGCTTCGGGTCGCCTCGGGCAGGATGGTAAGGACAGTCGCCGACAGGATGGAGCCGAGCATAGAGCCCATGCCGCCCAGAACGACCATAACAAGGATCTCGATGGACTTCATGAAGCCGAAGGTCGACGGATCGAGGACGCCCAGATAGCAGGCGTACAGGCCGCCAGCCAGACCTGCGAAAGCAGCGGAGAAGGCGAACGCCATGACCTTATAATAAGTAGTCTGGATGCCGCAGCTCTCAGCAGCGATCTCGTTATCACGGACAGCCAGGATCGCGCGGCCATGACGGGATTTCATCATGGCGTGGATAGCAAAGCAGGTGATGACGACACAGAGGAAGACGTTCCAGTAGTTGGAATATTTCGGGATGTTTTTCAGGCCCTTTGCGCCGTAGAACAGCTTGAAGCCCAGCACATCGTCGATGTTGTTCAGGGTGATACGGATGATCTCGCCGAAGCCCAGAGTCAGGATGGCGAGGTAGTCACCGGTCAGGCGAAGAGCCGGGATGCCGATGAGGATACCAAAGATGCCAGCCATGACGGCACCCAGTGCCAGACCGACCGCAAATGCGACACCGGAGGGCAGGTTGCTGTATTTCGTGAACAGCGCACAGGTGTATGCACCGACAGCCATGAAACCGGCGTGACCCAGCGGCAGCTGGCCCAGATAACCGGTGGCGACGTTCAGGGAGACGGCCAGAATGATATTGATGCCGACGCTCATCATGACCTTATTCTGATAGGTCGTGAGGACGTTCTGGGTCATGAAGGACAGCAGAACGAAGCAGAGAGCCACCAGAACGAGGTTCATCAGGTAGCGCACCGGCATTTTCAGGGTTTTGCGTTTTGTATTCATTTTCCAAATCCCCCTTTACACCTTTTCCTGCACCTGACGGCCAAGGAAACCGGTGGGCTTGACCAGCAGAACGATGATCAGAATCGCGAACGTGACGGCGTCCTTCCAAGCGGACAGGCCGATCGCAGAGACGAAGCACTCACACAGGCCGATGGCGATGCCGCCGATCATGGCACCGGGGATCGAACCGATGCCGCCCAGAACGGCTGCAACGAAGGCTTTCAGGCCCAGCATGGAGCCCATAGTCGGGGTCGCCTGCGGATAGGAGCAGCAGTACAGGACTGCGCCGATACCAGCCAGAGCGGAACCGACTGCGAAGGTGAAGGAGATGGTGCTGTTGACATTGATGCCCATCAGACGAGCGGCGTCCATATCTTCCGAGACGGCGCGCATGGCCTTGCCGAGCTTGGTCTTCTGGACGAGGAAGGTCAGGACCAGCATGGACAGGATGGTGACGACCAGCGTGATGATGGAGGTCAGGCCCAGAGGAACCTTGCCGATGTAGAAGGTCTTGGCGTCGTAGTAGGACGGAATGACCTTTGCACCCGAGCCCATGATCAGCTCAGCGGTGTACTCGAGGAAGAAGGAGACGCCAATTGCTGTGATAAGCAGCGAGATACGGGGTGCGGAGCGCAGCGGCGTGTAAGCGACTTTCTCAATTACAACGCCCAGCAGGGTACAGGTAATGATGGTCGCGCAGACTGCGGTGACCGGGCCAAGCCCCAGCTGGTTCATAACGAACCACGACATGTACGCACCTACCATGATGACGTCGCCGTGAGCAAAGTTCAGCAGCAGGATGATACCGTAAACCATGCTGTAGCCCAACGCGATCAGCGCGTAGATGCTGCCAAGGGAAAGACCGTTGATCAGCTGACTGAAAAACACTGTCATGGGTTGATACTTCCTTTCCAAAATAAAAAAGCGGAGACTGTCGGGCAAACCTGTTCCGGCGGTCTCCGCAATGGATCAAGATAGATTAGACTGTCTCAGTCGGTGCAGCACCGGTGCCGCAGCCTGAAACTTAGAACATTTCCTTCAGGACAGGTGCGCCATCAACATAGGTCAGGATAGCGGTGCTCTTGACGGGGTTGTTGTGCTCGTCGAAGGTGAAGGTACCAGTGATGCCCTCGATGGTGCCGCCCTTGATAGCGTCGATGACAGCCTGCTTGTACTCATCGGTGCCAGCTTCCAGACCTGCGTCCTCAGCAGCCTGAATACCGTAGCACAGGGTGATAGCAGCGTCGTAGCCCAGCGGAGAGAAGCCATTGGGATATGCCTCGCCGTACTTTGCCTTGTAAGCGTCCTCGAAGTCGGGGTTAGAGCCCTTTGCGTAGTTTGCGCAGAAGTAGGTGTCGGTCAGCTGCTCGTTGGTAGCATAGCCTTCCAGACCATCCCAGCCGTCGCCGCCCAGGAACGGAACGGTCAGGCCGACGCTCTCAGCCTGAGACAGGATCTGGCCGACTTCCTGATAGTAGTTCGGGCAGAAGACAGTCTCGGGATCCTTGCCGAGGATGGTGGTCAGCTGGGTCTTGTAATCAACGTCGCCGTCGGAGTAGCTCTCCTCGTCGACGATGGTGCCGCCCAGAGACTCGAACTCGTTCACGAAGTTCTCAGCCAGACCTTCGTTGTAGTCTGCGCCCTTCTTGAAGATGACAGCAGCCTTGGTGTAGCCCAGCTTCTGGTATGCGTAGTCCGCCATCTTGATGCCCTGGAACGGGTCGGTGAAGGTTGCGCGGAAGACGTTCTCGTAAACGGTGTCGGTCTCAGCGTCGTAAGTAACAGCCTCAGCGGTAGCGGAAGCGGTGACCATCGGCATGTTGTAGTCCTGGCTCTCAGCAGCAACGGCCAGAGTCGGGGTGGTGGTGACGTCGCCGATCAGACCGACGATACCCTCATCACACATCTTGGTGAAGCACTGGACAGCCTGAGTAGCATCGCCCTGCTCGTCCATGGTGATGGACTCGATCTGCTTGCCGTTGATGCCGCCCTTTTCGTTGACCTGATCCAGATACAGGTTTGCGCCGTTGACGACAGCCTGACCGTAAACAGCAACATCACCGGTCAGGGGTCCCATGACGCCGACCTTAATGGTGTCACCGGAAGCAGCGGTAGAGCCAGCTGCAGAAGCAGCGGTGCTGGTGCTTGCGGACGAAGAAGAACCGCCGCATGCGGTCAGAACGCCGGCAGCAGCAACGACACCGGCAGCAGCCAGAAAGCTGCGACGAGAGATCATCTTTTTCATAATTGTATATCCTCCTTGGATTGGAAGTTTCGTGTTGAAATGATACAAAGCAGAACCCTTTTCCTCAAAGCGGCTCTGCTTCGTTACCATTATTATAGTCGTGTCGAGACCGGTTCGCAATTCACAAATCGTCCATAGTTTCAGAGGCGTTTCAGTCAAAACTTGCTATTTTAGACAAAAGCGACGCCTGTTTTTTGTTCACTTTTTCATTTTGTTCATTTCGTCAATCTTCAAAATGAAAGCGATTCACAGGTTGCAAAAAAGTTACAGCGTCGTATGAAATCTGTATGAGATGGTCTTTTGCAGCCCATTCTATCGGATAGTTACCGCCAAAATGGGCTGTCCTTCTATAATGTACAGTTCTTTTTCTCTCACAAAGTTTTCATCCCCTAACATTGCCATTCTCTCTTGCACTCGGGCGCAATGCGTGGTAGGATAGAGGCGGTTAGTTAGCGAATACTACCTGCACATTCCGCAGGGAGTGAATTTAGGAGGGTAATTCTATGAACTATCTGGAAATCGAATCCGTTATCGGCCGTGAGATTTTGGACTCTCGCGGCAACCCCACCGTAGAAGCCGAGATCACGCTGGCCGATGGCACGGTCGCGCGCGGCTGCGCACCTTCCGGCGCATCTACCGGTGAGTTCGAGGCTCTGGAGCTGCGTGACGGCGACAAGAGCCGTTACCTCGGCAAGGGCGTCACCAAGGCTGTCGAGAACATCAACACTGTCATCGCTGACGCTGTCGTCGGTATGGATGCTTCCGACATCTACGCCATCGATGCAGCCATGATCAAGGCTGACGGCACCAAGGACAAGTCCAATCTGGGTGCAAACGCAATTCTGGCTGTCTCCATCGCAGCATGCCGTGCAGCAGCTGCTTCTCTGGACATGCCTCTGTACCGCTTCCTCGGCGGTGTCAACGGCAACCGCCTGCCCGTTCCGATGATGAACATCCTGAACGGCGGCGCACATGCGACCAACACCGTGGATACGCAGGAGTTCATGATCATGCCCGTCGGCGCACCTTCCTTCAAAGAGGCTCTGCGCTGGTGCGCTGAGGTCTTCCACGCGCTGGCTTCCATCCTGAAGGCCAAGGGTCTGGCTACCTCCGTCGGCGACGAAGGCGGCTTTGCTCCCAACCTGTCCAGCGATGAGGAGACCATCGAGACCATTCTGGCTGCCATCGAGAAGGCCGGTTATGTTCCCGGCAAGGACTTCATGCTGGCAATGGACGCCGCTTCTTCCGAGTGGAAGAGCCCCAAGGGCAAGGGCTTCTACAAGCTGCCCAAGGCTGGCACCGAGTACACTTCCAGCGAGCTGATCGCACACTGGAAGAGCCTGGTCGAGAAGTATCCCATCATCTCCATCGAGGATGGTCTGGATGAAGAGGACTGGGAAGGCTGGCAGGAGATGACCCGTGAGCTGGGCGGCAAGGTCCAGCTGGTCGGCGATGACCTGTTCGTCACCAACACCGAGCGTCTATCCAAGGGCATTGCTCTGGGCGCAGGCAACGCCATCCTCATCAAGCTGAACCAGATTGGTTCTGTCTCCGAGACTCTGGAAGCCATCAAGATGGCTCACAAGGCCGGTTACACCGCCATCAGTTCTCACCGCTCCGGCGAGACCGAGGACACCACCATCGCAGACCTCGCTGTTGCTCTGAACACTTGCCAGATCAAGACCGGCGCACCCAGCCGTACCGAGCGTGTTGCAAAGTACAACCAGCTGCTCCGCATCGAGGAGGATCTGGGCGCAAGTGCTGTTTATCCCGGCATGGCTGCTTTCAACGTCAAGCGTTGATCGAATCTTAAATAGACTTTCTCTTTTCTTTCCTTTTTATCCTATCTAAAAAGAGCCGCTGCACCCTTCCAACCTGAGGTGCAGCGGCTTCTTTTTTGTTGTCCAGACGGATGGAAATCATTCCCTGCAATCCAGACGCCTGCCCTGCCGTATTCTTTATGGAGCAGTTTTCCGCAAAGACTGCCCGAAAGAATGAAAAGGAGAATCCCCCTGATGACTTGTCTGATTTCCATCCTCGCCAAACTGTTCGGTTCGTCCGCCTCTTCCAGCTTCCTTCTCTGGCTGCTGAGTAAGATTTTAGGATAACCACCATACACACAAAGAGGGAGCAGAGCCGGTCGATGCCGACGTCTGCTCCCTCTTTGTTTTATTTTACATACTGCGGCAGATACTTGATTTTATAAGCCATATTCTTTCTCTATCGTCTCCCAAACGCTTTCATGTTCTTCCCATTGGGTATTGGGGTCTGCCGCCTGCCGTTTGGCCTTTGCAAGTTCCTCCGCAACATATCTCTGATGAAGGAACTCTTCATACTTCGCATAGTCCTCGATATTGATAAGGACGGATTCCCCTCTTCCGTGATTTGTAATGATCACATGGTCGTGATCTTTCAGCATCCCAGAGATTTCCGCATAGTGATTTCTCAAATCCCGAGACGGGCGCACAAATGTCTGCATCATAAAAAGCACCTCCATTTTTATTTATTGTATCACAATATGCCTACGTTATCAATATTAGCCTACCAAAAGAGGGAGCAATCGCCGGGTTATACCCATGATTGCTCCCTCTTTTTTTTTACAAACAAAAACCCACGCTGCGGCAAAGCAAAACGCAGCGTGGGAACGTAGATAGTCAGTTCAGTTTATCGCATCTCAGCGAGCGACGGTGTACTTGTGCAGGGTCTTGCGGACTGCGCCGTTACCAGCGTACAGCTCCTTGACCATGCCCTCGATCTTCTCGCCCAGACCGACTGCGTACAGGTCGACGCCGAAGACATCGGCACGGCTGTACAGCTTCTTCAGGCAGCTGAAGTCCTGCTCGCCTTCCTTGACTTCCAGCGGAGCGACAATTTCCTGCAGCTCTGCCAGCAGCGGATCCGGAGAGATCTCGAACGGATTGCCGTTGTCATCGACACCCTTCAGGTAGCGTGCATAGCCAGCCAGAACCAACGGAATGAGGATCAGGTTGGACTTATCCAGACCGCGTGCCTCGTATGCCTTGATGGTCTCGCCAAAGCGGATGGCCAGCTTCTGGGAGGTATCGGTCGCGATACGCTGAGGAGCATCGGGCATGAACGGGTTGGGCAGGCGGCGGTTGATGACGGCACCGATGAACTCGTAGGGGTTCAGGACGCCCGGGTCGACGACGACCGGCATTGCCTCGATGTAGCCGATCTTCTGGATGAAGGCACGCAGATCCTCATCTGCCATCTCAGCAGAGATGAGGGTGTAATCCAGCATGCAGCCGTAGATGGACATTGCGGTGTGCAGCGGATTCAGGCAGGTGCAGACCTTCATCTTCTCGATCTTATCGACGGTCTCACGGTCGCAGTAGAGGACACCGCCCAGCTCCAGCGGAGGACGACCATTGGTGTAGTGATCCTCGATGCACAGGTACTCGGTCTCCTCAGCATTGACAAAGGGAGCGGTGAAGGTGTGCTTCTCGGTGACGATGGTGTAGTTATCCTCGAAGCCGTCGTCTGCCAGCATCTTCTGGACCTTTGCGTCCGGGCGCGGAGTGATCTTGTCGATCATGCTCCAGGGGAAGGTGACCTTGGTCTCGTCCTGAACGTATGCCAGGAACTCAGCCGGGACCAGACCCTGCTCGACCCACTTGGAAGCGTAGGTAAAGACAGCATTCTTGACCTTATCGCCGTTGTGAGAGCAGTTATCCATGCTCTGAACGGTCAGGGGCAGCTTACCAGCCTTGAAACGCTCGTACAGCAGAGCAGTGACCTTGCCCATTGCCAGAACGGGGGTCAGGCCGCGCTCGAGGTCAGCAGGAGCGACGCCGTAGCCCTTCTCGGTGATGGTGAAGGAGATCATCTGCAGGCTGGGGTTCTGGAAGATCTCGACCAGACGCGCCCAGTCCTCGGTGAAGGAGGGGTCAGCCTTCAGGCTCTCGGTGACAGAAGCGATGACCTTCTTCTCGATGTCGCCGGTGGACTTCAGGCAGACCAGCAAGCTCATGTTATCGTAAGGACGATATGCCTTGTCGATGATCTCATAGTCGAAGCTCTCGGCCACGATGACACCACGGTCATACTTGCCGCTGTTCAGAGCCTCATTCAGAATTGCAGCCGGGAATGCACGGAAGATGTTTCCGGCACCAAAGTGGACCCAAGTCGGCTCGGCGTGGGTCTTGGCCTTGACAGCCTCAACGTCGAACTTCGGCAGCTCATAACCCTTTTCTGCCCACTCAGCGGACAGATTGCCATTCTTGATATCAGACAGCTTCATAATGCTTAGCCTTTCTTTTTCTCTTCATCCAGACGATCCAGCAGATCCCAGACACCCAGCATGTACTGGATACCCAGAGCGCGGTCATACTTGCCGTAACCGGGACGGCAGTTGCCGGGGCCTTCTTCCCAGAGCTGACGGCCGTGGTCGGGGCGGATGTAGCCCTCGAAACCGCAGTCATGGTAAGCGCGCAGGATCTCGATGATGCCGGTCTCGCCGCAGCAGTCGCGGTGAGCAGCCTCGGAGAAGTCGCCGTTGGGGAAGTGGTGGATGTTGCGGATATGCGCAAATGCAATGCGGTCGCAGTGCTTGCGGACGATCTCAGCAACATTGTTGTTGGGGTTTGCGTTCAGGCTGCCGGAGCAGAGGGTCAGGCAGTTGTACTCGTCGTCGACCATGCTCAGGAAGCGGTCGATGCTCTCGGCGTCGACCAGCAGACGGGGCAGGCCGAAGATATCCCAAGGAGGATCGTCCATGTGGATAGCCATCTTGATGTCGCACTCACGGCAGGTCGGCATCAGAGCCTCGAGGAAGTACTTCAGGTTCTCCCACAGCTTCTCTTTGGTGACAGGCGCATAAGCCTTGAACAGCTCGTCCAGCTTTGCCATGCGCTCCGGCTCCCAGCCGGGGAAGGTCATGTTGTACTTCTCGGTGAAGGACATGATGTACTCGGCCATTGCCTTGTAATCGTCCTGGATCATATCTTTCTGATAGAACAGGGCGGTGGAGCCGTCGCCGACCGGGTGGAACAGGTCGGTACGGGTCCAGTCGAAGATCGGCATGAAGTTATAGCAGATAACCTTGACGCCGAACTTGGACAGGTTGCGGATGCACTGCTTGTAGTTCTCGATGTACTTATCACGGGTAGGCAGGCCGATCTTGATGTCGTCGTGGACATTGACCGACTCGACTACGTCCATGTCAAAACCATACGCATGGATCTGGTCTGCGACCTTCTGGATCTCGTCAACTTCCCAGATCTCGCCGGGCATCTTGTTGTGCAATGCCCAGACGATGCTGGTCACGCCGGGGATCTGCTTGATGTCGCTGAGGGTGATAGGATCGTTGCCTTCACCGTACCAACGCCAACCCATTTTCATAGGCATAGTGGGGTCCTCCTTGTTGTGTTCCCATCGCTTTCGGCCCACAGCAATCACTGGGGCTCATTCTCGTCTTATATTCTAATATATTAGTTTGATTTTGGCAATTGGCGTTTTGACATTTTTTAGAGTTTTTTCTTGTATACTTTAGACAAAAAGACGACTGCTAATCGGTTTTTCCGATTTTGCAGCCGTCTTTCTGGCAAAATTTGATTTTATTTTAACGATGTTTGCCCTTCAATAAAGTAATCCGGGTGGTGTTTCCGCGCCTGCTCCACCGAGAGCTTGTACCGGTTCAGGTGGTCGCTCAAGGCACGGCCCACATCCTCCTCGGTGCCGTGCAGGACGGCTTCAAGAATACGGGTATGCGCCGCGCAGACGGATTTGTTCTCGTCGGTCTGAAGGCTGAACTTACGCAGACGTTCGATGTGCTGGAAAGTCGAGAGCATGTGGTCGAAGTGTTCCTCCATGCCGCAGATCTCGAACGCCATCCGGTGAAAAGCGTTGTCGAGTTCCAGCATCCGGCTCTCCCGTTTCTCCGCGTCGAGCTGACGCTCCAGCGTGCGGTACTGCTCGATGTTCATCCGGTAGGCCGCTTCCTGCTCTGGGGTCAGACTGCCGCGGATACGGTTCAAAATCTCTTTCTCTAATGTATAACGGGCGAACTGCTCCATCTCCATCAGCTTGAGGTCGATGGGTGCCACATGGGTACCGCTCTGGGGTTTGATGGTCACCATGTGGGCAATGTTGAGCATGATAAGAGCTTCTCGCATGGGGGTGCGGCTGATGCCCAGCTCCTGCGCCAGCAGGCGGTCATTCAGTTCATCGCCGGGTTTGAGTTCCATCGTAATGATTCGGCTGCGGATCGTATCGTATGCGATCTCACGCGCGCTCTTTGCAGCCATACTTTCCACTCTCCTTGTATTTCACAAATCAGCGTGTACCGACTTTGATATATCAATCACAATTTTATTGTATCCGCACAACCCCTCTGCGTCAAGGGATTTCGCAAGATTGACAAGCTAAAATTACATTTTTGCCTTTTTCGGGCGATACAGGATGGGAACCCAGACTGCCACCAGAGCCAGACCGCAGACCACATCTATAATGGAGTGCTGTTTGGTGAAGACGGTGGAGGCGCAGATGAGGCCGGCCCAGACCCACGCCAGCACCTTGAGGCCCGGGCGGTTCTTCGCCAGCTTGCTCTGAGAAAACGCCAGAGCCATACAGCCGGAACTCTGGCAGTGGATGGACGGGCAGACATTGACCGAGGCATCCGCGCTCCACAGCATCTTCATGATGCTCATCGCGATGTTATCCCGGCCAATGGCCTCGGCGGTCGGGCGGATATCCAGACCGTTCGGCAGCACCATATAAAGAATGAGACAGAAGGTCATGCCCGAGAACATCATCAGGCAGAGCTTATCGTAGCTCTCGGTATCGTTCCACCAGAGCATCGCCGTGACCGCCGCCAGCAGCAAAAACCAGCTGCAATACGGAAAGACGAACCATTCGTTGAAGGGAATGATGTCGTCGATGGGGCTGTGGATGATGTACTTAGGGTTTTTGATGGTGAGGTCGAGCCAGAAAAACCAGATGAGATAGATCACCCAGTAAAGCTGGAACCAGAGATGCGGACGGCAGTTCGACCGCAGTTTTTGCAGATTCATACTATTTCTCCTGTATTTTTGATTTCAAGACGTTTTATTTTACCACATTCCATCTCCTTGTGCAAACATAAAATTTGCGGTATAATTTAGGTTGCTTTTGGAAATATCACTTGAATCCCGTCGTATTTGTATCTGCGACGGGATGGGAGCGCAGGCGAGGGGTCGACGCTTTTCCCTGCCTGCACAGAAAGGAGTCTGGAATGGTTCCCGAACATTTTTTCGCAAATGTCCGCCAACGCATCCGCCGGGAATGGGTCGTCTGCTTTTTTGCGGCCCTTCTCATCGGCCTGGTTGCCCATTTCTACAAGCTGGTAAACTGGCTTCCGAATTGGGATGCTCTGGTCTTCCGGTACTATATTTCCAAAATCTACGAGGAGATCAAGGCCCGTCCGCGCTACATCGTTGCTGAGACGCTGGACGGTACGTCACACACACCATTACTGTAAGGAGTTTTCATGTCAAAACCTGCTGTTCCCGTCCGCATGGTCGCACTCGACCTCGACGGCACCCTTCTGACCCATCATTCGAGCATCTCTCCCCTCACCCGTCAGGCCATCGCCGAGGCTGTTGCCCACGGTGTCGTCGTCCTGCCGGCCACCGGCCGA
The DNA here is from genome assembly GCA_934548045.1 of uncultured Faecalibacterium sp. Taxonomy (GTDB): domain Bacteria; phylum Bacillota; class Clostridia; order Oscillospirales; family Ruminococcaceae; genus Faecalibacterium. The sequence continues at coordinate 1,137 of CAKTEM010000003.1, read as the reverse complement.
CCGCTGGCAAACCTGCCGCCCATCGTGGCACAGCTTCCCGGCATCCGGTACGCTATCACCTCCAACGGTGCCGCCGTCTGGGATCTCGGTAACGACCCTCTGGGCTGTGTGTACAGCCGGTACTCCAACGCCGCCGAACGGGAGACCAGCGAGCCGGCCTGCCTTGTCCACAACGTTTTCCCTGTGGAAAAGGCACGAGAGGTTTTTTCGCTGTTCCACGAGTATTCGGGCGAGATGAGCATCTTCTCGGACGGACATTCCATCAAGGATCTTCACGGTATCGAGTGCCTGACCGCCCGGTTCGAGAAGAAGCACTCCACCGAGGCCCAGCAGCCCAACGACGGCCGCTTTGTCGTCGTGCGCGACCTTGCCGAGTGGATGAGCCGGAACGCCCACGAGATCGAGAAGTTCTGCATGTTCTTCAACACCGTGGAGGAAGCGCAGGAAGCCCTGCCCCGGTTCCTCAAGCTGGAAGGGGTCGAGGTCGTGCAGGGTTCGCCCGAAAACATCGAAGTCACGGCCCGGAATGTCGATAAGGGAAACGCCCTGCTGGCACTGGCCGACATCCTTAGCATCCCTCACGAAGCGACTGCCGCCGTCGGCGACAGCGAGAACGACCGCGCCATGCTGGAGAAGGCCGGCGTCGCCGCTGTGATGGCGAACGGGATGCCCCACATCAAGGAGCTGGCCGACCTTGTGAGTGAAAATGACTGCGACAACGACGGTGTTGCGGAGCTGTTCCGGCGGTTAAAACTCTGAATCTCGGCATTTTTGTGCAATGTATACAAGGTCTTATTCAAAACATTGTGCTTGTTGAGCATTACCAAACTCCCCTCCTTCGTTTATACTAGTATTACAAGCGTATGGTAGGAGTGGTATGCCCGAAAACGGGTCTCCTGCCCCACTCGGAGAGTTTAAATTATAGAAGGAGAAATGCGTTATGAATCCCATCGTAGAAAAGGTCTATCAGATCGGCATTATCCCTGTTATTGCATTTAACAGCGTTGACGAAGCTCTGCCCCTGTGCAAGGCTCTGGCTGAGGGCGGTCTGCCTGCAGCTGAGGTCACCTTCCGCACTGCATGTGCTGAGGAGTGCATCCGCAAGATCCACGAAGAGATGCCCGAGATGCTGCTGGG
>CAKTEM010000002.1 GCA_934548045.1 uncultured Faecalibacterium sp. | reverse complement strand
CACAGAAGTTAAGCTCACTCGTGCCCAAGATAGTTCGCTGGAAACGGCGCGTGAAAATAGGTAGTCGCCGACTTAAACAAAAGCCCTCGAGGATTTTCCTTGGGGGTTTTGTTTTGCCGCTCTGAGATTTTTCTCGGGGCGGCTTTTTGGTTATTGCGAATTGTGATTTGAGATGTTTTCCGGTATAAAAAGCGGCTCCGCAGTGAAAAAAATCTCACTGCGAAGCCGCTCTTATCATAGTTGCATTATACTTTTTTCGCGAACACGATACCGATAGTACCGGGGCCGGAGTAGCCGCCGATGGTGGTGCCGATATCGGTCTCGATGATATGTTCAAACTTGCCGTACTTGCGCAAGCCGGCTTTGATGGCGTCCATGCAGCCGGGCTTCGGTTCGCAGGAGGAGATGAAGACCATCGAGTTGTCGATGTCGTCACGGTCGTCCAGCTGGTCGGCGATGTACTTGCCGACGCAGATGGGGAGACTGCCGCGGTACTTCTTGACGACCTTCAGCTCGCCGTCAATGACGGCCAGACTGGGCTTAATGCCGAGGATATTTGCACCAAACGCCAAGACGCCGGAGCAGCGGCCGCTCTTTGCCATGAAGTCCAGCTGGTTCAGCACAAAGCTCAGTTCGACCCGTTTTGCGAGGCTCTGGAGCCGCATACAGATGTTCTTCGCAGACAGGCCGTCTGCCGCCCACTTTGCGGCGCGGAGGACCAGATAGCCCTGACCGGTGCAGATGTTCTCGCTGTCGACGACCGAGACGTTGTCAAACTCCTGCGCGGCAAGCCGGGCGTTCTGGAAGCAGGACGAGAACTTGGAACCGACCGAGATATGGATAACGGCGTCGTACTCTTTTGCGAACGGCGCAAAGAAATCGGTGTACTCGACAAGGTTTGCGGCGGCGGATTTCGGGGGCTGACCGCCATTTTTGACATGGGCGAAGACGTCCGCAGGGTGGACGGTCACGCCATCAAGATAGCTTTCGCCGCCCATCAGGATGTGCATGGGCATCAGCGAGATGTTCCATTGCCGGAGCAGCTCTTCGGATAAGTCGCAGGTGCTGTCGGCGGTGATTTTGATGTTCACTGGGGTTCTCCTCTTTTCACGCCGCAGGCTTGGCGGCAGATTTCTCAAAACTATTCGATATTACTATACCACAAAAGACTCAAAGTTGTTATCTATATTTATGGAATCAAATGTAAATCTTTTATGAAGTGTCGATTTAGACGGATTTTCTTTCCTTGTTCTGTACAGTTGTCACAAAAGAAAGGCGCAAATTATGGTTCTTTCCGAAAATTCGCTCGGAAGTGTTTATTTTGTCGCCCAAAAATTATATAATAATAGGTGTCACCCTGAATACTAGCATGAATACAGCCCACTCGGCGGTTGTTTTACTTATTGGAGGTTGCCTTATATGTTCATGTTTTCTGACTACAACCAGCACCTGCTGGACAATGTGAAGAAGATCCACTTCATCGGCTGCGGCGGCAGCGGTATGTATCCCCTCATCCAGATCCTCGCGGCAAAGGGCTACGAGATCTCGGGCAGTGATGTGCTGGATGGCAGCATCATCCGCTATGAGCGTGAGATGGGCGTCAAAGTGACCCTCGGCCACAGTGCGGACAACGTCATCGGTACCGATATGGTCGTTTACTCGGCCGCGATCGCAAAGGATAACGTCGAGCTGAGCGCAGCGGCATCCTACGGTATCCCGACCATCGAGCGCAGCGTCATGCTGGGCTACGTCAGCCGCCTGTACAAGGAGAGCATCTGCGTTTCCGGTACCCACGGCAAGACGACCACCACCTCGATGATCACCACCGCGCTGGAACTGGCCGGCAAAGATCCCTCCGCAGTCATCGGCGGCAAGCTGCCCCTCATCAATGGCTACGGCAAGGCTGGCAAGGGCGATGATATCGTCATCGAGGCCTGCGAGTTTGCGGAGACCTTCCTGAAGCTGACCCCGTACCTGTCGGTCGTCCTGAACATCGACAACGACCATCTGGATTATTACGGCAGCATGGGCGAGCTGAAGTTCGCTTTCAAGCGTTTCGCCCTGATGACCCAGTTCATGATCTTCGCTAACGCCGACGACAAGAACACGATGGACGTCATGTACACCCTCGACCGCCGTGTCCGTACCTTCGGCATCGAGAACGACGGCGACTATCAGGCAATCAACGTGCAGGAGTACAAGCCCGGCTTCTTTGAGTTCGACCTCAAGGAGTGGAGCAAGGTCACCGGTCATATCCGTCTGGCTGTTCCGGGCCGTCACAACATTTACAATGCGCTGGCAATGTGCGCTGTCTGCCGCTTTGTCGGCCTGACCGTCGAGCAGTGCGCTGAGGCTGCTGCAAACTTCAAGGGCGCAGGCCGCCGTTTTGAGGTTTATGGCGAGTGCAATGGTGCTGTGGTCGTGGACGACTACGCACATCATCCGACCGAGCTGCGCGCGACCCTGAACACCGCCAAGGAGCTGGGCTACAAGCGCGTCATCGCAGTCCATCAGCCGTTTACATACAGCCGCACCAAGATGCTGTTCAACGACTTTGTGGACGTCCTGAAGATCCCCGATATCACGGTCATCACCCCCATCATGGGCAGCCGTGAGCCGAACGACCCGACCATCACCAGCGCAAAGCTGGCGGCACAGATCCCGAACTCGGTGCTGGTGAACAGCCTCGAGGAGGCCGCCGACTGGGTCAAGAAGAACGCCCGTGAGGGCGATCTGGTCATCACGCTGGGCTGCGGCGACATCTACAAGGCCAGCAAGATGATGGTGGCAGAGAACAACTAAATCTATTTGAGCTTTCAGGAGCTGCTGTGTATTTGCACAGCGGCTCTTTTTTGTACACAAAACATCAATCTTCCCAGTTTTTTCGTTGAAAGTGCTTTCGCGCTGTCGAAAAAGCTGAAATCCATCCCAAATCGGTAAAACCTATTGACTTAATGGGAAAGTGGGAATATAATACAGCCAACACCTACGAAGTAAGTGGGTTGGTAGAAAACGCAAGGAGGAACGTCAAATGAGCAGCATTACTTCGATGACTTGTGCAGAGCGAATGTTGGGCTCCCGGGCAATGGTTTGGAACGGGTTTGTCGTGCTGCGCTGCGCAAAAAAGGCAGAAAACATCTGACGGGAACTCGTTACAATACCATGTCCGGGAGCGAAAAAGCTTTCCGGATTTTTTTATACCTCAGAAAGGACACAGAGACTTATGATTCAGCTGGAACACATTACAAAAACGTTCCGCAGCGGTTCGGCCAGCGTGGAGGCCGTGAAAGATGTTTCCCTGACGATCCAGGACGGGGAGATCTACGGCATCATTGGTTTTTCCGGCGCAGGCAAGTCTACGCTGGTACGCTGTATCAATCTTCTGGAACGGCCCACCGAGGGCAAAGTTCTGGTGGATGGCAAGGAGCTGACGGCCCTCAGTGAGCCGCAGCTGCGGCAGGCACGCAAGAAGATCGGTATGATCTTCCAGCACTTCAACCTGCTGCCCTCCCGTACCGTCTTCGGCAACATCGCCTATCCGCTCAAGGGCAGCGGCCTGTCGAAAGAGGAAATCGCGAAAAAGGTTCGGGAGCTGTTGGCTCTGGTCGATATGACCGAAAAAGAGACCGCTTACCCCAGCCAGCTGTCCGGTGGACAGAAGCAGCGCGTCGCCATCGCCCGTGCGCTGGCAAACAATCCGACCGTTCTGCTCTGCGACGAGGCGACCAGCGCACTGGACCCCCAGACGACCCACTCGATCTTGCAGCTGCTCAAGCGGCTGAATCAGCAGCTGGGCATCACGGTGGTACTGATCACCCACCAGATGGATGCTGTGAAAGAGATCTGCGGCCGGGTCGCCGTCATGGAGTCCGGCAAGGTCGTCGAAGAGGGCGATGTCTTCTCCATCTTCGCCGAGCCGAAGCAGCCCATCACCAAAGAGTTCATCCGCCCGACCTCGAACCTGTACCGCATCAATGAACTGCTGGAAAGCGATTCCGACACGGTACAGATCAAACCGGGCGAAAAGCTGGTGCGATTCTCCTACCGGGAAAAGAATGTCTCCGAGGCTCTGGTCTCCGAGATCTCCCGTACCTTCCATCTGAATGTCAACATCATTTACAGCCAGATCGAGCTGATCCAGGGCGCACCGCTGGGCGGTCTGGTCGCTATCCTGAGCGGCAAATCCGAAGAGATGGACGCCGCCATCCAGTGGCTGCTGAGCAAAAACGTGAAAGTCGAGGTGATTCGCGATGGCGTTTCTTGAACAATTGATGCCCAATGTCCTGAACAAGAGCGGAGAGCTTTGGGAGAGCTGTCAGCAGACCCTTTACATGGTGGGCGTTTCGGGTATCATCGCCTTCGTCTTCGGTCTTATCATCGGCGTGACCCTGACCGTCACGAAAAAGGGCGGCATCCTCCAGAACGCGGTCGTTTACAACGTGCTGGATAAGCTCATCAACCTGTTCCGTTCCATCCCGTTCGTCATCCTGCTGACTGCGCTGATCCCCTTCACTCGTTTCGTGGTGGGTACGGCCATCGGCACCAAGGGCGCGATTTTACCGCTGGTGTTCGGCACGGTTCCGTTCTACGCCCGTCAAGTCGAGAGTGCGCTGGCACAGCTTGACCCGGGCCTCATCGAGGCTGCCGAGTCGATGGGTTCGACCCCGTGGGAAATTATCTACCGCATCTACCTGAAAGAGTCCATTCCGGCTCTTTCCCGTGGCACGACCATCACCATCATCAGCCTTGTGGGTCTTACCGCAATGGCTGGCGCAGTTGGCGGCGGCGGTCTGGGCGATTTCGCTATCCGTTACGGCCATCAGCGCAATCAGGTCGATGTGACTTATGTTACCGTCCTCATCCTGCTGGTTGCTATCAGCCTGATTCAGGCGTTCGGCACTTGGCTCGAGCGGAAGACCACTCACTGAAAAATCATCCACAATTTTTGATAGAACAAGAAAAATAGAGGAGTAGAAAAGCTATGAAAACCGAGATCAAGATTTCCCGTAACCAGTTCCTGAAGATCGCTGCAGCTGGCACTGCAGCTCTGGCTCTGGCCGCCTGCGGCGGTTCCAGCAGCTCCACCGCATCTTCGGCAGCATCCAGCACCGCTGCATCTGACAGCGCAGCCGCTTCCGCAGCGCAGACCAATATCCGTCTGGGCGTCGTCGGCGAGAACAACGAGTATTGGACTCCGGTCATCAACCGTCTGGCCGATGAGGGTGTCACGCTGGAACTCGTCAAATTCTCCGATTACACCCAGCCGAATCAGGCTCTGGCAGATGGCGAGATCGACCTGAATGCCTTCCAGCACTACGCATACCTGAACAACGAGATCGCCGACAAGGGCCTTGACCTGACCGTCATCGGTGAGACCATCATCGCACCTCTGGGCGTGTATTCCGACAAGATCTCCTCTCTGGACGAGCTGAAGGACGGCGACTCCATCGCCATTCCCAGCGACGCTACCAACGGCGGCCGCGCTCTGAAGCTGCTGGAGGCCGGCGGCGTCATCACCGTTGACCCGGCCGCAGGCTACACTCCGGAAGTCGGCGACATCACCGACAACCCCAAGAACATCAACTTCATCGAGGTCGAGGCTGCTGGCATGGCCGCTCTGCTGCCCGACGTCGCAGCTGCTGTCATCAACGGCGGCCACGCAGTCGATAACGGATTCAACCCCACCGAGGATTCCATCTTCCTCGAGAGCGTCGAAGAGGGCAGCGACAACCCCTATATCAACATCATCGTCGCCCGTACCGAAGATAAGGACAACGAGCTGTACAAGAAGGTCGTTGACTACTTCCACAGCGACGAAGTCGCACAGGTCATCGCAGACGTCTACAAGGGTGCGTACATCCCTGCATGGCAGTAAGCGGAAAGCAGAAAGAGGGGTGACGCGGAATGTCAGTCGCAGAACAGGCAAAAGCACGGGAAGAATACATCATTTCGATGCGGCGTGAGTTTCACTCCCATCCGGAAGTCAGCCTGCATGAGTTCCGGACGGCGCAGCGAATCGAAGAGGAGCTGGATAAGCTTGGCATCGCGCACAAACGCTGCGGCGAGACGGGCGTGTATGCAGAGCTGAAAGGCGATTTGCCCGGCGACGGTGTGATCGTTCTCCGTGCGGATATCGACGCTCTGCCCGTCACCGAGACCCACGAAACGGTCTATCAGTCGCAGAACGTGGGCGTCATGCACGCCTGCGGCCACGATTCCCATGCGGCCTGCCTGCTGGGCGCGGCGCAGATCCTCGCGGCGGAAAAGGCGAACTTCGGCGGCACCATCCGCTTCTTCTTCCAGCCGGCAGAGGAAGTCGGTGCAGGTGCGAAGGAGTTCATCCGGGATGGCCTGCTGGACGGCGCAGAGCGTGCGTTCGGTCTCCATGCGGCGTCCGACCTGCCGGTCGGCACCATCGGCATCACGCCCGGCCCCAATAACGCCGCTGTGGACTATTTCAAAATCACCGTCCACGGTATCAACGCCCACGTTTCGACGCCCCAGAAGGGCGCGGATGCCCTTTATATCGCAAGCCAGATCGTCGTCGCGGCGCAGGCACTGGCGACCCGTCTCCATTCGCCGACCGAGCCACTCATCATCGGCATCGGAAAGCTGGTGGCCGGCACGGCGTACAACATTGTCGCCGGTGAAGCCGTTATCGAGGGTACCACCCGTACTCTGACCCCCGAGACGCGCGCTTCTATCCAGCAGCAGATCACCGCGCTGGCCCAGCAGACCGCGCTGCTTTACGGCGGCACGGCCGAGGCCGAGTGGGTCGACTATACGCCGCCCCTCATCAACCCGGCGGATATCTGCGAGGAGGTCGCAGCGCAGGCCGAGCAGCTGCCCGGCGTGACCGTCTGCCCGAACCGCCCTGTCTCGCTGGGCGGCGATAACTTCGCCGAGTTCCAGCAGTTCGTGCCGGGTGTCTACGCTTACCTCGGAACCCACGACCTCAGCCAGCCGAACACCGGTCTGCCGCACCACAACGACGGCTTTGATATCGGCGAGGGTGCGCTGGTGTATGGCACCGCCCTCTACGCACAGTACGCGCTGTGGTGGCTCGAGGAAGGCCGGAACAACTGATAAAAACAAGAATGACATCGGACTGGCATGGTTCGATGTCATTTTTTGCTGTCATGCCCCAATATTTGCAATTGCTGGCGGCGTTCTGGTCGCTCTGCTGGGCGAGGCCGTTGCAGGGCCGCTTCTTGGAATGTTGAAAATTGCGGCTCTGGATACCGGACACACCGCATTTGCGGCCCGTACCAGCGGCAAAGCAGTCGAAGACTTCCTGAACTACGCGCAGAGCTATTCCGTCTGATGAAATAAAACCAAAAGCAAAACGGCAGCCCGTATCACAGCGGACTGCCGTTTTTTGTGTATCAGTAAGGTTATCGGTTTCGTCTTGCGAGAATTTCATCGAGGATGGCGTCCGCGACATCCGCCTTGCTCATGAGCGGAAGCTCCCGGGTGCCGTCCGGCGTGATGAAGGTGACAACGTTGGTGTCGACGCCAAAGCCTGCGCCGGAAACTTTCAGATTGTTCGCGACCACCATGTCGAGGTTCTTCTTCTCAAGCTTGGCGGAGGAGTTCGCCAGCATGTCGCGCGTCTCCATCGAGAAGCCGCAGAGGAACTGTTTCGTTTTCTTTGGGCCGATGGTGCCGAGGATGTCGGAGGTGCGCTCGAGAGGGATGCTCATGTCGCCGTCCTTTTTCTTGATCTTATCGTCGGCGACAGTGGCCGGGCGATAATCGGCGACGGCTGCGGCCATCACCAGAACATCCATCTCGTCAAACCGGCTGGTAACAGCGTCGTACATGTCCTGTGCCGTCGTGATGGGAACATCCTCGGTGAATTTGACGGGCGGCAGAGCGGTCGGGCCGTGGATGAGGGTCACGTCGGCTCCGCGCATGGCGGCGGCACGGGCGACCGCATAGCCCATTTTGCCGGTGGAGTGGTTCGTCAGATAACGCACCGGGTCGAGCGGCTCCTGTGTCGGCCCGGCGGTGACTGCAATTTTCAGCCCGGCGAGGTCTTTCGGCCGGGCAATGGCGTGCAGGATGTACTCGATAAGGACATCTTCTTTCGGCAGACGGCCGCTTCCGACGTCCTTGCAGGCCAGAATACCGCTCTCGGACGGAATGACCGTGAAGCCGTAGTGTTCCAGCGTTTTCAGGTTGTCCTGCGTGATGGGGTTCTCGAGCATCCCGGTGTTCATGGCAGGGGAGACGAGCTTGGGGCATTTTGCGGCCAGCACAACGGTCGTCAGCATGTCGTCGGCGATGCCGTGGGCCATCTTTGCGATGACGTTCGCCGTCGCCGGTGCGACCAGAATGACATCGGCCTTTTTCGCCAGCGAGATGTGGGTGACCTCAAATTTGAAATCCCGGTCGAAGGTGTCCACCATGCACTTGTGGCCGGTCAGCGTTTCAAAGGTGATGGGCGTGATGAACTGAGTCGCGTTTTTCGTCATGATAACTTCGACATCCGCGCCCAGCTTTTTCAATGCGCTGGCAACGTTTGCCATTTTATAGGCGGCAATGCCGCCGCTGACGCCCAGAAGGACGCATTTTCCTTTCAAATCCATCCAAAAACCTCCTGCGCCTCCACAAAAAGAGGCTGATGATGCTCTAAGTATAATCCAAAACCGCCGCCAGCACAACAAAATCTTTCTCCGGGCTTGTATCTCAGCCCAAAATGAGGTAAAATACAGCTTGACAAAATTTTCGAGAACCCAATAAAAGGAGGGCCGAAAGGTTTCCTGAATTATGATCTTAGCCATTGATATAGGCAACACCACCGTCGCCCTCGGCGGCATCAAGGACGGACGTGTATGCTTTGTGGCCCACATGGATACGGTGCGCACCCGTACAGCGGCGGAGTACCGCGCCGAAATGGAGAAAGTCTTCTCCCACCGCCGCCACCCGGAGCGGCCTATCCGGTTTGAAGGTGCAGTCCTGACCAGCGTTGTGCCGCAGATCACAGGCGCGCTGGCTGAGTGCGCCCGTTTTTACACCGGCAAAAAGCCGGTCATCGTTTCGCCGGAAGTCCGCACCGGGCTGACGATGGGCGTACCCGACCCCCATGCCGTCGGCAAGGATCGGCTGGTAGATGCGGCGTATGCGGCGGCGAATTTTCCGCTGCCGGTCGTTACGGTCGACCTTGGCACCGCAACGACCTTTAATGTCGTGGACGAGAACCGGGTCTTCCGGGGCGGTGTCATCTGCCCGGGTCTGTCGACCGGTCTGCGTGCCTTGGGCGAACGCTGCGCCCAGCTGCCGCAGGTACATCTCTCTTCGCCGAAGAGTGCCATCGGCGTGAATACAGAAAGCTGTATGCTGTCCGGCTCGGTGCTGGGAACGGCTGTCCTGCTGGACGGCATCACCGAGCGCATCGAGGAAGAGTTGGGCCGCCCGGCAACACTGGTCGTGACCGGCGGTCTGGCAAAGTATGTGACCCCTCTCTGCCGTCATCCGCTGGTGTATGACCCGGAACTGCTGATGAAGGGTCTGGGTCTGCTGTACCAGCTCAACGCACCGGCACAGCACCGCTCCTCGGGCGGAAAAAAGCGGAATCCCAACTTCCGCCGTGGGCGTCATCTGCATCCGCAGCGTCGGGAACGCCGTGAGACGGAAGCAAAAGCAGGGTAAGGTTTAGGAAATATGGAAAAGAGAATGAAATTAGGTATTCTGGGTACCGGCAAGATCGTGCAGGAGTTCCTGCCGTGGCTGGCCGGAGCAGATTCCCCCTTTAAGGTGCAGGCACTGTGCAGCACCGAGCGGAGCGTACCGCTGGCGGAAGAACTCTGCCAGCAGTACGGCGTTCCGCAGCGCACCACCAACTATCTGGAACTGCTGCAGTGGGTCGATGTGGTGTATCTGGCGGTTCCCAATCTGCAGCACACCCGGTATGCCCGGGTCGCGCTGGAAGCAGGCCGTCATGTTATCGTCGAAAAGCCGATGGCACCGTCTGCTGCTGAGACCGAAGCCCTCATCGGGCTGGCGCGGCACAAAAAAGTCTTCCTCTTTGAGGCTGTCACGACGCAGTACCTCGAAAATTATAATAAGATCCGGGAGCTGCTGCCGAAGATCGGCACCGTCAAGCTGGTGCAGTGCAATTTCAGCCAGTATTCCAGCCGATACGATGCCTTCTGCGCCGGTGAAAAACCGCCGGTGTTCGACCCGGCCTGCGCAGGCGGCGCGCTGATGGATCTGAACGTCTACAATATCAGCTACATCGTCGGCCTGTTCGGAGAGCCGAATCAGGTCAAGTACACGGCCAATATCGAGCGCGGCATCGACACCAGCGGCATCCTGACGATGGATTACAGCGGCTTCAAGGCGGTCAGCGTCGCGGCAAAAGACTGCTCCGCCCCGGCCCGGTACGTCATTCAGGGTACCAAGGGTTATCTGCTCCAGAAGTCGACCGCGAATTTCTGCGGCGGCCTGACCTTTCACCCCAACGAGGGCAAGGAGGAACATTTCAACCTCAACGGCGGCAGACCCCGTCAGGCGGCGGAGTTTGAGGTCATTGCCCGTGCCATCGAGAGCGGCGATCAGGAGCTTTGCGGCCGGATGCAGGATACCAGCATCGCGGTCAGCCGTGTCCTGACCGTGGCACGCCGCTCGGCAGGCATCCGCTTCCCGTGCGACCGATAACGCATTTTTCCTTTGGAGTTCCCTGACAGAGTATTCCAAAGTACATTGATAGAACAACCCGTATTACGGGCAGGTTTGCGCCGTATCCGACATCTAGGGCGGAACGGCAGCAGGAGGAAAACTGAATTATGAAAAACAACGATCTTCGTATGCTCACCCGTCTGGCACTTCTGGTCGCCATCGAGCTTGTCATGAAGGCCATCGGCCTTGGCAGTGTGCCTATGGGCCCGCTTTACATGAGCTTTTTGACCCTTCCCATCGCAGTGGGTGCTATCACGATGGGCCCGACCGCCGGTGCCATTCTGGGCGGTGTGTTCGGCGCGGTCAGCTTCTATGACGCCATCACCGGCGCATCGGCTATGACCGGCGCGCTGTTCCAGGTCAGCCCGGTCAACACCTTCATCCTCTGCGTGGGTATGCGTGTTCTGATGGGCCTGTGTACCGGCCTTGTCTTTGCCGGCCTGAGCAAGCTGGATAAATCTCGCACTTGGAGCTACATCGTCAGCGCAATGTGCGCACCGGCACTCAACACCCTGTTTTTCATGGGTTATATCGTGCTGGCGTTCTATAAGTGCGATTACATCCAGAACATCGTCTCCGCAAAGGGCGCGGCCAACCCCTTTATGTTCGTCGTTCTTCTGGTCGGCGTTCAGGGTGTGGCTGAGTTCCTCGTCTCCGGTATTCTGGGCGGCATCGTCGCCCGTGCCGTGTCCAAGTATCTGAAATAAAAACGGTTCGCTCACGTCAGGGAAGCATCCGTTTTGTATAAAGTGAAAAATGACCTCCTCCGATTGATTTCGGGGGAGGTTTTTGCGTATACGGATTTAAATCTGCGGCTTTATGCCTTTCGGCGGCGTGGGGTCTTCCGTCCGGCCCAGCAGAAAGTCCGTCGAGGTGTGATAAAGGTCTGCCAATTGGATGAGAACCGTGGTGGGAATGTCGCGCAGGCCCTGCTCGTAGCGGTTGTACTGTGGCTGCGGCATGTGCAGGATGGCGGCCAGCTGACGCTGGGTCAGGTCGTGGTCTTCGCGCATGTCACGGATACGGCGATAATAAGCCATAAAATAATCCTCCTGATAATAGAAAGAACAGAATTCATTCAATCCCGGAAAAGTTCCGTAATATTTTTATAGGTTCCATCAGAACATCTTTGATAAAAGACCTGATTTGTGGTTGGCGAATCAAGCGCACCAAAGCGTTCCTGAAAACTGCCGAGTTTGACGTAATCAAATACTTTCATCCAGTCTTCCAACTCGACATCTCTTCCAGAGTAGAGACAGGTTCGCTTTCCGAGCCCTTCTGCCTGTTTCGCAAATGTGATAAGCTCTGTGCGGCTCTCGGATGTGTTTTCCCCTTCACCCAGAAAACAGACGCAGGTGGCCTGATGAAAATAGAGTTCGAGTAATTGGGTGAAAAACATTCCGAGCGGCGTACCAAAGTTGTTCTTTCGTAATTCGGGGTAATGGCAGTTGCAACAGGTCTCCTGACAGCCGGAAATATAGATGCAGAGGCTCTGCTCGTTTGGAACTTCATAAGGGCTTAAACAGACTTCGGTATAATAGATTCTCATTGCAATGATTCCTTGGACTCGATTTGTTGGGCAGAGTATACCATACTGCATGAAATATTGCACGGAATCGGAGCAGCTGGCATAGAATGGCGAAACGTTTGGGGGTGCAGGTGATGGAGCGGAAGCGGTTTGCGGTGGTAGGGTCGGATGCGCGGCAGGCGGCGGCAGGCCGTGCGCTGGCGAGGGCAGGGTATCAGGTGGATGGGCCGGAGGACATCGCGCTGGCGGATTACATCCTTCTGCCGCTGCCCTTGGATGAGACGAAAACGCCGCTGGCGGAGCTGCTGCGCGCGGCAAAGCCCGGCACGCTGGCACTGGGCGGAATGTTGTCGGCACAGGCGCAGGACATCGCCCGGGAAGCAGGTGTCGAGCTGGTCGACTACTTTGCCCGGGAGGAGCTGACGATTCGGAACGCCATCCCGACGGCAGAGGGCTGCATCGCAATCCTGATGCAGGAGCGGAAACGGACGCTGTTCGGGTCAGCGGTGCTGATGACCGGTTTCGGCCCGGTCGGGCAGGCGTTGGGTGTCCGGCTTGCGGCACTGGGCGCACAGGTGACGGTGGCGGCCCGGCGTCCGGCACAACGTGCATTGGCGGAAAGTCTCGGCCTGCGGAGCATCGAGCTGCGGCGGCTGGCGGATATCGTGTCGGCATTTGACACGGTGGTGAATACCGTTCCGGCGCAAGTTCTGACCGAAACCGTGCTGCCACAGCTGAGGCCGGAAAGTTTGATCATCGACTTGGCATCAAAGCCCGGCGGAACTGATTTTGCAGCGGCAGAGCGGCTGAGGCATCGTGCCATCCATGCGCTGAGTCTGCCTGCGGTCTGCGCACCGGAAACAGCAGGGGAGGCGGTGGCACAGACGGTGTGCGATATTCTGAGGGAAAGGGAGGAACCACGATGAACGAACGGAAACGACGGGCGGCATTTGCGGTCTGTGGGAGCTTCTGCACGCTGGAAACGGCCCTCCGGCAGGCCGAACAGCTGACAGCGGCAGGCTGGGAACTTCTGCCGGTGATGAGCTTTGCGGTCTCCCGGCTAGATACCCGGTTTGGCCGGGCAGAAGACTGGAAAGCCTGGCTCGAAGAGCTGACCGGAAACCCGGTACGGGAGACTTTGCAGGCCGTGGAACCTCTTGGGCCGCAGAAGCAGGCGGAGGCGTTGGTGATTGCGCCCTGCACCGGTACGACATTGGCCCGGCTGGCGGCTGGGTTGTCGGATACGCCGGTGACGATGGCAGCGAAGAGCCTGCTCCGGGTGGGCTGTCCGGTGGTGGTGGCTGTCTCGACCAACGACGGCCTTGGTGCGTCCGGAGAGAACATCGCCCGGCTTTATCAGCGGAAGCACTTCTTCTTTGTGCCGTACGGTCAGGATGACCCGGCGGCAAAGCCGCAGAGTCTGAAAGCGGACTTCAGCCTTCTGCCCGAGACGCTGGACGCCGCCATGCAGGGAAGACAACTCCAGCCAGTACTTCGCGGCAAAATGTGAATTGCGAAATGAGAAGCTTTTCAGAGAGGGGAAAGTGTGGTATACTAAAACAGATAATTGCCTGCACGTCTGCGAGGGCAGAACCGTGAAAAGCAATGATTCAACGAAATGAACTATTGGAGTTAAGAAATAGATGAAAAAACACATCGCCGCACTCTGTGCGGTGCTGATTTTCGTCTGCGCGGTATTCGTACCGGGCGCAGCGGCGGCCGGGCCGACCCTGACGGCGACCGAGGCCTACTGCATCATCGACGCCGATACCGGTCTGGTGCTTGCGCAGCAGAATATGGATGAAGAGCTTCATCCGGCATCCATCACCAAAGTGATGACCCTTGGTCTTGCCTGCGAAAAAGCGCAGGGCGACTGGGAGGATGTCAAGCTGACTGTCAGCCATGAGGACGTCTATTCGCTGGCTGGAACGGATTCCAGCCACATCGCCCTGCAGGAAGGGGAGAAGGTGCCGCTGACAGACGCGCTGTACGGTACCATGATGGCGAGCGCGAATGACGGCGCGAACCTGCTGGCTGAATACTTCGGCGGTGGAACCATCGAGGGCGGCGTGGCGGCCATGAACGCGCAGGTGAAGGAACTGGGTCTGAAACATACCCACTTCGCGAATCCCCACGGCATCAGCGACGACGACCATTATACCAGTTGTTATGACATGGCGCAGATTTTACGCTGGGCCTTGACGCAGCCGGGCTTCGAGACGGTTTTCACCCGGAACGACACCTATATTATGGAGCCGACCAACGTCCAGCCGGAGATGCGGTATTTCCATCAGCAGGATAAGATGCGCGTTGGTTCCAGCCGGTATTATATCTCCTCGATTCTGGGTTCCAAAATCGGCTATACGAATATCGCCCGGTACAGCTATGTCTGCCTTGCCGAGCAGGACGGCGTCCGGCTTATCTGCGTGACGATGCAGAGCCAGATCAAGACCGACAAGTACAACGACGTCCGGGCATTGCTGGACTACGCCTTTTCGACCTACAAAAACTACACCGACCTGCCCTCGCAGGGCATTTCGGAGGAGCTGACCGTGGTCGGCGGCGGAAAACCGCTGGGAACCGTGACCGTGACCGACCCAGGAACCCGGCTTCTGCTGGCCGACGGGCTGACGGCATCGGACGTTTCGGTGACGCTGGAACTGCCGGAACAGTACGTTCTGGGTGTCCAGCCGGAAGTCTACGCCGTCTATACGGTCAACGGCGGCGAAAAACAGGAATCCACCAGTGTCCGGGTCGAAGCGAATATTGATGGGCTGGAAGATCTGCTCGCAAAGAGTGCGAACGCAACGCTCTCGACGTCCAAAGATGTTGACCCGAAGGGCTTCGCATGGTGGAAGCTGATTCTGATCTCGCTGGGCTGTACCGTTGCCGCTGCCGTGGTGACGTATGGCGTGGTGCGCTTCCTCGCCAAGCGGAAGAAGAAAAGGCGAAAGCCGAAACATTGAAAAGGCTCTCCCTTTGGGAGAGCTGGACGCGAAGCGGCCTGAGAGGGCGGAGCCGCTAAAAAATAATCTGCAATCTGCCGAAAAAGCTGAAAAGCTTTTCCATATATAACGAATCGACAAAAATGATAAATTGAAAACAGAGAGGAAATTGAAAAATGGGCAAGTTCACGTTTACGCAGACCGAGATCCCGGGTGTTGTTGTTATCGAGCCGCAGGTGTTCGGCGATGACCGTGGTTACTTCATGGAGACCTACCAGAAGGACCAGTTCGCTGAAGCTGGCATCGACAAGGAATTCGTACAGGACAACCAGAGCCGCTCTACCCGTGGCGTTCTGCGCGGCCTGCACTTCCAAAAGAACCACACTCAGGGCAAGCTGGTGCGTGTGACCAAGGGCGAAGTCTACGATGTCGCCGTTGACTGCCGCCCGAACAGCGCGACCTTCGGCAAGTGGGTCGGCGTCACCCTGTCCGAGGAGAACAAGAAGATGTTCTATATCCCGGAGGGTTTTGCGCACGGCTTCCTCGTCCTGAGCGATATCGCCGAGTTCTGCTACAAATGTACCGATGTCTATGATCCCACCAGCGAGGGCGGCATCCCCTACGACGATCCCACCGTCAATGTTCAGTGGCCGGACTGCGGCTGCGAGCATAAGACCAGCGCAAAAGACAAGCTGCACGAGTCCTTTGCATCCCAGAAGTTCGAGTTCTTTGAAAAGTGGTGATCGCCTGTGGCAAAAATCAAGAGAATGTTTAACGGCTTCTGGCGTTACCGCTATCTGCTGTGGAACCTTGTCAGCCGTGACTTCAAGCTGAAATACCGCCGCAGTGTGCTGGGCGTCGTCTGGAGCGTGCTGAATCCGCTGCTGATGTGTCTGGTCTACTGGGCAGTCTTCAGCAGCCTGATGGATATGCGCGGCAGCGGCATCGACAACTTCCCGGTCTTTTTGATGTGCGGCCAGCTGCTGTTCAACTTCTTCAACGAAGCGACCTCCACCAGCATGAGCAGCGTCCTGAGCGCGGCTCCGCTGCTGAAAAAGGTCTATATCCCGAAATACGTCTTTCCGCTGGAAAAGTGCTGTTTCGCCATGGTGAACTGTGTGTTCAGCTTCGTGGCACTGGCACTTGTCATGATCTTTACCGGCAGTCCGCTCCATTGGACCATCATCGAGGTCATCTATCCGCTCATCACCCTGTTCTTCTTCAGTCTGGGTGTGGGCCTGTTCCTCGCGGCGGCCACGGTCTTTTTCCGGGATATCATGCATATCTGGAGCATCTTCATCACGGCTCTGCTCTACTTCTCGGCCATCTTCTATGACCCGACCCAGATGACCTTTACCATCGGCGGCTTCAACATGCAGCAGATCATCAAGCTGAACCCGATGTATTGGTATATCACGGGTTTCCGCCGTACCCTGATGTGGGGAATTCCGCTGGACAGAAACATGATCTTCGTCTGCGGCCTGTGTGCAGTCGTTTCGATGGTCGTCGGCATCCAGATGTTCCGCAAGACGCAGGACCGCTTTGTCCTGCACATTTAAGGAGGGGAGAAGAATGGAACCGATCATTAAAGTTGATAATGTTTCGATGTGCTTCAACCTCTCCACCGAAAAGCACGAGAGCCTGAAAGAATATCTCCTCGCGATGGTACAGGGACGTCTGCAGTACGACGAGTTCTATGCTCTGCGTGACGTCAGCCTTGACATCATGCCCGGCGACTTTTACGGTCTGGTCGGCCTGAACGGCTCGGGCAAGTCCACCCTGCTCAAGACCATCGCAGGCGTGTACAAGCCCACCAAGGGCAAGGTGACGGTCAATGGCACCATCGCGCCCCTCATCGAGCTGGGTGCAGGTTTCGATATGGATCTGACCGCCCGGGAGAACATCTACCTGAACGGTACAGTGCTGGGCTTCTCGCCCAAGTACCTTGATGAAAAATTCGACGAGATCGTGGAGTTCAGCGAATTGCAGAACTTCCTCGATGTGCCGCTGAAAAACTATTCCTCCGGCATGGTGGCCCGTATCGGCTTCGCCATTGCGACCATCACCAAGCCCGACATCCTCATCGCGGATGAGGTGCTGTCGGTCGGTGACTTCCTCTTCCAGCAGAAATGCGAAAAGCGGATGCAGGAGCTGATGGCAGGCGGCACGACGGTCATTCTGGTCTCCCACTCCATCGAGCAGATCGAACGGATGTGCAGTAAGGTTGCATGGCTGAGCCACGGCCACCTCAAGATGAACGGCGACACCGAGACGGTCTGCAACGCGTACAAGGCTGTCCAGCGCGGCGAGGCATAAATCATGAATCTGCGATTGAAACGCATGAAAGAGCTGATGGGCTATGCCGTTCAGCTGACAAAGGACGAGGGCCTCGGCACCATGCTGGTCCGGGGAGCAGGCTTTTTCAAACGCCGGTTCTTTGGCAAAAAAGCCCGGTATCTTCCGGCAAAAAAGGTTCTGGAAGCTCAACGGGCGGAGATGGCAGGGAAGATGGCAGAGACCTGCGGCCTGCCGTCCATCAGCATCCTGACACCGCTGTATAATACACCGGAAAAATACCTTCGGGAATTTCTGGATTCCTTTGTGAACCAGACTGCGCCCAATGGCCAGCTCTGCCTTGCGGATGCTTCGGATGCCGAACACGGCTACGTTGAGAAAATCGTTCTGGAATATCAGCAAAAGAATCAACGCATCGTATACAAAAAGGTCGAGAATAAGGGCATTGCGGCGAACACCAATGCCGCCGAGACGCTGGCAACGGGCGAATACCTTGCGCTGGCCGACCACGACGATATTCTGGCACCTCATGCCATGTATGCGATGGGAAAGGCGATTTTGCTGCTCCGCCAGAAGGGCAAGCCGGACGGCTTCCTGTACAGTGATGAAGCACTGTTCTCGAAGAGCATCCAGCGGCCGATGGTGGCGCACTTTAAGCCGGACTACGCGCCGGATTATCTGCTCTGCTGCAACTACATCTGCCATCTGGCCGTCTTCAAACGGGAGCTGTACGAAGCCATCGGCGGCGAACGCCCCGAGTGCGATGGCAGTCAGGACCACGACCTCTTCCTGCGTCTCATCGAGAAAGTCGGCGGTGCAGCGCATGTTCCGCAGGTGCTGTATTACTGGCGTGTCCATTCTGGTTCGACCTCCGGCGGCACGGACGCAAAGCCCTATGTTGCCGAGGCCGCAAAGAAAGCTTTGCGTGACCACTTGACCCGGACGGGCCGGGAAGGAACCGTCGAGGATGGACTTTTCCCCAGCACCTACCGGGTAAAGTGGAAAATTGAGGGTACACCGAAGGTCAGTATCCTCATCCCGAACAAAGACCACACCGACGACCTCGAAAAATGCCTGCACAGCATCTGGACGAAGACCGAGTGGGATAACTACGAGGTCATTGTCATAGAGAACAACTCCACCGACCCCAAGACCTTCGACTATTATAAGGAAGCAGAAAAACGCTACGACGGCCTGAAAGTCGTCCAGTACCCCGAAAAAGGCTTCAATTTTTCCGGGATCAATAATTTTGGACGCAAATTCGCCTCTGGGGAATATCTGCTGCTCCTGAATAACGATGTCGAAGTCGTCAACGGCGACTGGCTGACCGAGCTGCTGCGGCAGTGCGCCCACCCGGATGGTGCGGCCATCTGCGGCGCAATGCTCTACTATCCCGACGATACCTTGCAGCACGCCGGTGTTATCACCGGTCTGGGCGGTTACGCAGGCCACAGCCACAAGTACAAAAAGCGCGGCGGCAGTGGATATCTGTTTCGCGCGGCGACCGTGCAGGACTTTTCGGCCGTGACCGGTGCCTGCCTGCTGGTGAAGACGAGTGTCTGGGATGAGGTCGGCGGACTGGATGAGAAGTTCGCGGTGGCGTTCAACGATGTGGATTTCTGCCTCCGGGTACGGGATGCAGGCTGCCGCATCGCGTGGACGCCTTACGCAGAACTCGTTCATTATGAGAGCAAGAGCCGCGGCGGAGACGAGAAAGACCCGGCCAAGGCGGCACGGTTCGCGTCCGAACAGCAGCGGCTCTATCAGATCCACGGCAAAGAGGATATTCTGGATGACCCCTACTACAATCCCAATCTGACCCGTGACCGGGAAGATTTTTCCGAGAGCGACGATCTGCGTGGGCTGAAAGAGGGAAAGGTGACGGTGAGGTTTCGCGTATGAACATCAAAGGCCATTTTGAGACGATCACACGGCACAAGCTGCTGGTGATGAAGTACTGCTTTGAATGTGGGCTTTACAAGCAGGGTCTGGCGCATGACCTGAGCAAGTACAGCCCGACCGAGTTTATCCCGGGGTGCATCTATTATCAGGGCGACCACAGCCCCAATGAGGCGGAACGGGAAGCCAAGGGCTACACCTCGGCATGGCTCCACCATAAGGGCCGCAACAAGCATCATCTGGAATACTGGATCGATTACAGCACCACCAAATCCGGCCTGACCGGGATGAAGATCCCTCTGCGGTATGTCTGCGAGATGGTCTGCGACCGTGTGGCGGCAAGTCAGATCTATCTGGGCGACAAGTACACCGACGCGGCGGCATGGAACTACTACGAAAAGAGCAGGGACCACTACCTGCTCCATCCCGAGACCCGGGCCCTGTTGGAAAAGCTGCTGAAGATGGTACGGGATGTCGGTCAGGAGCGGACCTTTGCGTACATGAAAGCCCTGCTCGGCTGCGAAACAGACTACTGAAAAAATGAAATTTTTCACACAAAAAGTTTTTCGACGTTTTTTGTGCGTTCTCCCCATTGACATCAAGGCATAAATTGGTTATGCTTAAACTGGTTCAGTGGAAAGCAAACGAAAAAATACAGAAATATGACCTTTTTTAAGGAGGACAGAAACGATGAAACTGTTTAAGAGACTTCTGGCTGTTGCCCTCATTGGCGTGATGGCTTTGACTGTATTGGCTGGATGCACGGTTGACCCGGACACGGTGTTTGAGAGTGATACGATCTGCCAGGCGTATGATAACCTGACGAATAAAGCAAGTGACGATGGATACAGCACAGGTACTTACAGCCGCAAGCTCAGCAGCGTTGCGCAGTCGATGTATAGCGCACTAACTAAGAGTAGTGTATACGGCATTGGTGGCGAGTATTCGGCAGATCGTGATAAGGCTGCACAGGCTGCTTTTGCACAGGCTGTCGCAGATGGGAAACTTCCGAAAGGTAGTGTACTCTGCGTTGGCTATCTGGCCACGAATCCGGCAAGCTACAGCTCGTTTGACTATAAGAGCGTCTATACGGATTCGGAGTATGAGATGGCCAATACAATTGGCCTTTACTACAATGGCAGCAATGGCTATCTGATGATCGTTGCAGCTTACATCCCGGCCAGTAAGTAACTTTTAGCCCCGATAATAAGACAAGCAAACAGAAATCCCCGGAACGGCGGTTCATCCAGCGCGTTCCGGGGATTTTTTTGCGGTGTTGATTTTAAACGGGAAGAGAGATCACTGCTCACCTTCGTAGATCTGGATATAGCGCGGAAGATGCTTGTCCTGCACGAACAGCAGTGCGCCGGTCAGAGCGACGGCCAGAAGCGTAAAGATCGCTAAAAGAGCTTTGAGAAATTTCATCGTTCGATCCTCCTTGGTCGGTGAGATACGGAGCAGGGGACGTTCCGTAGATTGATAAATTTAGTATAGCATATTCTTCTCCGAAAGGCAAACGGGTCAAACGGGGCGTTTGAGGGAAAATATTGTGTGAAATTCACGAAAAGGAAACTGGTTAGCTATGACTAATCGTCGAAAGTGGCAAAGAAAATTAAGGAATTTACATCATTTCGGCCTTGTTGTCGTTGACTTCCCACGCCAAAATGATACAATAAATGTGTTAAGCAGCTGCTGTCCCTGTACCAGTGCGCCTGCATAGGCGTGGGGATGGCAATCTTAGTCAGAATGGGGGATTTATAGTCCATGTTGAACAAGCTGAAACGTGCGGCACTTGGCGCGCATACGCCGCATGACAAAGCAACTGCTGCAAGCAAGCCTGTCCCGATGCCTCTGCCCGCGCAGGTACGCATCCTGATGAGCCAGCACATTGGTGCGCCGGCTAAGGCACTGGTCAAGAAGGGCGACGAGGTCTTCGTCGGTACCAAGATCGGTGAGGCAGGCGGTTTTGTCTCTGCAAATATCCACTCGAGCGTTTCCGGTACGGTGGCGGCCGTTGAGCCGTTCCGTCTGTCGAACGGTCGGATGTGTGATTCGGTGGTTATCAAGACCGACGGCAAGCAGACCGTTGATCCGGCAGTCAAGGCTCCGGTCGTGACCGATAAGGCAAGCTTCCTCGCCGCAGTGCGTGAGAGCGGTCTGGTCGGTCTGGGCGGCGCAGGTTTCCCGACCGATGTCAAGCTCCAGCCGAAGAGCCCGGTCGATACCCTGCTCATCAACGCTTCCGAGTGCGAAGTGTGGCTGACGAGCGACACGCAGGAGATGCTGAACTGCAGCGATGATATCATCCGTGGTATTCAGGCTGTGCTTCAGTACACCAATATCCCGAAGTGCGTCATCGGAATCGAGAACAACAAGCCCGAGTGCATTGACCTGCTCTGCAAGAAGACCAAAGACATCCCGAGCATCGAGGTCAAGCCTCTGCCGAGCGTCTACGGTACCGGTGCTGAGCTGATCCTGATCGAGAAGTGCCTGGGCCGTGAGGTTCCGCACGGTGGTCTGCCTGCTGACGCAGGTGCCATCGTCATGAACGTCACCAGCATTTCCAGCCTCGGCAAGTATCTGGCGACCGGTATGCCGGTCGTCTCCCGTACCATTACCGTGGACGGCGACGCCTGCGCAAAGCCCCAGAACCTCATCGTTCCGGTTGGTACTGCGTATGAAGACGTCATCAATGCTGCCGGCATCAAGGGCGGCGTCACGCTGGGCAAGGTCGTCGCAGGCGGTGCCATGATGGGCCCGGCGGTCGAGAGCCTGAGCTACCCGACCACCAAGACCACCTCTGGCCTGATCCTGCTGAGCGACACTGCCGCACAGCCGGCTCCGGTCAACCCCTGCATCCGCTGCGGCCGCTGCGTCGAGTATTGCCCGATGGGTCTGGAGCCTGTCGAGGTCAATCAGGCATATGCTGCCCGTGACGTGAAGGAGCTGGGCAAGCTGCATGTTGATTATTGCTTCAACTGCGGTTCCTGCTCGTTCGTCTGCCCGGCAAAACGCCCCTGCACCCAGATGATGGGTCTGGCAAAGGCGTTCTACCTTGGTGAAATCAAAAAAGGAGGCAATAAGTAATGGATACGAAGCTTATTGTTTCGGCCTCTCCGCACCTGCGGTCTGAGGAGACGACCACCGGCCTGATGGCAAACGTGATCGTCGCTCTGACCCCCTGCGTGGTGGCCTCTGCAATTATTTTCGGCCTGCGCGCTCTGCTGGTCACCGCAGTTTCTGTGGTCGCCTGCGTTGCGTTCGAGTGGCTGTACTGCAAACTGCTCAAGAAGCCCAACCCCATTGGCGACCTGTCCGCTGTGGTCACGGGCATTATCCTCGCGATGAACGTTCCTGTGGGCATGCCTCTGGGCCAGCTCATCATCGGTGACTTCGTCGCCATCGTGGTCGTCAAACAGCTGTTCGGCGGCATCGGTATGAACTTTGCGAACCCGGCTTTGGTCGGCCGTATCGTCCTGTTCATCAGCTTTGCCGGTTCCATGAACAAGTGGGTCTTTCCGGATGCAGCGGTCGACCAGCTGTCCTCCGCAACTCCGCTGGCTGTCTCTGACCCGTCCAAGCTGAGCCTGCTCGACCTGTTCATGGGCATCCACGGCGGTGTTCTGGGCGAGACCTGCGCTCTGGCGATCGTTCTCGGCCTGATCTATCTGGTCGCGACCAAGACCATCAGCATCGCCATCCCTGCCGCTTATGTTGGCAGCATGTTCGTGTTCTACCTCATCGCGACCCATAGCGTCCACGCTGCTCTGGTGGCTGTCCTGTCGGGCGGCCTGATGTTCGGCGCGGTCTTTATGGCGACCGACTACGTCACCAGCCCCTTCACCCTGAAGGGCAAGCTGGTCTACGGCGTGGCTTTGGGCATTGTCACCTTCGCGATTCGTTACTGGGGCAGCTATACCGAGGGTGTCTCCTTCGCGCTGCTGTTCATGAATCTGTGGGTTCCTTACATCAATGACCTGACCCGTCAGACTCCGTATGGCTATGTCAAGCCCGCAAAACCTGCAAAGGAGGGTGCTGGCAAATGAATAAGTCTTCTACCTGGGAGAGCACCATCAAGCCGGTCGTCGTGCTGAGCGTGATCTCGCTGGTCGTCAGCCTGCTGCTGGCGATCGTCAACTCGATGACGGCTCCTGTCATTGAGGCAAACGAAAAGGCCGCCACTCTGGCCGCTTACGTTGATGTTATGCCGACCGTTTCCGACGCCACCACGCTGGATGAGGTCACCGGCTACACCACCGCAAACGTCTCCGGCGTTGTCAAGGCTGAGGATGGCAGCATCGCCATCAAGGCTGGCGAGTCCGGTTTCGACGGCGGCATCCTGACCGTTATCATGGGCTTTGATTCCACCGGCAAAGTCACCGGTATGTGGGTCGACGCCTCCACCCAGACCAGCGGCATCGGCAGCAATGTCTCGAAGCCCGACTATCTGGCACAGTTCGATGGCATGGACGGCACCCAGAACATCGTGATGAATCAGGATTTCGACGCTTACAGCGGCGCAACCATTTCGTCTACCGCTCTGTTTGCCGCCATCAACGACTGCATCAGCTGCTATAACGAGCTGGCATAAAGGAGGTTGGTAAGAAATGGCACAAGAAAATAAGTCCAAGGTAAGCATCCTTACCAACGGTATCATCAAAGAAAACCCCGTCCTGCGTCTGGTTCTGGGTACCTGCTCCTGCTTGGCAGTTACCACCGCAGTTTCCAGCGCACTGGGCATGGGTGCTGCATTCACCTTCGTTCTGGTCTGCGCAAACATCCTGATTTCTCTGCTGCGCAACGTCATCCCTGCAAAAGTCCATCTGCCCTGCTACATCGTCATCATCGCAGGCTTCGTGACCATCGTCCAGATGTTCATGCATGCCTACATGGAGAGCCTGTACAGCGCGCTGGGCGTCTTCCTGCCCCTGATCGTTGTCAACTGTATCATTCTGGGCCGTGCCGAGATGTTCGCCTGCAAGAACAGCGTCGTTGACTCTGCTCTGGACGGCATCGGCATGGGCATCGGCTACACCCTGACCGTCGTCCTGATGGCATCCATCCGTGAGATCCTCGGTAGCGGCACCTGGCTCGGCTTCCAGATCCTGCCCGAGAGCATGGCAAAGATGAGCATCATGACGCAGGCACCCGGCGCGTTCTTCTGCTACGGCGTCCTGATGGCAGGCTGCATCTGGCTGGAAGGCAAGCTCGACGCTCGCATCGAGCGCAAGAGCTGCTGTGACATCGACAATCTGAAGAAGGAGGGCTAATAAGATGCTCGTCAAACTTGCCGCCATCTTCTTCAGCATGATCCTTGTCAACAACTACGTGCTGGTGAAGTTCTATGGCATCTGCCCGTTCCTGGGCGTTTCTAAGAAGCTGGACTCTGCCGTTGGTATGTCCGGTGCCGTTATCTTCGTCATGTTTGTGGCAACGGCTGTCACGTTCCCGATTCAGATCTTCATCCTGAACCCGGCCAAGCTGGAGTACCTGCAGACCATCGTCTTCATTCTGGTCATTGCCGTTCTGGTTCAGTTCATCGAGATCTTCCTGAAGAAGTATGTTGTCGCTCTGTATAACTCTCTGGGCGTTTACCTGCCCCTGATCACCACCAACTGCTGCGTTCTGGCTGTCACCATTCTGGTCGTCAGCGACTACGGTGCAGATGTCGAGGCTCTAGGCTTCGGCATCGCCTATATTGAAGCTCTGGTCTGCGCCATCGGTGCAGGCGTCGGCTTCATGCTGGCAATGGTCATGTTCAGCGGCGTGCGTAAGCGCGTGGAAGCCTGCGATCCCCCGGCACCCTTCAAGGGCCTGCCCATCACTCTGATCGCAGCTGCTATCACCAGCCTGTCGTTCATGGGCTTCGGCGGCATCGTCGAAAACCTGTTCAACGTAACGCTCTAAGGGAGGAAACAGAACTATGAATATTGCATCGGCTGTTATCCTCTGCACCATCGTGGGCGCGGTGGGCGCGATCGTTCTGGTCGCTGCCGCCAAGTTCATGGCGGTCGAGGAGGATCCTCGAATCGAAGAAATTGCCTCCTGTCTGGCAGGCGCAAACTGCGGCGGCTGTGGCTATGCAGGCTGTGCTGACTATGCAAAGGCTGTCGTCATGGACGGCGTGCCTTGCGACAAGTGCGCTCCCGGCGGCCCGAAGGCTGCTGCTGCCATCGCCAAGATCATGGGCGGTGAGGCAAGCGGCGTCGTCAAGAAGGCTGTCGTCCAGTGTCAGGGCAATTCCGAACACTGCAAGCCCAGCTACGATTACAAGGGCATCCAGAGCTGTGCCGCTGCTGCTGCACTGTACGGCGGCCCCAAGACCTGCTCCTTCGCCTGCGTTGGTCTGGGCGACTGCACCAAGGTCTGTAAGTTCGACGCCATCCACATCGTCGACGGTGTGGCAAAGGTCGATAAGGACAAATGCACCGGCTGCGGTGCCTGCGCAAACATCTGCCCCAAGAAGGTCATCATGATCGACAATGCCGGTCCTCGCAAGCCGGTCGTCATGTGCTCCAATCAGGACAGAGGCCCTGTGGCGATGAAAGCCTGCACCACCTCCTGCATTGCCTGCGGTATGTGCGAGCGTACCTGTAAGTTCGACGCCATCCATGTCGTGGACGGCGTGGCGCGTGTGGATTACGAGAAGTGCAAGGGCTGCGGCATGTGCGCACAGAAGTGCCCGAAGCACATCATCCTTTTCCCTCTGAAAGATGACCCCAATCCCCCGAAGCCCGTCGTAAAGCCTGCTGCACCGGCTGCGAAACCGGCAGCAAAGCCTGCGGCTCCTGCTGCAAAACCGGCTGAGCCGAAAGCAGAAGCAAAGCCCGAGACGGCTCCGAAGTCTGCTGAATAATCCCAAAGCACCCTGAAAGGAACGAGTCCATCGCGGCTCGTTCCTTTTTTGCGTGTGGATGAACTTTTTTGAGAAAGTCAAAGCGGTTGACCGCAAGCGAAACCTGCCGTCGAAATGGGAAAATACGGTAGCACTTTTGTAAAATCTATGTTATAATTTTTACGTATGCAAACGTTGCAGCAAGTTGTTGAAAAAAGAGGAAAAAGAGTGTTTATGCAATGAGTTTGCTGTGGATGTGCTGAAGCTTGACCGGCAGTTTCTGGTGGCGAATCTCCACAGCGAGCGGCATGTGGCCGTCATCCGATTGATCCTCAATCTGGCGAAGACGCTGGGGATGAAGGTCATCGCCGAGGGTGTCGAGACGAAGGAACAGGCCGACCTGCTGCTCTCGCTGGGCTGCCATTATGCGCAGGGATATCTGTATGGAAAACCGGAACCGGCGCAGAAGTTTTTGGAACAGAAATAAACATCAGATAAAAAGTGAGGCCTATCATGGAACAAAAAGCGCGCCTGCGGAACACAGGCTTCGTCACCTTCTTTTTCAGCGGCATCTGCGCGATCTCCAGCGGCGTGGTCGTCAGCCTGTTGCAGGAGCAGTATGGCTTTGCCTACGGCATGACCGGAACTCTGCTCTCCCTGATGAGCATCGGAAACCTGCTGGCCGGTCTGCTCATCGGCGTTCTGCCCGGTGTGCTGGGGATGAAGCCCAGTGTCCTTCTGCTCACCATCGGCTATGCGGTGGGTTACGGCATCATGGGCATGACCGGTGTGGAAACTCTGCTGGCGGTGGCGTTTTTCCTCGTGGGTATCGCGAAGGGAAGCATCATCAACACCTGCACCATCCTCGTCAGCGATAACTCCGCCGACCGCACCCGTGGTATGAACCTGATGCACAGCTGCTACGCCTGCGGCGCGCTGCTCTGCCCGTTCCTGATTGCGGCCGCGGCAAAGGTCAGTACCTCACTGGCCGTCCTCACATTGGCCGTTCTGGGTGGTGTGCTGTGGCTCGTCTACCTCTCCACGCCCTTTGGCGGCAAGGTGGCAAGCGGCAAGACGAAAGAAAAAATCGACTGGAGTTTCCTGCGCTCGGTGCGGTTCTGGCTCCTGACCGGCCTGCTCTTCTGCCAGAACGCCGCCGAGCAGAGCGTCACCGGCTGGATGGTGACGTATTTCAAAGGCAGCGGCATCATTGCCGGTACGCTGGCGGCCTATACCGTGACCGTCATGTGGGGCGCGACGCTGGTCGCGCGTCTGCTCATCGCATTTGTCTTCCCGTTCAAGCAGCCCCGGAAGGCGATGGTCGTCATGGCCCTGACCTGCACCATCTTCTATGTGGCAATGATGCAGGCACATAGCCGGCTCCCGGCAATTCTGCTGCTGTTCGCCTTTGCGTTCGCGATGGCCGGCATGAACCCGACCGCCGTTGCCAGCGCAGGCAAGATGACGAGCGTTACCAGCATGGGAATCATGCTCCCGGTGGCGTCCAGCGGCGCGATTTTGATGCCGTGGGTCATTGGCCGTGTGGCAGAGTCCGCCGGTCTTGCCGCCGGTATGATGACGAATATCATCCCCTGCGTCGGCCTGCTCATCTTCGCGGTCCTCGTCGCAAGACTGCCAGAGGAAGAGTAAAAAAGAGAAGACTGCTGCAAATACTCCCCCAGTCACAGCTTCGCTGTGCCAGCCCCCTCGGAGATGGGGCCTTGGCGTAACGATTAGCTGTAAAAGCCTCCCTCATTGAGGGAGGTGGCATCGCGCAGCGATGACGGAAGGAGTTATGCAACAGTCTTTTTAATTTATTCCGTGATTCCCCGGGCCTTTGCGCTGAACTCACAGCCGCAGTAATCCTGACGGTAGAGGCCGTATTCCTCGGACAGCTGAAGTGACCGGAGATAGCCATTATGCTTCTTGAAGTCAGAAGGCAGATGCTTCACCCCGAATTCTGCTTCCAATTCCTGCCCGATTTGGTTGATTCGGGAGGCATCCTTGTGCGGACTGATGGAAAGGGTCGTGGTGAACCAGCCGAAGCCGTGTTCGGCGGCGTACTGTGCCGCCCGGCGCATCCGAAGACGGTAGCAGACGGTGCAGCGGCTTCCACGCTCCGGCTCATTTTCCAGCCCGGCGACGGCGGAGTAGAACTCCTGTGGGTCATAGTGGTCCTCGATGACCGTCACGCCCAGCGGATGGGCGGCGGCAACGAACCGTTCCAGTTCCTCGCCCCGGCGGTGGTACTCAGCGGCAGGCCAGGTGTTCGGGTTGTAGTAGAGAACGGTGATTTCAAAATACTGGCAGAGCTGTTCCAGAACTGCGCTGGAACAAGGGCCGCAGCAGGCATGGAGAAGCAGCTTTGGACGGGTGCCGGAGAGAGTTTTCAACACTTCGTCCATCTGCTGTGCAAAATTCAACTGTTTTGACATAGATTTCATCCTTTGGTATACTAAGTGTGCTTTCTGTAATTATAACACACTTTGCGATAAAATAGGAGAACTACCATGACACCTGAGAAAATTTCCCGTATCAACGAGCTGGCTCACAAGAGCAAATCCACCGGCCTGACCGATGCCGAAAAAGCCGAGCAGCAGGCACTCCGTAAGGAGTACCTCGCCGACGTCAAGGCGAACTTCCGCTCCCAGCTGAATAATATCTCCATCAAGGAGCCGGACGGCACCGTTCATAAGCTGGCAAAGAAGCAGTGAGAGGCAAGCGCAGGGCCATCACGTCTGCCTGAATAAGAAAACTTTCGCAGTCAGAAGAAACTTGCCCGACATGCCAAAGGCTCGCCCTTTGGGAGAGCTGTCGAGCGGATGCGAGACTGAGAGGGCTATCCGACCAAAACGGAAAAGTCGTACAAAAACGGCTTTTCCTCTTTTTTTGTCTTTCAAACCGTGCTATACTATATTAGAGCTGTTGTGGGTTCCCGACAGCATTAAAATCGTTTCCAAGGTGGCGTATCCCGGACAAGGTGTCCGGAAAAGGCTGTCTTATGAAAATTCATAAAGAGGTCATTTATTATGCTTACTGCAATTACGGGTATCAACTGGGGCGATGAGGGCAAGGGCCGCATGGTCGACCTGATCAGCCAGGAGTACGACATCGTTGCACGCTATCAGGGCGGCAACAATGCAGGCCACACCGTTAAGAACGAGCGCGGCAAATTCGTGCTGAATCTGCTGCCCTCCGGTATCCTTCGCCCGAACGTTGTCTGTGTCATGGGCAATGGTATGGTCATTGATCCGCATCATCTGGACGGCGAGATCAACAAGCTGCGTGAGCAGGGCATCGAGATCAGCCCTGCAAACCTGAAGATCTCCGACCGTGCTACCATCACCATGCCGTATCATGTCGAGCAGGACGGTCTGGAAGAGGCCCGTCTGTCCAAGACCGGCGCACAGTTCGGTTCCACCAAGCGCGGCATCGCCTACGCTTACGGTGATAAGTACATGAAGAAGACCCTCCGCATGGGCGACCTGCTCCATCTGGATGAGGCAGTCAAGAAGCGTCTCGTCACCATGGTCGATTCCAAGAATCTGGTGATGGAGGGCAGCTACAATGCCGCTCCCATCAGCGTCGATGAGATGTGGGCATGGCTGGAGAAGTACGCCGCTATCTTCAAGGATTATATCTGCGATGTCGGCCAGTATCTGGCAGACGCAGACGCCGCCGGCAAGAAGGTCCTGTTCGAGGCTCAGCTGGGCGCACTGCGTGATATCGACTTTGGCATCTATCCGTACACCACTTCTTCCAACGTCATCGGTGCTTACGCTCCCATCGGCGCAGGCATCCCGGGCCACAAGCTGCACAACTCCATCGGCGTCATGAAGGCTTACTCTTCCTGCGTCGGCGACGGCCCCTTTACCGCTGAGCTGGCAATGACCGAGGAAGAAAAGCACGAGCTGCGTGAAGCTGGCCACGAGTACGGCGCAGCTACCGGCCGTCCTCGCCGCGTCGGCCCCATCGACCTGGTCGCAAGCCGCTATGGTGTCTTCTGCCAAGGCTGCGATGAGGTCGCTCTGACCCTGCTGGACGTTCTGGACTACATGGAGAAGATTCCGATGGTCACCGCTTACAAGCTGACTGACGGAACCACGACTACTCGTTTCCCGATGGGCGAGGCTCTGGACACCGCACAGCCGGTGGTCGAGTACCTGCCGGGCTGGCACTGCGACATCACCGCAGCGCGCAAGTGGGAAGACCTGCCCAAGGAAGCTCAGGACTACATCGAGTACCTCGAAAAGGCAGTTGGCTGCAAGATCACTTATATCTCGGTCGGCGCAGAGCGTGAGGCATACGTTCATCACGTCTAATTGAGAGCAGCCCGACCGCAATCGAAAAGGAAGCGTCACAATATGTTGTTTGATATCATTACTGACAGCGCGTGCGACCTGACACCGGAAACAGCGAAACAGCTGAACATCGAAGTGGTGCCATTCTACGTCTCTCTGGACGGCGAACATTACCAGAAAGAGGGCAAGGAGATCTCGGTACGGGCTTTTTATCAGTTCATGGTCGATAATCCGTCGGCATACCCCAAGACCAGCCTTGCCTCCATCGAGGACTTCGAGGAAGTCTTCCGCAAGCAGGCCGAAGCTGGCCGCCCGACCCTCTGCCTCTGCTTCACCGGTAAGATGAGCGGCTGTGTCGGCAGCGCACGGAACGCCCGTGACCTGGTTCTGGAAGATTATCCGGATGCAAAGATCGAGGTCATGGATACCGAGGCGGCGACCGTCACCGAGGCTATCACGGTCGAGAACGCTGTTGCCATCCGGGATGCAGGCTGCACGCTGGAAGAGGCCGTGGCCTGGCTCTCCGCAGAGCGCGTCACCAACCAGATCTTCTTCACGGTCGGCAACCTCGATTACCTCATCAAGGGCGGTCGTATCGGCAAGGCGACCGGCCGCGCGGCAAACATCCTCGGCATCAAGCCGATGATCTTGTTCAAGGAAGGCGAGATCTTCTCCGGCGGCGTGGCACGCGGCCGTCAGAAGAGCTTTGAAAAGGCTCTGGAACAGCTGATGGGCTATCTGGATGCCCACGGCGGCAACCCGGATGAGTACTGCATCACCGTCGGCTACGGCTACGATGAGGAAGAGGGCAAGCGTCTGTGGATGCAGACCCGTGCGGCTCTCCGCGCCAAGTACCCGGCAAGCAAGTGCGACGTCGAGCTGCTGCAGATCGGCTGCACCATCGCAGTTCATACCGGCCCCTATGCCCTCGGCATGGGTATTGCCCGGCGGTGGAAGAAACAGTAAACAGAACAAGAAACGGCGCGGTTTCCCACGCCGTTTTTCCATCAAAAAGACCAGCATTGCAAAGGCTGTTTCAGCCTGCAATGCTGGTCTTTTTTCGTTTATTCCACTTCGCTCCACAAACGCGAATTTATGTCAATGCAAACTCAATCTCATCAAACCCATTGTCTATCGTATTTTTTCTGCCTGTTTTCTCAAAACCCATTCGCAGATAAAGTCTCTCGGCATTTATGTTATTTTCTAAAATCCACAGTGTTGGAGTTCCTGTACATTGGCTTACTGCAAATTGCAAAAGCTTTGTTCCATACCCCATATTCTGTTTGTCAGGAAGGATATAAAGGTCTTCAATTAAACTGTCAGTAACCGAGACTATTCCTATTGGCATTTCTTCGACAAGCATAAACAACTTGCTGCCGACGTTTATTTTTCTTTCTAGATACTCTCGCTGTCGTTCTGGTGTGTGTTGCTCTATGAAGCTGGCAGAACAAAAGGAGCAATGAGATTCTTTCCAAGATATAGAATGTACCGTAGCCGCTTCTGAAAGACTTGTTTTGTCCACTACTATGATCATGACGCGCCTCCGCAAATTCCGATTTGTTAAGCTAAGTATACCATACGTTCCGATGAAAAAATAGTCTAGTACGAAAAAGCTCCTCATATCCAACACCTTAGCGGTGCGGAGATGGGGAGCTTTACAATATGTTTTTGGGGTTATCAGCTTCGATTCTCGACCCGGGAGGCAAGGCGGCTGAAGCGTTTTTCCTTCTCGTCGTCCTTGTCGGATTCTTCGACGGGGGTGCTCGGGGTCAAGCGGACTTCGGTGACCCGGCGGCGTGCCGTGCGCGTCACGACGCCGTCAAAGGTGTCCAGCGTGAAGTGGTCGCCGACCTTCGGCAGATGATGGGTCTTTTCCTGCACCAGACCGTTGACGGTGTTGGAGTCGATCTCGTCGTCTTCGGGCAGGCTGAGCGTCTCGTACAGGTCATCGACGCTGGCGGAGCCGGACACCAGCCAGCTGCCGTCCGACTGCTGGCGGAAATCCTCGGTCACTTCGTCGTGTTCATCCCAAATCTCGCCGACCAGCTCTTCCAAGATGTCTTCCAGCGTGATGATGCCCTCGGTTCCGCCGTATTCGTCCACGACTACGGCCAGATGATGATGCTGTTCGCGCAGGGTGCGGAGCAGCTGGGAAATCTGGGTGGAACCGGTCGTATACAGAGTGGGCGTGATGAGGTCGTCGATGGTGGCGGCCTTTTTCAGACGGGCCAGATAGAAGTCCTTCTCATGGACCACGCCGATGATGTTGTCGATGGTGCCGTGGTAGACAGGCAGACGGGAATAGCCGGAATCGGCAAAGGTCTGCGCCAGCTCCTCGAGGGAAGTCTCGTCGGAGACGGCAATGACATCGACACGGGGCGTCAGAATTTCCTCGACTTCCACATCGTCGAACTCGATGGCACTCCGGATGAGCTGGCTCTCACGGTCGGTCAGCTCGCCGTCGCTCTCGGCCTCGCTCACCATCGTGATGAGTTCACCTTCGGTGATGGCGTCGCTCTCACTGCTGTGAACGAAATGGCCCAGCAGCTTTTTCCACTGGCTGAACAGCCAAGTCAGGGGAGTGAACAGCACCATCAGGAGGTTCAGGATGGGCGCAACAAAGGTCGCGACCTTTTCGGGCATCTCCTTCGCAAGGCTTTTGGGAGTTACCTCACCGAAGATCAGGACAACGACGGTCAGCACGATGGTGGAGACCGTTGCGCCCCGTTCCGGGCCGAGCCATTTGGTGAACAGGATGGTGCCGATAGATGCGGCCGCGATGTTCACGATGTTGTTGCCGATCAGGATCGAGGAGAGCAGCTTATCGTACTGCTCGGCCATTGCCAGCACACGAGCAGCGGAAGTGTCGCCATCGTCGGCACGGCTTTTCAGGCGTATCTGGTTCAGGGAAGAAAATGCGGTCTCGGAGGCGGAGAAAAAGGCGGAGAAAGCCACCAGAATCATCAACGCCACCAAGAGCGTAATACTGCCATCGTCCATAAAAAGGGAAATCACACTCAACTTTCTTTTATAATATCGCTGTAACTTTGAAAGCAGATGCAGAGATAGAAGACCGGTTTCCGCCTGCGGCGGAAACGGTCTTTTGCTTGCTTTCTGGTTTAACAAAAATGTGCTTCCCACCGTTGCCTTCGACGATGAAAAGCACATTGTTCAGGGTCTATAATAACATATTCCGGACCCTCATGCAAGCGTTACAGCTCTTGTGCAGGTACAAAATGTGTAAAGAGTGTATGAATACGAGTTATTTCAGCACCAGTGCGGTACCGTCGTAATCCACGGTCAGGGTCGAACCCTCGGCAAAGTCGCCGCGGATGATGGCCTTTGCGATGAGCGTCTCCACACGGCTCTGGATGAACCGCTTGATGGGACGTGCGCCGTAAACGCTGTCGTAAGCCGAGTCGATGATATAATCCTTGGCTGCGGTGGTGACCTCAAGATTGAGGTGCTTGCCCTCATCCATGCGGTGACGCAGGTCGTTGAGCTGCAGGTCGACGATGCTGCGCATCTCGTCCTTGGTCAGGCTCTTGTAGTAGACGATCTCGTCCAGACGGTTCAGGAACTCCGGACGGAACTTCGACTTGAGCAGCAGGTCGATCTGCTGGCGGGCTTCTGCGCTCAGCTCGTTGGAACCATTTGCGCGGCTCTGCTCAAGGTCGTTCAGGATGATGTCGCTGCCAAGGTTGGAGGTCAGGATGATGACCGTGTTCTTGAAATCCACGGTGCGGCCCTGACTGTCGGTGATGCGGCCATCGTCCAGCACCTGAAGCAGGATATTGAAGACGTCCGGGTGAGCCTTCTCCACCTCATCGAACAGCACGACGCTGTACGGTTTCCGGCGGACGGCCTCGGTCAGCTGGCCGCCCTCTTCATAACCGACATATCCCGGAGGCGCACCGATCAGACGGCTGACGCTGAACTTCTCCATATATTCGGTCATGTCGATACGCACCAGATTCTTCTCATCGTCGAACAGTGCCTGTGCCAGAGCTTTTGCCAGTTCGGTCTTGCCGACACCGGTCGGGCCGAGGAAGAGGAAGCTGCCGATGGGGCGGTTCGGGTTGGCGATGCCGGCGCGGCTGCGCAGGATTGCTTCGCTGACCTTGGTGACAGCTTCATCCTGACCGATGACACGCTGATGCAGCACATCGTCCAGATGGAGCAGCTTCTCGCGCTCACCCTCGACTAGCTTCTCAACGGGGATGCCGGTCCAGCGAGCCACGATACGGGCGATCTCCTCGTCCGTCACACGGTCACGCAGCAGGCTGTCTTCCTTCTTCTCGTTGGCAAGCTTCTCTTCGGCTTCCAGCTGTTTCTGGAGTTCGGGCAGCTTGCCGTATTTCAGCTCAGCGGCCTTGTTCAGGTCGTACTCACGCTGTGCCTTCTCGATGGCGGCGTTGGTCTGCTCGATCTGCTCACGCAGGCTCTGTACCTTGCCGATGGCGTTCTTCTCATTCTCCCACTTTGCCTTCATGCTGCGGAACTTATCCTGCAATTCGGCAAGCTCTTTTTCCAGCTCGTGCAGGCGGCTCTGGCTCAGGGCGTCGGTCTCCTTTTTCAGGCTGACCTGCTCGATCTGAAGCTGGGTGATGCGGTGGGCCAAATCATCCATCTCGCTGGGCATACTGTCCATCTCGGTCTTGATCATGGCGCAGGCCTCATCCACAAGGTCGATGGCCTTATCGGGGAGGAAGCGGTCGGTGATATACCGGTCGGACAGGGTAGCAGCGGCGATCAGGGCGTTATCGCTGATCTTGACGCCGTGGAAGACTTCATACCGCTCTTTCAGGCCGCGCAGGATAGAGATGGTGTCCTCGACGGACGGCTCATCGACCTGCACCGGCTGGAAACGACGTTCCAGCGCAGGGTCTTTCTCGATATACTGGCGGTACTCATCCAGCGTGGTCGCACCGATGCAGTGCAGCTCGCCACGGGCCAGCATCGGTTTCAGCAGGTTGCCGGCGTCCATTGCGCCGTCGGTCTTGCCTGCGCCGACGATGGTGTGCAGCTCATCAATGAAGAGGATGATCTTGCCTTCACTCTTTTTAACCTCGTTCAGGACGCTCTTCAAACGCTCCTCAAACTCGCCGCGGTACTTTGCACCGGCGACCAGTGCGCCCATGTCCAGACTGAACACGGTGCGGTCTTTCAGGTTCTCCGGCACATCGCCCCGGACGATACGCTCTGCCAGACCTTCGGCGATGGCCGTCTTACCGACGCCCGGCTCACCGATCAGGCAGGGGTTGTTTTTGGTCTTACGGGAAAGGATTCGGATGACGTTGCGGATCTCCTGATCTCGGCCAATCACGGGATCGAGCTTCTGCTTCCGGGCAAGGTCGACCAGATCCTGACCGTACTTCTGCAGGGCATTGTAGGTGTCCTCCGGGTTATCGGTGGTGACACGCTGGTTGCCGCGAACGGCCGTCAGCTGCTGCAGGAACTTGTCCTTGGTGATGCTGAACGCACGGAACAACTCGGTGGTGTTCGAGGTCTGCTCGTCCAGCAGGCCGAGGAAGACATGCTCAACGCTCACGAAGTCGTCTTTCATGGCCTTGGCTTCCCGGGCGGCGGCACTCAGGACTTTGTCCGTTGCCTGTGAGATATAGACCTTGTCGGGGTCACGGCCGGAGCCGGAGACACGGGGCAGAGCCGAAAGCTTTTCGGCGACTGCGGCGGCAAAGCTGCCCGGGTCGACATTCAGTTTCTGGAGGAGCTGGGGAATAAGGCCCTGCTCCTGCGTTGCCAGAGCATGAAGCAAATGCTCCGGCTCCAATGCGTTATGCTGGTACTCCACAGCCAGCTGCTGCGCTGCCTGAAGAGCCTCGAGGGTTTTCTGGGTATATTGATTGGTATTCATAAAGTTGACCTCCATTCGTACCGAAGATTCTAGGCTGTTGTCAATCACTTATCAAGACTGCTGAATCTTGTTTAGCACTCTCTGCGCTTGACTGCTAATAATATACTCCAAGCCACCCCCTTTGTCAATAGGTTGACCGGGTGCAGACCGACAATTCACAAAAAGTTTGCAAATGTGTCCGATAAAAAGGGCTGAATAAAAGAAAGAACCTCCCCATTGATGTTCGCATTGCCAAAGGCTCCCCTGTTAGGGGAGCTGGCGAGCGTAAGCTCGACTGAGAGGTTTTTATAATAGGTATCTTTTAAATCACATAGTCGTTTCCAGCTTCTTCCGGTGCGGCGAGGTCGGCCAGCGTGATATTATTAAAGTAGTCCACGATCATCTTGTCCAGACCCTTCCACATCTCGTAGGTGCGGCAGCTTGCCATCCGGTGACAGGCAGGTGCGCCCGGAGCCAGACAGCTGACGGTGGCAAGATTGCCCTCGGTCAGGTCCAAAATCTCGCCGACGGTGTACTGGTCGGGGCTGCGCGTCAGGCGATAGCCGCCGCCCTTGCCGCGCAGGCCCTCGAGGAAACCGTTCTGCACCAGTACCTTCAGGATGTTTTCGAGGTACTTTTCGGAGATCTCCTGCCGGGAGGCGACTTCCTTTAAAGGAACGTATTTTTCGGACCGATGCTCGGCGAGGTCGATCATCACGCGCAGAGCATAGCGGCCTTTGGTTGAAACGATCATGCTGTTCTCCTTTTTATATCGTAAAAAATGGAATCTCTTCTAATGAAACCTATTATACAACAGGGTTTATAACTTTTCAATTGAATTTTTTTGAAGATTTCCATTGACAAAGGGGGCAAAGAGGGCTATAATACCATCAAACCTACAAAACATGTTGGTTTAGAGGGAAAAAGTATTCATCAGAAGAGACACCGGGTCGCTCCGGAACAGCCGGGCGAGGCGCCCGTAATTGGAGGAAATGATTATGAGCAAGATTTATACTTCCGCAGATCAGCTGATTGGCCATACTCCGCTGCTGGAGCTGGCCCACATCGAAAAGCAGGAAGACCTGAACGCTAAGATTCTGGCAAAGCTGGAGTACTTCAACCCGGCTGGTTCCGTCAAGGATCGTATCGCAAAGGCCATGATCGACGACGCTGAGGCAAAGGGTCTGCTGAAGGAAGGTTCCGTCATCATCGAGCCGACCTCCGGCAACACCGGCATCGGTTTGGCTGCTGTGGCTGCTGCAAAGGGCTACCGCATTATCATCGTCATGCCCGAGACCATGAGCGTCGAGCGTCGCCAGCTGATGAAGGCTTACGGTGCCGAGCTGGTTCTGAGCGAGGGTGCAAAGGGCATGAAGGGTGCCATTGCCAAGGCCGATGAGCTGGCAAAAGAGATCCCCAACTCCTTCATCCCCGGCCAGTTCGTCAACCCGGCAAACCCCAAGGCTCACTTTGAGACCACTGGCCCCGAGATCTGGCAGGATACCGACGGTAAGGTCGACATCTTCGTTGCTGGTGTTGGCACCGGCGGCACCATCACCGGTGTCGGCCAGTACCTGAAGAGCCAGAACCCCGACGTCAAGGTCGTCGCAGTCGAGCCGGCTACCTCTCCCGTCCTGAGCAAGGGTACCGCAGGCGCACACAAGATTCAGGGCATTGGCGCAGGCTTTGTTCCGGATGTTCTGGATACCAAGGTCTACGATGAGATCATCCCCGTTGCCAACGAGGACGCATTTGCGACCGGCCGTCTCGTCGGCCACAAGGAGGGCGTTCTGGTCGGCATCTCTTCCGGTGCTGCTGTCTGGGCTGCTCTGCAGCTGGCAAAGCGTCCGGAGAACGCAGGCAAGAACATCGTCGTTCTGCTGCCCGATACCGGAGACCGCTACCTGTCCACGCCGCTCTTTGCTGACTAAGAAGAAACACTCAATGTCATTATAAATTCTCCATCCTGAAAAATCCCCGGCTGAACACTTCCAAACGGAAGCCCAGTCGGGGATTTTTGTGTCAGAATTCAGTTTTTGGAAGGAACAGGAAATGTCCGGTCGTTTGCCGGGTTCCAGCAGGTGAAGCGGATCTCACCGCCGAGAGTCAGGAGTTTTTCTTTGTTTTTCTGAGCGTAAGAATCGTCTTCCCACGCCCAGTATTTTTCAACGAGGTCGGTGCCTTTGGCATCTTCCGCTGGAATTTCCGGACAGAGGGTCGAACCGACCCATTTGCCATCAGCGAAAAAGGTCATGGCACCGGAGTTTCCTCCCACGATGGTGAGAATATCTTTCTTCATCCGCTCATAGTCGGCCTTGTAAGCCGAGTAGTGGAGATGCCACAGCTCGAAAAAGAGCGAGAACTCCGCACCCAGCTCGATTTGTAAATCTTCGCCGCCCAGCGGATTTTTCACCACCAGCGTTACATCGTCGTTTTCGAGGTAGTCAAATTCGTCCTCTTCGTTGGTGTGCGCTGAGACGCTGTAATTTTTCAAAAGTTCCAGCAGCTCGTCCTTTTTGGATGCCGTCGACTCGATCTCGTCATAGTAACCGTTCAAGTTTGCTTTCATGGGGTGTCCTTTCTGTTCAAAGCCACGTTACTTCGTTTCCTTTTCGGGGAAGGGGCTTGCGGTCGGGTTTTCCGTCAGCGGTGGCCGGATAGCCGACGATGAGGGAGCCGTAAACGCGCTCATTCTCCTTCATGCCGAGTTCGCGCAGGTAGGAAATGAGCGTTTTGTCCTCGTTGAGCCACCGCAGCTGGTTGATGTAGCAGGTGCCGAGGTCGAGTTCATTTGCCTCAAGCATCATGTTCTCGAGGGCAACGGCACAATCCGCCTGATTGTTGCCGTAGTCTTTTTTGTTGGCGACGATGATGAGAACCGGAGCGTTGTAGCAGAAGACATAGCCGCCCTTCTGGGAACGGGAGATGGAATTCCGCAGACTGCCGTAGATATTTTCATCGTAGGTCATTTTGGCAAATGCCTGCTCGACCAGCTCCACAAGTTTGGCCCGGATAGCGGTATCGCGCACCACGATGAAATGGTTTGTCTGGCTGTTTCCGCCGCTGGGTGCAAAGCATCCGGTCTCGATGATTTTTTCCAGAAGTTCCTGTTCCACCGGCTTGTCGAGGTAGTTTCGGGTGCTTCTTCTCGTCATGATGGCGTCATAAGTGTTCATAAGGGCGTCCTTTCTTTATAATAGTTCCATGTTGATGGATTTTTCCGTAAAGCCGTAGTGCGCATACATCTCGTAGGCAGCCTTGTTTCTGGCGTTGACCTGAAGCTCGATGCCGTCGAGGTGATTCTGTTCCTTGATTTCCTTGACCTTTTCAAAGAACAAATGCCCGACGCCCATCCCACGGTACGCTTCGTCAACGGCCATGCTGTCGATGAAAACAATGTTCCGGGTGACATGGGCAGGAGATTCAATGTGCCGGAACAGAAGCTCGAGGATGCCGACGACAGTTCCATTCACCTCGGCAACATAGAAATTCTTTCCTTCCACGAGTTTCTGGAAAGTGTCCGGCGGAAGCAGGTCTTCGTTCGGCTTGTAAATATCCGGACGCCACTCGACGTGCAGGGCTTGCACTTGATTGAAAATGCGGCGCACCGCCGGATAGTCCTCGATTTGCGCGTTGCGGATGATGAAGTCAGTGTTTGTGTTCATAGAAAAATCTCCTCGGCCTCCGCCGGAAAATGCTCCCGGAAGTATCGCTCGTAAGGCTTTGCGTATTGAGAGGATGCGTAGGCGTGTTTCATTGGTTTACCTCCTATTCTGCTGGCTCGAAGTACAAAAATCTCCTGCAATTCTAATTTATAGGGTGGTGTTTACTGTTGCTTTCTGTACATCGTCTTTTGACAAAGTAATAAGGTCAGTTTCTGATATAGTGGATTGCATTGCGAGGCGATTTGCCTGATTGGAAAGAACTTTCTCAAAATAGTTTCGGACACTTCTACCATTCGCAAAATTGCTGTCTCGATGCTCATAAGAACTTCGTAAATAGTCGAAAGCAATTTCAGAAGCACCATTTTCCAAAGTCAGTCCGGCGTTCTTACATTGCAATTTGAAAATATCGAGAAGTTCTTCCGGAGTATAGTCTGGAAAATAGATGTACTTGCTAAATCGGGATTTCAAACCGGGGTTGGAGTTGATAAATGTTTTCATCAAATCGGGGTAGCCAGCAACAATTACGATAAAATCATCTCGGTGGTCTTCCATTGCCTTTAAAATCGTATCAATTGCTTCTTGTCCGAAATCATTGGATGAATCTGGTTTGGCGAGCGCATAGGCTTCGTCGATAAACAAAATTCCGCCAAGTGCAGACTGAATCGCGTCTTGCGTTTTTAAGGCAGTCTGACCGACATATCCGGCAACCAACCCGGAACGGTCAACTTCAATCAACTGACCTTGAGAAAGAATACCGAGCTGATGGTGAATTTCGGCCAGAATACGCGCGACCGTGGTTTTGCCTGTACCGGGATTTCTAACAAAGACCAAGTGGCGAGACATAGGAATTTCAGGTAGACCATGCTGTTTACGCATAGACTGTAGTTTTAGTAGATTCACAAGAGTTGAAACCTCTTGCTTCACTTCGTTCAATCCGATTAGCGACTGAAGTTGTTGTAAAAGTGCTTCTAAAGTATTAGATATCAGTTCTTTTTCAACAAAGCTTTTCACGCATTCATCTTCTACAGTAAACGGGATACTATTTGAAGGATTAATTAGCTTTTGACATTTTTCTATATAATCCTGCGCTTCCTTCTTGGTATCGTCAGACGCTTCCTTATCGCTAATAATTTTTTCAAACCATTCTAAAGCATCTGAATAAAGCTTATATTCAAAGAGCTTTTTTCCAAAAAACAATTTTGATCCAACCCAATCATTTTCAGCAGCTTTTTTATACCATTTAAGGGCTTCTATATAATCTCTTTTTACACCCTTACCTTCTTCATATAATCCTCCAATTGCTTCGTATGGAGCTGGTGAGCCAAAACCATTCACTGAACCAGTAGCTGTAATTTTATACCATTTTAGCGCTTCCCTATATTTCCTATCAAAATAAAATTCCGTTGCCAGGCACCATTGTGCTTCCGATTGTTCAAATGTTTGTGCGGGTTGCTCGGGAACATCTTTTTGATACCACTTGAATGCCTCTGCTCGACTCTTTTTCACGCCCTTTCCACGCATATAAAATCGGCCTATAGCACGGTTTGCCTCCAAAGAACCTTGTTCGGAAGCTACACGATACCACTCTAAAGCTTTTTCATAATTTACAGCAATACCATCATTCCCCTTTTCATATATACGAGCCATCCTTAACTGTGCAGGCAAATATTGTTGATTCGCTGCCCGCAAAATCCATTTCAGAGCTTCTGAGTGACGTCCACTGTGATTAAGAAAGCTTCCAAAGTAGTATTGTGCGTCCAGATTTCCTTGATTGGCAAGGGATGAATACCATTTTTCGATTT
Organism: uncultured Faecalibacterium sp.; assembly: GCA_934548045.1. GTDB lineage: Bacteria > Bacillota > Clostridia > Oscillospirales > Ruminococcaceae > Faecalibacterium. The sequence continues at coordinate 126,803 of CAKTEM010000002.1, read as the reverse complement.
CATCCTTAATTGGATTACCTTGAAAAACCGTTGTGTTTAATCTGAAAAAAGATGCCCTATTTCCTTGTTCGGCTGCTTGCTCCAGCCAAAAAGATGCAACATTAAGATTTCTGGCCCTGAGATAGTGCATTCCTACCTCATATTGAGCATCAGCATCTCCTTGCTCAGCTTTCTTCTTTAATTCATCAATTTCCATTATAGATTTCCTTTCATTGGAGCGGAAAGCGTTCTCTTTAACAATGATATATTAAATTGTTGCTCAAAGCAACAGGTGTTGCAGTTTTGGATGGTTAATGTTGAAAAGTTTAAGATTGATATGTATAATTAAAGAAAATACACCAATACTATAATGACTTAATAGAATCCGGAGGTTGAACCATGCCAGACTATGTTGCTTATCGTAAGTCTATTTCAAACGAACTGTTAGACATTAAAGATCGTGTCAGAGATTTTATAGACGATGCTCATTGGGGCGAAGATGGTCGTTATAAGGAAATCATTTTGAAGGAATGTCTGAAAAACCACCTTCCCGCAAACATAAAAATTGGAACTGGTTTCGTAATGGGAGAGGGCAACCGTATTACAAGACAAATTGATATTATTGTATATACAGATAGCTGTCCTTTGCTATTCCAAAAGGGAGAGTTCATTATCGCCCCTAAAGAAGCTGTTCTTGGTATTATCGAAGTAAAAACGAAACTTACTTTTAATAATTTGGAAGAAACAATTGAACATTCTTCGGAGAACGGCCAAATTGTGGGACGAACAATTTTCAATGGGATTTTCAGCTATGAATACGGAATAGGACTTCATATTGAACATTCTGAAGTGTTGAAAAGTGTGCTCAGGAGAAGTTCTGGACGAGTGAATTATATTTGTTTGGGACCAGATTGGTTTATCAAGCACTGGGGCTATGATAAAGACCATCCAAATCGGAATCAATATAGTATATATGATATTGAACAGCTTGCATTTGGATATTTTATCGGAAACTTGGTCGAGGATGTTTATATCACTACGAAGTCTGATCGACTGCCGAACACAGTAGCATCAATGATTTATCCAATGAAAGAAACAAAGGAAGCCCACCGAACGGAAATTGTAGATTGCCAATCACTTATTTAATGCTTCTTAAAAGGCTTATACTGGCTATCCTGTTTCGTCAGCCCACAAACCACCTCGCAATGGCTGGTATGAGGGAACATATCTACAGGGGTAAAGCCCTCGGCGCGGTAGCCTTTTTTAGTGAGGAGAGCGAGGTCACGGGCCATGGTCTCGGGGTTACAGCTGACATAGACCACCCGTTTCGGGGCCATCCGGACGACGCTCTCGATGAACTCCGGGGTTGAGCCTTCCCGGGGTGGGTCCATAAAAATCACGTCGGCACGCTGTCCGGCGTCGGCGGCTTCCCGAATCCACGCGGTAGCGTCGGCGGCAAAGAACCGGGCGTTTTTGACGCCGTTGTGCTTGGCGTTGCCGATGGCGTCATGGACGGCATCCCGGTTGACCTCGACGCCGACGACCTGCTTCGCCTTGCCGGAGGCGGTCAGGCCGATGGTGCCGATGCCGCAGTAGGCGTCCAGAACCGTTTCCTTACCGGTCAGCTGGGCGGCATCGACGGCGAGGCCGTAGAGAACGGCGGTCTGGACGGGGTTCACCTGATAGAAACTGCGTGGGCTGATGGCGTAGCTCTTGCCGCAGAGGGTGTCCAGAATAAATCCCTTACCGTACAGCACTTTTTCTTCCTCGCCGAGGACGACGCTGGTCTTGCGAGGATTATAATTCTGCACGATGGTCGTGATGGGGACCTGCCGCTTTTTGGCTTCGGCGAGAAGGGCGCGGACGAAGTTCTTTGCGCCCGGCAGGACGGGCTGAGCCGTCACCAGAACCACCATGATCTGACCGGTCGCGACGCCCCGGCGGAGCAGGCAGTGCCGGAGCAGACCGGTGCCTTTGTCCTCGTTGAAGGGCTGGTAGCGGCAAGCGTTGGCGGCGGCACGGACGGCCTGCATCACGGTGTCAAGCACCTCGTCCTGCAACAGGCAGCTTTCCACCGGAAGCACCTTGTGGGTCTTGGCGGCGTAGATGCCGGAAGTGAGTTTTCCACCGTAACCGGGCGCAAATGTGGAGATCACCTTGTTCCGGTAGTGGTAGGGCGTTTCCATGCCGCGGATGGGGTGGACGGGGCCGTATTTGCCGAGCAGTTTGCGGACATCGGCTTCCTTCCGCTTGAGCTGTTCGGAATATTCAAGGTCGAGCAGCGGACAGCCGCCGCAGTTTTTCGCGCGTAGTTTGCAGTTCATTTGTTGATATCCTCCTGAATCCTGAGCGCAAGGCCCACTGCCTTACGGATGATAATACTTTTGCGTTTCGTATAGAGTGACCCGATATGCCAATGGCTCCCACCCTGGGGGAGCTGTCAATGCGACAGCATTGACTGAGAGGGCTAACCATACGGGTCATACAGGTCATATTCTTCGGCCTCGGAGTGCTTTTCGTTCAGCACGGCGATGGCCTGTTCCAGCTCGCTCTGGCCGCAGCCGCTCTCGCTGACAAGGGCGTTGACCGCCTCGGCGAGGTTGCCGTCAAACAGGGTGTCCAGCCGCTGGCGCATACTCCACACCCCGTATGCCCGGCGTGTGACGGTGGGCGTGTAGACGTTGCGGTTCTGGTCTTTGCCGCTCTTCACCCAGCCTTTCGCTTCGAGCCGGTAGAGAAAATTCAGGACAGTCGCCGCCGCCCAGCCTTTTTCAGCCAGCTTTTCGCCGATATCCCGGCGCGACGCAGGCGGACGGCAGGCCCAGACCGCCAGCATGACCTGCTCTTCGGCCGCTGAAAGCGGTTTCAAGGCATCGGATAGGCCGTACATGGCCCGACCTCCCTTCAAAAAATGCTTTTACATTTGTCTCTGATACTCCTAGGATACCAGATGCGGACGAAATCAGCAAGAGTCAAAAATCAAGCGCACAAGGCGATAAAACAGATATGTTTTACACTTGTCTTAAAAAATGTCTTTTGTAGAAAAACATTTGTGAGCTTTGTGCGCTGCACAAGGACTCTGTGGAGTGAACTTTGTGCAAGGATGCTCTTGTTTTTGCCCCCGTAAAACCATTATACTACGGACAGTTCCACAACACAACGCCGCGAAGAATTGGGCGGCACGAGGGAAAAGGAGAGTTCGAGTATGGCACGAGTATATAATTTCAGCGCAGGCCCCAGCATGTTACCGGAAAAGGTCCTGAAACAGGCACAGGCAGAACTGCTCGAATACGGCGACAGCGGTCAGAGCGTGATGGAGATGAGCCACCGCAGCAAGTGGTTCGATGCGATCATCAAGGAGACCGAAGCTTCTCTCCGCCGGGTGATGAACATCCCCGATAACTACAAGGTCGGTTTCTTTCAGGGCGGCGCGACCCAGCAGTTCGCAATGGTTCCGCTCAACTTCATGACGACCGGCAAGGCCGATTACATCGTCACCGGCAACTTCTCGAATCTGGCCGCCAAGGAAGCCGCAAAGTTCGGTGAGGTCAATATCGTCGCCAACAGCAAGGATAAAAACTTCACCTACATCCCGGATGTGAACGCCATCCCCTACGACAAGGATGCAAGCTACATCCACATCTGCCAGAATAACACTATCTTCGGCACCCAGTACGTCGAGGTTCCGCAGGTCGAGGGTGTGCCGCTGGTCGCCGATATGAGTTCGATGATCCTGTCGAAGCCGGTCGATGTCACCAAGTACGGCTGCATTTACTTCGGCGTCCAGAAGAACGTCGCACCGGCTGGTATGGCGATCGCCATCGTCCGCGACGACCTGCTGGGCCATGCGGCAGATAACGTTCCCACCATGATGAACTACACCACCCTGCTGAATAAGGACAGCATGTACAACACGCCGCCCTGCTGGTGCATCTACATGACCGGCCTCGTCCTCAAGTATCTGGAGAACGACATCGGCGGTCTGGAAAATATGCAGAAGATTAACGAAGCCAAGGCAAAAGTCCTCTACGATTATCTGGACAGTCAGGACTTCTTCAACAACCCGGTCGAGCATCGCTATCGCAGCACGATGAACGTCACCTTTACCAGCCCGAACCCCGACATGGACAAGAAATTCTGCGCCGAGGCGGCCGAAGCCGGTTTCGTCAACCTGAAGGGCCATCGTCTGGTCGGCGGTATGCGTGCCTCCATCTACAACGCAATGCCGCCGGAGGGCATCGACAAGCTGGTGGACTTCATGGAGAAGTTCCGCAAGGAGAACGCGTAAGCCCTCTCAGTCTGCTTCGCAGCCAGCTCTCCCAAAGGGAGAGCCATTGGCAAGCCGGTATTGGTTCTGCGTAAAACAAAAACAGCCGGGCCTTGTCTCCTATTGAAAGTATAGAAGGGGTATTAGATATGTTTACGATAAAGACTCTGAACGCCATCAGCCCGGTGGGCTTGGCAAAGCTGCCCAAAAACCTGTTTGATGTCTCGGTGGATGCCGAGGCTCCGGACGGTATTCTGGTTCGCAGTGCTGACCTGCTGAACACCACGTTTAACGACAACCTGCTGGCAATTGCCCGTGCCGGTGCCGGTGTGAACAACATTCCACTCGACCGCTGCAGTGAGCAAGGCATCGTGGTTTTCAATACGCCGGGCGCGAACGCAAACGCTGTCGCGGAACTGGTCATCGGTATGCTTATCGCAGGCAGCCGAAATGTTGCAGCAGCTGCGCAGTGGACGCAGGGCCTTACTGGGGACCCGGCCATGGCAAAGAGCGTGGAAAAGGGCAAAAAGCAGTTCGTCGGCAACGAGATCAAGGGTAAGACGCTGGGCGTTATCGGCTTGGGTGCCATCGGTTCCCGTGTCGCCAACTGCGCCATCGCGCTGGGTATGGAAGTCTATGGCTACGACCCCTACATCTCCATCGACGCCGCATGGAACCTGAGCAGTCAGGTGCACCACTGCGTCAACCTGAACGATATGCTTCCGCTCTGCGACTACATCACCATCCACGTTCCGTACCTGCCGACCACCAAAGATACCATCAACGCACAGACGCTGGCACTCTGCAAGGACGGCGTAAAGATCCTGAACTACGCTCGCGGTGAGCTGGTGAATACGTCGGCTCTGTTGGAAGCCCTCGAGACCGGCAAGGTCTCCGGTTACATGACCGACTTCCCGACCGAGGCTCTGCTGGGCAAGCCGGGCGTCATCTGCACGCCCCATCTTGGTGCATCGACCCCTGAAGCCGAGGACAACTGCGCCGTCATGGCCGCACAGGAGATCAGTGATTATCTCAAGAACGGCAACATCACCCACTCGGTCAACATGCCGGAGGTACATCAGCCGCGTGCAGGCGGTAAGCGCATCTGCATCATCCACAAGAACGAGCCGGGCATGATCAGCCAGATCACCGCCCTCACCACCGAGGCTGGTCTGAACATCGAGAACATGGTGAACAAGAGCAAAAAGAACATGGCTTACACCATGCTGGACGCCACCGGCGCAGTCGATAAGGCTCTGGCCGAAAAGCTGTCGGCCATCCCGGCGGTCATCCGTGTGCGCATCCTGTAAATACTAATATATAAAGTAGAAGTGCCTTCTCTCATGAACCAGATGATGGTTTGGGGAGAAGGTACTTTTTGTCTCCGCCACTACATCAAGCGGTTTCGGGCTAAGAAATAGTTTGAAAAATTGAACGACTTGAATCCCGTTATTGACCGAAAGCTCGCTTTGCGGTAGAATTAAGCCAAGAAAATAACAGGAGGTCTGTCAGAATGAAGATGAAGGCCAAACGCATGATCTCGCTGCTGATGGCAGCAATTCTGAGCCTGAGTATCCTCGCGACGCCGGCAATGGCGGCGTCCGGCTCCGATGAAACCGAAGCTGTGACGAGCGTCGAAGCAGTCGAGACCGACAGCGCGGACGATGCCGCAGATGTGGAAACACAGAACAGTGCAGTCTCTATCCGCCTGAAGGCTGAGGGTGACCTGGTCTACGGTTCGCCGTTCACCCTCAGCGTGGAGACCAAACCGGCGGATACCCAGTACATCGGTGTCATCATCGGCACCAGCGGCTCGGCAAAGGGTTATGTCACGCTGGTGCTGTCGGATAAGATCCGCACCCTGCTCAAAATGGTTCCGCTCCCGAGAAAGATGTCCAAGACACCCGACCAGGAAGAGGAGTTCAACGTCTACTACTACCTGAAACAGCTCATCGACGGCAACGATGTCGAAGTTCTGCTTCGGGTCGCGGACGAAGTCGTCTCGGTCATGGATACCCTCAAGTTCTATATGCCGACCCTGAAAGACGTCTCGACCGGCCTGAAACTGGCGGTCGAACTGATCCGCAAGTTCCTGCCCAAGGGCGTGGCGAGCCGCATTTATCTGGATGAACAGCCGGTGGATGCAGGCGGTTACGTTGCCGGTGCGGTGGCGTTGGAGTCCGGCGATATGAACACCGCAGGCGTTGCGATGTTTAAGATCAAGCCGAAGACCGAGGGCGTCCGCCTCTACTGGGCGAGCGACCTGCCTGAGACGCTGACCGTCGAGGAAGCCGCAAACTTCAACGGCGCGGCGGTTCTGGATGATAACGGCACCATCGTTACGGATGGAAATGTGACCTGCACCTATCAGAAGGGCGACGGCAGCTTCCTGTCCGGCCTCTTCAATAAGAAGAGCAGTACCTTCCCGACTGCACCGGGCAAGTATACCGAGGTCGCAACAGTCAAGGGCAACTACTCCACCACCAAAATCACCAGAACCATCGTCATCAAGTAAAGAATAGCAACAAATCCCGTGTCTGCACATTATCGTACGGACATGGGATTTTTGTATGAGAAAACGACCAGAGCGAAGTGCCTTGCAGCAGGAAGCTCTGGTCGTCTTGATATTTGTTTTATTTAGAAGGGCCGATAGAAGAAGCGACCGCCGCCACAACAGCAGTTACAGAGCAGATTCAGCAAAATCATGCTCCAGCACCAGCGGAGGATACCGCCCGGCTGTGCATAGGTGGTCTGGGTGCGGTAGGTCTGGCCGGGATTCTGCATCCGGCGCAGGTGCATCTGGTATTCGGTGTTGTTGGGGTCAAGCTGAACGGCACGGCGTGCGTCCTGCAAGGCGTCGATGCTCTTGCCCAGACCTTGATTCGCCAGAGAGGAGAGATAATACCACCGCGCACTCCGGCTGTTCATCCCGTCAAGGACGCGGCGCGCCTCGGCATACCGTCCGCTGGCAACGAAGTTCCGCGCAGCCTGCATTTCGGGGCTGTCCGAACTGGAATAGCTTGCGCCGCCCTGCTGCTGATAGCCGCCAAAACCAAAGCCGAAACCAAACGGGTCGAAACCGTCAAAGCCATCGAAACCGCTGTTGTAGCCGTTCTGCTGGCCGTAGCTCTGCTGCTGGTAACTGCCATAGGGATTATTGTAATAACCCTGCTGACCGTAGCCGCCATTCATCTGGGGGCCGGTATCGCCCTTGGTGATGGCATCATAAGCGGCCTGCACCTCTTTGAAGTGCTCTTCCGCCGTCGGGTCGTTGGGGTTCAGGTCAGGATGCCAACGTTTGCATTTGGCGCGGTATGCCTTTTTGATCTCTTCATCGCTTGCGCCGCGCTGGATACCCAGCACCTCATAAGGATCTCTCATGGATCTACTTCCTCACATCTCTCTAGTGGTGCGGCCCTGCCGCACAGTATCTTCTAGTCTACCGGACTGTATCCTAAAAATCAAGCAAAACGAAAAAATATCCACCTCACTGGGCGGAATTTTTTTCGCGCTTGGCATTTTTGCAGTTGTATTTGAGCCACACGCCGGAGTACAGGATGTTCCGGAGCAGGTCGACATCCTCCACGCAGGGCAGACGCTCAAAGCTCCGGGCGCAGCTGCCAAGCAGCAGCTCGAAGATCTCTTTCATCTCGTCCTCGTAGCCGGGCTGCTCGCTGAGGGTCTTCAACGGGTTGTAGCTGCCTTTGCACTTGTCACGCTCGAGGTCGTCGTAAGCGTCCAACAGGTAGATGTACTTCCCGAGGTGGAACCCGATGTTCCGCAGCTCTGGCGACCAGTGGTCCTGCTGATAATCGAACAGCTCCGCCATCAGGTCACCAAAACAGCCGGATACAGCGTCGAGGTCTTCACTCCCGGCGGCTTCGTACTCGGCCAGCTTGTCGAGACAGGCGCGGATAGCGTTGCACTGGCGCGGCCAGCGGCTGGCAGCAGCTTTCGTCGGGTCAGCAAGCATCTTCTCGAACCCAAGCCCGATGAGGCTGTGGTCGTCCTTCCACTTATCCTCGGCGTTGTAGTAGTGGAGCGCAACGCTAAGATCGGCACAGTAATCGGTCGGTGCGCTGGAACGCCAGTTGGTCTTCCGGATGGGATGCACCGGGCAGTGGGAAGAGCCCCGGATGCACTCGCTTTCGCCCTCGTACAGGCTGGAAAGGAGCAGGTTCAGAAAGGTCAGGTCATAGCTCAACGTCAGCCGACCGCGCAGGCCGTGCAAAGCACCGATGCGGCGGCAGAGCCCACAGTAGGCGGTGCGGTAACGTGCCTGTGCCTCGGGCGAGAGCGCGGCCTGATTGGGTATCACATAACCGAACATGGCTCAGCTCTTCTTGATGAACTGGGTGCCGCAGCGAGGGCAGGAGATCTGGATGCGGCCGCGTCCACGCGGCACACGCAGCTTCTGACGGCACTGAGGGCAGCGGTAGTAGTGGTAGAGCTTCCGGTTCGCCCACTGGTCTTTCAGGCCGTTGATCTTATTAGTGATGCGGTCTTTGAGGTTGTAGAACTGATAGTTCTCCTCGGTGCGTTTGGAGATATTCCGGCTCAGGGAGCGGTAGTAGCACAGACCCAGCGGAATAATGCCGAGCAGGGTCAGGAACGAGTTCCGGAACAGCAGAGCAAGCAGGATGAGAACCAGAGACAGGATGCTCAAAAACTGATTCAGACCATCGGTGCCATAGCGGCCGATCATAAAACGGCGAAATTTTTCTTTCATAGAGATATCATTCCTTTATCGACGAGTATCAGCGGATCAATGCCGTGTCGTTGTTCTTCGTGTCCTAGAATATCATCCAACCATGATAAAACTTTGAACAGAGTGCAAATCTGTTGTAAAAGGACGAAATTTAATCCCGTTTGCGGATGGTCAGCGTCGCTTCGGTGTCCAGCGCACCCTCCATCTTGCAGTGGAGGACAGCGTGTCCGGCCTCGCCGGTAGTGGCGAGATAGGTTCCAGCCATGCCGCCGCGCAGGGGTACGACACTGGGGCCGAGGATGGAGACGGGGCCTTCCACGCTCAGCTGGACGGCCTCGCCGCAGTAGGGCAGAAGGTTGCCGTTCTGGTCGATGGCGCGCAGGCTGACGGCGGCGCAATCCCAGGTGGGGCCGTCGGTCAAAATCGGATTGTGGACGACGCACTCAAGACGGACGCTCTGCACCGGTTCCTTGATGACCGTCTTGACGGCACGGCCATGCCAGACGGCCTCGAACCGATAGACCGACGCCGGACAGCCCAGCACGCCGATATATTTATAGTACATCCGGAGCAGGTCGTTCCAGTTCAGGCGGAGCGACAGCATCCGGGCCTTGGACAGGGGAGACAACTCCAGCTCGTTCCGGCGCATTTCGTTCAGGATGGCGGCCACCTGCGGTGAAAGGGCGCGGTCAAGCCCCTCGTATTTTTCGAGGAGGGAGCCGACGAAATCGTAGATCTCAATCGGCGGATGGGGCAGGGCGGCAAACCGGCCCCGGCGGTCGGGCGAGAACTCGGCGATAAAGTCGTTTCCACGGTAGAGCCGGATGCTCTCGGCGTTGGTGAACACCCAGCAGGCACCGGCAAAACCACCCGGATGGTCGCCCAGAGCCATGCTGGACGAGACTTCCAACACGATATCCGAGGGTGAACGGGGCGTTTTCTGGCTGGCATAGACGGCGGCGGAGAGTTTCGGGTTCCGGAACATGTCCATCACGCCGTGATAGCAGATGCGGTCGCCGCTGCCGAATTCCCGGTGGGTGTTGTAGTCGGCCATGCACCAGCCGAAACTGCCGGCATTGCCCTGCTGGGCGATGGAGTCGTTCAGGACGGCGGCATACTGCAACGCCTGCGCCAGACGGTGCGGCTCATCGTCAAAGGCCTTGGCCGGAAATTTCTGTCCGCCGAACTCACTGATGAGGTAGCCTTTGCGGATGTCGGGCGTGACCGCCGCGCGGGGCTCACAGGCGGCACCACGGCCATTGTAGGAGTAATCGTTGTAGGCGTAGACGTCCTCGAGCAGCTGGCTCTTCCGGGAGATGCGCGCGCCGGCGGTGGGCCGGGTCGGGTCGAGACGGCGGACGGCCTCGTTGGTGCGCTTGTAGAACGCTTCATCGTCAGCACTGCCGTTGATGCGGACGCCCCACAGGAAGATGCTGGGGTGGTTGCGGCACTGGCAGACCATCTCCCGGCAGTTTTGCAACGCCTGCGCTTTCCACGACTCGTCGCCGATGTACTGCCAGCCGGGAATCTCGGCAAACACAAGGATGCCCATCTCGTCGCAGGCATCGAGGAAGGCCGGGCTCTGCGGATAGTGGCTGGTGCGGACGGCGTTGCAGCCCAGCGTCTTTTTCAAAAACTGCGCGTCCAGCCGCTGGATGCTGTCGGGCATGGCGTAGCCCTGATAGGCGTGGCTCTGGTGCCGATTCAGACCACGCAAGCTGACGCGCTGGCCGTTGAGGTACAGGCCGCCAGCGACGAACTGGATGGTCCGGAAGCCGAACCGGGTGCTTTTTTCGTCCAGAACCCGGTCGGGCAGGCCGTTCGTTCCCGGGCGGATGAGCCGGACGGTCAGGGTGTAGAGCGACGGATGCTCGATGCTCCACGGATGGACGCTGTTCAGCGTTCCGGTGATGGGGATGGACAGCTCGCCGGTGTAGACCGCGCGGCTTCCGGCCGGGCTGCGGATCTCCGCCTGCAATGCACAGCCGACCGTCTCGCCGACGGTGGAGCTGTAAATGCGGAAATCGCCCTCTGCCTTTGCCTCAATGAAGATATCGCGCAGGTAGGCAGGCTCTTTGATGTCCAGTGAAACAGCGCGGTAAATGCCGCCGTAGGTCAGATAGTCGATCTGACCGCCGAAGGGTGGAATGTTCAGATCTTCCCGGCTGTCGCACCGGATGGCGACGACATTCTTCTCGCCGAAGCGCAGTGCGGCGGTCAGGTCAACGGTGAAAGCAGTGTAGCCGCAGGCGTGATGGAACAGACGCCGCCCGTTGCAGAAAACGGTGGCATCGTGCGCAACGGCTCCAAAGGTGAGCAGAACGGTGCGGCCTTCCCACTCCTTCGGGGCAAAAAACTCCCGTCGGTAGCCCGAGAGCCGCTGGTACTCGTTTTCGTTGCAGTAGTTGTAGGGCAGGACTTTCACGGTGTGGGGGATGCGCACCGGCTCCAGCTCCAGCCCGGAGCAGTCCGGCTTTACGATCGCCGGGTCAAAGGTAGGGGTGAAAAACCAGCCGTCGTTCCAATCGTAATGTTCCATCGCCTGTTCTCCATGACATCAATACTTTATTTTATATCCTATCACAAAGTTGTGAACGAAAAAAGCTCTGAGCCGATATTTCAGCGGATTCTGAATAAAAATTCAGAAAGCCAATAAAAAAAGCTCCCACCGGAGTGGGAGCGGAAGAAAATCACCGGATAAAATTCGTCATGGGGCGGCGAGGATTCTCGGGGTGATTGATGCCTGCGGCTTTACCGGCCTCGATGCACTGGAGCAGCCATGCCATATTGCGGCCCAGCTCCTTCATGACAGCACAGCCCTCTTCATCCTGAAGCACCTGCTCCGGGTTGGAGCCATGCACCATCGCCCAGTAAGAACCGTTCACCAGCGGCATGTGGAAGAACTGGGGATACTTCACCAGCTGGTCGAGGGTGGTAGTGGTTCCGGCGCGGCGTGCAGAGCAGCAGATAGCGGCAGGTTTGTAGGCCAGATACTTTCCGCCTGCGTAGGACAGCCGGTCCATGAAGCTGGTCATGTTGCCGGAAGCAGAAGCATAGTGGACCGGGCTGCCGAACACAAAGGCGTCGGCAGTCTTTGCCTTCTCGATGGCCTCATTGACGATGCCGCCGAAGACACAGCCATTGCCGGAGGCACAGCCGCCGCAGCCGATGCAGCCGCCGACAGGCTTGGTGCCGACATTCAGAATCTCGGTCTCGATGCCGACAGCGTTCAGCTCGCTTGCAACGAGCGACAGGGCGGTGTAGGTACAGCCCTTTGCGTGGGGGCTGCCGTTGATGAGCAGAACTTTCATAGTAAATACTCTCCTTCCTGCGCCGGAAATCCCCTCGGCGCACTGACCTGATTTTAGCATAAAGTCGGCTGGGGTGCAAGGAACGGGCTTGACAATGACGGGGATACCAGCAATAATATAAAGATGCAAAGCAGAAAAACACCATTTGACCGTCCTTCTCCGGGAGGGCGGAGATAGAAATAAAGGAGGCTGACCCCATGCGTGTAATTGCAGGAGAAGCTCGCGGCAGACGGCTCGAAGCTCTGCCCGGCACCGATGTGACCCGTCCGACCCTCGATCAGGTAAAGGAAGCGATGTTCAGCGTCGTCCAGTTCGACCTGCCCGGCGCACGGGTGCTGGATCTGTACGCTGGAAGCGGACAACTGGGCATCGAGGCCCTGTCTCGCGGCGCGGCACGATGCGTCTTTCTGGACGAGAACCGCGACGCGGTGAACATCGTGATGAAAAACTGTAAGAACTGCGGCGTGTTCGACCGCAGCCGGGTCAATATCGGCGAGGCTGCGCGGTATCTCTCGGCCTGCCACGAGCAGTTTGACATCGTTCTGCTGGATCCGCCGTTCCGGAATGGTACGCTGGAAGCGATCCTTCCGGCAGTGGACAAGGTCGTCGCGCCCGGCGGCATCGTCCTCTGCGAGAGTGAGACGGGCATCGTCCTGCCGGCTGAGGTGGGCGGCCTGACCCTGAAAAAACAGTACAAACACGGCAAGGTCCTGTTGTGGAAATACACCAAGCCCATGCCGCAGGAGGGGGAGCAAGCATGAACGTAAACGAGCTTTTGGATACCATTGAAGACGCTCTGGAAGAGAGCGCAGGGATGCCGCTGTCCGGCGGCAAGCGGATCGTGGACGTGGAACAGATCCGGGATTATCTGGATGAGGTGCGCGCCAATCTCCCGGTGGAACTGCGTCAGGCGCAGTCCATCGTCAGCGACCGCTCCCAGCTCATCGACTCGGCCAACGCGCAGGCGCAGGCCATCGTGAAAAAAGCGGAAGAGCGCGCCCGAATCCTTGTCAGTGAGGCCGAGATCGTCAAAGCGGCACAGCAGCGCGCTTCGGAGATCGTCTCGGCGGCACAGAACGAGGCGCGGACGCTCCGCCAGACTGTGACGGATTACTGCGATAATATGCTCAAGACCACCGAGGATACCATGGCAGAAAATGCTGCTCAGGTCAAGAGCGTCCGGGCGAATCTGCGTCAGAACCCCCGAAAAGGCAATTGACGCGGCACTGAAAATCTCTGGGAATCAGAACAACGCCTTCGTGAGCAAAAATGACTGTTCACGGAGGCTTTTTTTGTCACATTTTGAAGAAGAAAACCCTGTGAAAAACCTTGCAATCAGGGCAGTGATTTGTTACAATAAAATTGTATCAGCAGGGCTTGTCCGGAATACCGGACAAAGGCCGCTCTGCCGGTGCAATTACTCCGAAAATTACGAAAGGAGGCTGGGGTACTATGGAAACAGAAGAACTCCATCCGCAGTTCGACCCGGCCTCGTTTGAGCATATCCCTGTGCTGCTGAACGAGTGTCTGGACGGGCTGAACATCGACCCGGCAGGAACCTATCTGGACGGCACCGCCGGCGGCGCAGGCCACTCGAAACAGATCGCCCTCCGGCTCGACCCGGAAAAGGGCGGCAGGCTCATCTCGCTGGATCAGGACCCGGACGCCGTTGAGACGGCACGGGCAAGGCTGGCCGGACTTCCGGCGACCGTTGTGCAGATCAACTTCCGCTATGCAGGACAGGCCCTCGAGCAGTTGGGCATTGAAAAAATCAATGGCGCACTGCTCGACCTCGGCGTTTCGAGCCATCAGCTCGACGATGCGGCACGCGGTTTCTCCTACCGGGCAGACGCTCCGCTGGATATGCGGATGAGTCAGGAGGGCGAGACGGCGGCCGACCTCGTGAACAGTGAGAGCCGGGAAGAGCTGGCGCGCATCCTGCGCGACTACGGCGAAGAGCCCTACGCTTGGCAGATCGCCGGAAAGATCGTGGAAGCACGGGAAACTTCTCCCATCGAGACGACGCTGCAGCTGGCCGATATTGTGGCAAGCGCGATGCCTCCGGCAGAACGCCGGAAGAACAAGAACCCGTCGCGCCGGACATTTCAGGCCCTGCGCATCGCCGTCAATCATGAGCTGGACGCGCTGGACGAGGGTCTGAACACCCTGTTCGACCATCTGGCACCGGGCGGACGACTCTGCGTCATCACCTTCCACTCGCTGGAAGACCGGCTGGTAAAGAACAAGTTCCGCCGCTGGGCGACGGCCTGCACCTGTCCGCCGGAATTCCCGGTCTGCGTCTGCGGCGGCAAGGCGAAGGCAAAGCTCATCACCCGGAAGCCCATTGAAGCAAATACGCAAGAGCTGGAAGAAAACCGGCGCAGCCGGTCGGCTCACCTGCGAGTTTTGGAAAAATGCTGAGCGAATGACGCCCGGCATACAGTGAGGAGGAGATCGTCATGGGTCAGGCAGCATACGATGCAACGGAGACGCAACGCCGCAGAAGGGTACCTCAGACACAGCAGAAGGTACCCCTCCGGGTCGCGCCGGGCGGCAAACGCCGTCTCTCTCCGTTCCGCGCAGCGATGCAGCACGCCATTCAGCTGGTATCGCTGGCACTGCTGGTTGGTTTCGCGGTCAGCCTGCTGTGGAGCGAATCCCAGCTGGTGGAGCTGAACGACCAGATCCAGGATGCGAAAGCTCAGCTCGTCAGCGAGCAGAGCCAATATACATACTATAACAGCGCGCTGAACAGCAAGACCAACATCACCAGCGTCGAAGAGGCGGCCAGCCGTCTCGGGCTGATGAAGATCGACCAGAGCCAGATCACCTATATCCGGCTGGATCAGGGCAGCGTGCTGGTGCGCAAGGAGTCGGCTGTGCGCCAGTGGACAGATTTTCTGCATGACGGCGCAATGACCATTCTTGCCACTGTGAAACCTGCAAAATAAACCAAGAAACGAAAAGCGTGCGGCAGCGCACGCTTTTTCGGTTTCTGAGGAGAATACCAATGCAAGAACCATCCCCGAAGCCCCAGAAAAAAGTCTTTTACCGCCTGCGCCGCAGCGATCCGCACGAGCGTCTCAGTGCGCGACTGCGAAAATTCAGCTATGGTGCGGCGGTGTTTTTTGTCCTTGTCGCCGCCGGCATCGTCATCCACAGCCTGTATAAAATTCAAATTCAGGACGGCGCGACCTACCGCCAGTATGCGGCGGAACAGCAGCTGCTGGACAGCACCATTCAGGCGACCCGAGGTGAAATTTACGATACCTCGGGCATCACGCTGGCATCCACCAGCGTAGTCTGGACCATCTGGGCCGACCCCAGTTACAGCACGGCTCTGTTCACCAGCCAGACCGACGAAGACACGAAAGTCGTCACCAAGACCGCAGACCCGGCGGCACTGGCGGAAGTCAGCCAGCAGCTCGCGCTCCGGCTGCTCTCCGGCGACGGAAGTTCACTGGACAGCGTGGATACTTCCTCGGAAGAGTACCAGAAGCAGTACCAGACCATTTATGATGCGCTGGCAAAGAACGATTCCGCGTATCAGGTGCTGGCGACCAAGGTAAACAACGCCGTCAAGCTCTCCATCGAAAAGTACATCTCTGAATACAATAAAGCACATAAAAAGGCGACCGACACCACCCGGAAGGGCCGCGTCTCGGTCTCGTCGACCAAGAGTTTCCAGCGTGATTACCCGTATGGCGCATTTGCGGCGTCGGTGCTGGGCTTCTGCGATTCGGACGGCTACGGCACCTACGGCCTCGAAAAATCCTATGAGTCTACGCTTGCCGGCGTCAATGGCCGCACCATCACCCTCCGCAACGCCTACGGCAACGCCATCGCCGACCAGAGCGCGACGACCTACGCCGCGAAGGATGGCTCGAACCTCGTCCTCTCGCTGGATGTGAACATTCAGGAGGTCGTGGAACGGTATCTGGATGAGGCCATCCGGGCGAATAACGTCGAAAACCGCGGCGCGGCCATCGTCATGAACGTCAAGACCGGTGCGATCCTGGCGATGTCGTCCAAGCCGGATTTTGACCCGAATGATCCGCTCGACTACTCCGCCAATGAGGAATACCTCAACGAGCTTGTCCATGCGGAGCCGGAACTGTACGGCATCTATCTCAAAAATGAAGATGGCAGCTATCAGCTGGATGCGAACGGAAATAAAATCCTCGACCCGGATGCCGATTATTCCGGCTATTTCCGGGATATCCAGTGGAAAAACAAGGCCATCACCGAACTGTATTACCCCGGAAGCGTCTTCAAGGTCATCACGGCCGCGATGGGTGTCGATTCGGGCAATGCGACCATCAATACCACCTTCAACTGCTCGGGCGCGTACAACGTCGCCAAGGAGACCTACCACTGCGCAGGCAAAAAGGCCCACGGTGTCCAGAACCTCGCACAGGCACTTCGGAACAGCTGCAACATCTATTTCATCCAGCTGGGCCAGCGCGTCGGCGCAAGCCTGTTCTACGATTACTTCGACGCCTTCGGCTTCACCGAGCGCACCGGCGTCGATCTGCCGAACGAAACGAACTTCATGCAGTATTACACGGCCAGCCAGCTGGGCGAAGTCCAGTTGTCCTCTTCGGCGTTCGGTCAGGCAATGGCCGTCACGCCGCTGCAGGTCTGCACGGCCATCTCTGCCGCTGTCAACGGCGGCTACCTTGTGACGCCCCATGTCGTCGATAAAATCACCGACCAGAACGGCAACGTCGTGCAGGAGATCGGCGCGAATGTCCGCCGTCAGGTCATCAGCGAAAGTGCCAGCGAGACCATCCGCCAGATCATGGAATATGAGGTCGGCGACGGTACGACCACCGGCGGCGGCTCCAACGCCTACGTCGCAGGCTACCGCATCGGCGGCAAGTCCGGTACCTCGGAACAGCTGAACATGGATCGCCGCGCCGACGGCGACTATAAAAAGGTCGCGTCCTTCGCGGCTGTCCTGCCGGCCAATGACCCGGAAATTCTGGTGTACGTCATGCTGGACGACCCCAACAACGCCAAGACCGACTACTCGTCCATTCTGGCGGCTCCTGTCGTCGGCAATATCATCAGCGAAATTGCACCCTACCTCGGCATCGCCACCGACGGCGTAGACCGCAGCCAGACCACCATCAAGGTTCCGGAGCTGGTCGGCAAGGAGTGGAGCAATGCACAGGTCTCGCTGAACACCAAGGGCCTCAAGCATCAGCTCATGGAGAGCAGCACCGACCAGACGGCGGCGACTGTCACCTATCAGTACCCCAGAGCCGGTACGCAGGTGGCCTACGGCACGACCATCTACCTATATACCGATACCTACGAGGGCAGCCACACCGAAGTGCCGGATGTCACCGGCAAGAGCGCGGATTTTGCCCGTCAGATGCTGGCTGCGGCCGGTCTGAACTGCGTCGTGGAGGGCAGTGGTCTGGTGCAGAGCCAGAGCGAAGCCGCCGGTGCAAGCGTGCAGCGAGGAACGATCGTAACCATTACATGTGGATAAGGAGATAGAGAGCTATGGAAACTATTTCTGCAAAAATTTTACTGAACGGTCTGGCACCGGAAAGCTTTGCTTCCGATGCGGCCATCGACCTTGTGACGACCGACAGCCGGGAAGTCCGGCCGGGCTGTACCTTTGTGGCTTTCCCGGGCGAAAAGTTTGACGGCCATGATTTTGCCGCCAAAGCACTGGAAAACGGCGCAGTCTATGTCGTGCTGAACCACCCCGTAGAGGGCGTTCCGGCGGAAAAGGCCGTGATCTGCCCGGACAGCTACCACGCAATGATGACGATGGGCGCGAACTACCGCAAGCAGTTCAGCCCCAAGATCGTGGGCGTGACCGGCAGTGTCGGCAAGACCACCACCAAACAGATGACCTATGCCGCCATCGCTGGCTTTGGCAATACCATCAAGACCGAGGGCAACCAGAACAATGAGCTGGGTCTGCCCCGGACCCTGTTCCACATCGGCAAGGATACCGAGTATGCCGTCGTCGAGATGGGCATGAGCCATCTGGGCGAGATCGAGCGGCTGTCCAAGTGCGCCCGTCCGGATGTGGGCATCATCACCTGCATCGGCGTGTCGCACATCGGAAACCTCGGCAGTCAGGAGAATATCTGCAAGGCAAAGTTGGAGATCTGTGCAGGTCTGCCCGAGAACGCGCCGCTGGTGCTGAACGGCGATGACCCCTTCCTGCGCAAGGCTACTCTGCCGTCTCACGTCCGCCCGGTCTGGTTCAGCCTTGGCGACGAGAACGCCGACGTCTGCGCACTGGATGTCCGGCAGGAGGGCGACGGCATGGCCTTCACTCTCGTGGACAAAAAAGCAGGCCGCTTCCTGGTGAGCATCCCGGCGATGGGCAAGCACAATGTCGCCAACGCTCTGGCGGCGTATGCGGCCGCGACCAGCCTCGGCCTTGACCCGAAGGGCGTCATTGCCGGTCTGGCAGATTTCCAGCAGACCGGTATGCGCCAGAAGGTCGTCCACAGCAAGGGCGTGGATGTCATCGAGGACTGCTACAACGCAAACCCCGACAGCATGAAGGCCGCACTGACCATGTTCAAGGAATATCCGGCCAAGAAGCGTTATGCTCTGCTGGGCGATATGCTGGAACTGGGCGAGATCAGCCTGTCTGCCCACGAGGAAGCAGGCCGTCAGGCCGCTGCTGCCGGTCTGGAACTGCTGGTCTGCTACGGCGAGGAGTCCAAGCACACCGCAAAGGCAGCGTCTGAGGCTGGCATCAAGGCTGTTCATGCCGACAGCTACCGCGAGGCCGCAGACCTGCTGCTGGCCGCTCTTCAGCCCGGCGACGCGCTGCTGGTAAAGGCCAGCCGTGGCATGGCTCTGGAAAAGGTACTGGAAATCTTCTACGCAGAGCAGAAATAAAATTTGGAGTAAACTATGATTCGTTTTGCCTTGATCGTCGCTTCGACGCTGGGCTTTTTCCTGACGGCTGCCCTTGGCAACCTGATGGTTCCGCTGCTCCGGGCCTTCCGCATGGAGCAGAACAAAATTCCGGAACGTGACCGTGATACACGGCAAAAACCGGACGAAGACCCCGAACCGAAGCCGCAGGTTCCCACGATGGGCGGTCTCTGCCTGATGGTCGGAACGCTGGCGGCAGTCGGCGTCGGCTGGACAGCGGCCTGCATCGCACAGCCGGAGCTGCTGGGGAACGAGGGGCTTCTGACGACCCGTCTCCTCATCGGTCTGTTCGGCGGCTTACTTTTTGGAGCTGTGGGTCTGGCCGATGATATCATAAGGATGCGGCGGCACTCGCCGCTGGGTCTGCGCCGCACGACCCGTCTCGGGCTGGAAATGACGGCAGCGGCTGTGATTCAGGTGCTGCTGGCATCCAATCACTGCCTTGCCTCCGGCATCACTCTGCCCGGCCTCAGATACTGTGAGCTGGGCTGGGCGGCTCCCGTTCTCTGGGAAGTGCTGCTGGTCGTGTTGGCCGAGAGCGTCCGGGTGACGGATGGAATAGACGGCGTCCTCTGCGGTACAGCGTTCGCCGCTATGCTCGGCCTGATGGTGAGCATGACCCTGCTGGGCTGGTTCCCGTTGGCTGTCCTCCCGGCGGCGTTAGCCGGTGCATTGATGGCCTTCCTGCTCTGGAACTTCCACCCGGCAAAGCTGCTGCCCGGTGCGGTCGGGAGCCTGTTTCTGGCCGGTATCCTCGGCAGTGTGCCGCTCAGCATCGGCTGGCCAGGCCTGACCCTGCCGCTTGCCCTGCCGTACTGGATAGAGGGCGGTATGATCGCTTTACAAATAATCGTTTACAAAGGCTCCCACGGACGGCGGCAGCTGTTCCGGACAGCTCCACTCCACCGCTGGCTGGAAAAACGGGGCTTTGAGCCGGTCACGATCTTTTATTTCTTTGCAGCCATTGCGCTGATGGGCTTTGCCCTGACGGTGCAGATGGCAAAAATCAGTTGAGGGAGGGGTGCAGATGGCAACCATCCGCAGAAAACGCCCGGAAAAGTTTTCGATCATACAGCGCGACCCGGGCCCGTGGTCGCAGATACTCATCAATTGGATGGCGACGCTGGGTGTCATCCTCGTCTTTGGTCTGGTGATGCTGTTCAGCGCGAGCTACACCACCGGTTATCTCCGCATGGGCGACAGCCTGTACTACATCAAATCGCAGGTCTTCTGCCTTGTGCTGGGTCTTGCGGCAATGACGATGTTTTCCTATCTCGACCACCGCTTTCTGCGCAAAATGGTCGTGCCGGGATACTTTTTGTGCATCGTCCTGCTGATATTGGTTCTGTTCAGCGCACCGCTGAATGGCTGCCGCCGCTGGCTGCGCTTCGGCGTCACGATTCAGGTATCGGAAATTGCAAAGTTTGAGATGATTTTGCTCACGGCGCATATCGTGGATAGGACACCCCGGCTCGAAAAGCTCGACCCGAAGTCAAAGCGGCCAATTCCGTTGGGAACATGGTTCCATCAGCGGTTCTTCCGGGAGCTGGTAAAACCATTGATGCCCCTTGTACCGGTGGTATTCCTGCTGATGCTGGAACCCCACATGTCGGGCATCGTCCTGACCTGCGCCATCGTCGGAACGATTTTGCTTCTTGGCGGAAGTGGTGGTATCATTACATGGGCAGGCGGAACCGTCATGGTGTTCCTGCTGGAGAACATTCTGCAGCATGTCGATTCCATCCCGTATCTGCAGAGCCGTCTGGACGGCTGGACGCAGGACCTGTCCAAGATGACTGACCAGACCCTGCAGAGTCTGTACGCCATCGGTTCCGGCGGCCTGACTGGCCTCGGCCTCGGCAACAGCATCGAAAAACAGCTCTGGCTGCCCGAAAGCACCAACGACTTCATCTTCAGTGTCGTCTGCGAGGAACTGGGCTTTGTGGGTGCGGTGGCTGTCATCGCGCTGTTCGTTCTGCTTCTTGTGCAGGGCTTCTGGATCGCGTTCCACGCCGAAAACCGCTACTGCACCCTCGTCGGCATCGGCATCATGGCGCAGATCGCGTGGCAGGTCTTCTGCAACATCGCGGTCGTCACGAACACTCTGCCGAACACCGGCATCTCGCTGCCCTTCTTCTCGTCGGGCGGCACCAGCCTGATTCTGCTGCTGGCCGAGATGGGTGTGATGGTGAACATCGGCCGGAACGGCGAGCGCGCTCGTCAGCAGCGCGAACACGCCCATGCCGAACGGGAAGCGCAGCGGCAGGCGAAGACGATTTTGTTCAAGGCAAATGAACAGGCGTAAGCCATAAGAGGAGGAAACTTCTATGAAAGTACTGATCGCAGCCGGCGGCACCGCCGGACACATCAACCCGGCGTTGGCCATTGCCGGAGCCATCAAAAAGGCAGACCCGACTGCAGAGATCCACTTCGCAGGCCGGAAAGAGGGCATGGAGTACCGTCTGGTAACGCAGGCAGGCTACCCGTTCCATCATATTGAGATCACTGGTTTTCAGCGGAAACTCTCGCTGAACAATATCAAGCGGAATATCGTCACCCTCTGGAATCTGGCTCTCTCCGGCCCGAAGGCCAAAGCCATGATGAAAGAAATTCAGCCCGATTTGGTGATCGGCTGCGGCGGCTACGTCTCCGGCCCGGTGGTGCGCTGCGCCGCCAAGAAGGGCATCAAGACCGCCCTGCATGAGCAGAACGCTTTCCCCGGCGTGACGAACAAGCTGCTGGCTCCCGATGTGGACATCGTCTTCGCGGCGGTTCCGGCGGCGGTCGAGAAGCTGGGTGCGCCCGAAAAGACCATCGTGGTCGGCAACCCGGTGCGCCCGGAAGTCTTTGCGCAGGCAAGGAACCGTGACGCCATCCGTGCCGAGCTGGGCGCAGGCGACCGGACGGTCATCCTGTCCTTCGGCGGCAGTCTGGGCGCACGGCGCGTCAACGAAGTCGTGTCCGACCTCTGCGCATGGGAGCAGAAGAACCACAAGCCGGTGCTGCATCTCCACGCCACCGGTCAGTACGGCGTTGAACTGTTCCAGAACCTCGAAAAGGAAAAAGGCTTTGCGCCCGGCGAAAGCCTTGTCGTCAAGGAGTACATCAACAATATGCCCGAGCTGCTGGCGGCGGCAGACCTCGTCATCAGCCGTGCCGGTGCGCTGACGCTGGCCGAGCTGGAAGCGGTCGGCCGTGCGGCGATTTTGATTCCCAGCCCGAACGTGGCCGAGAATCACCAGTATTACAACGCGCTCGAACTGCAAAAGGCCGGTGCGGCAGTCGTCATCGAGGAGAAGGACCTGACCGGCGAAAAGCTCGTTTCGACCGTCTCCGAGATGCTCAGCGAGCCGGGCAAGCTGGCTGAGATGGGAAAGAACGCCCGGAAGCTGTCGGTGGACGACAGCCTTGACCGCATCGCGGACGCCCTGCTCAAGCTGGTAAAGACGCCGTGATTGCGCGGAACGCAAGCTTGTGATAAAATCAGACCGGAAGGAGGGAACGCCGGATGTCACAAAATCGGCCCCAGAACCGCAGCAACATGAACAGGAACCGCCCCAGCGGTCAGAAACGCCGCCCCTACGACCAGAATAAGGACACCATGCGGCGGACGCCCTCGCAGAATTCGCAGAACCGCCGCCCGTCGAACAGCAATTACGGATATCAGGAGACGGTGGAGTTTCCGACCCGGCGGCAGAGCGGTTCCAGCCAGAGAAGTTATAATCAAAGCCAGAACCCGAGAAACTATAACAGTTATCAGAATACCGGACGCGGCGGCAACGGCATCGAGTTCCCGACCCAGAACACGCGCCATCCGCAAAACGGGCAGAGCAATGCAAATGCCCGGATGTACGCAAATTCAGGCCAAAGCCGAAACCGCAGCGGCCAGCGTCCGCGAAACAACAATACCACCCAGTACCCGGGCAACCCATCCAGAAACCGCCCACGGAACCGGAATACTGCCCAGCAGCGGAGACAGCCGCCTAATGGCCGGCTCCGGCCAACGCAGGCGACCATGCAGAACCCGGAACGCCGGGAGCGGAAAAAGAAACGGCGGATGACCCGGGCGGCCATCCGCCGCCGCAGACTGATGCGGAAGCTGACCGCCTTTGCGTTGCTGCTCTGTGTCATCGGTGTGGGCATCTACCTGACCGGAACGATGCTGTTCAAAATCAGCTCGATTCAGGTGCAGAATTCCGACGGAGCCGTTGTACAGGAGCTGGCAGGCTATTCGAGCGACCAGATTTTGAGCGCGCTGGGCGTCCAGATCGAAGAGAACATCTTCACCGTGGATTCCAGCCAGAAAGCCGCTGAGCTGGAAAAGGTCTTCCCGAAGCTGGAATCCATCCGGGTCGTCCGGGAGTACCCCGGAACTGTCGTCGTTCGCGCGACCGAAGCCACGCCCAGCTATGCGATGCAGGTCAAGGGCGGCTGGCTGACCCTCTCGGCTGGGTTGAAGATTCTGGATAAGACCAGCACCCAGCCCAGCAATTTACCGACCCTGTACGGCGGCGAACCGGTCTCGACAAAGCCGGGCGACCAGCTGAACTTTGAGACGGAAGCCGCCAGCACCAGCACGGCGTCGGATTCGGCGGCATCGTCGGAGGTGACCGTCGAGCCGGACCATCGGCTGGAATCCCTGAACACCCTGATGACCGCGCTGGAAAATTACGACCTGCTGGACGATGTGACCCGGATCGAGTTCGAGGATACCGAGGAGATGGCGTTCCTCTATCAGGACCGCATCAGCGTCCTGCTGGGAACCCTGAATGAGTTGGATTACAAGCTCAAGCTGGGCCAGTATGTCCTGCTCAATGAGGACGGCAAAGGCTGCGCCGCCACCGATACCGGTATGCTCGATTTGAGCCACCTATCGGCGTCCAGCACCCGGAAATTCCGCTTTGCACAGGGTGAACCGACCCTGCCTTCGGGCTATGTCGTGCCGGAGAAGATCGAGCCGGTGAGCGGAGAAACCACAGATGACACCACGGCGGCGGACTCGTCCGCAGAAACGGCTGACGAGACGACTGCCGCAGACGATACGGCGGCAGAAGCCGAACCCACCGAAACGACGGAACCCACCGCCGAAAACCAAACCCAGACCACCAATCAGAGATGAGGAGTGTTGAGCTATGAAACTGGAACAACTGATTGAAGGCGTACCCTATACCCTCGTACAGGGCAGCCTTGAGACGGAAGTCGAGGACATCATTTATGACAGCCGGAAGGCCGGGCCGAACAAGCTGTTCGTCTGCATCGTCGGAACCCAGCGCGACAGCCATGATTTCGCGCTGGACTGCGTGAAGAACGGCGTCTGCGCGCTGATCATCCAGCACGACATCGACCTGTCCGAAATGCAGGGCGTGACCGTCCTCAAGGTAGAGAGCAGCCGCTATGCGATGGCTCTGATGAGCGCGAACCTCTTCGGCAACCCCTCCCGGAAGATGACGATGATCGGCGTCACTGGCACCAAGGGCAAGACCACGACCACCCACATGATCAAGAGCGTTCTGGAAGCCGCAGGCCGCAAGGTCGGCATGATCGGCACCAACGGCATCTACTTCATGGGTCATCATCAGGAAACGGCCAACACCACCCCCGAGAGCTACGAGCTGCAGAAGACCTTCCGGGAATTTCTGGACGCCGGCTGTGACACCGCGCTGATGGAAGTGTCCAGCCAGGGTCTGATGATGGACCGCGTTGCAGGCGTTCATTACGATATCGGTGTCTTCACCAACCTGTCGCCGGATCATATCGGCCCGGGCGAACACAAGACCTTCGAGGAGTACCGCAGCTGGAAGGGCCAGCTCTTCAAACGCTGTGATGTTGGCGTCGTCAACATCGACGACGAGAATACCGAAGCCCTGCTGGAAGGCCACACCTGCAAGCTGGTGACCTACGGCCAGAGTGAAAAGGCCGATTACCGCGCCGGCAGCTATGAGCTGCTCCGCACTCACGATTTCCTCGGCGTCAAGTTCCATGTCTCCGGCAAGGACGATATGGATGTCAAGGTCAATATGCCCGGTGAATTCAGCGTGTACAACGCACTGGCGGCTCTGGCCGTCGGCAAGGTACTGGGCCTGCCAGATTCCGCTATCCACGATGGCCTCGGCAAGTGCGTCGTCAAGGGCCGTGTGGAGCTGGTTCCCATCAGCAAGAAGTTTACCATCCTGCTGGACTACGCCCACAACGAAGTCTCCACCGAGAGCCTGCTCACAACTCTGCGCGCCTACAAGCCGAACCGTCTGGTCGTCGTCTTCGGCTGCGGCGGCAACCGCTCCAAACTCCGCCGCTACGGCATGGGTGAGATCTGCGCAAAGATGGCGGATTTCTCCATCCTGACCGAGGACAACAACCGCTTTGAGAAGGTCGAGGACATCATCGCAGATATCCGGGTCGGCATGGAAAAGGGCAACCCGGACGCCAAGTTCGTGGAGATCCCCGACCGTCTGGATGCCCTGCATTACGCCGTCGACCATGCCCAGCCCGGCGATCTGATCGCCGTCATCGGCAAGGGCCACGAGACCTATCGCGACCGCCTCGGCGTTAAGACCCCCTTCCTCGAACGGGAACTGCTGGAAGAATACGCCCAGCAGATCGGGTTGGAGTAAAACCGAAAAATCGCACCAGCCGCGCGGAGAAACACCGGGCGGCTGTTTTTGTAGGAAAGGTCATTCCGGGTGGTTCTGGGCAGAGTGGTACAAACTTTCATAACACCCAGTTTTTGACGGAATAGACGTAAATTCTTGGGTAGTATTGCCGTTGCACACAAGGATGTTTTCGGCTATACTGTTGACTTAGCTGCATAACAAATGCCTGCCGGAAGGCAGGCGAAGATGTGAAAAGTCAAAGGAGGTCTTCCTACGAAATATCTGTTTCAATTTGCGCGGATCCTCGCGTTCTGCTTTTTGGGTGAGATTTTACATGCCGTGCTGCCGCTGCCCATCCCGGCCAGCATCTATGGTCTGATTTTACTGTTGCTCGCGCTCCGGTTCAATGTCGTCAAGCTCGAGGATGTCAAAGAGGTCGGCGTGTTCCTGACCGGCATCTTTCCGCTGCTGTTCGTTCCGGCGGCGGCTGGCGTCATGGAACTCTGGGCGGAGATGGGCGATATGCTGCTGCCCATCATTATCTCCATCATCCCGGTGACGGTGCTTGTCCTCGTCACTGCCGGACATACTACACAGGCGTTGGTTCGCCGCAAGAATAAGGAGGCAAACCATGACGGAAATGTTGAATGAATTCCTTTCCGGCTCGGCGGCCTGGGGTGTCCTGCTGACGCTGGCGGCATTCGCGCTGGGTACGCTGATCAACAAGGCGACAGGCAAGGCGATTTTCAATCCGCTGCTGTTGGGAAGCATCTTTGTCATCATCCTGCTCAGCGTGCTGAAGATTCCCTACGCCGATTACAAGGCCAGTGCCGCGCCGGTCAACTACCTGCTTCTCCCGGCGACCATCAGCCTTGCCATTCCTCTGTATGAGAAGTGGGATTTGTTGAAAGAGAACGCCGCCGCCATCATCGTAGGCATCTCGGTCGGCACGCTGGTGAGCCTTGGAAGCGCGCTGGCGTTGGCTCTGGCTCTTGACCTGACACAGGAGCAATACGCGACGCTCCTGCCGAAGTCGGTCACGACGGCCATCAGCATGGATGTCGCCGCAGAGCTGGGCGGTATCGCCGCTCTGACCGGTGCTATTGTCATCCTGACCGGTATCGCAGGCAACCTGCTGGCCGAGTCGGTCTGCAAGATCTTCCACATCACCGACCCCATCGCGAAGGGCGTTGGCATCGGCACCTCGGCCCATGCCGTCGGCACCAGCCGCGCCTTGCAGATGGGCGAGGTCGAGGGCGCGATGAGCGGCTTGTCCATCGCTGTGGCAGGCGTGCTGACCGCCGTTCTCTGCCCGGTGTTCGTGAATCTGATACACTGACATAAAAATAAAACCGGACTTTGCACGCCGGGAACCATTGGCAATGCCATGATCCCGGAATACAAAGTCCGGTATTTTTTATGCCTTGAAATCACTCAAGACGAGGGTTAGGGGCAATCACTGTTTCAGAGCCTTGGCCTTTTTCAGAGTCAGGAAGACTTCAAGCTTACTGACCGATTCATCGGGAACAAAGCCCTTGTTTTTGGATTCTGCCATCAGACCGCTTTCAACAGCCCAACGCTCTGCCTTTTCGGCTTCCGTCATGTTGTCGGTGAGAACAGCAGGTTCCGGAGAACCGGCATCCTGCCACAGCAGAAGAGCTAGCTCGCCGCGGTTAGTCGGCATTGCGGCACCGGCAGGCAGGACCCACTTTGCATACATTTCCAGACCGATGTTATAAAGCGTCCAACCAGTTACCACGACGCCAGTGCCGACGACCGCAGCACCGATTGCAACAGACGCAGGATTCGGCGTGCTGGGAACAGCAGGAATATCGCGGTAGATGGCACGGATCGTCACAGCCTCATCCGGCATGACAAAGGTGGTCTCGATACTCTGAGCGTCTTTCAGCTCCAGCGTGTCGGGCAGGGTATCCCAGTGATCGAACACCTGACCGCTGGGAACAAGGTCATTCAGCAGGCGGATGGTGACGGTGTCGCCAGCCTTTGCGCTGACAGCCGACTCTCCGTTGACTTCGACTTCGCCATCAAAGACAAGGATGGAATAAGTCTTCACTTCAGGCTCATCGGGCTTGTCCGGGTCGGTAGGCTCAGACGGCTTATCCGGTTCACTGGGCTTATCAGGCTCGCTAGGTTTATCCGGTTCAGAAGGTTTGTCCGGATTCGTAGGTTCGGACGGCTTGTCTGGCTCACTGGGCTTATCAGGTTCACTCGGTTTATCTGGCTCAGAAGGTTTGTCCGGATTCGTAGGTTCAGACGGTTTGTCTGGTTCACTGGGCTTATCGGGCTCACTCGGCTTGTCCGGCTCAGAGGGGGTATCCGGATTGCTGGGCTCGGACGGTTTCGACGGTTCCGCGTTCTTTGTCCACTTCGCATAGAGCGTAGTGTCCGAAACGATGGCGGTCTCAAAATCAAATTCTGTGGTGCAAGTCTTGTCGGTATACCATCCGCCGAAGGTATAGCCATCGACCTCAGGGTCGCTCGGCTTCTTGACGGTCGTATTATACTCGACATTTACGGTCATATCGGAGCTGTGTCCATTGCCGTTGAAGGTGACGGTGTAGCTGTTGGTAGACCACTTGGCGGTCAGGGTGACATTTTCTGCCGGCATGGTGAACTCATACTTGCCGTCGGTGTTCAGCGAAACATTCAGGGTGGTGGGGGAAACTTTCCAGCCTGTAAAGGCAGAACCGGTCTTTTCCGGGGCATCCACGGTCACGATGGTACCATACGGATACTCGTTCTTAGCCGGGTTCCCGTCGCCGGTATCCACCGTCAGGGTGTACTTGTTGACCGTCCACTTTGCATAAAGGGTGGTGTTTCCAGTAATAAGAGTGTCAAAATCGAACGGGTTTGTGCAGGCCTTATCGGTGTACCAGCCGCCGAAGGTGTAGCCGGTCTCCTGAAGGTCGGCAGGTTTTGCAACTTTACCATTGTGCTTGACGGTCACAGTCAGACCGGCATCGTGGCCGTTACTGTCAAACTTCACGGTGTAGCTGTCGGTAGACCAGTTTGCGGTCAAGGTGACGTTGCGTGCTGGCATGGTAAAGGTGACACTGCCATCTTCGTTCTCGGTGAGTTTCAGATTAGCAGGTTCTGTCGTCCATGTGGTAAAGGCCGCGCCGGTCTTCGTCGGAGCAACGATCGTGACGGATTCGCCGTAGTTGTAGCTGGTGTCATACGAGTTGTCTCCGGTGTTGACGGTGACAGTGTATTTGTTGACATCCCACTTTGCGTAAAGAGTAAGGTTTTTGGTGATAGGCGTATCGAAGTTGAACTTGTTCGTGCAATCCTTGTCAGTATACCAATCGACGAAGGTGTAGCCTTCTTCGGTGGGGTTGGCAGGTCTTGCAACAGGAGTGTTATACTCGACATTTGTGCGGATAACATCAAGGCTGTGTCCGTTGCCATCAAAGGTGACGGTGCAGGCGTTGGTGGACCACCGGGCGGTCAAAGTAACGTTGTCTGCCGGCATGGTGAATTCATATTTGCCTTCACGGTTCAGCAGCGGCTTGATGCTGGACGGCTCGACGATCCACTCGATAAAGGAAGAACCTTCTTTTTGAGGAGCGTCTACGAGAACGGTAGAACCGTAGTCGTAAGGAGTGCTGACGGGGTTATTGTCGCCAATATCAACGGTCACGACATACTGGTCGGTCGTCCACTTTGCGTAAAGGGTGATGTCATGGGTGATGTTGGTGCCGAAGTCAAATTCGGCTCCGGTGCAGGCCTCATCCTCGTACCAGCCGCCAAAGACATAACCATCCTTCTTGGGGGAAGCAGGCTTTACAACGGTCTTGTTGTACTCGACGGTTCTTGTCTGGTAAGTGGTCTGGCTGTCGGTTTTGAAGGTCACAGTGTAGGTTTCGATCGTCCACTTTGCATAGAGAACGGTGTTCGAAGTGATTGCAGTCTC
Organism: uncultured Faecalibacterium sp.; assembly: GCA_934548045.1. GTDB lineage: Bacteria > Bacillota > Clostridia > Oscillospirales > Ruminococcaceae > Faecalibacterium. The sequence goes on along the minus strand of CAKTEM010000002.1, from coordinate 97,093 downwards.
AAAGTCAAATTCTTTGGTGCAGTTCTTATCGGTATACCAGCTGCCGAAGGTATAACCATCGGCCACCGGATCAGCGATCTTTATCACAGGTGTGCCATACGAAACATTTACCGTGGTATTGGAAGCATGACCGTTGCCATTGAAGGTAACGGTGTACTTGTCGAGCGTCCACTTTGCATAGAGCGTAGTGTCCGAAACGATGGCGGTCTCGAAGTTGAATTCCACGGTGCAGGCTTTGTCTTCGTACCATCCGCCGAAGGTGTAGTTATCCACCTCGGGGTCATTCGGTTTCTTGACGGCGGTGTTGTACTCAACATTCACCGTAAAGTCTGCGCTGCGTCCATTGCCGTTGAAGGTGACGGTGTAGCTGTTGGTAGACCACTTGGCGGTCAGGGTGACATTTTCTGCCGGCATGGTGAACTCATACTTGCCGTCGGTGTTCAGCGAAACATTCAGGGTGGTGGGGGAAACTTTCCAGCCTGTAAAGGCAGAACCGGTCTTTTCCGGGGCATCCACGGTCACGATGGTACCATACGGATACTCGTTCTTAGCCGGGTTCCCGTCGCCGGTATCCACCGTCAGGGTGTACTTGTTGACCGTCCACTTTGCATAAAGGGTGGTGTTTCCAGTAATAAGAGTGTCAAAATCGAACGGGTTTGTGCAGGCCTTATCGGTGTACCAGCCGCCGAAGGTGTAGCCGGTCTCCTGAAGGTCGGCAGGTTTTGCAACTTTACCATTGTGCTTGACGGTCACAGTCAGACCGGCATCGTGGCCGTTGCTGTCGAAGGTGACGGTGTAGCTGTTGGTAGACCAGTTTGCGGTCAAGGTGACGTTTCTTGCCGGCATGGTAAAGGTGACGCTGCGGTCTTCGTTCTCGGTGAGATTCAGACCTGCCGGGTCAGGTGTCCAGTTGAGGAACGCGGCACCGGTCTTTGTCGGAACAAGGATCGTGACGGATTTGCCGTATTCATAACTGGTGTCATACGAGCTGTCGCCGGTGTTGACGGTGACAGTGTATTTGTTGATAGTCCACTTTGCGTAAAGAGTGATGTTTTCGGTAATAGGCGTATCGAAGTTGAACTTGTTCGTGCAATCCTTGTCAGTATACCAGTCAATGAAGGTATAACCTTCTGCAGTGGGGGTTGCAGGCTTTGCAACTTTATCGCCGCGTGTGACATTCGTCTGGGTGATATCGAGGTCATGACCCTTGCCATCAAATGTTACAGTGTAAGCATTGGGCCGCCAGTTTGCAGTCAAAATTACTTCGCTTGCAGGAACCTTGAATTCATACTGACGCGCTGCGTTCAGCGTAGGAACGACGGTGTCCGGTGTTACGGTCCAGCGGTCGAAGGTGTAGCCCTCTCGCTGAGGAATGTTCTTGGTAACGTTTGCTTCATACTCATACGAAGTTGTGACCGGAACACTGCCATCGTTCAGGTCAATAGTGACAGAATATTTGTGCTTCGTCCACTTTGCGTAAAGGGTGAAGCTTTTTGTGATATTGGTGCCAAAATTGAACGGGTTTCCTGTGAAAGCGGCGTTGGAATACCAGCCGCCAAAGTCGTAGCCGGTCTTTTCTGGGTCAGTCGGCTTGTCCTGAATGGTTTCCCCGTGGTTGACGGTGCTTACATGATAGGTCGTTCCGTCATTGTCAAAGGTTACGGTATATTCGTTCGTAGTCCATTTTGCGTAAAGGGGGATATCTTTTGTGATTTTCGTATTAAAAGAGAATTCGTTCCCGTTGGTGCAAGCCTCGTCTTTGTACCAGCCGCCAAAGGTATATCCGGTCTTGCTGGGCTTAGCAGGCTCATTAACGGTGGTGTTATACTCGACTTCTTTGATTTCAGGAGTGGAGTTGTCATCTGTATTAAAGGTTACTTTATACTTGTTGATTTCCCACTTTGCGTACAAAGTGATATTGTCGGTGATAGGAGTGTTTTCAAAATCAAACACGTTGCCATTGGTTGTATACCAGTCAACAAAGGTATAACCGTAGTCTTTGGGGGTAGTGGGCTTCTGAATCTTTGTATTATGGGAAACAGTCGTAGTAGTATTCGTGCCGTGGCCGTTTAGATCAAATGTTACGGTACAGTTTGCAGGCTGCCATTTTGCGTAAAGGTCAAGGTTTCTAGTTACAGGGGTGCTAAAGTTATATTCTTTCTGGGAGTCTTTAACATACCAACCAACAAACTTGAAACCAGATCGTTCAGGGTCTTTGGTGGGCTTGGTGACAAGATGGCCATCGTAAACAGGCTGGCTGTCAATCTTGTCGGTGGTGTTGGTTTCAAAAGTGATCGTGCGACGGTATTTAACGTAACTGTCAAGTAGAGCGCGACCATCACCCGTAATGCTGAACCATTGTGAGGAAGTTCCGTCGTATAAGACTTCCTCTAGTGACGAACAATTTCTAAAGGCATAGGAGCGAATTTCGAGAGTTGCTGGCTCACCAAAACTAACGGATTTGAGATTTGTGCAACCATGAAAAGCGAGGGCGGCAATGACAGCAACGGTGTTTGGAATTTTGACGCTGGTAATAGTGGTGTTATTGTCAAAAGCACTTTTGAAAATTGAAGTAACAGTATAAGTGTTACCACTATAATTAACAGTTTCAGGAATGACAACATTAGGGTCAGAGCCTGTATATTTGTAGACCGAAACATCGCTTCCGGTTACTTTATATATGATACCAGTGGTACCAACGGTATCATCGGTGAAAGTGTCACCGACCGCCGCAAACGCCGCTGTTGGCAGGAGGGTGAACAGCATCGCAACAGACAACAAAGCACTTAGGAATCGTAGTCGTGGAGTACGCATGATGATTGACCTCACTTTCAAATTTTTACAATTTTGAGGGATTGGAAAAAACCTCTGTTTAAGAGAAAGATACCCCCCCCGTAAAAAATGTCAAGAGGATGAAAACGATTCTCTGTTTTTGATAAAAATGATTGGATAAAATTGGAGAGGTGAATAAAAGAAGGGAAAATTTCTGAACCGAATCTTTGCCCGATGCCCGGATGCAGAACAAAAGAAAACGCTCCCTTGACAAAAGTCAGGGGAGCGGATATACTACAAATAGAAAAGGTGCTGACCGGCAAACGGCTAGTTCACCTCATCGGCAATCACTTGCGAAAAAGCAAATAACCGTGCGTTGGGGAACGTTGGGCGGTTACTTGCTTTTTTTGTTGCTATTTTCATGACGTTCGTCGTGAGAGATCTTCCACGCAATGTCAAAGGCAGTGCCTGCCACTTGAACCAAAAGCGCGAGCAACGCCACAAAAAACGTGAGCATCGCATAAGTTTCCGACAGAGTCATTGCACATCCCTCCCTTCTCGTTATGCGCGAGTAGGAGGTACAACTTCAAAAGCTCGCCTCCCAGCATACCGTTCGTTCTATGGATGTAGAACAAGCTCATGCTGATGAGGAGTTAGCCGCCTGCGTTTGGGTCAGCACCTGCCGTCTTTCGACGGTATTTTTAGTGTATCACAGTTTAAGAAAAAGCGCAATTATCCAAAAACGCTCCCTCGGAACCCGGTACTTGACTGGAAAACCGAAGGAGCGTTTCTGTTTTTATAAGCGTTTAATCGAGGTCATGCCGCTTACAGAACTTTTTACTGATCCAGTACATACCGCCCCAGATGAGGATGGCGAGGATGAGGTGGAGCGGATTTTTCAGGGAACTGACGAGCGACTGGCCAAAGATGGCCATCATGCCGACCATGACGCCCTTGCCAAGGATAACGGTGATGAGGTAATGCCGCTCGTCCATGTCCGAAATGCCGAAGGCGAGGTGCATGAAGGAGGTCGGAGTGAAGGGGAGAACGGCCAGCATGAAGAGGGAAGCTGTATCGAAGTGGTTGACCCACTGCTGGGCTTTTTCCAGCTTGGGAAAGCGGCAGGCGAATTTCCAGAAGAACCGCCGGACGATCCGCCGCCAGAACAGGAACATGATGGAGCCGCCGAGGGCGACGCCGATCCAGCTGTACAGAAAGCCGAGAAGGCTGCCGTGAGCCGCAACGTTCAGCGCGACAATGGCGATGAGCGGCAGCGGCGGAAAGAACGACTCCACCATTGCCAGCAGGATGGGAGCCACCGGCCCCAATCCCTCAAAGCTGCTCAGCAGCGACTCCCAGAATTCCAGCGTTCCCAGCTGGTGGATCCATGTAGCGAGTAAACCCTGCACTGTCTCTTCCATCCCTTCGTTTTACAGCATCCTATGCCGATAGTATATCCAGATTCTATGACAGGCGTGTGAATAATCTTAAACTTTTTTATACGCGCACGCGCCTACTCTTTGATACGAATCAGCCGGGGCATTTCCTGCATGAATGGAGATTATTTTTTCTTTTCCGTCTCGTCGGCCTGTTTTTCGGCGCGCAGACGGATGCGTTCGAGCTGCTGGGTGCGCTGCTTGTTCCAGCGTGCCAGAGTTTCCTCATCGGGGATCTGGGTGCAGCGCGCAAAGCTCCAGTGCAGGCCATCCCGGCGCGAAAGCTTGTACCGCTGGAAAACGCCCTGTGCGGCCTCGTTTTCGCCGCCTGCGCAGTGCGGACACTGTGCCAGCGTGTACCAGCTGTTGCTGCCCTTTTTCAGCCAGATCTCGTCCGGGGTCAGAGCTTCGCCGCAGACCGGGCATTTTGCCGTGCTGATGGTGGGGTCGGTGCGCCAGGTGTACTGCTCCACATAGCCGCGGAAGACGGTGAAATCCCGGTAATCGCCAGGCTGAGGGCAGAGACTCTGCCGGAGCGAATCGTCCTCGGACGGATAGACCGCCAGACCTTCCCGGAGGTTCAGCTTCCGGCAGACGTCAGCGGTATAGAGGGTGTCGGACAGAGCGTCGTGGAAGGGGCGGTCCATCGGGATGCCCATCCGGGTAACGACGCTTTCCAGTGTCATGCCCTCGCCCTCTTTCCGGGGATGCTCCCGGAGAAAGACCTGCTGCAAATCGTACCAGACGGTCGGGTGAGATTCGTCGAGGTTGCAGAGGAAGAGGTTCTGCTTCAGGACAGGCACATCGTCCATGCCCCACTCGGCGAACTCGGCATCCGGGCCGCACCACTGCATGAAGCGGCGTAATCCCTGTACGATGGGTTCGCCGCGGTCGAGGTCAGCCTGGGTCAGGCCGGTGACCTTTGCGATGTGGTGCTGCAGTTTCCGGAAGATGCGCGGACGGAGATGAATGGAGAAGGTGTCCAGAACGTTGGCGTCCTCGTCGATTTTGACCGCGCCGATCTCGATAATTTCGCCCCGGAAGGTCTGCGGTACTCCGTGATAATTGAAAGTGTACGGCTGATAGCCGATGTTCCACTCCAGATCAAATAAAACCAGATTGCGCTGTGGCATTGTAGTGTTGTCCTCTCAGTTCAAGATAAACTTCTCGACGGCCTCTGCGACGCCGTCATGGTTGTTGTCGGCCTCGGTAACATAGCTTGCGACAGCCTTGACCGGGTCTTCGGCGTTCTGCATGGCGACGCCTACACCGGCGAACTCGATCATCGAGCGGTCGTTCAGACCGTCGCCGCAGGCCATCAGGTTGTCACGGGTCAGACCCATCCGGTCGAGCAGAGCGTTCAGGCTGGCATCTTTTGCGACACCCAGAGGAACGGCCTCGATGAAGAAGGGGCTGGACGGGTAGAGCCCAAGCCGACCATCAAACTTTTTCTGGCCGAGGGCGCAGACTTCATCCCGGCGTGCCGGGTCCAGCGTGATGAGCATCTTGCTGACGGGGTAATCGACGTACTTGGCAAGGTCATCGACCTTGATCATCGGGAGCTTGCAGGTAAAGCCCTCGCGCGCGGCCCACTCATCCTCGGGATGCTCAGTCACGACGCCCTCTTTATTATAGGTGACGATGGCGACCTTCTGCTCGGCGGCGAACTGGCATAGCTCGGGGATGTACTTTGCGTCCAGCACCTGCTGATAGAGCGTCTCATCGGTGCCGCAGTCGACGATGCAGCCGCCGTTATAGGAGAGGATGCAGCCGCCCTTTTTGTCCAGACCGAGGTCTTTTGCCAGCGGCGCGATGCCGGCAGTCGGGCGTCCGGATGCCAGCACGATGGTGACGCCCTGCGCAGCGGCAGCGTCCAGCGCGGCACGGGTACGGGGTGTCACTTCCTTTTTATCGTTCGTCAGGGTGCCGTCCAAATCGAGAGCCAGCACACGGATCTTTGATGTTTCCATATCTTCCTCACTTCTCTGCCGGAGACCCGGCCTGTTTGTGTTTTTGGCATGTTCTCTCTTATTGTACAATGAACGCCGGGTCGGTTGCAACCCTTCCGGAAAGGCTTTGGGCAAAAAATTTCGACAGAGAGGAAAGAAACAAGGTTTGTTCGTATATACAAACGGTAGCTTGCCATAAAAAACACATAGGGATAGCGTTTTCTAACTACTTTCCGTATCAAGTTTACAGATATTAACATTGTAAAAACCCCTTGAGAATTTGAAAAACCGTGCTATAATAGCCGCAGAAACATCCATTTGCAAGATGTCTGAATAAATATTTCAAGTAGAAAGAGGTAGGAAATTACTATGGTCGATATTAAGAAGGTTGCGCTGTTCGTTGGTGGTGTCGTGTTCGGTTCTGCTGGTTTCAAGATCCTGGCAAGCAAGGATGCTAAGAAGGTCTACACCCAGACCACCGCAGCTGTCCTGCGCATGAAGGACTCCACCATGGAGACCGTCAACAAGGTTCAGGAGCAGGCTGGCGATATCCTGGCTGATGCAAAGGCTATCAACGAGGCTCGCGCTGTTGAGGCTGCTCAGGAGGTCATCGAGGACACTGCTGAGGCTGCTGATGAGGCAGAGAAGGCTGAATAAGCACTCGCAACGCTGGAGCCGCCTTCGGGCGGCTCTTTTAAATGTAAATGATACCTGAAGTTGAAGAAGGAAAATCTTTTCTATGAAATGTACGATTTTACATGAAAGCAAAGGCCGGATGCGCGTCCATGTCTGCGCAGTCCGCATGACCCTGCATCGGGCAGATGTTCTCGAGGCCTATCTGAACCACCATGACGCCATCGAGCATGCGACCGTCTACGAGCGCACCGGCGACGTGGTCGTTTATTATAAAGGCAGCCGCAAGGACGCTGTCGCCGCTCTGAGCGGATATAAGTTCGATGTTGCCGAGTATGATGCTCTGGTGACCTCGGCGGACAGCCGCAAGATCAATCAGGAATATCAGGAAAAGATGTTCGACCTCATCGCAGGCCGCGTCTTCCGCAAGCTGTTCCTGCCGGCTCCGCTGGCGGCGGCCTACACCGTTTACCGGTCGCTGGGCTTTGTCTGGAAGGGCGTCAAGTGTCTGCTGAACCGCAAGCTGGAAGTCGAGGTGCTGGACGCGCTGTCCATCGGCGTTTCCGTCCTGCGCGGTGATTACGGCACGGCCGGCTCGGTCATGTTCCTGCTCAACCTCGGCTCCTTGCTGGAAGAGTGGACCCGTAAGAAGAGCCTCGACGACCTGGCACGGAGCATGTCTCTGAACGTCGATAAAGTCTGGGTGCGTTCACAGGGAACCGAAGTTCTGGTTCCGCTGACGAAAGTTCAGCCCGGCGACGAGATCGTTGTCCGTTCGGGCAACATGATCCCTCTGGATGGCACTGTCGTCGAGGGCGAGGCAATGGTGAATCAGGCTGCTCTGACCGGTGAATCCATGCCGGTGCGGAAGGCAGTTGGTCTGAGCGTCTACGCTGGTACCGTCGTGGAAGAGGGCGAGTGCGTCTTCACTGCCACTGCCGCAGGCGGCGCGAACCGCTATGATAAGATCGTCTCGATGATCGAGGAGTCCGAGAAGCTCAAGTCCAGCACCGAGAACCGCGCTCTGCAGCTGGCAGACAAGCTGGTGCCGTGGTGCCTGGCCGGTACGGTGGCAACGTATGTCCTGACCCGGAACGTCACCCGTGCCATCTCCATCCTGATGGTCGACTTCTCCTGCGCCCTCAAGCTCTCCATGCCGCTGGCTGTCCTCTCCGCCATGCGCGAGTGCGGCAGCTACCATATTACCGTCAAGGGCGGCAAGTATCTTGAGACGCTGGCAAAGGCCGATACCATCGTGTTCGATAAGACCGGCACCCTGACCCGTGCGACCCCGAAGGTCGTCGATGTAGTACCGTTCTCCGGCTGTGAGGAGCGCGAAGTCCTGCAGCTGGCAGCCTGCCTCGAGGAGCATTTCCCTCACTCGATGGCAAACGCCGTTGTCCGTGTCGCCAAGGAGCGCGGCATCTCCCACGAAGAGATGCACTCCGAGGTCGAGTACATCGTCGCCCACGGCATCGCAAGCCGGGTCGCTGGCGAGCGTGTCGTCATCGGCAGCTATCACTTCGTTTTCGAGGATGAGCATTGCGTCATCCCGGAGGGCGAGAAAGAAAAATTCGATAACCTTCGCCCGGAGTATTCGCACCTGTACATGGCCGCTTCCGGTCAGCTGGTCGGTGTCATCTGCATCGCAGATCCGCTCCGCCCCGAGGCAGCTTCTGTCCTGCGTCAGCTGCGCAAGCTGGGCATCACTAATACCGTCATGATGACCGGCGACAGTGAGCGCACCGCTGCGGCTATCGCAAAGCAGGTCGGTGTTGACCACTACTTCGCCGAGGTCCTGCCCGAGGATAAGGCTGCGTTCGTCCAGAAGGCCAAGGCCGAGGGCCACACCGTTGTCATGATCGGTGACGGCATCAACGATTCTCCGGCTCTGTCTGCGGCGGATATCGGCATCGCCATCAACTCCGGTGCAGCGATCGCCCGTGAGATCGCCGATATCACCATCAAGGCCGACAGCCTCGAAGAGCTGGTCGTCCTCAAGACCATTGCGAACGGCCTGCAGCGTCGTGTCCACGCGAACTACCGGTTCGTTCTGAGCTTCAACTCGACCCTCATCGTTCTGGGCGCAATGGGCATCCTGCAGCCTGCGACTTCTGCGATGCTGCACAACCTGTCCACCATCGGTATCAGCCTCAAGAGCATGACGAACATCATTCAGGAGCCGTCTGTTCCCCAGCTGAAAGCATAATTTAAAACAAAAACAGGGCCTCCCGGTTTTATCTGTTGCAACGCGGAAAAATCGGGAGGCTTTTTGCGTAAAACCACTTGACCTTGAGTCCACTCTAAATGGTATACTGAATCTTATATAGTGCATAGAGGAGCCGAAAGAATATCGTCTTTGCGCCGGGTAGTATTAAAATTGTGCCAAGTTGAAAGAGCGGCTCTGAAACAACGAGACGGCAATATTATCGGATGATTTTGCAGTAAAAAAGTTGCCGAAAACGTGGTATAATTGCGGTACAGATACAAATGTACAGGTTCCGAAGGGGCTTGGCAAAATTTTTCAGGAGGGAAGGTTATGATGTACACGATGCACTATGATTCTCCGCTGGGTGGGATTTTGCTGGCGGCGGACGAGACTGGACTGACCGGCCTGTGGTTCGAGGGAGAAAAGTATTTCGCCGATGTGCTTGACCCGGAGCATCGGGAGCAGGAAACGCCTATCCTTCAACAGGCGAAACGCTGGCTGGATGTCTATTTCGGTGGGCAGGAGCCGGACTTCACGCTGCCGCTCCATCCCATCGGCTCCGCCTTCCGGCAGGAGGTGTGGGAGCTGCTGCTCAAAATTCCCTACGGCCAGACCACGACTTACGGCGAGCTTGCGAAGCAGCTGGCCGCAAAGCACGGCCTTTCCCGGATGTCCGCGCAGGCAGTCGGCGGCGCGGTCGGACACAATGCGATTTCCATCATCATCCCGTGTCACCGTGTCGTCGGCTCGAGCGGCAGTTTGACTGGATATGCAGGCGGTATTGATAAAAAGGTGAAACTGCTGACGCTGGAAAAGGTTGATATGAAGACGTTCTTTGTGCCGACAAAGGGAACGGCGATTTGAAAAGAAAAACTGCTGAACAATAAACCCTCCGAACCTGTTTCCAATTGGAGAAAGGTTCGGAGGTTCTTTGTATAACGGTAGTCCTCCCGGTAGTGCGTTCAGGAGGTCGGCAACCACGGGCGAAACAAAGCCGCACTGTGGCTTTGTTTCCGGTGCTATCGCACCGTCGCCCTTTCAAGCCCTCTTATCCGCACGGTAGAGTGTTTCCAAAAGGACTCGAGTAAAAGAAAAAAGACAGCCTTTTTTGAAAGCTGTCTTTTTGGTGCGGATAAGAGGACTTGAACCTCCACCGAGTTGCCCCGATTAGAACCTGAATCTAACGCGTCTGCCAATTCCGCCATATCCGCATATTTTGTTTTGCGTCTGAGCTGTTCGGCTCGGAACGTTAGTTATTATACCACGGATACCGGAATTGTCAAGCATTTTTGTCAGAAAATTTTGGATTTTTGAAAAATTTGTGATTATTTGACGGGATACTGTCATTTTATCTCCAGACAAACCAGAGATAGAGATACCCGGTCAGGACGGCGGCGAGGGTGAACGGCACACCGATGCGGAGAAAATCCCGGGTCTGGACCGTTTCACCGTTCCGGCGGAGGATACCGATGGCCGCGATATTGGCGGACGCGCCGATGGGCGTCAGGTTTCCGCCGAGGGTCGCGCCGGTCAGCAGGCCAAAATAGAACAGCTCCGGCGGCATCCCGACGCCGTTGTTCATGTGGGCGGCCATGCTCTGCACGACGGGAAGCATGGTGGCGACATAGGGGATGTTGTCGATGAAGGCGGACAGCACCACCGAGACCACCACGATGAGGGTATAGAGTCGGAAGGGGTCATCGTCGGCGACAAGGCAGAACAGCTCTGCGGCGGCCTCGAGAAGCCCGGCCCGTTTTACGCCCTCGATGAGGATGAACAGCCCGAACAAAAGCAGCAAGGTGTCACAGTCCAGCTCCCGGAGGATATGCGCCGCAGGGCGCAGAGAGAGACTGCGGAAGCAGGCACGAAGAACGCCGAACAGACAGACCGAAACACAGATGAGGCCGCTGTGAAACTCGTAGAGGTCACGTCCGATTCCACTGTCCGGTTCCGGCAGGAAGGATGCAACAACCAGCAGAGCGACGGTCAGAAGCAGAAGGTAGGTGGGAACCGGGTCCTCGACCTCGGTTTCCACAACGGCGTGGATGGGTTGGGAGTCGTGCCGGAAGAGGAACAGCAGGATGCCGAGCGACACCAGCGCGCCCAGCTCCACGCCCCAGAAGATGCCCGGACGCCCGTGCATCCAGAAGAAATCAAAAAAGTTCATCTCGGCAAAACCGCCCAGAAGGATACTGGTGGTGTCGCCGACGAGGGTCGCCGCGCCCTGCAAATTGGAGGAGACGGCAATGGAAATCAGCACCGGCACCGGCGAGATCTTCAATTTGCGTGAGATCGCAAGTCCGACCGGCGCGATCATCAAAACGGTGGCAACGTTGTCCACAAACGCGCTGATGATGCCGGCAAACAGGGCCAGCATCGAGATAGCCCACTTCACATTGGGAACCCGGGAAATCAGCTCCTCGGCCAAACGGAGCGGCATCTTGCTCTCGATGAAGAGGGCAACGGTTCCCATTGTTCCGGCCATCATGAGCAGGACATTGAAATCGACAGCGCAGGCGGCATCGGTGAGGGTGAAATCATAGACGCCAAGCCCACCCAGCAGGAGAAAGACAGCCGCACCGCCCAGCGCGATCCACGGGCGGTACTGCTGAAAGAACAGCATCAAGAGATAGACAGCGGCAAACAGGCATAACGCCAGAAGCATAAGTACCCCCTCCGGGTCATTCCACAGGCTTTGCGTCGGTGTCCTCGTCGATCATGCGGTAGCCGACGCCCAGCTCGTTGAGGATGTAGTTGTTGCTGCCGGGCCGGCTGCCCATCTTTTTGCGGATGTTCGCCATGTTGACCTGCAGCTTCTTGGTGCTTCCGCAGTCGGTATCGCCCCAGATAGCCTTGACGATGGCGGCATAAGTCATCACCCGGCCGGCGTGTTCCGAGAGGAAGGCTACAATATTATATTCGGTCTGGGTCAATTTGACTTCCTGCCCGGCGATAAAAACTTTTCGACGCTCGTAGTTGATGGTCATATCCTGCGCCGTAAAGGTTCCGCTGGGCAGCCCGGCGGTGTTGTACCGGCTCAGGCGCAAGGCGGCGCGGACACGGGCCAGCAGCTCGCCGGTTCCAAAGGGCTTGGTGATATAGTCATTTGCGCCGAGGTCGAGGGCTTCGATCTTATCCCGTTCGGTCGTCCGGGCGGAGAGTACCATGATGGGCGTCATGCTCTTTTCTCGGACAAGGCGGATAAACTCGACGCCGTCGCGGTCGGGCAGACCTAAATCCAGGATGACAAGGTCGGGATTGTGCGAGGCAAACAGGGTCAGGCCCATCGTGCAGGTGTTCGCCACCAAAGCCTGATAACCGTTCGTTTCCAGCAGGGTCTGGATGAAGCTGCAGATGTTGGCCTCGTCTTCCACGATCAAAATTTTGAACTTGTTATTGCTCATCTTCGTTCTCCTCCGTTTCGATATCTTCCGTTTCCAGCCAGAAGCGGATGGTCGTTCCTTCGCCGGGTGTGCTTTCGGCTTTAATTTCGCCGCCGTGCGCCTTGATGATGGCGGCACAGACCGACAGGCCGATGCCCATGCTGTGCTTTCCACCCTCGCCCGAATTGCCCGAGGTATCGGACGGGAGCATACCGCTGAACAGGGTCTTCAACCGTTCTTTCGGGATGCCGCAGCCGTTGTCCTTGACCTCAAAGACGGCGCGGTTGCCGACGGTGAAGACCTGTAACGTCAGTTTTGTCATGCCTTTAGCGTGGTGGACGGCGTTTTCCAACAGGTTCGTCAACACCTGCTGGATGAGCATCGAGTCCATCGGGATGACGATGAAATCGTCCGGCAGGCCGACATTGACCTCCACGCCCGGATGCAGCTTTTTGAACCGCACCAACACGCTGTCAACGAGTTCCTCAAGGACGACCGGCGTTTTCTGCACCGAGACCTTTTCGCTGTCGATGCGTGTGACCGAGAGCAGATTTTCCACCATCCGGTTGAGCCACTGGGCGTCCGAACAGACCTCCCGGAGCAGCTTTAACTGCTGCTCCTTTCCCAGCGAGTCGTAATTCTCGATAACGGTCGAGCAGGCACCATAAATGGATGTCAGGGGAGTGCGCAGGTCGTGGGAGACAGCGCGCAAAAGATTCGCACGTGTCTTTTCGGCTTCGCTCTCCATCCGGAGCTGCTCCTGCTTTTTGTTCCGGGTCGTCAGGGTGCTTGTCATGACCGAGACGACCAGCATCACGATGCCGGAGACGAGGTTTTCGGTCAGCGTAAAGTTGAACTCAAAGTAGGGCGCGCGGAACGCAAAATTGACCGCAAGCACGCTGATGAGCGAGGACGCCACACCCCAGAGATAGCCATCGGTATAGACCGATGTAATAAAGACCGAAAGCACGAAGATCATCGAGGCCATTCCGGCAATGTGCCCGGTAACGACCTGGATGCCTGTCACGATCGCAAACGAAAGACAGAACATCCCAAGGACGATCAGGCCATTCTGCCACCATGATTTTTCTTTCATCGGGGTCATTTCCTCCCTTTCCCTTCCGATGGAGTTTGTTAAATGTTTCCAATAATAGAGTATAGCATAAAATCATTAAAGATGCAGTAAAAACGGTCTGCCTTGACCGGGTTTTGATGCCGTGCAGTGCGCAGCAGAGAGGGTCAGGCCATGTATTGTTTCCCGTGCAATTGACAAAGAGGGGATTCGGGGCGATAATAGAACCATCTTTGAGAAAAGCAGAGGGAAAACGAATATGCTGTATTTTGAAAATGATTATTGCGAGGGTGCGCATCCGGCCATCCTGCAAAAGCTGATGGAGACCAACTTCGAGAAGGTGTCGGGCTACGGCACCGACCCGTACTGCGCCAGCGCGAAAGAGAAGATCCGCAAGGCCTGCGACTGCCCGGAGGCAGATGTTTATTTCATCTCGGGCGGCACCCAGACCAACGCTATCGTCATCGCGTCCATGCTGAACCGCTGGGAGGGCGTCATCGCGGCGGCGACCGGCCATGTGGCAGGCCATGAGGCCGGTGCCATCGAGTACACCGGACACAAAGTCCTCGGCTTGCCCCAGAAGAACGGCAAACTGGACGCCGAGACTGTCCGGGATTTCTGCAAGACCTTCTTCGCCGACGGCAACCACGACCACATGGTCTTCCCGGGAATGGTCTATATCTCCCACCCGACCGAGTACGGCACCCTGTACACCAAGGCCGAGCTGGAAGCCCTGTCGGCGGTCTGCCATGAGTTCAAGCTGCCCCTCTTCCTCGACGGTGCGCGGCTGGGCTATGGTCTGGTGAGCAAGGGAACCGACGTCACACTGGCTGACCTCGCCCGTCTGACCGATGTGTTCTATATCGGCGGCACCAAAGTCGGCGCACTCTGCGGCGAAGCAGCAGTCTTTCCGCACGGCGCACCGGCACACTTCATGACGATGATGAAACAGCAGGGCGCACTGCTGGCAAAGGGCCGTCTGCTGGGCATCCAGTTCGATGTCCTGTTCACCGACGACCTCTATACCAAGATCAGTGAGAACGCCATCACGACGGCAAACGTCCTGAAACGCGCGCTGTCTGATAAGGGATACAAGTTCTTCATGGATTCGCCCACCAACCAGATTTTTGTCGTCCTCTCCAACGAGCAGCTGGCCGCGCTGGAAGGCAAGGCAAAGTTCGGCTTCTGGGAAAAATATGACGATACCCACACTGTTGTCCGCATTGCGACCAGCTGGGCGACCAAAATGGAAGAGATCATGCAGCTCATCGAACTGATGTGAAAAACTGCCTGATTGTCAGCATTATGACGAAGTTTTAAAAATCTCTTTGTGCAGGATGCTGATTGAATTTTTCTGCCGGGTATGGTATTTTTTAAAAAGAAGACGCAGAACGCGGGAAAGGGGCAGGAATACACAGCTAGGTGTATCCTTGCCTCTTTTTACTGTTAGATGCGCTCTGCAACGAATTTCTTACGATGATGATAGGAAGGAAGGGTTTTACAATGGGTTTTTTTGATAAACTGTTTGGCGGCAAGACGGAGGCTGCACCCAAATTCTCCGGCGAAAAGATGACGGTCAAGGCCCCCATCGACGGCAAGGTGATCCCTCTGGAGCAGATCCCCGATGAGACGTTTGCAACGGCGATTCTGGGACCCGGCTGCGGCATCGAGCCGACCGGTGACACCGTTTACGCTCCGTTCGACGGCACCATTACGCAGGTGGCTTCCACCCTGCACGCCATCGGCATGACCAGCGATGACGGCATCGAGCTGCTGATCCACGTCGGCATGGATACCGTCGAGATGCAGGGCAAGGGCTTCACCGCTCTGGTGAAGGAAGATCAGAAGGTCAAGGCCGGCACCCCGATGCTGAAGGTTGACCTGAACGCCATCCGCGCTGCAAACCACCCCACTACCACCGCGATCATCGTCACCAATGGTGATGACCTGAACGGCATGAAGGTCGTTGCAGACGGCCCCGTTGAGGCAGGCGCAGCAATGATCAAGTTCGAGGGCTGAGCAGTCTCGAGTTCATAAAGAAACACAAAAAGGCGGTTCGGAAAAATTTTTTTCCGAACCGCCTTTTCCGTGCAATAATACGGTGAAAATTCGTCGCTTGCATAAGGGGCTGGTTTTTGATACCATAGAATCACAGAAAGCGGCATGACCGCTGGAAAAAACGCCTTTTCCGCAAGGCATTTACAGGAGGAAAATCCTATGAAAATGAACCATAAAAACGTTACCCGTACACTGGCTGCTGCGGCTGTGATGATGGCTGCTGTTGCAACGATGGCGACCGGCGCGTTTGCCGCCGAGGATGATGGTGTCGTGGCTGGTTACATGCCTCCGATGCCGATGGATCAGATGATCCAGGGCGATATCGCGATGTACTCCGCAGGTGAACAGCAGTCGGCTGTCGTCGAGGAGACCACCACCACGACCACCGATGATTCGGTCGTTGCGGGCTATCTGCCCCCGATGCCGATGGAGGAGATGATCCAGGGCGATGTCATGATGATAAGCATGGGCGGCGAGACGACGGAGGAAGTTCCTCTGGCCGCTGGCCTGACCATGACCGGCCCCTTCTGGAAGCAGGTGCTGTTCACCGCCCGTCAGGATGGCCGTGTGCTGACGCTGGATGCTCCCGAGGACACCGTGACCGTCCGCGGCACTATCGGCGACCTGCGCGCACAGATGAATCAGGGCATCAGCACCCTGTCTGTCGTCACCAACAAGAACTCCACCACCCTGAACCTGACCCTGATGTGCGAGGGCTACTCCGATAAGACCAGCTTCACCCTGCGCCAGATCGGCAGCCGCACCATCCTCACCATCGGCGGACGCTGCCGCCGCGACCTGCTCATTGGCCGCTGAGATTTTGTCTATAACCCCCTCTCCTCTATTCTGAAATAAAAAACAGAGCGTCTCCCTTTCCGCCAATGCTGCCTGTGCGGAAGGGGAGACGTTCTGTCTTAAACGACGTGATACATCTGTTTGTGTTCTTTTTTCTGGCTGTACATAGAGGCATCGGCCTGCCGGAGGATGTCGTTCAAATCGACCGGGCCATGGCCCTTTGGCAGATGGAACAGGCCAAAGCTGAAGCACTGGGGATACTGGGGCGGAGAACTGTGCAGGAATTCGTCCTGCATCCGGAGCATCTCCCGTTTTGCCAGCTCGGGCGAACAGCCTTTCAGGATGACGCAGAACTCGTCGCCGCCGAGACGGGCGAAAACGTCCGGCGCGCAGAGATGCCGCTGTACCAGTTCGACGTAATGGCAGAGATACTGGTCGCCCTCCTCGTGGCCGAAGTTGTCGTTGACGTATTTTAGATGGTCGAGGTCACAGTAACAGAAGACCAGCTCCGAGTCAGTTTTCAACAAGTTATCCGCGTTCTGTTTAAAATAATACCGGTTACCGATCTGGGTCAACGGGTCAAAATGCGCTTCCAGCTCCAACGAGTCGGCGTAATCCTTTTTCTGCTGGGCCTCTTGTCGCAGCATGGCCTCGCGCTGCTTGAGCTGAGCGGTCATGGTGTTGAACGCTTCCGAGAACTCGCCCAAATAGGAGACGTTCTGGAAATAATCACCCTTCGCGACCTGCTTTGCCTGCCATGTCAGATGGTTCAGGTTGGCGTGGATGTTTTTCAGGTTCTCGCACAGGGGATTGCCACGGGAAGGGTAGCAGTCGGAGAGGTTGCCAGTGGAAAGAGCCGCAGAATAGGCTTTCATCTCCTGAATGGCCTTGTCGAGGTATTGCAGGCCCATCCCGAGCTTCTGGTAGGGCTCGTCCAGCGTGCTGACGTCCAGCGGCTGTGCTTTGGGGTCGTAGAGGATGCTGCGGAGATATTCAAATAACCGGTCGCAGTTCTTGTCTTCCATCACACGGGGCTCCCGGAGTCCGAGGCAGTGATGTCCGCGTGGAAGCGGCAGACACGGTCGCCGGTGGCCCAGCAGTCGACCTCGACAGCCTGATACGGCTTGCCGGAATAGAGCGACAGGATGCCGGAAATAAAGCCCTCATCGTAGTTGCAGACCGTCTCGCCCAGCACCGGCAGACCAGAGCAGTCGGCGTCTTCGGCAACGGTCAGGATGATCTTTCCGCTCTCTTCATCGACGTCCTCGATGCGCAGGACGCCGATCTTGAACTCCTGCATCCTAGCCTGAAGCTCGCCCACGAACTGATTCAGCGGCTGGTCCATGTTCAGATAATGCTTGGCGAAATATTCGCCGGCCATCTTGCCTGCGCCGCGGAAGACCTCGATCTGCTTTTCTTTGCCGAACTCACGCACCAGCTCTTCCCGGAGGGAGTATTCGAGCATCCGGTAGACGGTCACAGGCAGCTCCGCGCCCAGATTCCCACGGGAAGAACTGTCGTAGCGCAGATAGTCCTCCAGAGAGATGGATTTGCGGTCAGCCATAAAAATATTATCCATTGTCTGAACATCCCTTCGCGGCAGATTTGACAGGGCAGAAAACCCCGGAAAAACACTGTGCGGCAAAGATTTCTTTGCCGGTTGATGCATTAAACTTAGTATACCATATCCGCGCCGGATTTGCTACTGCAATTTCAAGAAACTGATAAAGTGGAAACCGGTTTGGAACATAATTTTGGGAAAGGTGTATAGGGGAAGATTCAGGAATTCGGGCCCACCACTTCTTCCACCTTAAAGATGCCGTTTTCATAGGTGAGATGGACGATGGCGCAGTTGCCGAGGAAGCCGTTGACCTGAGGTGCGGAGAGGGCGGTCAGGAAGCGGCGGATGGCCATGCCGTTTTCGGTCAGCGGCGAGTCGCACTGCCCCTGATTGACGTCCATCACGTTGAAAAGCGTCTCGCCGTGCCGCATCAGATAAATCGTTTTTATAACCATCCTCCAAGTTTGTTTTCTGCATCGAGTATACCACAGGATGCGCCGGGCGGCTATCAGAGTCAGTGCGCAAATCAAAGAAAATTAACAATATCCTGCCGAATCTATGATATGATAAACAAAAAACAGAAAGAAGGGCAGAGCAGATGAAAAAATCACGGAAGTGGCTGGTCGGTATTCTGGGAGCAATCCTGCTCCTGCTGGTTGTGGGCGGCATCGCGAAGTGGTGGGCCATCGACCGGCATGTCCGCTCCCGGGAGAGTGTCGCGGCGGTGACAGAACTTCACGTTACCATGCGCAAAATCGAGTATCAGCATGACTGTCAGCTGAGAAATGATTCGCAGGTGTATCAGGCGTTGAAAAAGTACCTGACCCATGCGGTCTACCTGCCCGGAACGGAGAACGCGACCGGCGGCGAGGACTCGCGCAGTGTGACGATCCGGTACGGTGACGCATCCCCGGAAAAACTGAATCTGACCCTGACTTTCTACGAGGGCAGCGATATCTGTCAGGTGAACGGCAGGGCAATGCACCTGCTTTCGCTGGATGGTTCCGGGAAAAAGGCATACCAGACCATCGAGAAGATTTTGCAGGACGAGACAGAGAAAATCACACTGACCGTAAAAGAAACCGACTTTAAAAATGATATGATTTTAGCAGAAAAGCCAGGCACTGGCGAGGAATATGCTCTCCATGCCGTCTCGGCAGATTTGCAGACGCCCGGCGGCGAACCGGTCAAACTGGAACAGCTTGAACCGGGCGATACCATCACCGTTCTCTGCGACGGCTATGTGCTGGCAAGCTACCCGTATCAGGTGGAAAATATCTATCGCATCTGGGCAGAAGAATAACATGAAAAGCAGGATGTCACCAACCCGGCGGCACCCTGCTTCTTTGTGCAATGATTTAAATCGTCGTCAAGAGAAAAACTGTATTACCAGTGCTTCTTTTCCTTGCTGCTGTCGTGCTGATGCTTACGCTCCTCGACCATCCGGGCGAACCACTCGACCATGGCCGGATCATAGTGGGAGAAGAAGGCACTCTGCGCCTTGTCCAGCGCGGCGATCTTTGCCATGTCCTCGTCGGAGAGGGTGAAATCGAAGACGTTCAGGTTCTCCTCCATCCGCTCGACGTGGGTAGATTTCGGGATGACGATGACGCCGCGCTGCAGATGCCAGCGGAGGATGACCTGCGCCGTGGTCTTGCCGTATTTTGCGCCGATCTCAGCGAGGACAGGATTGGTGAACATATCACCGCGGCCCTCACCGAAGGGAGCCCATGCCTCGATCCGGACGCCGTATTTGTCCATCCACTTTTTCGCCTCGACCTGCTGGTTGAACGGGTGAGTCTCGACCTGATTCACCATCGGCTTGATCCGGGCAAAGGAGCAGATATCGACCAGACGGTCAGGATAGAAGTTCGATACGCCGATGGCACGAATTTTGCCCTCTTCGTACAGCTCTTCCAGAGCGCGCCATGCGCCGTAATAATCCGAGAACGGCTGGTGCAGCAGGCAGAGGTCCAGGTAGTCGGTGCGGAGCTTTTTCATGGAGTCCAGCACCGAAGCTTTTGCGGCTTCGTAGCCGTAATGCTCGACCCAGACCTTGGTCGTCAGGAAGATGTCCTTCCGGTCGATGCCGGACTTCTCGATGGCCGCGCCGACCTGCTCCTCGTTGAAATAGCTCTGCGCTGTGTCGATGGCACGGTAGCCGACGCGCAGTGCGTCCGAAACGCAGCGTTCGCACTCGTCCTGCGTGACCTGATAGACGCCATAGCCCAGCTGCGGCATTTTGACGCCGTTCGATAACGTGATGTATTCCATAGAAAAAACCTCCAATCGTAAATCCACATTTCCTGCATCTCTAATCCGTTGAAAAAGAGAATGGTGGGTGCATCATCCTTGCCGCCATACTGGTATCTTACTGCTACACCGTCAACAACTGCCGTCTGATACGGAACTTTGTTCAAAAAGACACTATATTCTTTTTTGAAGTCTCTGCCGTCATTCATAAGTGCCATCCTCCCAAACTTCGATTTGCTGAGTTAAGTATAACATACTCCTCAGTAAAAGAACAGTCCAGCATAACAAAAGGCAGGATACCACCGGAATGGTGATACCCTGCCTTTGATGCTTCTTGCTGGGGTGTGCCTGCCCCAAACCCTGCCGGGAACGAGTACGGCAAACTGGAAGTTGTTACTCTAATTCCGTGCGAAGGGTGAATTCATCGGGAAGATCGTAAATCGCTTTTTTCAGAAAAAGTGGATAAAAATATTCATCTTTCAATCTATCAAACTCCAGCCATTCAAAAGTATGGATATGCTTTCCTTCTGTCAGAGTAAAGACGTTTCCTCTTTCCAGTAGAGTTGTCTCTGAAATATCCACCAGAAAATAAATACACAGTTCATGATAATGTAGATTATCCACATCTTCGGTAAAAAAAGCCTGATTGAGCCATAATGGACGTGTAATCTTTGGAGTTACACCAAGTTCTTCCTGAACTTCCCGAACCACTGCTTGCTCAGCAGTTTCACCCATCTTAACTCTTCCACCCGGAAGATAAAAATAGGGTGAACGTTCATCGTGCATCGCTAAAATTTGATTTCCCGCGATTATCATGGCACATACTCTATAATTAAATTTTTGATTTTCACAATTATAGGAAATATCCATTGCATTGCCTCCTCTAAATCCCGATTTGTTGAGCCGAGTATACCATACTTCCAAGGAAAAAAATAGGGGGAAGATAGACCTGCTCGAGTCCTATACCGTCCGTGGCTCCAACGTGGGTTGGCGGCAGAGACAACAAAAAAGCCTCTAACTTTCGTTAGAGGCTTACGTTTGGTGGACGGTACAGGACTCGAACCTGTGACCTCCTGCACGTCAAGCAGATGCTCTACCAGCTGAGCTAACCGTCCATGTGTCGTGTCGACCTCAATATGATACCACAGGTTTCGCTCAAATGCAAGGGCTTTTTTGAAAAAATCTGAAATTTCTGATTTTGCGCAGGGAAGAGGGGAGAAAAGCAGGCTTCTGCCGAGATGGATATTCCTATTATAAATAACACGGCGGTCACAACGCCCGGCGGATGATATCATAGAGGACAGGCTTCATGTGGTCGATGTCGTCGGGCTTGCCCTCGAGGATGCTGGAATAACAGACGGACATGCACATGCTGCCAAGGGCGGTGATGCGCTGATAGATCTCCCGTTCTGTCCGCCCGGCCATTTCGGGGCTGGTGAGGATAGCGTCCAGCAGCTTCCGCATCAGGGGTTCGGCTTCGGTGCTGGCTTCCAGCTGGTCCAGCCCGGGCCAGACGAAGCTGCGCTCCAGAAACTTGAGTACCAGAAGATCGCTGCGCAGGGCCTCGATGATGTGGTCGATGACGAAGATCATCTTGTCCGGGAAGGTGAGGTCGTTGCTCTGCTGCTCGACGGCGGTGCAGGCATCGTCCAGCAGCTGATAGCTGACCTTCCCCAGCAGTGCCTGCGTGACGGC
The DNA here is from genome assembly GCA_934548045.1 of uncultured Faecalibacterium sp. GTDB lineage: Bacteria > Bacillota > Clostridia > Oscillospirales > Ruminococcaceae > Faecalibacterium. The sequence goes on along the minus strand of CAKTEM010000002.1, from coordinate 75,277 downwards.
TCCCTTATCGGCGAAGTAGAGATAGAACGTTCCCTTCGCCACCTTGGCGCGCTCGGTGATGTCCGCAACGCTGGTCTTGGACGCGCCGCGTTCCAAAAACAGTTCATAAGCTGCGTCCAGCAGGGCTTTGCGCTTTTCCTGCTTTTTTCCTTCCACGGTACCCATTCTGGTTTCTGAATCCTCTTTTCTGCGGTGTTCTGTATTGTCTCAATTAGTTTAGCAGTCCTTTCACCGTAGTGCAAGCCCCAAATGGAGCGGACAGGTTAGACAATTTCCGGCCTTTGATAAGAAAACTGACTTTTGGTCATTTTTTGTATTGACACTATCGACGGATTGGTTATAATAGTGCTTGCTCAGAAATGACTATGAGTCAGTTTTGAACAAGTTCCATCAATTCAACTTTCTATGGAGGGTACTCATGAAAAAGATCGCACAGGGCATTGTGCGGCTGCGTAAGTTGATTTTAACAGTAGCGATCCTGCTGTTGATCCCTTCCGCAATCGGCGCAGTTGCCACCCGCATCAACTATGACATCCTCACCTACCTGCCTCAGGATCTGGATTCCATGATCGGCGAGGTAGCACTGGAGGATGACTTCCATCTGGCCTCCACCGGTATGATCACCGTCGAAGGCCTGCCAACCAACGAACTGATCGCTATGAAGAAGGACATCGACGCGGTTCCCGGCGTTACCCAGACCTTCTGGCTGAGCGATGTCATCGACCCCAGCATCCCGACCGAGATGCTGCCGGCAGACATCCAGCAATTCATGTTCGGTAAAAACGATTCGACCATGCTGATCGTCCGCTTTGACGCACCCAGTGCCAGCGAGGAGACCATGGAAGCCGTCAAGCAAATCGAAAAGCTGCTGCGCAAGGACTGCTTCTTCGGCGGCATGAGCGTCATCCTGCAGGACACTAAGGCTCTGGTCAATCAGGAAATGCCGATGTACATCGTGATCGCTGTGGGTGCCAGCTTGGTGGTTCTGTTCCTCTCGCTGGAGAGCACCATCACGCCGCTGCTGTTCATGCTGGGCCTGTTGTTCCCCATCGTGTACAACTTCGGCACCAACATCTTCCTCGGCCAGATCAGCTACATCACCGAGGCTCTGGCCACCGTCCTGCAGCTGGGCGTCACGATGGACTTCTCCATCTTCCTGCTGCACCGGTATCAGGAGGAAAAGGAGCTGCGTTCCAACAATGAGGACGCTATGGTTTCCGCCATCTGCAAGACCATGACCTCGATCTCCGCTTCCAGTCTGACGACCATCGCAGGCTTCCTCGCTCTGTGCGCCATGCGCCTGACGCTGGGCCGCGATATCGGTATCGTCATGGCAAAGGGCGTTGCGCTGGGCGTCGTCTGCACCGTTGTCATTCTGCCGGCACTGATCCTGACCTTTGACCGTCTGGTAGAAAAATACAAGCACCGCACGGTCATCCCTCAGCTGACCAAGATGAGCTATTTTGTCTCCAATCACTCCAAGGCCATCGTCGCCATCTTTATTGTGATCCTGATCCCGTTTGCAATCGCGCAGCAGAAGACCGATGTTTACTACACCCTGTTCGATTCGCTGCCCCAGGATCTGACCGGCATCGTCGGCACCAACAAGCTGGGCGAGGACTTCGGTATGACGACCTCCCACTTCATTCTGGTGCATGATGATCTGACCGCATCGCAGGTGTCTGACCTCTGCGATGAACTGGAAGATGTTGACGGCATCACGCAGGTCGTCAGCCTTGATTCCATTACTGGCCCGGGCTTCGACACCGAGCTGCTGCCCGACAGCATCATGGAGATCCTGCAGTCCGGCGGCTACAAGCTGATCCTGGCGAACAGCTCTTACAAGACCGGTACCGACGCCATCAACAGCCAGCTGGACGAAATGATCAGCCTGATCAAGAATGTTGATCCCGAGGGCGTTATCACCGGCGAGGGTGCCATGACGAAAGACCTGATCGAAGTGACCGATGTCGATTTCAAAAACGTCAACGTCTGGTCCATCATGGCCGTTCTGCTCATCATCGCTCTTTCGTTCAAGAGCATTTCCATCCCCGTCCTGCTGGTCGCCAGCATCGAGGCGGCTATCGCTATCAACATGGGCATCCCGTACTTTACCGGTGCGCAGCTGCCCTTCATCGCAAGCATCGTTATCGGCACCATCCAGCTGGGCGCGACCGTCGACTATTCCATCCTGATGACGACCCGTTATCACGAGGAGCGTGCCTTTGGCCGTACACCTCAGCAGGCGGCTCAGCAGTCTCTGGAGCATTGCAGCCAGAGTATCCTGACCAGTGGCCTGACCTTCTTCGCCGCGACCGTCGGCGTTGCTGCCATCAGTAAGATGGAGCTGCTCCAGAGCATCTGCCTGCTGATCTCCCGTGGTGCTCTGATCTCCATGGCCGTCATTCTGATCGTCCTGCCGGCAGCTCTGATGCTGACCGACGGTCTCATCCGCCGCACGACCTTCCATTGGCTTGTGCCTGAAACCACCGAGAAGTCTGAAAAGGAGTAATCACCATGAAAAAATCGCTTCGTTTCGCGAGTGCGGCACTGGCTCTGACTCTCGCCGCAGGAATGACGATGCCTGCCTTTGCCGCAACCAAGGCAAGCTTTGAAAAATCCGAAACTGTCTATACCGTGATGAACGCTGATGGCTCGGTCAAAAGCACCACCGTCAGCGAGCATCTGTACAATGCCGGCGGCCTGTCCAGCGTGACCGACCAGAGCACCCTGACGAACATCCAGAACACCGAGAGCGACGCCACCTTTACGCAGGACGGCGAGAAGCTGGTCTGGAACACCGATGACACCGACGTCTACTACAAGGGCGAGACCACCCGTCAACTGCCAATCACCGCAAAAGTGACTTATAAGATGGATGGTGTCGAGGCTCCGCTGGAAGACCTCATCGACAAGAGCGGCCACCTGACCGTGACCATCGACCTGACGAACAACGAGACCGGCACCATTGAGGTGAACGGCCAGAACCGCACCGTCGTGACGCCGCTCATCACCGCTGTGGGCGTCATCTTCGGTGAGGACGCAACGAATGTCGAGGCAGACCGTGGCGTGCTGGAAAGCGCGGCCAAGAGTTCTGTTGCCGCTTTCGTCGCCCTTCCGGGTGTCAAGGACACTCTGGACGGCCTGCTCCCGAGCAGCATCGAGGATGCAAAAGAATTCAAAGAGATGAAAGACTATCTGCAGGACAGCGTGACGGTTGAGGCAGATGTCACCGAGCTGACTGCTCCGCAGATCATGCTCGCCTGCGCTGCCAGCGCAGACGCTCTGGGTCAGGACAATGTCTTCGATCTGAGCAGCATCAACGGTCTGACCGATAATATCAACGAGCTGCAGGACGCAATGACTCAGCTGAATGATGCGATGAGCCAGCTGATGGATGGCGCATCCCAGCTGGTCGACGGTGCTTCTCAGCTGGCAAGCGGCGGCCTGGCACTGCTGGACGGCGCAAGCCAGCTCAAGACCGGTGCGACCGCTCTGGACAGTGGTCTGGGTCAGCTGACCGATGGTCTGGACACCCTGACTTCCAACAACTCCGCTCTGAACGCTGGCGCACAGCAGGTCGCTGACGGCGTTCTGGCATCCGCAAACAGCACCCTCATGGAGGGCGGCCTGATCGACGAGCCGATGACCTGGGATAGCTACGCATCCGTCATCGACGAGATCCTGACCCTGAACGACAAGACGCTGGCCGCTGGCCGCAAGAAGATGGTCCGCACCATCTGGGAACAGGAACCCAGCTTCAAGGCAAGCCAGCTGGACATCGCCCTGTACCTCGCAGCCACCAAGACCAACGATGACCTCGAGGCCGCACTCAAGCTGATGCAGAACCTCGACCCGTCTTTCCTGACCGGCATCGTCGATAAGCTGACCGATGCGGACGCAGAGCAGAAGATCCACGATGAGCTGTACCTGCAGGTCAAGAACAGTGAGGATATGGCAAGTGTCGCGGCTCTGAAGACCAGCCTGAGCCAGATCCAGTACTTCGTTTCCAGCGTCAACCAGTACACCAACGGTGTGGCTTCCGCAGCCGATGGCGCACACTCCGCAAAGGATGGCAGCGCACAGCTGGCAGCCGGCACCAAGAGTCTGTACGATGGTGTGAACACCCTGAACAACGGCGTCGGTCAGCTGTCCGACGGTACGGTTCAGCTGAATGATGGCCTGAACCAGTTCAACGAGGAGGGCATCTCCAAGCTGACCGGTTCTCTGGACTCTCTGGATACCGACCAGATCCACGCACTCAAGACCGTTCTGGATGAGATGTCCAGCCGCCTCGAGGACTACACCAGCTTTGCTGGTACGCCTGAGGGTGCTTCCAGCAGTGTGAAGTTCATCTACAAGACCGGTGAGACCGTCGCTTCTGCTGACAATGCAGCAACCGCCGATACCACTGTTGAGGAAGGCAACTTCTTCACCCGTCTGTGGAAGCGTATCGTCAACCTGTTCAAGTTCTGATAAGTTCCTGAAATAGACATCCTCTCCATAGAAGTCAAAGAGCGTCAGCCTTTTTACGGGCTGACGCTCTTTTGCGTATCACTCCACCCCATCCAGAAGGGTGAAGGTACTCTTATCAACGATAAGGAGATGCTCATCGCGCATTTTGCCAAGCTCTTTGGAGAGCGCGCTGCGGTCGAGGTTGAGATAATCGGCGAGGGCCTGACGGTTGAAGGGGATCGTAAAGGTACGGCTCCCGGCCTTAGCCGACTGGTTAGAGAGGTAGAGCAGCAGCCGACCCCGGATGGTCTTGGGGCTGGTGCAGAAGATGCGCTCCGACAGGGCAAGGTTTTTGTGGAGGGAGATGTTGAGCAGATTGTTGTTCAGCACCTGCTGCCAGCCGCACTCCGGGTGGGGTGTGCGGAGCAGGCGGTCGAGGTCGAGGAACAGCACCTGCGTGTCCTCGTCGGCGACGGCGTCTACCATCATCGGCTCGGCACAATAGGCGTAGGTCTCGGCGAAGACCTGCCCGGTCGGGATGTGGCTCAGGATACTCTTGTTGCCCCAGAGGTCGATGTTCTCGATGTTGACACTGCCGGACAGGACGATGCCCAGCTCATGCACCGTTTCGCCGGTGCGGAAAATCGTCTCGCCCTTTGCGAACTGCTTCTGCCGGGTGCCGCCGTACTGCCGCATCTGCTCGAACGCTTCATCCCCGATGCCCCGGAACAGGGGCGTTTGAATCTTCTGCATTTTGAAATCCGACCTCTTTTATCTGTAAGTGTGTCCATGATAGCATCTCTCACAGGATGCGTCAAGCGGACAGAAAAAACTCCTCAGTCTTCCGGACGAGTGGAACACTGAGGAGTTTTTTCAGTACAGGGGGAAGAGCATCGGCAGGAAGAACACCGAGACAACGATAAGGATGAGTGCCAACGGCGTGCCGCACCGGAGATAATCCCGGAGCTTGTATCCGCCGGGTTCGATGATCATGATCTGACAGGGAGCGGCCATCGGGGTCATGATGGAGATGCAGCTTGCAGTGATGACGCCGACCACAGTGGCACGGGGGTCAATGCCCATCCGGATACAGGCGGAAGTCACCAGCGGAATGAAGATCGTCAGGGTCGCCAGATTGGACATGACCTGCGTCAGAATGAAGGGAACGAGGAAGAACACCAGCATGATGATGTACGGATTTGTAGTGTTGCCCAGCAGACGAATCATCCAGTCGGCAACGACGTCGCCTGCACCGGTGGTTTGGATGGCGTCTGACAGTGCCAGCACACCGGCGAACAGGAAAATGGTGGGCTGGTGGATGGAGTTCAGGGCTTCTTTTTCGCTCAGGACGCCGGAAAGCACCAGTGCAACGGCACCGAGGCAGGCGGTGAGGTACATCTTGATGCCGATGACGTTTTCAAGGAGCATCAGCAGAATGGTCGCCAGAATGATGACGACGGCCAGTTTGCTCTTGAACGGACTCAGCTTTTCGGTCTCAGCGGCGGTATGATCCGAATCGGAGAACTGCTCGTTGGGGATGTCGGGCATCAGCTTGTAACCGAAGAAGGTCATGTACAGGATGGCGATCGTCAGCATGGGGATGCGCGCGATGGTGAAATCCCAGATGTGGAGCGGATTGGGCGCACCTGCCTGCATCATGACGTCGTTCCACGCCATGTTGGAAGCACCCTGCCCGAGAAAGGTCATCTGGGTCGCAATGTTCGCGCAGGCCATGGCAGGGTAAAGCAGCTTGCTGCGGCTGACACCGATATCATTGGCAATGCCGATGAGAAGGGGGAGCATGATGGCGGCCGTTGCGGTCGCGCTGGTGATGGCCCCCAGAAACGCACCGGCGACACAGGAGAGGAAAATCAGCATCCGCATGTTGTCTTTGTAGCGGATGACAAGGCTCTGCGCTTTGTCGATGAGGGGCGTTTTTGTCAGTCCTGCGCCAATAACGAACATGGCAACGAACATGACGACGTTGGTATTGATGAAACCGCCGAAAGCCTCGGCAGGGGTCTTGATGCCCGTCAGGATCAGGGCGAGGATGATGCCGGTGGAAATGACCGAGAATGGGATCTTGCCGGAAATAAAGGCGAGGATCGTGACGAGCAGAATGATAAGAGTAATCTCTAAGGGAGTCATGGGAAGTTCCTCCTGATGGTTCGATGATTTCCCGGACGGGGATGATATGGATATACCAAAAATCCCCGGACATCCGAAGGCAGTGGATGCTCGGGGATTTAAATTGCGGAGAACTAAAATGAGCGTGGAAAAAAAGAATAGGCTGAGAAAAAGTTGAATGAACGGTAAGAATAAGAAGTTTTGATTAGAAGGGCGTCCTCCGCAGGAGATTGTACAAAAAGGAGAGAAGAGAGAACTTACTTGATGAAGCCGACATGCTTGCAGATCTCTTCAATGGCCTTTTCCTTGCGCTGATTGAAGATGACCTTGTTCTCCTCGAACAGGTTGCGGCCCTCGGTGTCGATGGAGACGATCAGGGGGCCGAACTCGTTGACATGGCAGTGCCACAGGGTCTCGGGCATGCCCAGGTCACGCCACTGTGCCTCGACGATCTCTTCGACCTCGGTAGCGGCGACGACGGCATTGCCAGCAGGGAAAACGCAGTGGATGGCACCGAATTCCTTGCAGGCGCGCTCGGTGTTGGGGCCCATGCCGCCCTTGCCGACGATGACACGGACGCCGGACTTCTGGACGAACTCATACTCGAACTTCTCCATGCGCATGGAGGTGGTGGGGCCGACCGAGACCATCTCGAATTTGTCGTTCTCGAGAGGGCGGATGATGGGGCCGGCGTGGAAGATGGCTGCGTCCTTGACGTCGACCGGCAGAGGACGGCCTTCCTCAACGAGGCGGCGGTGTGCGACGTCGCGGCAGGTGGTCAGGTCGCCGTTTAGGTAGACGACATCTCCAATGTGGATGTCCTTCAGGTCTTCAGCGGAGACCGGAGTAGTGAGAATTTTCTTTCCGTCTTTCATAGTCAGCATTACAGAGTCACCCCCGAGTGAGTATCAATGGTGTAGTTCAGGTCTTTGTCGAAAATGATGTGGCCGCGGCGGTGAGACCAGCAGCCGACGTTCACAGCAACGCCGATGGCCGAAGGATGGCGGGCGGTGTTCTCGATGTGAACACCCATGACAGAGTACTTGCCACCCATGCCCTGAGGGCCAAGGCCGATGGAGTTGATGCCGTCTTCCAGCAGCTTCTCCATGTAGGCTGCGCGCTCGTTCTCGTTGTGGCTGCCCAGAGGACGCATCAGAGCCTTCTTAGAAAGGAGAGCAGCGGTCTCAACCGAAGTCGCGACGCCGACGCCCACCAGCAGCGGAGGACATGCGTTGATGCCGTAGCTGGTCATGACATCCATGACGAACTTGGTAACACCCTCGTAGCCTGCGCCGGGCATCAGGACCATGGCCTTGCCCGGCAGGGTGCAGCCGCCGCCTGCCATGTAAGCGTAGATCTCGCACTTGTCGCTGTTGGGAACGATATCCCACCAGACGGTTGGGGTGCCTTTGCCGACGTTGCGGCCGGTGTTGAACTCGTCGAAGGTCTCGACGCTGTTGTGACGGAGCGGAGCCTCGAAGGTCGCCTTGACCACAGCTTCCTTCAGCAGCGGCTCCAGCTCACCGATGAGCGGAAAATCAACGCCGCACTTTACCCAGAACTGAAGCACGCCGGTATCCTGGCAGCTGGGGCGGTTCAGCTCCTTTGCCAGCTTCTGGTTCCGCTTCATGGTCTCGTAAATGACCTTGGACAGAGGTGCGTCCTCCTGTGCGCCCAGCTCATCGAGCTTGGCGATGATGTCGTCCGGCAGCACTTTCGCGATATGGGAAACGAAGTTCGCCATATAGGTCGTCATCTGCTGCACCTGTTCTTGCTTGTTCATTCCATTGCCTCCTTAAAGATTCAAAAGGTTGGTACTTTTGGGGTTCGATGTATCATTCAGCTCTCAGCCGCTCACTGCGGAAAGAACGGAAATGCGATGGGAAGGATGATCATGCTGACGATGGTCGCAATCACGATGAGGGGCAGACCGGCCTTTGCGTAGTCCTTGAAGGTGTAGCCGCCAGCCGAAACGACCATCGTGTTGGCCGGCATACCGATCGGCGTTGCGTAAGCGCAGGAACCACCAATGACGCAGGCCATCAGGACAGCACGGGGGTCAGCACCCATGCCCTGCGCGATGCTCAGGCAGATGGGAACCATCAGGGCCGTGGTCGCGGTGTTGGACATGAAGTTTGTCATGACGCAGCAGAGAAGGAAGACCACGAAGGTCAGGACGTAGGGAGAGGGATTCTTGCCCAGCGCGCCGATGACGAGGTTTGCAATTTCTGCGCCTGCGCCGGTCTTTTCCAGAGCTGATGCCAGCGAGAGGGTGCCGCCGAAGAGGAAGATGGTCTTCAGGTCGATGGACTTGAGGGCGTCTTTCTCGGAGATGACGCCGGTCAGGATCAGGGCCAAGGCACCGATGCCGCCGGTGATGCAGAGCTTGATGCCGATCTGCTTTTCAAAAATCATACCCAGCAGGGTAAGAATGAGGATAACGAGGGAGAGGGTCTGCTTCCACTTGGGAATGTGGGAGAAATCCTGCTCGGTGTTGAACGCGCCGTCGTCCTTGATCTCGTGGGTCGGCAGAAGCTTCTCACCGATGGTGGCGTAGAAGAGGATGCCGACGATCAGGATGGGCAGACCCACGATGGCGTACTCGAAGAAGCCGAAGGACAGGCCGATCTCGTTCAGCGCGCTCTGAGCGATGAGGTTGCCCGGTGCACCGATGAGGGAGAGATTGCCGCCCATTGCAGCTGCGAAAACCAGAGGCATCAGCAGCTTGGAACGGGAGTAACCGGACTTGGCCGCGATGCCGATGACGACCGGGATGAGGACGGCTGCGGTGCCGGTGTTGGAGAGAACGCCGCTCATGAAGCCAACAATGACCATGATGGCTACGATGAGGCTGCGCTCCGATTTGGCGAAGTGGGTGACGATGCCGCCGATCTTGTTTGCCATGCCTGTTTCAAACAGCGCACCGCCGACAATGAACATGGCGACGAAGAGGATGACGTTGCTGTCGGTAAAGCCTGCAAAAGCAGTCTTGACGTCCAGCACGCCGGTGACGACCAGACCGATACAGACGATCATGGATGTGACACCGAGGGGGATCTTCTCAAACACGAACATGACGACCGCAAAGAGAAGAAAGAGCAGGGTGATGGTGGATGGACTCATACGGGGATTCCTCCTTTTGATAATAAATAATAATGTATCCATTTTCTGACGCAAGTTGACGCCAGCCTTACGGAACTCCCCAGCCGTGCCACGCTGCACGGTTTTTGTTCTGCCGGGTCCATCCTGAGATGCCCTTTTGTTTCCGGAAACCGAAGGCTTCGATGGAAACTTGAAAGGGTCGGCAGAGAAGTCTATTGAATTGATTTATCTTTAATCGTTGATAATGTATCCACTTGACGACATGAGAATACACGATTTCGCCGCAAATGTCAAGCCTTTTTTCGAGCTTTGTCACCTTGTATGTTTTTGACACCGATTTTTGTGCAAGCCTTACAGACAGTGGGATACAAGAAGGCCCTCCCGGACATGCAGCGCATGACAAGGAGGGCCGATTTGCGTTTTTTTACTCCAATCTCTTTTTGAAGTACCCCTCGGCGCAGTAGATGGCACCGCAGGGATTATGGGCGAGGACGCGGTCTTTTGCGACGAGGGTCGTCACCATCGCGTCGGAATATTTATAGAACATCGAGTCGTGACCGACGCAGAGGCCGACTTCAATGTTGAATTCGGTGTGCTGCTCGTTGAGGAGCTTTGCCTGCGCGATGGGATTGCACATCGCCTCGAACTCGCCCGGATGGATCTTGACTTCCTCCGGGATGCCGACTTCTTCCTTGGAGATGCCGCCGGTCTTGCAGATGACCGACACGACCTCAAAACCCTGCGCACGGAGCAGGTCGGCAACGACACGGGCTTCTTTCCGCAGACCTTTGCAGAAAGCCAGACCCAGCTTGTGATAGCCCATCCGTTTGCAGAATTCCACCGTCTCCTTCAAACGCGGCCACTGGCAGTAGCCTAGACCCTCGATGGCGGAGCAGTTGACATAGAAATCGTGATTTTCCGGCTCAGCATAACCGGCAAAGGCTAAGTCCATCAGCTCGGTGTTCCGCATCGGACAGTTTTTCGGCATCTTGTCCGGCTCGTTGTTGGCACAGGCCAGAACGGTGCAGTTGGCGCAAGTGTACATGGAAGGCTCCTTTATTATAAGTAATACGTCAGTGCATCCTCCATACTGCGGAGGATATGCTTTTCCATCTCGGTACGGGCGACCAGAGCATCCCGGCGTTCCAGTGCGGCGTAAATGGCCTTGTGTTCCCGTTGGGAGTTGAGGGCATAATCCAGCTCGCTCATCTCGACGCCGATGGAGAGGCCGTTCCACAGCTCACTGAGCAGTTTCTGCATCTTTTCGTTGCCGGAGGCCTCCCAGATCTCAAAATGGAAGGACTGGTTGTAGTCGGCATAATTGCCGGACTGCCGGTGCGACAGGGCTTCTTCGGCGGTGTCAACACAGTTCTTGATCTTGGACAGATCGGCGTTGTTCTGACAGCAGAGCATACAGGCCGCACCTTCGAGGGCAGCACGGAGCTGATAGTGTTCCCGGATGGTCTTTTCGGTCACGCCCAGCACAATGGCACAGCGGTTCTGTTTGAGTTCCAGCAGGCCGTCACGGGCCAGAATCTGAAAAGCTTCCCGGACAGGGGTGATGGAGACGCCCAGCTCCTGCGCTGTCGTCTCGAGGGTCAGGACGGAGCCTTCGGGGATACTCTTCGAGATGATGGCCTTGCGCAGAGCCGAGGCGACCCGTTCCCGGGCGGGTAATAGTTTAATTGGTTTCAATCCCAGCATGATAGTTCCTCACGGATAAGATGATGTTCAAAAGTTCGGTCTCGTATCGCTGCCATTCGGGGTGGAGATCCGGCGAGCCGCTCCGTGCCAGTGCCAGCAGCAGGGGCAGGCGGTCATTGACCGGCTCCGGACGGGAGCGGACAGCAAAGGCGACATAGGTCTCGAGGATGCTTTCCAGCAGCTTCCGCTGCAGCTCGTAGGGCAGAGCCTTGCAGAGGGTGCGGTGCTGCATCATCTCGCTGCCGGAGAGGGTGGCGTCCGGCGGAAAGAACTGGATGGCCTGCCGTTCCAGCTGCGCACCCAGTGCCAAAATCTGACGCAGATAGTTTTCGGTCAGGTCGGCGGCCTGCACATGATTGTTCGGCAGGCGGACGATCAGGCCCTGATATTCTAAGATCATCAGAGCCTCGCGCACCGGCATCCGGGAGACGCCGAGACTTTCCGCCAGTTCGTTCTGGGTCATCTCGGTGCCTGCCGGGATCTGACCGGATAAAATGGCCTGCTGGAGTGCTTCGACCACTCCGCCGTTCTTTTTCTGGATGCCGATTCGTTCCATGCTGTCTCCTTTGCTGATGCTTTTTGTTTCTTTTATATTGTATCCAAAACTCGCCGGAATTGCAAGCGGTTCCCCCAAAACCGGCGGAAAAAGGCAGATGTGCTGCGCCATCTTGACAATTTTCCCGGTTGGTTGTATTGTTAAAATTACGGCGCAAATTTTGTGCGAAGTGTCGAAAAACTGCCGCCGGACTGCGGCAGGGTGGGAACGAAAACGGAAAAGGAGAAAACTATGGCGCAAACGGTATTGGAACCGGAACAAAAAAAGACCCGGCTGATGACAGAGGGCGGCATCTGGAAGAATATCCTGCTCTTCTCGGTGCCGCTGATTCTGGGAAACCTGCTTCAGCAGCTGTATAACACCGCCGACTCTATCATCGTCGGCAACTTTCTGGGCAGCAACGCGCTGGCGGCGGTCGGCTCCAGCGGTTCGCCCATCTATCTTCTGATTGGTTTCAGTCAGGGCATCGCGGTCGGCGCAGGCGTCGTCGTGGCGCAGTATCTGGGCGCGAAAGACCGCAAGGACGCGCAGGATGCGATCCACACGTCGCTGGCAATTGCGGTGATTCTTGGTATCCTGCTGACGATCGGCGGCATCCTGTTCAGCCGGAGCCTTCTGGTCTGGATGAATACCCCGGATGAAGTTCTGACCGATGCTGTCACTTACATGCAAATTTACTTCGGCGGTGTCCTGTTCAGCGTCGTGTATAACATGGCGGCAGGCATCCTGAACGCCGCCGGAAACTCGCAGCGTTCCCTCATCTATCTGGGCTTTGCGTCGGTGACGAATATCATCCTCGACCTGCTCTTCATCGCGGTCTTCCGGATGGGCGTCGAGGGCGCGGCCATTGCGACTGACTTAAGTCAGCTTGTCTCCTGCGTCCTCTCGCTGGCCTTCCTGAGCCGGGTCAAGGCGGATTATCAGGTGACGCTCCGGAACATCAAGGTGCATCCGAAGATGGCTTCCCGTATCGTCCGCATTGGCTTGCCGACCGGTATCCAGAATATGGTCATCTCCTTCTCGAACGTTCTGGTTCAGTCCAGTGTCAATGGTTACGGTGCGGCGGCGATGGCCGGCTTTGCGGCGTATATGAAGATCGACGGCTTCAACATTCTGCCGGTGACGAGCTTCAGCATGGCGGCGACTACCTTTGTTGGCCAGAACTACGGCGCAGGCAAAATCGACCGTGTGAAAAAGGGTATGTGGGTCACGCTGGCGATGGGCGTTATTTATACCTTAATAGCAGGCGGCCTGCTGCTGGCGTTCCAGAATCCCATCATGCGGCTGTTCACGAGTGACGACAGCGTGGTTGCGTTCGGCGTGACGGCGATGCACTATTTCTGCCCGTTCTACTTTCTGCTTGCGATTCTGCACGGTCTGGCCGGTGCAGTCCGCGGAACCGGTAAGAGCGTTCCGCCGATGGTCGTCCTGCTGGTGTCGCTCTGTCTCTTCCGTGTGGTATGGATCCAGTTTATTCTGCCGATGTTCCACAGCATCGACGGCGTGTTTGTCCTCTATCCGGTGTCGTGGGCGTTTGGTGCCGTCCTGATGGTCCTCTATGCGTGGAAGGGAAAATGGCTGCACCCGGAGGAAGCTTAACCGAGCTGATAAAGCTGCGGCGTCCGCTTCCGGAATAAGTCCAGCAGCTCCCGGAGTGGGCCGCTCTGGTAGGTGTTGCGCGGATAGACCAGACAGACCTGCCGGTCGGTGTCGACACCCTGAATCGAAAAATATGCCAGCTCCTCCGCCCAGCGGTGGCGGCTGGCGAGGACATGGGGTGCAAAGGCGATGCCCAGCTGCTGGGCGGCAAGAGTGCAGGCGCGCTCGGTGCTGCTGCACACCAGACGGATGTTCGGCGCGATGCCGACGGCCTCGAAGACTCTCCGGCTGATGCTGCCGAGAAGCTGTTCCGCTGGTAAGAGGATGAACGGCTTGTTCACTAGCGTCCGGAGGTCGATGCTGCCGCCCTGCGGCTGGATGTGGCTCAGAAAACTGCGTGGGATGGCGAGCAGGATGTCCTCGTTGAGAAGAATCTCATTCTGGTAAGTGACCGTGTCCGGGCTGGGGATGTCCACGATGAAATCCAGCTCCCGGTCGTCCAACATCTTCCGGAGAAGAACGGTGGACTGCTCGACGATGTGGACTTCGCAGTTCGGGAACCGGGCGTAAAATTCGGGCAGGATGGCCGGGAGCAGAACACTTCCCCGGTGCGGACTGACCCCGATGCGGATGAGCTGGCGGCGGTCGGCGGCGATGTCGTCCAGCTTGATTTTCAAACTGTCGAAAGAGGTAAGGGTCTGGCTCGCCCAGTCACAGAACAGCTGCCCGGCGTATGTCAGCTCCATCGGTCCGCCGGTGCGGTTGAACAGGGAAGTACCAAGCTCTTCTTCCAGCAGCTTGAGGCTCAGCGAGAGCGAGGGCTGCGAGAGGTAGAGCTTTTTTGCGGCACGGGTGATGTTCTTTTCCTCGGCGATGGTGAGGACGTAGTGCAGCTGGTTCCAGTTCATACGAGATGCCTCCATAAGAAAAACCTATTGATTTTATAATATATCATATATTTGTAAAATGCAACGCCTTGTGATACCCTATACTTGAGCGAAAGAAGAAAAGGAGAGAGGAATATGGAAGAAAAAGTCATGGAACCCACAGAGCGGCCGTCCGGCATCCGGCTGGTGGCGTTTCTGTTTTTACACTTTATTAAAATCGGTGCGTTCACCTTCGGCAGCGGCTGGAGCATCCTGGCGCAGATGGAACAGGACTTTGTGGACAAGCGTCAGTGGATGAGCAAAAACGACCTTGTGGAGCTGATCGCGGTGGGCAAATCCCTGCCCGGAATCATGGTGGTGAACATTACCATGCTGTTCGGCTATCAGCTGGCCGGGCCGCTGGGCGGCATCGCCTGCGCCATTGGTCTGTGCCTGCCTGCGGTCATTGTGCTGAGCCTTGTGACCGCCATCTATGACCTCATCAAGTCGAATTACTGGGTCTTTGCGGCCCTGCGCGGTGTTCAGTGCGCCGTGGTTCCCATCATCGGCTGTGCGGCTATCAGCCTCGGCAAGGAGACGCTGAAAACGAAGCTGGCCGTCATCCTCTGCGTGGGCGGTTTCTGCGTCTGCGCCTTCACGAATATCAGCAACCTGACCCTTGTGATCGGCGGTGCCATCGCAAGCCTTGTCTGGATGGGGGTGAAAGAGCATGGCAACGCTTGAGACACTGATTCAGCTGTTTATAGCCTTTGCAAAAATCGGCTTTACCAGCTTTGGAGGAACTTCAATGATCCCCCTTATCATGGAAGAGATGTCCTCCCACGGCTGGATGAACGAGGCCGACCTGTCCAACCTGATCGCCATCGCCGAGATGACGCCCGGCTCGCTGGGTGTCAACTGCGCGACCTTTGCCGGTACCAAGACCGCCGGAATGATCGGCGGTGCGGCGGCCGTTCTGGGCGTCCTCTGCCCGACTTTGACTTTGACCTTGGTTGCGGCGGTGTTCTTCAATAAGTTCCGGGAAAGCAAGGTCATGAGCTATATCATGATGTTCGTCAAGCCCATCTGCATCGGCATGATTATTCAGGTGCTTGTCAGCCTGAGTATGCAGAACTTTGTGACCTCCGCCGGCTGGCCCGACCCGATGGCGATCGGTATCGCGCTGGTCTGCTTCTACCTGCTCCGTAAATATAAGATGAGCGTGCCGAAGGTCATCGGCGTCGCCGCCGTGATGGGTCTGGTGTGCTTTGGGATGCTGTAAAAATCAACGATAAATTATTTTTGCTCCTGTTTGTCCTTTCTGTTTAAGGGCGGACGGGAGCTTTTTATTCGATAAAAAATGAGAAAAATCACCCGATAAAAAGAAAATGGATTCTGTGCGCAGCAATGCGGAAATTTTTGCCAGAACATGGGAAAGGTGAAATGTAAAAACTGTCAGGAAAGAATTGACAGTGCGATAAAAAGCGTGTTATAATATAGAGGATTAGATGAAAAAGTCTAATTATAAGAAAAAGAGGGGATACGGGTCGATTGAAAAAAACAAAACGATTGTGGATAATGGTCGGTATCGTCGCTCTGATTCTGATTTGCGGCCTCCTTTTCTATTTCGGCGGACGCTGGCTGGAGACACGGAACTACACAGAGACGCGTGGAACCCTGTCGGAAACGGAAGAGACGGAAACCCGAAAGGTGAACGGTGTCACATACCGGCGTCGGAAAAATCTGACAACGATCCTTGTCATGGGCATCGACCGTGACAGCGACGTGGAGTCGGACAGTCCGTTTGAGGGCGGTCAGGCAGACTTTCAGCGGCTGGTCGTCATTGATTCGGATGAACAGACGGTGCGCCAGCTGAAAATCGACCGTGACACGATGACTGAAGTGACCATTCTGGGTTACTTTGGCAGTCCGATCGGCACCAAGGAGATGCAGATCAGCCTTGCGCATGGTTTCGGCGATGGAAAAGAGCAGAGCTGTGAATATGCGCAGGAGGCCGTGGAAGGGCTGCTGAACGGAGAGAGTATCGACTTCTACATTGCGATGAATCTGGACGGCATCTCAGAGCTGAACGATCTGGCAGGCGGCGTGACTGTGACACTGGAAGATGATTTCTCGATGCGTGACCCGGCCATGACAAAGGGTACGACCCTGACCCTGCACGGAAAGCAGGCAGAGTATTATGTCCGGAGCCGTATGGATATTGGTGTGGGTACCAATGAAGCCCGTATGGCGCGGCAGGAAACCTACCTGAATCAGCTGTTCTCTCAGCTGGAAGAAAAAAACCGGCAGGACAAGCAGTTTGCTGCGACCATGTATGATTCGCTGACGCCTTATCTGGTATCGGATATGGCAAAGGGACGGCTCATCAACGAAGTGTGGGCGGCAAGGGATTATACGGTAGAGACTGCTTTGGAGCTGACCGGTAAGCATCAGGTCGCGGAAGATGGCTTTATGGAGTTTTACGCCGACGAAAAATCCATTGAACAGGCAATTTTGAATCTGTTCTGGGAACCGGTCAAGTAAAGCCGGAAAATTTATTGGTTGTAGATGTCCGTTGGGGCATTTGCTATAATTTATGAGGAGCTGCATCGAAAGGGTGCGGTCATTATGAGAGGAGTTTTTACTATGAGAAAAGCTGCAAAGGCTGCAAGTTTAGTTCTGACCGCTGCACTGGTCGTAGGCGTTGGCATTTCTGCATTTGCTGCAACGACCACGCCCAGTAAGACGGTTGTGGATGAGGTCGCAGCATCGGTTGAGACTACAACGACTGGCGAGGGTACGATTGTTACCACGGAGTCTAAGAAGGTAGCCAAGACCGAAGAGGAGAAGACTGAAGTCAATACCAGAACCCAGCAGGCTGTTAATAACATCGGTGCCAGTGTTGACCTGAAGAAGGAAACCGGTGCAACCGAAGAAGAGCGGGTTGAAGTCGCAGCTGCAGAAGAAGTTACGGTTGTTGAAAACACCCTGCCGAACGACGCTAAGGTTACCGTGAACGTGAAATCTGAAGTGGTTGATACCGTTTATGAAGAAGAGGAAAAGGTCACGGTCATGATCGCTATCCCGGTCCTGAACGCAGACGGTACTCAGAAGCAGGACGAGAACGGCAAGCTGGTGTTTACCTATGAAAAGGTTCAGGCTACTGTCAAGGGCGGCCAGTTGCAGCTGAATCTTACCAATGCACAGCTGAAGAAATTTGGTAAGAAGTTTACAGTTATCGCTCTGAAGAATGTTCAGAAGACCACTCCGGCAGCTGCACAGTAAGCATTTGACGGTGTAAAAAATAGAAAGGCGGCGGCATTTCTGTCGCTGCCTTTTTTGACGAAACGATTTTAAAGATAAAAGGAGATGCAACTTTGGCTGGAAATCAGACGGTACCGAGTGGAAAAACGGCGGTACAGCAAAAACAGAATGTCGATACCATCGATTTGGTAGAAGTATTCTATACGCTGCTTGGAAAATGGCAGTGGATCGTAGCCTCGACGCTGATCTGTGCAATCATTTCGGGCGTTATCACGGTCTTTTTCATCACCCCGAAATATCAGGCAAGTTCAACGATCTATGTCCTGAACCGGAAAGACTCTGCAATCAATATGTCAGACTTGCAGATCGGCACTGCACTGACGAGCGACTACATTGAAGTTTTCAAGATGTGGGAAGTCCATGAAAAGGTCATCTCGAATCTGGACCTGCCCTACACCTACAATCAGATGAACTCCATGCTGAGCGTGACGAATACCACGGATACTCGTATGCTGAAGATCTCCTTCACCTCTACTTCCGCACAGGAAGCGGCTGACGTAGCAAATGAGTATGCGAAGGTGGTGCGTGAGTACATCGCAGAGAAGATGGATACGGATAAGCCGTCCATCATGTCCGCCGCTCTGGTGCCGTCCGCACCCATCAGCCCGAACAAGACCAAGAATGTGATGCTGGGCGCAATGCTGGGTCTGGTGGCAAGCTGCGGCGTTATCGTGGTGATCATGCTGCTGGATGATACCTACAAGACTGCGGAAGACATCCGGAAGTACACCGGTCTTGTCACGCTTGCTGAGATTCCACTGGAAAAATCACAGGCTGCACACGTACATAAGAGAGAAATGAAACTGCCGGGAGGAAAGAAACAGTGAAATCGTTGAAATTTAAAAAGTTCCCTCCGGCCAGTTATCCGGTCAATGAATCCTTCAACACCCTGTCGACCAATCTTTCCTTCGCCGGAAAGGATCTGAAGAAGATCATGCTGACGAGTTCCCATGCGTCGGAAGGCAAGAGCTTTACCAGCATGAACCTGATGCGCAAGCTTGCAGAGCGCGGCAACCGGGTCATTCTGGTCGACGCCGACCTGCGCCGAAGCGTGATCAACTCGACCTACGGTGTCCAGTTTGAGGAAAAAGACGGCAAGGCATACGGCCTGTCGCACTATCTGGCAGGCATTGCCGAGCTGGACGATGTGCTTTACCAGACGGATATCGAAGGCGCAATGATGGTTCCGGTCGGACGTGAGGTCCTGAGCCCGATCCCCCTGATCGTCTCGGGCCGTTTTCAGGAGCTGCTGGACAAGCTGGCGGACAAGGCAGATTATATCATCGTTGATGCGTCGCCGGTCGGCGTCGTCATTGACTCGGCTGAAATCGCCAAGTTCTGCGATGGCATCCTGCTGGTCGTCAACTATAACGAAGTCCATCGTCAGGAGCTTCTGGATGCAAAGGAGCAGCTGGAACAGACCGGCTGCCCCATCCTCGGCACTGTCCTGAATCAGGTGGATTACGACAACTATACCGGCAAGAAGTATTATTACAAATCCTACTACTCTCATTATTCGCACTACTACAAGAAGTCGGATGACGGCAAAAAGAAAGACTAAGCGGCTATGAATGACTTCACCGAGATCCATGGGCATTTTATCTATGGCGTGGATGACGGTGCGCAGACCGAAGAGACAATGACGGCGATGCTGGATGCGGCGGCACAGCAGGGTGTGACCCGGATGTTCGCGACATCCCATACGACGCCGGGTATGGAGCCTTTTCCGCAGGAGACTTACGACCGACATCTGGAAAAAGCGAGAGCCTACTGTGCGCAGAAGGGCTACGAGATGACCCTTTATTCGGGCGCAGAGCTTCTGTATAACCCTGCGCTGGAAGCATACGCACGGGAACATTCCCTGCCGGTGCTGGGTGATTCGGAGTGGGTCCTGCTGGAATATCTGCCGAATGTATCCGCCAAGGAGCTGGAACGCGGACTGGACCAGATCGCGCGGTGCGGCTATTCGGTCCTTCTGGCGCATATCGAGCGGTATGCCTGTCTGGAAAAGCATGGACTGCTGGAAAAGCTTCGGGATGCTTATCCGGTAATGTATCAGGTCAATTGCTCGACGGTGCTGGAACCGGGCGGTTTCTGGCGCAGGCGGCGGCTTGATGGATGGCTCCGGAAAGGACTCGTTGACATTGTGGCATCGGATGCACACAATACGTCTTCCCGGCCGATCAAAATCGAAAAAGCCTATGAACAGCTCAAGCAGCAGTACGGAACCGAGCTGGCAGACCAGCTGACCGGACGCTCCGGCCTGTGGTTTGAGCCAACAGAAGACTAAAAAGAACCCCTGAACGCACAGTTGAAACGTGAGTTCAGGGGTTCTTTGTGTGTATCAGGATTCAGAAGATATTAGCTGACGACCGCGCCATCCGACAAGGTATCGGTGACGGCGTCCATGAGGGCGACCATGGTGCAGTAGTTGGCACCATAAGTGCTGGTATAGGCCGAGTAGGTGTCGATCTGCTCCTGCGTCGGGGCGACATTTGCAGCCTCAGCGACAGCCTGATAGATCAGGGCTTCCTTGGCGTAGCTCTCGATGCTGGAAGAAAGGCCCTGCAGCATGGCATCAGCACTGTCGTAGCCCATCAGGGTCTGCACGAAGCTGTCGAGGTCATAGCCATAGTAGTTCGCCATGGTGTAGTAATAGTTCAGGCACTGCTTGATCTGGTAATCGCTGACTTCCTGCGGAATGGACTTGAAGGTGGAGTTTTCCAGCAGGTAGTTCATCAGAGCGTTGTGGAGGTTGTCCTCGTAGAGCAGCTTCTGATAGAGGGCGCGGAGGTCTTCGACCGAGTGGATGTCGTCGCTCGTGCCGTAGTTGGTGTCGACCCACTCGTCGGTCAGCTCGGGCAGGACTTCTTCCGAGGTGGAGTTCAGGGTGACCGAGAAGACGGCTTCCTTGTTGCTCAGGACGACGGTGTTGCCGTCGGAGTCGGTGGAGTCGCTGTAACCCTCCGGGAAGGTGACGGTGACATCAAAAGTCTCACCGGGCTTGTGGCCGACGATCTGGTCCTCAAAGCCGTCGATGAAGGTGCCGCTGCCCAGAACGAGGCTGTAACCGCTGTAAGTGCCGCCGGTGAAGGCCACGCCGTCCACGGTACCCACATAGTCGATGTTGACGGTATCGCCATCCTCGGCGGCGCGGTCAACTTCCTGCGTGGTGGAATTCTGGCTCAGGATGTTGTCGATCTGTGACTGAATGTCCTCGCTGGTCGGCTCCACGTCGGAACGGGAGACCGGGATGGATGCGTAGTCCTCGGGCAGGGTCACATAGTCCAGAGCCTTGACGCCGGACCAGTAGCCGTTTTCGTCCAGACCGTCGCTGTAAGAGAAGTTCTGATAGTCGTAGTCGGACGCACTGCCGAAAGAGATCAGACTGGATGCTTCGCTGGAAGCGGACGAGGAAGAGCTGGCGGACGAATTGCCGCAGCCTGCCATCGACAGGGCCAGCGCACCGGCGCAGACGAAGCAGAGTGCTTTGGTGATAGTACGTTTCAAAAGAATACCTCCTGTGTTGCAAAACCGGCTTTTTGCCGGTGGTGAGCAGAGAAACAACCTCTATTATAAGGGGTAAAAGTGAAAAAGAAAAGATTTTTGCAAAAATTCCACAAAACACTTCACATCCAAGGAGAAAACGGTGGAAAACAGGGGTGGGTTTTGATAGAATAAAAGTATCGTGATTCAAAAAAACTGCATTTACCGTTCACAGGCTCGCTCTTGTTGTCATTGCTGGCAAAGGCTCTCCCTCTGGGAGAGCTGACGAGCGGATGCGAGTCTGAGAGGGCGAGGCAGCGAAAAAACAGGAGGAGCAAAATGGATTACAATCAGGCCGCTCTCGAGATGCACGAGAGCCACAAGGGAAAAGTCGGCATCGTCAGCAAGGTCGAGGTCAAGACCCGTGACGACCTGTCCACCGCCTACACGCCCGGCGTCGCTGAGCCCTGCCGGAAGATCAAGGCAAACCCCGATGACGTGTACAAGTACACCTTCAAGGGCAATATGGTCGCCGTCGTCTCCAACGGCACGGCCGTGCTGGGCTTGGGCGATATCGGCCCGGAGGCCGGACTGCCGGTCATGGAAGGCAAGGCTGTTCTGTTCAAGGAATTCGGCGGCGTGGATGCCTTCCCCATCTGCATCGACGCCCACGATGCGGCCAGCGTCATCGCGGCCTGCAAAGCCATTGCGCCGACCTTCGGCGGCATCAACCTCGAGGACATCAAGAGCCCGGAGTGCTTTGAAATCGAGGAGACACTGGAACGGGAACTGGATATCCCGGTCTTCCACGACGACCAGCACGGCACGGCTATCGTCGTGACGGCCGCCCTCATCAACGCTCTGCGCGTGGTCGGCAAGAAGATGGAGGATGTCCACATCGTCCTGAACGGTCCGGGAGCCGCAGGCACCGCCATCATCAAGATGCTGATGACCGCAGGCGCGAAGGATATCGTCGCGGTGGACCAGTTCGGCACTCTGTACAAGGGCTGCAACAGTGCCGAGGCGCACAAGAACTGGCTGGGCGAAGTCACCAATCCCCGGCAGATCAAAGGCGGCCTGAAAGAGGCCATCGAGGGCGCAGATGTCTTCATCGGCGTTTCCCGTCCGGGTATCCTGACGACCGAGCTGTGCAAGACCATGAACAAGGACGCTATCGTCTTTGCAATGGCGAACCCGACCCCGGAGATCATGCCCGACGAGGCCAAGGCCGGCGGTGTCCGTGTTATGGCGACCGGCCGCAGCGACTTCCCGAATCAGGTCAACAACGTCCTCTGCTTCCCGGGTCTGTTCAAGGGCGCGCTGAGCGTTCGCGCACGGGATATCAACGACGAGATGAAGCTTGCCGCCGCCTATGCTATCGCCGACCTCATCACCGATGAGGACCGCAGCGAGGAGAACATCATCCCCGGTGCATTTGACCCCCGTGTTGCGGAAGCAGTCGCAAATGCTGTCGCAAAAGCAGCCCGTGAGACCGGCGTAGCCCGGCTGTGAGCGGAGGAACGGACCATGAGGACGATTTCGGCACAGGAGATCACAGATACCGTTGCCCGTCTCTGCATTGAGGCAAACACACGCCTGCCGCAGGATGTTCAGGACGCGCTGGACAAGGCCCGGCAGGAAGAGCCCTGGCCGCTGGCAAAGAATACTCTCGACCTGCTCTGGTCGAACCTCTCGGCGGCAAAAGAAGAGAACCTGCCCATCTGTCAGGATACCGGCATGGCCTGTGTCTTTGTCGAGCTGGGAACCGATGTCCACATTGACGGCAGCTTTGAAGCGGCCATCCATGAGGGCGTCCGGCGCGGCTATACCGACGGCTATCTCCGCAAGAGCATTGTCGCCGACCCTCTCCGCCGGGGCAACACCGGCGACAACACCCCGGCGGCCATCACCGTTCATCTGGTGGACGGCGACGGCTGTACCATCACGGTGGCACCCAAAGGCTTCGGCAGTGAGAATATGAGCCGCATCCAGATGCTCAAACCGGCCGACGGCGTGGAGGGCTTCAAGAAATTCGTCGTCGATACCGTCCGGCTGGCAGGCTCAAATCCCTGTCCGCCCATCGTGCTAGGTGTCGGCGTCGGCGGAAGCTTTGACAAGGTGGCCTATCTGGCAAAAAAGGCTCTGCTCCGTCCGCTGGACAAACCCAACCCCGACCCGTATTATGCCGCACTGGAACAGGAGCTGCTGACGGCCATCAACGAGCTGGGCATCGGGCCGCAGGGCTTCGGCGGCAAGACCACCTGTCTGGGTCTCGCCATCGAGCAGATGCCGACCCATGTAGCCGGTCTGCCGGTGGCAGTCAATGTTTCCTGCCACGTCACCCGGCGCGCGTCAGCGACGCTCTAAGGAGGGATACACGATGGAATATCATCTGACGACACCCTGCACCGCAGAGGACCTGGCACCCCTGAAAGCAGGCGACACCGTCCTTCTGTCCGGCGTGGTCTACACCGCCCGGGATCAGGCACACAAGCGGATGCTGGAAGCACTCGACAAAGGCGAGGCTCTGCCGTTCGACCTCGAGGGCAGTGCGATTTATTATGTCGGCCCGACCCCGGAACGCCCGGGCGAGGTCATAGGCTCGGCAGGCCCCACCACCAGCGGACGGATGGACGCCATGAGTCCGCGCCTGCTGGACTTGGGCAACAAGATCATGATCGGCAAGGGCAAACGGGATGAGGCAGTCAAAGCTGCCGTCGTCCGCAACGGCGCGGTCTATCTGGCGGCTCTGGGCGGTGCAGGCGCGCTGATGGCACAGAGCATCAAGACGCTGGAAGTCATCGCATGGCCCGACCTCGGCTGTGAGGCTGTCCGCCGCCTGACCGTGGAGAACATGCCCCTGACCGTCATTTTGGACGCGCACGGCGGCGACCTGTACCTCTCCGGCCCCAAAGCATACTTGGACGCAGCAAAGTAACAAATTTCCGGGGCTGAATTTGGTTTGATTAGACAAACTTTCCCTGAAACCTTGCATCCCCCGGTGAAATGTGATATCCTATAACATACGAGCCGGACGGCTTTCGCCCGGGCGATAAATCCCTTGTGGGAACAAGGCAGGAGGCAACCAAACCATGCAGATCCACCAATCCGCGGAAGATTATCTTGAAACGATCCTCATGCTGACACAGCGTATGGGCAAAGTGCGTTCCATCGACGTTGTGAACGAGCTGGGTTATACCAAGGCGAGCGTCAGCATCGCCATGAAAAAGCTGCGGGAAAACGGCTATATCGCGGTGGATGGCGAGGGCAACCTGACCCTGCTGGAACCGGGCCGCGAGATCGCAGAGCGCATCTATGGCCGTCACCGTCTGCTGACGCACTTCTTTATCCAGCTGGGCGTCGATAAGGACATCGCCGCCGAGGACGCCTGCAAAGCCGAGCATATCCTTAGCGAGCAGACCCTGGAAAAGATCCGTGAGTATGCACTGCTCCACGACGCGGAAGCAAGCAATCAGGATTGATTTGAGAAAAATTCCATAAAATGACGGAAAGCCCTGTACCTGCATTTTTGAAATGTGGGCATGGGGCTTTTTTGAAAAAGGAGAACACAACATGAAATGCCCATTCTGCGGAAAAGAAATGGCTGCTGGCACGCTGACATGCAGTGACGGACGGGGTAAAATCATCTGGGAAGCAGCGGACAAGAAGCTGAGCGTTCTGGACAAACTCGGCGGCAAAGGTGCCTTGAAGTGTTGGGAATTTCATCCGTTTTCCGGGTATACGATCAAGGCGGACTACTGCCCCTCCTGCAAAAAGATGATATTCGATACGGAAATCACGCCGTAAAAAATTTGATAGAAATACAAAAAAGGTCTGCTGCAAATACTCCCCCAGTCACAGCTCCGCTGTGCCAGCCCCCTCGGAGATGGGGCCTTGGCGTAGCGGCAAGCTGTAAAAGCCTCCCTCTGAGAGAAAGACTCCCTCCGGCCGGAGGGAGATGTCTCGAAGAGACAAAGGGAGGACGGGTGGCATCGCGTCAGCGATGACGGAAGGAGTTGTGCAACAGACCCTTTACTTTTCACAATGTTTCTTTCAGTAGGAATCCAGCCCGAGGCTGACGTCCAGTGCCTGATTGACCCGTTTTTGATCTTCTGGTGTGATTTGGCCGGCCCGTTCACGCAGGCGGTGTTTGTCCAGCGTGCGGATCTGTTCCAGCAGAACGACGCTGTCCTTAGCGAGGCCGGTGTCCGCTGCCCGGATGTTGATGTGGGTCGGCAGACGGGCTTTGTCCAGCCGGGATGTAATGGCCGCTGCGATGACGGTCGGGCTGTGGCGGTTGCCGATTTCGTTTTGCACGATGAGAACCGGGCGGATGCCGCCCTGCTCTGAGCCGACCACGGGTGACAGGTCGGCGTAGAAAACTTCTCCTCTGTGTACCTCCATAAGATCTCCCTCCCTGATTTCGGAGGCTGCGCCTGCTATGTGGTGCGTCCGGCGCGGCCTGCTTTCTGGCGTTAGTATGGGCTGGCAGAACGGCCGGTATGCACGCAAAGGCTTTTATTCCATTCTATGCAGGAGGGAGATTCAGGTTTCCGGGGTCTGCTCGAGGACGCAGAAGGCCAGAGCGTTTCCGTTGTCGTGACTGAGGGAGAGATGGGCTTTCAGATGACGCTCTGCGACCCACGCCGCTGTACACCCCGAGAAACGGTACTCTGGCGCGCCGGAGGGCAGTCGGACAGCTTCTATCTCACAGAGCGAAAACGGCCCAGCAAGGCCCGTTCCAGCCGCTTTCAGAAAGGCTTCCTTTGCGGCGAAGTCTGCGGCGGCACTGGCAGCCTTGCGCTGACCGGCCCGGCCCTCCGGGAAAATAAACCCTTCCGTCAGGCCCAAAGCAGCTCGTTCTGCCTCGCCGAAGACACGCCGAGCAAAGGTCTCGCCATGCGCTCCGGAGAGGCTTTTTTCCATCCGGGCGATGGCGCACAGGTCACAGCCGATGCCAAACAGCATAAATGCTCCTTTCTCACTTGCCAAGTTGCACGATTTTATCCGGAATTTTTATGAAAGATGTGCAAAAAGTGCTGGGTAATCTTGAAGTTTTGCCCCATTTCGTGTACAATAAAGCATAGTTTAACGAAGGGGGTGTATTTCGTGGGTGATTCTACCGCAATCTTTTCCATCCATGATAAGCAGGACTATGAGATCCACGCGATCGTACAGCAGGTGTATGATGCACTGAAGGAAAAAGGATACAATCCGATCAATCAGCTGGTAGGTTATATCCTTTCCGAAGACCCCACCTACATTACGACCCACAACGGAGCCCGTTCTCTGATCCGCAAGGTAGACCGCGACGATCTGCTGCAGGCTATGCTGCGCGATTATCTGAATGTCTGATATATCCGATAGAATCTTGAAAAGACCCACCAGTTGGTGGGTCTTTTTGTTTACCGCATCGGCAGAGTAAAAATCTGATTTACCGTGACCTCATATTCCCACGGTTCACGCAGCTTTTTGAGCTGCTTTTCCAGCTTGTCCGCGCCCTCGAATTTATGGATGAGATAGAACCAGTGGCCCTTCATCCGACTGATGGCACAGCCTGCGCTGCCGAACAGTTCGGTATAGCCGTGGAACAAATCATCGAGATAGCCGCGCAGTTCCTCTTTGGTGGCCGGTGCGCCGCCCATCGCCTGCCGGAACAGGGCAGGGTCGGCGACGATACCGCGCCCGACCATGATGCCCGACAGAGCCGGGAATTCGGCCTCAAGCGCGTGGAGCTGCTCGGGCGTCGTCACGTCGCCGTTGTAGCAGACCGGCATCTTGCACTGGGGAAACGCCTTTGCGAACGCTTCCCGGTCGGCCTGTCCACGGTAGAGCTGGCGCATGACCCGGGGGTGGATGGTGAGTTCTGAGATGGGATAGCGGTTGTAGATGGCGAGGATGGCGTCGAACTCCTTCGGCTTGTCGATGCCCAACCGGGTCTTGACCGAAATGGGGCCGTCTGCCTGCGAGAAAACAGCGTCCAGAAAGGCATCCAGCTTGTCGAGGTCGCGGAGCATCCCGGAGCCTTTGCCTTTGGCGGTGACGGTTCCGGCCGGACAGCCGATGTTCAGGTTGACCTCAGTGTAGCCCAGCTTCCGCAGTTCGCCGATCATCCATGCGGCAAGCGCGCCGTCCTTGGCGAGGAGCTGCGGAATGACCGGCAGACCGGGATTGGCTTCCGGCACAAGTTCGGCCATCTTTTTCTTGATGAGGACCCGGTTCTCGGGAGGGGAGAGGAAGGGCGCGTAGTACCGTGCCGGGGCGTTCTGGATGTCGGGCGCACCGAACCATTTCTGGTGCGCCTGCCGCCAGACCCGGTCGGTCAGACCCTCCATCGGAGCAACATAATAGTTCATCCGGATCAGGCCTCAGCGATAGCCTCGATCTCGCAGAGAACGTTCTTCGGCAGGCTCTTGACGGCAACACAGCTGCGAGCCGGCTTAGAGGTGAAATACTTTGCGTACTCCTCGTTGAAGGCGGCGAAGTCCTCCATGTTTGCGAGGAAGCAGGTGGTCTTGACGACCTTCTCTGCGCTGCTGCCAGCGGCCTCGAGGATGGCGAGAACGTTCTTGCAGCTCTGTGCAGCCTGTGCAGCGATGCCCTCGGGGATGGTGCCGTCCGCCGGGTTTACCGGGATCTGGCCGGAAGTGTAGACCAGACCACCGACGATGAAGCCCTGAGAGTAGGGGCCAATTGCACCGGGAGCGTTGTCAGTATGAACCATTTTCATAATCAATTACCTCACTTTTCCGGACTCGATGTGGAAAACTTGCTGTTGCCTTGTTATTGCAATGAGAGTCCTTGTTCCCTCAGTTTACACCGGCCTGCAAACCCTGTCAACCGATTTGACATCCGGGCGCGATCCTGCTACACTGAGGTTGAAGTCAACTTTAAGTCAAACCGAGGAGGGAGAATATGTATACCATCGGTCAGGTGTCCAAGCTGTTCGGGCTGCCGGTCTCGACGCTCCGCTATTATGATAAAGAGGGATTGTTCGATAATATCCACCGGGAGTCCGGCATCCGCAAGTTCAGCGACAAAGACCTCGAGCGTCTGCGGATGATCGAGTGCCTGAAAAAGTCCGGCCTCGAGATCAAGGATATCAAGCAGTTCATGATTTGGTGCGGACAGGGAAGCGGAACCTTTTTGCAGCGTAGAGAACTGTTCGCCCGACAGAGACGGGCAGTGGAAGCGGAGATTGCCCATCTGGAACAGGTGCGTTCAATATTGGATTACAAATGTTGGTTCTACGATCAGGCCATCCGGGATGGCACGGATGAGAATGTGCGGAACCTGCCACTGGAAAAAATTCCGGAAGAGTACCAGACGGCGTACAACCTTATCCACTCCGGTCAGGAAGAACCGCCCCGGAAAGAAGCTTGAACGAAGACGGAATATGACCGCAAGCAGGTCACAAGAGAAATATTCCAAAATGTAATTATCCAAACTGTAATATAAAATGCACGAATAAGGCGTGGAACCAACGGCCAGAAGCAGGCCAGAAAGGTTCTGCGCCTTGTTTTTTGTGCAGAAATAAGAGCAAATCCATGTTGAAAACTTGCCGCGGAATCGAGAGACTTTTCAACAAAAGCGAACGTAACCGGCTCGAGGAAAAAGCCAAAAGAGACGGCAGAAACAGCAGGACGCTTGGAGGCAGAGGAGAAGACGGGCAGAAACGCAGCACAAAAGCGAAAATGACAAGATAATTGCCACAAATTTGGAAACACCAACAAGTTGTTGCCAAAATATTTCTAGCAACTTGCCAAAATAAAACTTGTCAAAAATGAGTTGTTAAGTTTTCAGAAAATGTTGATAAAACTGAAATAAATGCGCTGATTGGTTGAATTTTAGACGTGAAAATGGTATAATAGAGGGAGAAAAACAGAAAGGAATCACCCTGAAATGCAAAAAGAAGAGCTGATGCAGCTGATACGGGATGTTCAGCTTCTGAAAATAGAAGAACAAAAAGTTGAACTAAAATCTACTAGTATAGAGTTTCCAAAACAGATCTATGATACGATTTCGGCCTTTTCCAATCAGGATTCCGGAGGAATCATCCTGTTCGGTGTGACAGATGGCCCACTGACAGAGGTCGTCGGTGTCTATGATGCGGACGACGTGGAGAGAAAAATCGTGGAGAACTGCCAGCAGATGGAGCCAATCGTACATTCGGTGCTTACCAGCTGCACGGTGGACGGAAAAACAGTCGTCGCAGCGGAGATCCCGGGCGTAGAAATCTCACACAGACCGGTCTATTATGCAGGCATCGGTGTGGCAAAAGGCTCGTTTGTTCGGACAGAAAACGGAAAAAACAGCGTGATGACGTCATATGAAGTCTATCGTTACCGTGCGTTCCAGAAGCAGCTCCACGAAGATCTGCGGACGGTGGACCGAGGAAACACGCGCTTTTTCAACCAGAAACGCCTGAAAGATTACCTCAGAGCTGTAAAAGAAGAACACCCGACACTGGCCGAGGAACTTCCCGATGAGGAAATTCTGGAACTGATGGGGATTTTATACGACGGAACGCCGACTCTTGCTGGAATGATATCGTTTTCAAACTATCCGCAGACCTATTTCCCACAGCTGAGCCTGACCACAACAGCATATCAAGAGACGAAAGAAAATTCCGTGGAACAATTTACAAATCGGAAACGCATCACGGGTGCAGTGCCGGATATTCTCGAAGATGCGATTGATTTCGTCAAACAGAACAGCCCGGCGAAGGCTCGTTTTGGGGAAGCACCAGCGTTGGCGGAAAACTGCGCCTATCCTCTGCGCGCCGTCCGGGAAGTGATCCTGAACGCTCTGGTGCATCGGGATTACTCTGTGTATACAGAGGGTACACCGATTTCTCTCGAACTTTACCCCGACCGCCTCGTTGTCCGGAACAGCGGCGGCCTGTATGGCGATACCTCTCTGGAAGAGCTGGGAACCTCCCGGCCCGAGATCCGGAACCCAGCACTGGCGAACATTTTGCAGACATTGAAAATTTCCCACAACTGCTATTCCGGCATCCCGATGATGCGCGCGGAGATGCGGCGCGCCGGGCTTCCGCTGCCGGAGTTCCGACAGGAACGGGGAGAATTTGAAGTCACTCTGCGCTGTCAGCGTATCAGCTTGGCAGAAGAATTCCGGCCCATGCCGGGTGCGAATCCCATCATGCCGTCCGTCGGTTTGAACCCGACCAAACAAAACGCCGAACCGGTTCTGCCGCTGACGCCAGCCGAGAACCAGCATGTCGAGAGCCAGCACGAGGAGCAGACCCGGCGGAAAATCGCGGACTTCTGCAAAACGCCGCGCACCCGTCAGGAACTCATCGAGCTGACCGGCGTTTCGCGGTACTATCTTATTTCTAAATACATCCAGCCCATGATCGAAGAAAACATCCTTGCCTATACCGTTCCCGACCGCCCGAAGAGCAAGTTTCAGAAGTTCGTGACGGTAGAGAAGAAGTAAGAGAGTGGGCTGACTGTATTTTTAAAGATGATTTAACTTATTAAGGCTGCTGTTGTAAGATACTCCCCCAGTCACAGCTCCGCTGTGCCAGCCTCCTCTGAGATGGGGCCTTGGCTTGATGGTAAGCGATGATGGGAGTGCTTTGCAACAGCTTTTTTATTTTTACTACTACAGTAGTATTGACAAAATGATAAGACTGCAGTAGTATAGTGGCAGAAATACTACTGGAGTCTTATCAAGGAGGTTTATCCAATGGATGTAAAATTGTTTGATTCGGAGCTGAAAGTGATGGATGTTCTCTGGAAAGAGGGCGATACCCCGGCCAAGGACATCGCAAAAACGCTGACGGCAGAGCTGGGCTGGAACGTCAACACGACCTACACCCTCATCAAACGCTGTATCAAAAAGGGTGCCATTGAGCGTTCGGAGCCGGGATTTCTGTGCCACGCGCTCATCCCCAAATCCGCCGTACAGGAAGCGGAGACGAATGAACTCATCAGCAAGGTCTACGACGGTTCGGTCGATAAGCTGTTCGCGGCACTGCTGGGCCGGAAGAAACTCTCGGCAGAGCAGATCGAAAAGCTGAAACAAATCGTTGGAGAACTGGAATGAGGTGATGCGGATGACCTTTTTGCAGATGAGCGTGTCCGGCGCGGTGATGATCCTGGGAATCATGCTCGTCCGGGCATTGATGCTCGACCGTGTGCCGAAAAAGACCTTTCTGGTTCTCTGGGATATCGTGCTGGCACGGCTGCTGATACCTGTCTCGCTCCCATTTGGGTGGAGTGTCTGGTCTTTGTTGGGGCGGAAAACGCAGGTCTTCACCGGCGGAGCACCGGTTCAGACGGTTCCGGATGTCCTGCCGGAAGCGGTGATTTCGATGCCGGGAGTTTCTACGGGTGCTTCTCGCTCACTTCCCATTTTTGGAGTCCTCTGGCTGGTTGGATTTATCTTTTGTACGGCATTTTTTGTTGTGACATATCGGAAATGCCGTCGGGAGTTTCGGATGTCATTTCCCGTGGAAAACGAATTTGCCTGTCAGTGGCTGGCAGAACATCCGCTCCGGCGAAAAATCACTATCCGTCAGTCCGGCGCAGTCCGTTCACCGCTTACGTTCGGCATCCTGCATCCGGTGATTCTGGTGCCGAAGAAAACAAACTGGAAGGACGAAGACGCCCTGCGGTATGTTCTGGCACATAAGTTCGTGCATATCCGGCGGTTCGATGCGGTGACAAAGCTTCTGCTCACCGTTGCCGTCTGTCTCCACTGGTTCAATCCATTGGTCTGGACGATGTATACCCTCGCGAACCGGGATATCGAACTTTCCTGCGATGAAGCAGTCATCCGGCAGTTTGGCCGTGACACAAGAGCGGCCTACGCAATGACCCTGATTCGGATGGAGGAGGTCAACAGCGGATTCGCTCCGCTTGGCAGTTATTTCAGTAAAAATCCAATGGAAGAAAGGATCACAGCAATTATGAAGATGAAGAAAACAACACTGACAACCCTTGCGCTGGCGGCAGTGCTGGTCTCCGGAACCGCTACCGCTTTTGCGGCGTCTGCACCGGTCGATGGAAAAACATCCGCCCGGAAAGGAATCGACACCCTTTTGAATCCGCTTCAGGATGGTATCGTAAAGCCCTTTCAGGAATCACTCGACCGCCTGCTGAACACCATAGGCATCGAGTCGGATTCTAAGGACGAAACGATTATGTCCTATTTTGACCCGGACGACGGCAGGACCTATTACAGTTTCAATGATGGCAAGACCTTTGAGCCGCTGACCGACGCGGAGTTTGAACAGCTGTTCCCGACGCAGGACGTCGAGTGGTGGACTTACGACGAATACAAGGCGTGGCTCGAAAACGAAAAAGTGAATCTCCAGAGCATGATCGGCGAAGAAGGTTATACGAATACGGAGGGCAGATTCGTCTGGACGCAGGAAAAAGTCGATGAAACGATTACCCTGTATGAGAGCATCTTGGAAGACATCAAGAACGGAAAGATGTACTCGAAATCGGTGGACGGCGACGACAGCGTGATGATGATGAGCTTCGACCCGGCGGACATCGAACAGGGGAAAGATTGAGATAAACCCTCCAATGGTTACCTTTTGGTAACTACGGCACAAAATTGTGCTTACTTTACAGCCCGGCCTCGTGGGGGTATCATAGATTCAACGAAGGGCGGAACGCAAAACGCCCCTCAAGAATCGACGCAATATCATCTAGAATCCCATGGAGGCAAATCAAATGGAAAAGATCGTAGCATTTCTGAACGCAAACCCGGTGCAGTATCTGGCAACCGTCGGCCGCGACGGCAAGGCAAAGTGCCGCCCGTTCATGTTCTCGGGCGAGATGGACGGCAAGCTGTGGTTCTGCACCAACAACACCAAGGACGTCTACAAGGACATGCAGGCAAACCCGGAAATTGAGATTTCGGTTTCCAGCCCGGAGTACGCATGGATCCGTCTGAACGGCAAGGCTGTCTTCGAGAACAACATGGCTGCGAAGGAAATGTGCATTGCAAACCCCATCGTCAAGAGCCAGTATGGGGAAGCGGCCAACCCCATTTTCGAGGTCTTCTATCTGGACGACCCTCACGGCGTGATCGCCGACTTCTCCGGCAATCCTCCGTACGAATTCTGAGTAACAATAAAATAACATCTTCGGGGCAAGGTGAAAGTCCTTACCGGCAGTGACAGTCTGCGACCCACGCAAGTGGCTGACACGGTGTGATTCCGTGACCGACAGTTAAAGTCTGGATGAAAGAAGATATAACAGAAACCGCTCCGCAGAAATTTTCTGTGGAGCGGTTTCTAATTTCACTCATATCTCAGTCAGGAGAACTATGAATCATATTGCTGTACGTCCGCACACCCACCGGAACACCAGAGCATTGACGATGACCGCTCTGCTGGCTGCACTTGCCTACATTCTGGCCTTTCTGGAATTTCCAGTTCCGCTGTCACCGTCTTTTGCGCGGATGGATTTCTCCGATTTTCCTGCGCTCATCGGCGCATTTGCCTTTGGCCCGGTCTGCGGTATTCTGGTCGAGCTGATTAAGAACACCTTGCAGCTTTTCACTACCAGCACAGGCGGCGTTGGAGAATTTGCCAACTTCCTGATGGGCGGAGCTTACGTTGCGGCCGCTGGCCTGATTTACCAGAAGCATAAAACAAAGCAGACTGCTCTGATCGCCTGCGTTGTCGGCAGCATCGCAATGGGCATCACTGCTGCGTTCGCAAACTACTTTATTCTGCTGCCGCTGTTTGAAAATTTTCTGCCGCTGAACGAGCTGATTGCAGCATTTGGCAGCTTCATGCCGTTTATCCACACCAAGCTGGATATTGTATTGTTCAACGCCCTGCCTTTCAATTTGCTGAAAGGACTTGTGATCGGTTTTGTCACGATGCTGGTCTATAAGCGCATATCACCGTTGCTCAAAGGAACTCACTGAAAGGAACAATTTTCATGACAGCCAACGATTATCTGAAACAACTGGTAGAAGATATCCACTCGACTACCATAGCGACCATCGCCGGCGATGGACACCCACAAACGCGCATCATTGATATGATGTTGTGGGATGAAAAAGGCGTTTACTTCCTGACCGCTAAGGGAAAGGCTTTCTATGCGCAGTTGATGGAGCAGCAGTACATTGCACTGTCTGCCACGAAAGATAAAATCTCAATTTCCCTGCGCGGCAAAATCAAAAATATCGGTGCGGAAAAGCTGGACGAAATTTTTGAAAAAAACACCTATATGCAGTCTATCTATCCGGGCGACACTCGCAGCGCGCTGGAAGTGTTCTGTCTGTATGAAGCCGAGGGCGAATATTTCGATATCAGCGACCCGGCACATATTCTACGCGATAGCATCGTGATCGGCCACGCAGAACATACGGTTTCCGGCTTTATAATTGGCTCTGGCTGTATTGGCTGTGGAACGTGTCTTACGGTCTGTCCGCAGAAATGCATCGACATTACAAAGAAGCCGGTGGTGATCGACCAGCACCATTGTCTCCATTGTGGGCGATGTGTGGAAACCTGTCCGAAGCAGGCGATTGAAAAGAGGATTTGACTATGAACCAGAGTGAGCGGCGGCAGTTCCTCATCCGGGAGCTGCTGCAGGAAGAGCCGGAATACCGGGAGATGGCGGTTCCGGCGGACGCCGAAGACCAAAAATATCTGCTGCGTGGTTTGCTGAACGTCCGTCCGCCGCGGCAGCTGCCACAGCGTTTTTTGGCCGAGCAGGACGCCTATCTAAAGGAAGAGACGGCGAAAAAGGGCGTCGTCTCGCTGGACGATTTGACGCCCATCGAGCCGGGCATCTATCTCTGGCAGGGGGATATCACGGCCCTGCGGTGTGATGCCATCGTGAACGCCGCCAACAGCGGCATGACCGGCTGTTACTATCCGAACCATCGCTGTATCGACAATTGTATTCACTTTTATGCCGGCGCAGAGCTGCGTCTTGCTTGCGCCGAGATGATGGAACAGCAGGGTCATCCCGAACCCACCGGACAGGCGAAAATCACTCCGGCATTCAACCTGCCCTGCAACTATATCCTGCACACGGTCGGGCCGATCGTGTCCGGGCGGCTGACGAAAAAACACTGCGAACAGCTCAAAAGCTGCTACCGCTCCTGTCTGGAACTCGCGGCGGAACATGGCCTCGAAAGCGTGGCGTTCTGCTGTATCTCGACCGGAGAGTTCCACTTCCCGAACGAAAAGGCAGCGGAAATCGCCGTCGAGACTGTCCGGGAATTCCTGAAACAAAATACCAGCGTGAAGAAGGTGGTTTTCAATGTTTTCAAAGATTTGGACAAAGAGATTTACACAGGACTCCTCGGCGGATGTTGAAAACCTCCGCCTTGCTCTGAGCGATGCCGATACCGTCGTTGTCGGCGCAGGCTCCGGCCTGTCGACTTCGGCCGGGTTCACCTACACCGGCGAACGGTTTGAAAAATACTTCGGCGACTTTGCGCGGAAATACGGCTTCCAGGATATGTACAGCGGCGGCTTTTACCCGTTCGATTCCCTCGAGGAACACTGGGCCTATTGGAGTCGGTATATCTATATCAATCGCTACATGAACGCTCCGAAACCGGTGTACGAAGACCTCTTCCGGCTGGTAAAGGACAAGGATTATTTTGTCCTGACGACGAATGTGGACCACTGCTTCCAGAAGGCAGGCTTCGCCAAAAAGCGGCTGTTCTACACGCAGGGCGACTATGGCCTGTTCCAGTGCAGTGAGCCGTGCTGTGCGGAGACGTTTGATAACCGGGAGCTTGTGGAACAGATGCTCGAAGCGCAGGGGTATCGCATCGAGGAGGATGGCAGTCTGACCGTTGCCGAACCGCTGAAAATGTCCATCCCGGCGGAGCTGGTGCCGCATTGCCCACACTGCGGCAAACCCATGACGATGAACCTCCGGGCCGACGATACCTTTGTAGAAGATGCCGGGTGGCACACCGCCGCCGAGCGGTACAGCGAATTCCTCCGTCGGCATGAAGGGCAGAAGATTCTGTTCTTGGAGCTGGGCGTAGGCGGAAATACGCCGGTCATCATCAAATATCCGTTCTGGCGTTACACGGCGCAGAACCCAAAGGCGACCTATGCCTGTATCAACTACGGTGAGGCTTTTGCACCCAATGAAATCGCAAAGCGTTCTATCTGCATCGACAGCGACATCGGTGCCGTGCTGGAAAAACTGAAATAATGCCCAACAGAAAACACCCTCCGTCAGAAATCTTGACGAAGGGTGTTTGTCGTGTAATAGGGGTTCAGTTTGTGTGGCTCTGCTGCTTTTTGTACTCGGTTCCCCAATCCCACATGGCATCGAGGATGGGCTTTAGGCTGTATCCCAGCTCGGTCAGACTGTACTCCACGCGCGGCGGCACCTCGGCGTAGACTTTCCGGGTCAGCAGGCCGCTCTCCTCCATCTGGCGCAGCTGTGCGGTCAGCACTTTCTGGGTCACATGGCCGATGGATTTCCGCAGCTCGCCGAACCGCTTGGTCCCGGACATTAAATCGCGCAAAATCAGCACTTTCCATTTGTCGCTGATGAGGGTCAGCGTCGTCTCGACCGGGCAGGCCGGAAGTTCCTGTATCTCGCTTTTTTCCATCGTCGTCCTCCAATAGTATCTTTTGGGTGGTTACTGTTCAAAATCGCCTTTGGTACTATTATAGAGGGTAGGGAGGAAAAAGGCAAGATGAGATTATCTGTTGGGAAGGAAAAAGGTGAAATCACAAGCTGATCTCATCAATCTTCTTCAGCTCTTCCTCAGTGAAGTGCAGATTTTCACACGCCTTGATATTATCGAGGATCTGGCTGGTACGGGAAGCACCGATGAGGACGCTGGTGACCTCGGGCTGAGTGAGGAGCCATGCAAGAGCCATCTCGGCGAGGGTCTGCCCACGCTGTGCGGCCATATCGTTGAGGGCGGAGATCTTCGCGATGACTTCCGGCGACAGGTCTTTTTCTTTCAGGAAGCGGCCGTCGGTGCGCACTCGGCTGTCGGCAGGGATGCCGTGGAGGTAACGGTCGGTCAGGCGGCCCTGTGCCAGAGGGCTGAAAGTGATCAGGCCCTTCTTCGTCTCGGCGACGGCTTCTTTCAGACCGTTCTTTTCTACGGTTCGGTCAAGGATGGAATAGCGGTTCTGGTTGATGACGAACGGAACGTGCAGCTCGTCCAGAATGGCCGTGGCCTTTTTCAGGGTGGGGCCGTCGTAGTTGGACAGGCCGACATACAACGCCTTGCCGCTCTGCACGGCCTGCGCCAGCGCGCCCATCGTCTCTTCCAGCGGTGTGTTCGGGTCCATCCGGTGATGGTAGAAGATATCGACATAGTCCAGACCCATCCGCTTCAGGCTCTGGTCAAGGCTGGCGAGCAGATATTTCCGGCTGCCCCAGTCACCGTAGGGGCCATCCCACATGGTGTAACCGGCCTTGGTGGAGATGATGAGTTCATCCCGGTAGGGGTGCAGGTCGTCGCGCAGAATTTTGCCGAAGTTCTCCTCAGCGGCACCCGGCTCAGGGCCGTAGTTGTTTGCAAGGTCAAAATGGGTGATGCCGTGGTCGAAGGCGGTCCGGCAGAGCGCACGCATGTTCTCATACGGGGCAGTGTCGCCGAAGTTGTGCCACAATCCCATCGAGAATGCCGGAAGCATGAGTCCGCTGTTTCCGCAGCGGCGGTACGGAATGGTCTGATAACGGTCAGAAGACGGTTGATACATAGAGTGGACACCTCACCTTTCTTGATTTGGTTCCAGTATAGCACAAAAGCAGTCGGGATTCATTAGAAAACCGGCTGCTTTTTGTGGATTATCCGATGTTCCAGCCCTCCGCTTTTTCGCGGATGCGGACGAACTGCTGATAGCGTCCGGGCTGATGGATAAGTTCAGCGTGGGTGCCGTGTTCGACGATGCGGCCATCGTCCACGACAAGGATCTGGTTGGCGTTCTCGATGGTCGCCAGACGGTGCGCGATGGTGATGATGGTCTTGCCGCAGGTCAGCTCCGAGATGGCGGACTGGATGAGATGCTCATTCTCCGGGTCAACGCTGGCGGTGGCTTCGTCCAGAATGATGATGGGTGCATCTTTCATCATGGCACGGGCGATAGAGATGCGCTGCTTTTCGCCGCCGGACAAGGTGCCGCCGCCCTCACCGATGACAGTATCATACCCCTGCGGCAGAGCCATAATGAAGTCGTGGCAGCAGGCTTTCTTGGCCGCTGTTATCATCTCTTCCTCGGTGGCGTCCGGCTTGCCGAAGCAGATGTTTGCCCGGATGGTGTCGTGAAAGAGGTAGACGTTCTGAAAGACCATGCACGCGCACCGAACAGGCCGACCACAGCCGCTGCCCTCGCATCCAGAACATCGTAGACCGGCTGGAAGCGCAGGGCGTTACCATCGTGGAAGGCACCCACTGAACATCACAAAGACCGCTCTTCGGACTTTTCCGGAGGGCGGTCTTTTCGGTATCGGTATGTTTTTGAAACAACTGCTTCAGTCCTCTTTGCTGCCGGGTTTGCTCAGCATCTGCTGGAACTTCCGGGCGGCGGTGTTCAACGGGCGGTGATGGTCGTAGACAAGGCAGATGGAGCGCATCGGGATGATTTCTTTCAGATGCAGCTGGACGATCTCGCCCCGTGCCAGTGGCTCTTTTGCCATCGGTTCCGGTACAAAGGCAAGGCCCAGCTCGCTTTTTACCAGCGTGAGCATCTGGTCAGTGGTGGCGGCCTCGGTGTCCGGTTTCAACACGGCGTCGTGGTCGAGGAAGAACTGCCGGTAGAAGCTCCGGGTCATGCTCTCTTCGCTCAGGGAGATGAGGGGATAGCTGCTCAGTTCCTTTAAAGAGAGATTTTGACTCGCCAGCGCGGTGAAGGTCTTGCCGCCCACCAGCACCTCATAAAAGGGCATCAGCTCCACCATTTTCAGTCCGGAATCCACCTCGGTCGGGGTCGTCACAATGGCAAAATCGACCTCGCCGTTCTTGACAGCCTGCACCGCCTGCGGCGTCGAGTGGTTCGAGATGCGCAGCCGGATGCCCGGGTACTCGGTGTGGAAGGCCCGGAGCTTTTCGGAAAGATAGATGTTCAACGCCGTCTCGGTCGCGCTGATGCTGATGGAGCCGTGTTCCAGCGTCGCGCTGGAACTCAATTCCTCTTCGGCGTCCTGAATTTGTACCGCCGCCGAAGCGATGCGCGAGTAGAGCATCTCGCCCTCCGGCGTCAGGGTAACGCCCCGATTGGAGCGGATGAAGAGCACGCAGTTCAGCTGGCTTTCCAGCCGGTTCATAGCGTGGGTGATGTTGGGCTGGTTGTTGCCCAGCACCCGTGCTGCCTTGGTAAAATTCTGATACTTCGCTACATAATAGAAGATTTTATAGTATTCCCAGTCCACATACATAGAAACTTCCTCCCTCTTTCATATCAAAATCACATTGCCACTATATTCAAGATACGTTTTACACATTCTGCGCCTGCTCGTATAATAGCACTGCAATCGGAAATTGCAAGAGGGAATTTGAAAGTATTAAAGTTGGTTTTGAACGGAGGCAGTTACCATGTCTGAAATCAAAAAGGTCGTGCTGGCATACTCCGGCGGTCTGGATACGTCCATCATCATCCCGTGGCTGAAAGAGCATTACGACAACTGCGAGGTCATCGCGGTCTGCGGCAATGTGGGCCAGAAGGGTGAGCTGGAAGGTCTGGAAGAGCGCGCCAAGGCAAGCGGCGCATCCAAGCTGTACGTCGAGGATTTGACTGACGAGTTCGTGGAAGATTACGTCATCCCGACCATGCAGGCAGGTGCGGACTACGAGGGCTATCTGCTGGGTACCAGCTTCGCACGCCCCATTCTGGCAAAGCGTGTCGTGGAAATTGCTCGTGCCGAGGGTGCGGACGCCGTCTGCCACGGCAGTACCGGCAAGGGCAACGATCAGGTGCGTTTTGAGCTGGCAATCATGCATTTTGCGCCGGATCTGAAGATCATCACCCCGTGGCGTGAGTGGGATATCCAGAGCCGCGACGAAGAAATCGACTACGCCGAGGCGCACAACATTCCGCTGAAAATCAGCCGCGAGACGAACTACTCCAAGGATAAGAACTTGTGGCATCTGAGCCACGAAGGTCTTGACCTTGAGGACCCGGGCAACGAGCCGCAGTATGATAAGCCGGGCTTCCTCGAGCTGGGCGTCAGCCCCAAGACCGCACCGGATAAGTCCGAGTTCGTGGAACTGACCTTTGAAAAGGGCGTGCCTGTCACCCTGAACGGCGAGAAGATGAAGCCTGCCGCCATCATCGCCAAGCTGAACGAGATCGGCGGACGGAACGGCATCGGCCTGTATGATGTGGTGGAGAACCGTCTGGTCGGCATGAAGAGCCGCGGCGTGTATGAGACGCCCGGCGGCACCATTCTGTACAAGGCGCACGAGGTTCTGGAGACGCTGACGCTGGACAAGCTCACCGCCCACAAGAAGCGTGAGCTGGCCATAACCTTTGGCGAGCTGGTCTACGACGGCCAGTGGTTCAGCCCCCTGCGCAAGGCTCTGAGTGCGTTCGTGACCTCCACGCAGGAGCATGTCACCGGCAAAGTCCGTCTGGAACTCTACAAGGGCAACATCATCAATGCCGGTGTCTGGTCGCCCTATTCCCTCTACCGTGAGGACATCGCGACCTTTGCTGCAGGCGGCGATTACAAGCAGAGCGACGCCACCGGCTTTATCAGCATCTACGGTCTGCCCACCAAGGTGCAGGCCATTGTGAACAACGAAAAAGAAGGTAAATGAAGTTTATGCTGACCGCAGTTACTGGAATCAATTGGGGCGATGAGGGCAAGGGCCGCGTCATCGACCTGCTGGCCGAAAAAGCAGACGTTGTCGCGCGCTATCAGGGCGGCAACAACGCCGGCCATACCGTCGTCACCGAAAAGGGTAAGTTCATCCTAAATCTGCTGCCTTCCGGCATCCTCCACCCGGATGTGACCTGTGTGCTGGGTACCGGCATGGTGATTGACCTCGATCACCTCGCAAACGAGATGCAGGCTATCGAGGAACG
This sequence comes from uncultured Faecalibacterium sp., assembly GCA_934548045.1. GTDB lineage: Bacteria > Bacillota > Clostridia > Oscillospirales > Ruminococcaceae > Faecalibacterium. The sequence goes on along the minus strand of CAKTEM010000002.1, from coordinate 34,035 downwards.
GGGCGTTGAGATCAGCCCCAAGAACCTGAAACTCTCGGACAAGGCGACCATCTCGATGCCGTGGCACAAGGTGCAGGACGGTCTGGAAGAAGACCGTCTTGCCAAGAAGGGCAGTGCATTCGGCTCAACCCGGCGCGGCATTGCTTACGCTTACAGCGACAAGTACCGCAAAAAGACCCTGCGTCTGGGCGATCTGCTCCATCTGGACGAGGAGCGCACCCAGAACCGCCTGCACATGATTCTGGATTCCAAGAATATGGAGCTGGCAGGCTGCTACCATCAGGAAAAGATGTCCTACGATGCCCTGTTCAGCTGGTGCAAGGCGCAGGCTGAGAAGTTCGCACCCTATATCTGCGACGTCGGCGCGTTTTTGCAAAAAGCCCACGACAGCGGCAAGAACATCGTGCTGGAAGCCCAGCTGGGAGCCATGCGTGATATTGACTACGGCATCTTCCCGTTCACGTCCAGCTCCAACACGCTGGCCGCTTATGCACCGCTGGGTGCCGGTATCCCGAACTGTAAGCTCGACCATGTGGTGGGTGTCCTGAAAGCCTACTCCACCTGTGTCGGTGCAGGCCCCTTCGCCGCCGAGAACGCGATGAGCGAGGACTGGAACGAGCAGCTGCGGAAAGCAGGCGGCGAGTACGGTGCAGCAACTGGCCGTCCGCGCCGCGTCGGCCCATTTGACTGCGTGGCGAGCCGGTATGGTCTGGCCTGTCAGGGCGCGGACAAGATTGCCCTCACCAAGCTGGACGTCCTGAGCAGTATGAAAGAGATCCCGGTCATCACCGGTTACAAGCTGGACGGCGTGGAAGTCCCCACCTTCGACGCGCTGTCCGACCTTGACCGGATGGAGCCGGTCGTCACCATGCTGCCCGGCTGGAACAAGGATATTTCCGGCTGCAAGAGCTGGGATGAGCTGCCCAAAGAAGCAAAGGGCTATGTGGAGTTCCTTGAGAAGCAGCTGAACCATGAAATTCAGTTCGTTTCCACTGGTGCGGAGCGCGAGAAGTTCGTGCTGAAAGGAGAATGGCTGTGAGACACTTCATCGAGCCGAACAGCTTTTCTCTGGACGAGCAGCTGGCCCTTCTCGACCTTGCCGACCGGATGGAAGCGAATCCCGATCCCTATGCCCACCTTTGCGATGGCCGTATTCTGGCGACCCTGTTCTATGAGCCGTCCACCCGTACCCGGCTCTCGTTCGAGTCGGCCATGCTGCGGCTGGGCGGCAAGACGCTGGGCTTTGCCGGAGCGCAGCTGTCCAGTGCCAGCAAGGGCGAGACGGTCGCCGATACCGCCCGTGTCGTCAGCAACTATGCAGACATCATCGCCATGCGCCACCCCAAAGAGGGCGCACCGCTCCGGGCGTCCATGTATGCGCGCGTGCCGGTCATCAATGCAGGTGATGGCGGACATGCGCACCCCTCCCAGACCATGATCGACCTCATGACGATCCGCCAGCGCAAAGGCCGCCTCGACCATCTGACGGTCGGGTTCTGCGGCGACCTCAAATTTGGCCGGACGGTCCACTCCCTGACCGCAGCCCTCAGTCAGTTTGAGGGGAACAAGTTTGTATTCATCTCGCCGGAGGAACTGCGCATCCCTCAATACGTCAAGGATGAGACCCTGACGCCGCTCCATCAGACCTATAAGGAGACGGCCGACCTCGAAGCCGAACTGCCGACCCTCGATGTGCTGTACATGACGCGTATCCAGCAGGAACGCTTTTTCAACGAGGAAGACTATCTCCGGTTGAAAGGCTGCTACTCCCTGAACGCAAAACTCCTGCAGCTGGCACAGCCCGACATGCCGGTACTCCACCCGCTGCCCCGCATCGATGAGATCAAGCTAGACGTAGACAACGACCCCCGTGCCGCTTACTTCGACCAAGTCCACAACGGCGTATACATCCGTATGGCCATCATTCTGGCCCTGCTGGGTATTCCCGACCCGCTGACCGGAAAGAAGGTGCTGGAATGCTGAGCATTGAAGGAATCCAGAACGGCTTTATTTTAGATCACATTCCTGCTGGAAAGGGGCTGGAACTGTATCAGCTTCTGGAATTGGAAGATAGTTCGGTCTCTGTCGCTTTGCTGCAAAATGTCCGCAGCGGCAAATGCGGCCGGAAAGACCTGATCAAAATTGAGGGGACAGAACTTCCAAAGCGAATTGAAATTCTTGGAAAAGTAGACCCGAACATTACCGTCAACATTGTCCAGCATGGCGAAGTCGTAAAGAAATACCATCCTGTTCCACCGCAGAGATTGGTGAATGTGGTAGGCTGCAAAAATCCTCGTTGCATCACTTCCATTGAAAGCGGCTGTGACCAGATTTTCCGTCTAGGCAAATCCGGCGAATACTATTGTGCCTACTGTGGGCAGAAGATGTAGTTTTGTTTTGATACATATATTGAAGGATGTGTCATACTTTTACTGCTTTACCACAATAAATTTTGCAAAACCATCTTGACGCTCCTTGTAAATCGTGATATTCTCTGTCACAAATCCCACTGATTTTGTGGATTGGTTCAGAACCATCCACAAGATGTGGTCGTGTTCATTTTGAACACAGGCACAGAAAGTGGTTGGTTATCACCGTGAGACCCACCACTTCCGTGAGGAAAAGTCCACGAAAGATTCACCGCCCCGCAACACACCCGATTCATTTTGCCGCTTACTTCACCCGACAAAATCATCGCTGCGCTGCGTGGGCGGTATTTTTCTTTTTCACAAATAAAATCTTATGTAGTTGTTCAATCTTCCAAAATTTGTTTTTTGGTTGTTGACTGCACAACATCAGAGTGTTATTCTTGTGCTTGAAAGAAGCAGGACGTAGTGTCTGCACTGCACCCAGCTTTCTTCATACTGAACCTTGAATCTTGCATAAGCCGTCTGAACGTGATACCGTGCCACGACCTCACACTTTCCATGAGCGAGCCGGACAACGCCGCTGCACAAACAGGGGCAGGAACTTCGTTCGGAGCAAACGGTGATTTATCATACATGAGCAGAACCCCTCTACTTATTTTTTGCGTCTTAACAATTCGGAAACAATTACCCGGAATCGATTTTGAGCGCAGCGGTGGAGGGCAAGAACCGTCCCGTGGCCACAAATTTTCAATTCTTGAAAATCTTGTGCTCCACTGGGACTTCACTTTTCAAACTCTTGCGAGTTTTCAAAGTGATCTTTGATATTGTCAATATCAGTTTGCGGTGTATGCGCTCCGTCTCCGATGTCCAAACGTCCATCTTTGACGGCCTTGACCCATCCGTACAGCGTATCTACTGGTATCCCCAATTCGGCCGCTGCTTTCGATGATCCTATTTCATTCGATAGCTTTACGGCCTGCACCTTATATTCGGCGTCATATTTTCGTTGATTCCGAGCCATCTTTCGTTGCCTCCTGTTTGTCCTTTTCTATATATTGGCTCTTTGAGTTCTCTATGTCAACTTTTATTGTACAACACCACTTCATGTTTGTGTCCCTTCCGCCTTACGGCACCTTTACAGTTGTGACTTTCGTTACGCGATTCTTCTGATAAGGTTTTGGACACACAGCCGTTTGAAATGAGCCTTCATTCTGCTTTCCGAAGAAAACAAAAAAATCCGAACCCTTCTCCTATCGAGAAAAGGTTCGGATTTTCATTGTATAACGGTAGTCCTCCCGGTAGTGCGTTCAGGAGGTCGGCAACCACGGGCTAAACAAAGCCGCACTGTGGCTTTGTTTCCGGTGCTATCGCACCGTCGCCCTTTCAAGCCCTCTTATCCGCACGGTAGAGTGTTTCCAAAAGGACTCGAGTAAAAGAAAAAAGACAGCCTTTTTTGAAAGCTGTCTTTTTGGTGCGGATAAGAGGACTTGAACCTCCACCGAGTTGCCCCGATTAGAACCTGAATCTAACGCGTCTGCCAATTCCGCCATATCCGCATATTTTATTTTGCGTTCGAGCTGTTCGGCTCGGAACGTTAGTTATTATATCATGGATATCAGAAATGTCAAGCGAATTTTGAAAATTTCTTTGGACAAATTTTCGGCTGAAATTTGTGAACTCCGTACAGGGCAATGGGGCGAAAAATTCATAGAAATATGGTACAATGAAAACTGCGCCTGAAACACAGGAACCGGGCGGAAAAACAAAGGGAACGAGGGAATTTCCATGTTCAACATTCTGATCTTTATCATCGGCGCAGGCATCATGTTCTATATGGCGTTGCGGAGCGTCATGCGGCGGCGCAGGCTGGCGAGCAAAGGCGAGAAGGTCACAGCCCGGGTGGTCGGCACCGCGCAGGGCAGAGACGGCAGCGCGTACGTTCTGGAATTCGAGACGGCAGGCGGAAGCCATCATCTCCACTATCCGAAAGCGGCCAAAGGCAAGGGCTTTGAGGTCGGCTCGACTGTGACCCTGCTGTATGACCCGGAGGATTTGGAGAACATGTACATCGAGGGCGACAAGGCGGTTCTGGGCGCGGAAGCTCTGTACGTCTGCATCGGCATCGTGCTGCTGGTGCTGATGTTCAGCTTTGCCCGGGGATAAGGAGGAAGAACGATGAAACTGGAACATTTTGGAATGGCCGAACCCGGTGACTGCCGGGTAGTGTTTATGGCGGACGCCGAGGAGCTGAACCGGGTGGTCGAGGCCGAAAAAGCCGCAGGCAACGCCGCGCAGGACGAAGAAGACCTGCTGACAGCGGCCGTCAACCGGGCGATTCTGGAGGGCTTTTCGCCGCTGTACGCACAACTTATCACGGAACACAAACTGGTGCCGGTCACTGACCCGGACTTTGAGCTTCTGGCGGTCAACAAAGAAGAGGGCTTCCGGGCTGGTGCGCAGTTTTTCAGCCTGCCGCCGCTGACCCTTGGCCGGGATACCGGATTCACCCAGCCCATTTGTCCACGTCCGATCCGTCCGCTGACTGTGGAGTTGGAAATCAACCAGAAGCACGGCGACGAAGACCGCGCCGCCGACGCCGCAGGCAAGCAGGCGTTGCGAGAGCAGGTGACCCGGGAAATCTACGCACGGCGTTGCGCGCAGGCGAAAAAGCTGGCGGAGCAGGAGCTGATCTTCCAGCTGGGTGCCGAGGTCACTGGCGCGCTGCCCAAGCAGCTGGTGGCTGGCAATTATTTCGCCGAACAGCGGCGGTTCAACCTCCGGATGCAGGCGAACGGCATCAACTTCGACCAATATTTAAAGGTGCAGAACCAGACCGTCGAGGAGTTCCGGACATCGCTCCATGCGCAGGCAGAGCAGAAACTCCGGAGCCGTCTGGGGTTGCTGCTGGTCGCAGAGAAAGAGGGTTTCTGGCCGACTGCAGAAGAGGTAAAAGCCGAACTTACAAACTGGGATGAAAAGGTATACGGAGAGCGGACATTCCCTTCCAATGATGAAAGGAAAGTCCGTCAGCATCTCGCCACCAGCCGGGCCGCTGCATTTGTTATCTCCCACTCGACTCTGACTCCTCCAACGGAAAAGCCCGTGATGGCAGAAGACTGACAGAAAGGATGAACCATGAGCAAAATCAAAATCGCGTTTTTTGACATTGATGGGACCCTCATCGACATGCAGACCAAGAAGATCACGGATAAAATGGTCGAGACCCTGCGGCGGCTTCAGGAGAGCGGCATTATCATCTGCATTGCGACCGGCCGCGCCCCGGCGGAGCTGCCGAAAATCGAGGGCGTGGATTTCGACGCCTTTCTGACTTACAATGGTTCCTATTGTTATACCAACGAAGGACAGACCATTTTCAGCAACCCTATCCGCTCCGAGGATGTGCGCACCATCCTGCGCAACGCAACTGGACTTGACCGTCCGGTGATGCTGGCGACCAAAGACCGGCTGGCGGCGAATGGACGGGAAAAAGACCTTGTGGATTATGCCGCCATCGCGAAGATCGAGGTCAAAGTTGCGGATGACTTTGATGAACTGCTGAATGAGACGATTTATCAGCTGATGGTCGGCGGCAGGGAAGACAGCCACGCGGCATTGCTGAAAGACGTCCACAACGCCAAAATCGCGGCATGGTGGGACCGGGCGATGGACATCATCCCGGCCAACGGCGGCAAAGGCATCGGCGTCGAGAAGATGCTGGAATATTATCATCTGGACAAGTCCGAAGCCATTGCATTTGGTGACGGCAACAATGATATCGAGATGCTGAACGCCGTCGGAACTGGTGTTGCCATGTTGAACGGTTCCGACAAACTCAAGGCAATTGCGACGACTGTCTGCGGCAGCTGCGCTGAGGATGGCATCTATCATTACTGCGTGGAAAACTGGCTGATTTAAACCGAATAAACCAAACAAACCCCGGAGAGCCGAAGCTCTCCGGGGTTTGCTATTGAAAAAGGAAATCAGGTCTCCACGCCCTCGAACTGGCTATTATAGAGCTTGGCGTAGAAGCCGCCCTTAGCCAGCAGTTCGTCGTGGTTGCCCTGTTCGACGATATGGCCATCCTTCATGACAAGGATGACGTCCGCCTCGCGGATCGTGGACAGGCGGTGCGCCACGATGAAGCTGGTGCGACCCTTCATCATCTGGGCGAACGCGGCCTGAATCCGAACCTCGGTACGGGTGTCGATGGAGGAAGTAGCCTCATCCAGGATCAGCATCGGGGGCAGGCAGAGCATGACACGGGCGATGCAGAGCAGCTGCTTCTGACCCTGACTGATGTTGCCGCCGTCCTCAGCGATGACCGTATCGTAGCCGTTGGGCAGGCGGCGGATGAAGCTGTGCGCATGGGCTGCTTTTGCGGCCGCGATGATCTCTTCATCGGTGGCGTCCGGTTTGCCGTAGGCGATGTTCTCCCGAATGGTGCCGGCGCGCAGCCAGGTGTCCTGCAGAACCATGCCGTAGCTGCCGCGCAGAGAAGCACGGGTGACATCCCGGATATCGGTGCCGGAGACCTTGATGTCGCCGCCGTTGACGTCATAGAAGCGCATCAGCAGGTTGATAAGGGTCGTCTTGCCGCAGCCGGTCGGGCCGACGATGGCGATGCGCTGGCCGGGTTTGACGTCCAGCGACAGACCCTCGATGAGCGGACGGTCGGGCAGGTAGCGGAAGGAGACGTTCTCGATTTGAACATGTCCGTCCGGAACCAGCTTGACGGCGTTCTCAGCTTCGGGGATCTGATCCTCGGCATCCAGCAGCTCAAAGACACGGGCGGCGCAGGCCAGAGCGTTCTGCAGCTCGGTGACAACGCCGGAAATTTCGTTGAAGGGTTTGGTGTACTGGTTGGCGTAGCTCAGGAAGATGCTCAGCTGGCCGATGGTGATGCCGCCGCGCACGGCGTAGATCGCGCCCACCAGACCGACACCGGCGTACACGATGTTGTTGACGAAACGGGTGGCCGGGTTAGTCAGGCTGGAGAAGAAGATGGCTTTCAGGCTGACGTCCTGCAGGCGGTCGTTGACTTCATCGAATGCCTCGAGGCTCTCGGCTTCGTGGCCGAACGCCTGCACGACTTTCTGACCCTCGATCATCTCGTTGACGAGGGCGGTCTGGTCGCCTCGGACTTTGCTCTGGCTCTGGAAGTAGCCATAGCTCCGCTTTGCGAGGAAGCTTGCGACAACAAGGCTCAGCGGCGTGATGCAGACGACGACCAGCGTGATGGGAACGTTCTGGCTCAGCATGAACAGCAGGGTGCCGAAGATGGTCAGCAGGCCGGAGAACAGCTGGGTGAAGCCCATCAGCAGACCGTCGGCGAAGGTGTCGACGTCGGCGACCATCCGGCTGACGATATCGCCGGAGGGGTGGCTGTCGAGGTAGGACAGCGGCAGAGACTGGATCTTCCGCAGGGCGGCATTTCGCAGGTCACGGCTGACCGAGAAGGTGATGCGGTTGTTGCAGACGCTCAGCAGCCACTGTGCAAAGGCGGCGATGAGAGCGATAACGATGATCTCAACGATGATTTTCAGGACAGATGCCATCTGGACATTGCCCTTGCCGAGCATATAGTCGATGGCGTTGCCGCAGAGGATGGGGATATACAGTTGGGCCGCGACGCTGACGGCCGCAACGATTAAGCTGCAGATGACATAGAAACTGTACGGTTTGATATGGCCCAAAACCCGGCGCAGAGTTGCGTTGCGCTGTTCGGGCGTCAGCTTGGATTTTGCTTTCGCACTCATTGCGCCGCATCTCCTTTCTTGAACTGGCTGGCGTAGATTTCCTGATAGACCGGGCAGGTGTTCAGCAGTTCGCTGTGACGGCCAAGGCCGACCATCTTGCCGTCGTCCAGAACAAGGATCTGGTCGGCGTGCTGGAGGCTGGCCGCGCGCTGGCTGACGATGAAGACGGTCATGTTGCCGGGCAGAGCTGCCAGAGCCTTCCGCAGGGCGGCGTCGGTGGCGTAGTCCAGAGCCGACGCACTGTCGTCCAGAATCAGGATGTCCGGCTTGCCGACCAAGGCACGGGCGATGGTAAGACGCTGTTTCTGACCGCCGGAGAGGTTCCGACCGGCCTGTTCCACAGGCTCGTCCAGACCAAGCGGCTTGGAGTGGACGAATTCTGCCGCCTGTGCCGTCTCGAGAGCGGCCCAGAATTCTTCGTCCGAGGCGTTCTTGTTGCCCCAGAGCAGATTCGAGCGGATGGTGCCGCCGAAGAGCTGGGCCTTCTGCATGACGACGCTGACCGCGCCGCGCAGGTCTTCACGGGGATAGTTCTGTGCCGGACGGCCAAAGATTTCGACCGTGCCTTCGGTGGCATCGTAGAACCGGGGGATCAGGCTGATCAGGCTCGATTTGCCCGAACCGGTGCCGCCGATGACGCCGATGGTCTGGCCGCGCTTTGCGGTGAAGCTGATGTCGCTCAGGCTGGGCGCACCGGCTCCGGCGTAGGTCAGAGAAACATGGTCGAAGCGGACAGCATCATCCGACTTGTCGGCAGGCACATCGCCGAGGACTTCTTTCGGGAAGTCCATGCCGGGCTTGGTGTCCAGAACGGCCTGTACACGGCCAGCGCAGGCCAGAGCCTTGCTGACCTGAACGATGAGGTTCGCCAGCTTGACAAGCTCGACCAGAATCTGGTTCATGTAGTTGACAAGGGCGATGACGTCGCCGGAAGCCATGCCGCCGATGTTGATCTGGATACTGCCGACATAGAGCAGGGCGACGATGGCAAGGTTGATGATGACGTAGGTCAACGGATTCATCAGGGCGGAGATGTGACCGACATGGAGCTGCATCTTGGTCAGCAGGTCGTTCGCATCCTCAAAGCGGTTGATCTCGCTCTGCTCCTTGTCGAAGGCGCGGACGACGCGGACACCGGTCAGGTTCTCACGGGTCAGGCCGAGGACGCGGTCCAGACGGTTCTGCACCGTCTTGTACAGCGGCCGGGTGATGACCATGATGCCGAAGACGACCACCGACAGCAGCGGGATCGCGACGACAAAGATCATCGCGGCCTTGGCGTTGACGGTAAAGGCCATGATCATAGCACCGAAGACGACGAACGGACTGCGCAGGAACAGGCGGAGGAACAGGTTCAGGCCGCTCTGCACTTGATTGACATCACTCGTCATCCGGGTGATGAGGGTGCTGGTGCCGAGGGTGTCCATCTCGGTAAAGCTGAGGCTCTGGATGTGCTTAAAAAGCGCGTGACGAAGAGCTGTCGAGTAGCCGACCGATGCCTTTGCGGCGAAGTACTGGGCGGTCAGGCTGCACGCCAGACCGATCATTGCCAGCAGAAGCAGGATGCCGCACCGGACAAGGATATAGTGGAAATCATGGGCTGCGATGCCAATATTGACGATGCTTGCCATAACCAGCGGCACGAGCAGGTCGAATGTAGCTTCCAGCATTTTGAACAGCGGAGCAAGCACGCTTTCGCGCTTGTAGCCGCTCAGGTAGCCGAGCATTTTGTTCAAGCAAATTCTCCCTTTCTTTTTCACGGAATGGTACGAAAAAATTCGATACCTATTTATTATAGCGCGAACGGAACGAAATTGCTATGGATTTATCGAAGATGCTGCTTTCCTTCCAGCAGGTCGGCCAGTGAAACGACGGTATGGCCCTTCCGCCCGGTGACCGTTTCGGCGTGGAGCAAGGAGCTGAGGACGCTTTCCTCGACGCACTCGGCCACCGCACGGAACAGCGGATTGATGGCGTCATCGTGGAGCATTGCCGTCGGGAAGATGGCCTTGTCCGCGTAATGCGGTACCCGGTTCGCCGTCGTAAAGGCAAGCACGATCTCACCGCTGCCGTTGCCGCAGGCGGAGCCGGTACGGGAAAGACCGACCAAAGCCCGGTGGCAGAGCCGCTTCAACTGCCGCTCACTGAGGGGAATGTCGGTCGCAATGACCGTGATGATGGAACCTTTGTCCTCGTGGGGTGGGATGCGCTCATCGAGAAGCTGATGGATGGGCGTTCCGGCGACGACTAAATCATCAAAAGTGGCGTGGTTGGAGAGGACGAGGGTTCCGATGGTGTAGCTCTTGCCGTCCAGCTCCACGATACGGGAAGCCGAACCAATGCCGCCTTTCAGACCGTGGCACCGCATCCCTCGCCCGGCACCGACCGCGCCCTCGGCAAAGTCGGTTTTGCAGTCGGCCAGTGCATCAAAAGCGTTCTGCTCGGTCACATGCAGGCCCCGGATGTCGTTCAGATAGCTGTCGTTGCACTCGCAGACCACCGGGTTCACACTGCCGGTCGTCTCGCAGATGTCAGGATTTTTGTCCAGCATGTATTTTACCAGTGCCGTTTCGACCGTGCCGACGCTCAGCGTGTTGGTGAAGAGGATGGGCGTCTCGATGGTGCCAAGCTCTTCGATCTGGACAAGGCCGGTCGTCTTGCCGAAGCCGTTGATGACGTGACAGGCCGCCATGACTTTGTCGTGAAAGATATCGCCCGGATGGGGTAAAAGTGCGGTCACGCCGGTCTGGATGTCGCCATCCGCCAGCGTGCAATGGCCAACCGTCACGCCCGGTACGTCGCTGATCTTGTTCAGTTTTCCACACGGCAGCTTGCCGATGTTCAAATTCCATTTTGCGTCGATGCCCATAGTTTTTTCCTTTCAAAAAAGAGGCTGCTGTAAAACTCCTTCCGTCATCGCTGACGCGATGCCACCCGTCCTCCCTTTGTCTCTTCGAGACATCTCCCTCCGGCCGGAGGGAGTCTTTCTCTCGGAGGGAGGCTTTTACAGCTGACCGTTACGCCAAGGCCCCATCTCCGAGGGAGCTGGCACAGCGAAGCTGTGACTGGGGGAGTGTTCTGCAACAACCTCTTCATTCAGTTTATTTCCCCTCGTGCCGGACACGCTCGATGGTGCCGAGGTCATAGGGGGTGTTCTGGTAGACGTAGTAGTTCAGCCAGTTCTCATACAGCAGGTGTGCATGGGCGCGCCAGCGGAAGAGCGGCGGCTGAGACGGGTCGTCGTTGGGATAATAATTTTTAGGAACCGCGATGGACAGTCCCTTGCCGACATCCCGTTTGTACTCGGCGTCCAGCGTGTACTTGTCGTATTCCGGATGCCCCATGACGAAAATCTGCCGGCCGTTCTCGGTACTCATCAGGAAAGGGCCGGCCTCGTCGCTCTCGGCAAGGATGCGGAGGGAGGTACAGTTCTGGATGTCGGCCCGGCTGCTTCCGGTGTGGCGGCTGTGGGGGGCGTAGAACACCTCATCAAAACCGCGTACCAGCGGATTCGAGGGGCGGATGACCCGATGCTCGAACACACCGAACATCTTCTGCGGCAGGATCTCTTTCCGGACACCGTAGTGGTAGTACAGACCGGCCTGCGCGCCCCAGCAGACGTGAAGGGTGGAGTAGACATTCGTCTCGCTGAAATCCATGATCTTGCACAGCTCCGGCCAGTAGTCCACCTGCTCAAAATCCATCGTCTCGACCGGCGCGCCGGTGATGATCATGCCGTCGTACCGGTTGTCCTTGATCTCCTCAAAGGTCTTGTAAAATGCCTCGAGATGCGCGGCGGAGACATGGGTCGCCTCGTGGCTGGCGGTCTGGAGCAGGGTCATGTGGACCTGCAGCGGCGTGTTTGCCAGCAGACGGGCGATCTGCGTTTCGGTCGCGATCTTGGTCGGCATCAGATTGAGAATTAAGATCTCGAGCGGACGGATGTGCTGGGAAGCTGCCCGTTCCCGGTGCATGACGAAGACGTTTTCTTCATACAGGGCGTCGTAGGCAGGCAGGGTCTTGGGAATGATGAGAGGCATAGTGAACTCCTGTCTTTCGTAGAGTATAGATTTGGGAGCATGGACTTTGAGAAAGGCTCTCCTGAAAGAAGAGCTGTCGAGTGACAGAGAGACGGAAAGGTTTCTTAGATTTTATCGAGGGCCTGCGAGATGTCGGCGATGAGGTCTTCACTGCTCTCAAGGCCGCAGCTCATCCGGACCAGCTCGGCCGGAACACCGGCGGCCTTCAGCTGTTCGTCGTTCATCTGGCGGTGGGTGCTGGATGCCGGATTCAGACAGCAGGTGCGCGCGTCCGCAACATGCGTTTCGATGGCGGCCAGTTTGAGGGCCTTCATGAAGGTGCTTGCAGCTTCGCGGCCACCGGCCAGACCGAAGGAGACAACGCCACAGCTGCCGTTGGGTAGGTACTTCTGCGCCAGTGCATGATAGGGGCTGGATTCCAGACCGCAGTAGTTGACGTAGGCCACTTTCGGGTGGCTCTCGAGGAACTTTGCGACGGCCATGCCGTTCTCGCAGTGACGCTGCATCCGGACATGGAGACTCTCGAGACCGAGGTTCAGCATGAACGCACCGGTTGCCGACTGGACGGAGCCGAAGTCACGCATCAGCTGTGCGGTGGCCTTGGTGATGAACGCACCCTCATTACCGAAACGCTCGGCGTAGGTGATGCCGTGGTAGCTCTCGTCCGGGGTGCAGAGCCCCGGGAACTTGTCCGCGTGGGCCATCCAGTCAAACTTGCCGCTGTCCACGATGGCACCGCCGATGACCGCGCCGTGGCCGTCCATGTACTTGGTGGTGGAGTGGGTCACGATGTCTGCGCCCCACTCGAAGGGGCGGCAGTTGACCGGGGTCGGGAAGGTATTGTCGACGATGAGCGGCACACCGTGAGCGTGAGCGGCCTTGGCAAACTTCTCGATGTCCAGCACGGTCAGGGCCGGGTTCGCGATGGTCTCGCCAAAGACGGCTTTGGTGTTGGGCTGGAAAGCGGCGTTCAGCTCTTCCTCAGAGCAGAGGGGGTCAACAAAGGTCGCGGTGACGCCCATCTTTGCCATCGTAACAGAAATGAGGTTGAAGGTGCCGCCGTAGATGGTGCTGGACGCCACGATGTGGTCGCCGGCATTGCAGATGTTGAAGAGGGCGAAGAAATTCGCCGCCTGACCGCTGGAGGTCAGCATCGCAGCGGTGCCGCCCTCGAGTTCGCAGATCTTCTTTGCCACCATGTCGCAGGTGGGGTTCTGCAGACGGGAATAGAAGTAGCCGTTGGCCTCGAGGTCGAACAGCTTGCCCATGTCCTCACTGGTGGCATACTTGAAGGTGGTGGATTGGATGATGGGGATCTGACGGGGTTCGCCGTTGCCGGGGGTGTAGCCGCCCTGCACGCAGATGGTATCACGGTTCATGTAACATACTCCTTTGCTTGGTTGTTCAGAATAGCACAATTCCCCGTCAGAGGACAGACCTCGACGGGGAATTGAAACGTTAAATTCTTTCCCCGCCGAGGCGGTGGATCTTACTTGCGCAGCCGCTTATCGCTCTTGGTCGCCCAGAGGGTGCCGACCGACTGGAACGCCTGAACCAGCAAAATCAGCAGCACGACACAGACGATCATGATGTTGGTCTGGTAGCGATAGTAGCCGTAGGAGATGGCGACCTTGCCCAGACCGCCGCCGCCGATGGCACCGGACATTGCCGAGTAGCCAAGGATGGTGGTGAGAGCGGTCGTCATGCTGGAAATCAGGCCGGGCAGGCACTCCGGGATCATGACCTTGGTGATGATCTGGAACGGCGTCGCACCCATGCTCTGTGCGGCTTCGATGACACCTTCATCAATTTCGCGCAGGCTGGTCTCGACCAGACGGGCGACGAACGGGAACGCGGCACAGACCAGCGGAACGATGGTCGCCTTGGTGCCGACGGTGGTGCCCACGATAGCACGGGAGAGAGGGAAGACGCAGATCATCAAGATCAGGAAGGGAACACTTCGCAGGACGTTGATGACGATGTTCAGGATGTGCATCAGCCAGCTGGGAAGCGGCAGAACGCCGTCCTTGTCGCCAGCCACCAGCAGAACGCCCAGCGGCAGGCCGATCACCAGCGAGAACGCGGTAGAAAGAAGGGTGACGTAGAACGTCTCCCAAACGGCAAAGCCGTAATCTGCAATTGTCATTCGCCGGTCACCTCCTCAACAGTCACGCCCGGCTGAGCGCGCATGTATTCAACGGCCTGTTTGGCCTGCCCGATGTCCTTCGGGAGCTTGAGCAGCATGCTGCCATAGCACTGGCCGGTCAGGTCACGGGTATCTGCGCTGAGAACGCTGACCAGAATACCCTTTTCGGCAGCAAGGCTTGCCACCAGCGGCTTCTCAGTGGAAGAGCCATTAAAGGTAATGCGGACAACGTGATCGTCGGGCGCGAAGCTCGAGAGGTCGCGCGACGCGCTGCCGCCGTTCGGGGCGACAAGACGCTTGGCCGCTGCGGTCTTCGGGTTCGCGAAGATCTGGCGCACCTCGCCTTCCTCGACCGCCACACCGCCGTCAAGGATGGCGACATGGTCACAGATCTCTTCCACAACGCTCATCTGGTGGGTGATGACGACCACCGTGATGCCCAGCTTGCGGTTGATGTCCTTGATGAGGGTCAGGATGGAGTGGGTGGTGTTGGGGTCCAGCGCGCTGGTCGCCTCGTCGCAGAGCAGAACCTTCGGGTTCGTTGCCAGTGCGCGCGCGATGGCGATGCGCTGCTTCTGGCCGCCGGACAGCTGGGCAGGATAGGCGTTTGCCTTGTCGGGCAGGCCAACCATCTCCAGCAGCTCCTTGGCACGCTTTTCGGCGTCTGCTTTCTTGACGCCGGCCAGCTCCATCGGGAAGCAGATATTCTTCAGGCAGCTGCGCTGCATGAGCAGGTTGAACTGCTGGAAGATCATGGTGATCTCCCGGCGGCGTTCACGCAGCTGTGCCGGGTTCAGGGTCTCCATAGCGGTGCCGTTGATGACGACACTGCCCTCGGTGGGCCGCTCCAACAGATTGATGCAGCGCACCAGCGTAGATTTGCCTGCGCCCGACATGCCGATGATGCCGTAGATGGAACCATCGGGGATCGTCAGGTTGATATCGCTCAGCGCGTTGACCGCGCCGTCCTTCATCTGGAAGGTTTTGGAAAGGTGTTTGATCTCGATCACGGAAATGCTCCTTAGTTATCAGACAATGGGTGCCAGGCTGTCCTGCTTGCCGCCGTAGATGCCCATCGGCTCGACGTGGATGCCGGCGACGGTGACGAGGTGGGTACCCTTCTCCTCGTTGAAGTTGTCCAGATACGGCTGATGCTGGAAGTAGTTGGTGTCGACCTGACCGTCCTCAACAACGGTGTTGGGGATCACATAGTCGTCGTACTCCTGGATGTCGAGGGTGATGCCCTTCGCTGCCAGAATCTCCTTGCAGACTTCCAGAACCTCGCAGTGGGGAGCCGGGGTAGCCGCGCAGCTGACGGTCTCGCCGTTCAGTGCATCGTAGTCGATGTCGGGATCGTAGCCGTCGGTGGGGTTCTCAACAACGGAGACGACTGCGCCCTTGTAGTTCTCGACCATGAAGTCCTTGACCTGCTGGCTCTCCAGAGCAGCGACCAGAGCCTTGATCTTCGGCTCCTCCTCATTGCCCTCCTTGCAGACCAGAACGTTGACGTAAGCAGAGGTGCCGTCCTCCATTGCCAGAGCGTCGGTCATCGGGTCGAGGCCAGCGGAGATTGCGTAGTTGGAGTTGATGACAGCGTAGTCCTCATCCTGCAGGACGTTGGGAACCTGAGCAGCCTCAACTTCGTCGATGGAGACATTCAGAGGATTCTCCTCGATATCGTTCTTGGTAGCGGTGATGCCGGCGTCAGCCTTCAGCTTGAAGAAACCATTCTTCTCCAGCAGGGTCAGTGCGCGAGCCTCGTTGGTGGTGTCGTTGGGAACAGCGACAGAGACCTTGTCCAGCTTAGCGGCTGCAGAAGAAGCAGCGGTGCTGGATGCAGCAGTGGAGCTTGCAGCGGAAGATGCGGTGCTGGAAGAGCCGCCGCAGGCGGTCAGAGCAGCGGCAGCGGCTGCGACACCAGTAACTTTCAGAAAATCGCGACGAGTAATCATGATCTTTTCCCTCTCTACTTTTACTTTATAAATAGAATGAATTGCGTTTCGCGCTGTGCGGCACGTTCCGCACCTTTGCGCGTCCGGAAGAAATAAAAAAGCTTCCGTCCTCACCGGGCAACGCCCTGCAAGGACGGAAGCGTAACTCTTCCGTGGTACCACCTTGTTTTGCCGCAACCTTGCGGAGAACGGCCTCGAAGCTGCGGCGGACATCCTCCTCAGGATGATACGCTTACAGCCGGACGCTTTAACGGGCGCACCCGTCGCAGACTTAGAACTCTTGCTCTTCGTCCACGCGGCTCCGAGACCATTTTCAGTTCCCTGTTTCCTGCCCTTTTCCACCGACCGGGCTCTCTGGAAGGCTCAATGCGAAAACCTACTCTTCTCTTCACAGCCATTTTTGTGATATTGCCTTTATTCTAATCAACTCGATGGGATTTGTCAACAGGGAAAATAAAGATTTTTACCCCTTTGCGACCAAATGGATGAGCCGGGTGCCGGGCGTCATGTCCAGTTTGAAGAACGCTTTCTTCTCACCAATGGAGACATCCAGTTTGGTTTCGGTGCCGTCCGTGTTGACGAGCATCAGGTCATAGTTCTCGACGACTTCTTTCAGAAGTTCGATGGAAGCTTCCACCTGCGAGGCCATCAGCCGGGCGTCGGAGTGGCTGACCGTCTCGGTCTTTTTGCAAAGCTCACAGGTACGGGTGACGGTCTCTTCTGGATAGTAGAAGGCGACCGTCAGGACATCCATTCCGTCACGCAGGGTTCCGGTGTAGATGGTCAGACCGGAGAAATTTGCGAACGCACCGGAAACTTTGGCGAGATGAATATCTTTCTCATTGCTCCACACACTCGTTTTTGCTTCTGTGCCGCAGACGGGGCAGAGGGTGATGGCCTCCGTTGTACCGTCTGCATTTTTGTGCTGGAAGCTGGTGTCGATGCAGGTGTTTTTCAGCTCTGTCTCGTACTTCCACTGATGTTCACATTCGGTCTGTGAACCGCTGGACGGTTCCGCCGCAAAACCGGAGACAGCACCTCCGACCAGGATGCAGGCGGAAAGGCCAAGCATGGCGAGCGTTTTCATTGCGGTAGTTCTCATAACGGTTCCTTTCTCCCTTTCAGAACAAAGGGCGGCACGGTTAAATTTGGTCTAAAATGACCAGTAACGCGCCGTTTTTTCTGGAAATAGTATACCAGTTGAAGGGATTTTCTGTCAACGGATTTTCCACCTTGCGTCGAAATATCACAAATGTTATACTGGACTTAACCAAACGAAAAAGGGGATGTTGAATCGTGTCCATCATCGAAAAAATGCAGAGCCGCCGGACATACCGCCGGTTCGAGCAGAAGGCGGTTCCGCAGAACGTGGTCGAAGACATCGTGGAAGCCGTCCGGCTGTCCTCCTGCGGTGCGAACCGGCAGGCCGTGCGGCTGGTGGTCGTCCAGAACCCGGAAACGGTCGCAAAAGTCCAGCCGCTGGTAAAGTGGGCGGCTTACTTGCCGCCGGAACAGGGAACGCCCAAGGCGGACGAGCTGCCTACCCTATATGTGGCCGTCCTTCAGGACACCTCGATCCCGGGCGACCTGAACACCGACACTGGCATTGCGCTGGCGAATATGACGATGGCTGCATGGGATTCCGGCATCGGCAGCTGCATCATGGGAGCCATCAACCGCCCGGCCCTGACCGAGCTGCTGGACATCAAGGAGCCGGAAAAGCTGGCCTTCATGGTGGCGTTCGGCTATCCGACCCATAAATCCTACGTTGTTCCGCTGACCGAGGAGACCGGCGTGAAGTATTATCTCGACGAAAATCGTGACTACTGCGTGCCGAAACGGAGCAAGGAAGAAATCGCGAGAACAATCTAATCTGTACAGCAAGGCCCACCATTTGACGTTTTTGCGCTCAAAGTTGCCCGACATGCCAATGGCTCTCACTCCGGGAGAGCTGTCTGCGAAGCAGACTGAGAGGGCGTCTGTTGTATATATTCACACTTTTCAGACCTGAACCTGCATAATTGTTCTCAATTCGGTTTCAATTTTACAGAATTATTGCACAACACTTGACTTTTGAATTTGTACAACTTATACTAAGTTCACTCTCCGGATTTTCGATGAATCGCATCGTGGCGGAGAATGTAAGATTATACAGTTCATGAGGAGTGTTTGAATATGAAAAAGA
This sequence comes from uncultured Faecalibacterium sp., assembly GCA_934548045.1. GTDB lineage: Bacteria > Bacillota > Clostridia > Oscillospirales > Ruminococcaceae > Faecalibacterium. Next base: position 15,587 of record CAKTEM010000002.1, on the reverse strand, counting down.
TTACTCGTCGCAGCTTTCTGGCTGCTGCTGGCCTGAGCGTTGCTGCTCTGGCACTGACCGCTTGCGGTGGTTCTTCTTCCAGCACCGCTTCTTCCGTTGCAAGCAGTGCCGCTGCATCCAGCGAGGCTGCTTCTTCCAGCGCAGCTGCTGCTGAGCTGACCACCGTTGAGGCTGGCAAGCTGACCATGGCTACCAATGCAGCCTTCCCTCCGTACGAGATGACCACCGACGCAGGCGACTTCGAGGGCATCGACATCGAGACCGCTCAGGCCATCGCTGACAAGCTGGGCCTCGAGCTGCAGATCGATGACATGGACTTCGACGCTGCTCTGCTGAGCGTTCAGCAGGGTAAGGCTGATATCGTCATGGCTGGCGTCACCGTCACCGACGAGCGCAAGAACGTCATGGACTTCTCCGACAGCTATGCTACCGGTATCCAGTCCATCATCGTTCCCGAAGGCTCCGACATCGCTTCTCCCGATGATCTGGCAGGCAAGAAGATCGGCACCCAGCGTGGCACCACCGGTTACATCTACTGCTCCGATGACTTCGGCGATGACGCTGTTGTCGCATACGACGACGGTCTGACGGCTGTTCAGGCTCTGAACAATGGCCAGGTCGATGCAGTTGTCATCGACAACGCTCCTGCGAAGGAGTTCGTTGCTGCAAATCCGGGTCTGGTGATCCTGGACACCAGCTATGCAGAAGAGGATTATGCGATCGGCATGGCAAAGGGCAACACCGCTCTGGAGGACGCTGTCAACGCTGCTCTGAAAGAGCTGAAGGCGGACGGCACCCTGCAGTCCATCGTGGACAAGTACATCGTTGCTGAATAATCAGCATATTGCTTCCGCAAGATGGGGAGGCGTCCCACTGGGGCTCCTCCCCTTTTTTGGAAAAAACAGGTTACAAAATTCTAACAAAATCAGAAAGCGAGGATGCGAATGGCCGCACAATACGAACTGCTGAGAGAGCTGCTGAAAAGCGGAACCAAGCTCAACTTCTGGCAGGATATTTTCCTCAAGTTTTATCAGGCGTTTGTCCTGAAAGACCGCTGGCTCCAGTACATCCAGGGCGTCGGCACGACGCTGCTGGTAACTGCGATCGCTTTGGCACTGGGTGTGGTTCTGGGCAGCGTGGTCGCTCTGGTCCGTGTTGCCCACGACCAGCAGCGTCCGGGCCGGAAGAACCCGGCTCTGGGTTTCTTCAATGCCATCTGTCAGGTCTACACCACCATCATCCGTGGTACTCCTATGATGGTCCAGCTGCTCATCATGAGCATGGTCATCTTTGCCAACAGCCGCAACTTCACGATGGTCGGCGCGCTGGCTCTGGGCATCAACTCGGGCGCGTACGTCTCGGAGATCATCCGCGGCGGTCTGATGGCAGTTGACCCGGGCCAGATGGAAGCAGGCCGCAGCCTTGGCCTGAACTACATGACGACGATGGTCGTCATTATCATTCCGCAGGCCATCCGTGCCGTTCTGCCGGCACTGGGCAACGAGTTCATCATCCTGCTGAAGGATACCTCCCTGATCACCGTCATCGGCGGCAAGGAGCTGCTGTATGCGGCACAGGGCATCATGAACCGTACCTATGAGGCAATGTTCCCACTCTGCGGCGTTGCGATCATCTACCTGATCCTGGTTATGCTGTTCACATGGCTGCTTGGCAAGTTTGAGAGGAGGCTGGCGCAAAGTGACCGATAAGATTCTGGAAGTCCGTGGCCTGAAAAAGACCTACGGCGGCGACAAAAAGCCGGGCGCGAAACAGCCCACCCCGACCCTTGATGTTCTCAAGGGCATTGACATCGACATCTACCGCGGCGACGTGGTCTGCCTGATCGGCCCTTCCGGCTGCGGCAAGTCCACCTTCCTGCGCTGCCTGAACCGGCTGGAGATCCCCACCGGCGGCAGCATCAAGTTCGAGGGCACCGAGGTCGACGAAGCACACATCGACGCTGTCCGTCAGAAGATGGGCATGGTGTTCCAGCACTTCAACCTGTTCCCTCATCTGACCGTCAAAAAGAACCTCTGTCTTGCTCCCGAGCTGCTCAAGCTCAAGAACAAAGAAGAGGCTTCCAAGCGTGCGGACGAGCTTCTGGCCCGTGTCGGCCTGTCCGATAAGGCTGACGCCTACCCGAAGAGCCTGTCCGGCGGTCAGCAGCAGCGCATCGCGATCGCGCGCGCTCTGGCAATGGACCCGGACGTTATCCTCTTCGATGAGCCGACCAGCGCGCTTGACCCCGAGATGGTCGGCGAAGTTCTGGAATTGATGAAAGAGCTGGCACACACCGGCATCACGATGCTGGTCGTCACCCACGAGATGGGCTTCGCCCGTGAAGTCTCCAACCGCGTCATCTTCATCGACGAGGGCCGCATCGTGGAGGATGAACCTCCGCAGGAGCTGTTCTCCAACCCCAAGCATCCTCGCCTGAAAGCCTTCCTCTCCAAGATGCTGTAACCTGTTTTTCAGAATATCAGAATAAAACACCCCCGTCGCCTGCGCCGGTTTCCCGGAAGGAGACGGGGGTGTTGCTATAAGCCTTATTTGTTGTTGATTGCTTCAATGATACGGTCGGTTTGCTGACGGCTATTTGTATCATTCAAGCGATTAGAGACCATCGTGCTAAGTGCTTTTTCTAACTGAAGTGCTTTTGATTTCTCAAAGGAAAGAAAATTCATCCTTCTTTCAAGGCCAGCTGATGTGGTAATGGCTAGATTGTATTCAAAAGCATTTGCAAGAAAAATCAAACCGAGAAGCAAACAAGTGATGAGTGCGCCGAGGCTTCCAGAACGATTCATATCCGATAGCCCGACGATTGCAGAACCCCAAAAGAGAATACTTAAGAACAAGAAAACCAAATGTACGCGACGATTAGATGTGACAGAAGCAATTTGATCGACGGCTATCTTCTCGGTGTTAGTACCTAAGGGAATCAATCCCAAAAGGGTATGAGGTGTTTTAAACGTAATAAAGTTTTGCTCAATTGTGATTTCGCCTTTCAAATAAAAGGTCAACAGAGATGCTGTGTAGGTAACTGATTGCATAGGTGTTCCTCCTGTGTTCCGGATGTTTTAAAAGCAAAAATTGTGTGTAAAACAATCAACGCACCATAACTATATCATTTTTATGTTTAAAATTCAACATATTCTAAACATTTCATAATGCTTGATTTTAAACCATAATACTCATAGGTGGTGATGTTATGGAAGAACTAAAGATTACAAAGCGAACAGAACCAGTTATGTTCACAATCAGAATTGACAGGTCTCTTGTAGATTTTTATGATGAGCTGGCACAGAAAACCAATCGTTCTCGCAATGAGCTGATTGGAATGGCGTTGGATTACGCTAAAGATAAAATTAAAATAGAGCCGTAAAAATCCCCGTCTCATGATTCCATATGCTGGAATGAGACGGGGATTTTACATTTTAAATTAAACTCAGCTGATGGAAAGCTCTTTTAAAAGTTTACGGCGGTACTCTTTATCTTCGGTGATGCGCTTTACATCATCCAGTCTGCCGCTATCCAGAAGCTTTTTGACAAGAAGGGTCACCATGTCTTCGCCTTTTTCCATGCCTTTTGCCATACCTCTATTTTCAACACGGTCTAGTACTTCACACATATTGTAATGCCCTCCTTCCTCTTGTTTGCCTTCATTGAAGGCCTCTTCAAAACGATGGTCGTTCGTCATAACGCTCAGAAGCTGCAAAGTCTCCTGCACATGGGCGATTTCCTGCGAACTTGGGATATAGTTCCCATTTTCTCGCATCTGTACGAAATAATCCGCTACGATCTGGAAATCGCTTTTGAACAGCTGGACCTGTTCTCTTGTAAGATATGCGATCTGGAACAGATTCAGCTTATAGTCATTGACATATTTTACAAACTCGTCGGGAATATTCAGCCGCTCTTTTAGGGAAAGCGGCCCATCCCAAGGCTTTTTGTGTCCGAAGTAGAGGACCAGCGTTACCACCGGATAGCGACTTGCTCCGGATTGGTCGGCCAGCAGCTGAGCGCGGTATTCGGCACCGTCATAGCCCATCACGCGAAGCGGCATGTCCGGGTCGGCGACGGTCTGATTCTCGAAGCCGATGCAGGCAATGCGGACATTGCCGTTTTTCCAACGCTTTGCAACATCCCGTTCGATTTCGCGAACCTTGCCGTCTGCCTTATACACCGCACGGGGTGCCTGGTCTTCCAGTTCGTCTGCGGACAAGACTGGCTTTCCGTCAAACAGCAGGACATTGACGATATCGGAGAAAACATCATTATAGGACTCAAGAATTTTTTCAGAGATATCTTTTTCAGCCATTTCATCACCGCCATTCCGCCTGTCGGAAGCACTTCTCTGATTCTATTCTATCATGAACGCGGCACGATGACAAGGGAAAATAAAGTCAAATCGTCGAATTTCCACCCTCGCCATTCTGCTCCTGTTCGGAGGAGTAGAGCATCATGAGGTGGTTTGCGGAGGACTCGAGCTGGCTCTTAGCCTGACGGAGGGCGGCTTCTTCGGTCTCGTTCATCTTCTCGGGCTTATCCTTGCGCAGGCAGCGGCGGAGGTTCGAGAGGTCGGACTTGATGCGGTTCTTCTCGTCCTTGTCCAGCTCTCTCTTGCACTTGGAGAGGGCCTCATCGACCTTGTAGGCCAGCACTTCGGCCTGATTGTGCAGGTCGAGCCGTTCCTTGCGGCGGCTGTCCTCGGCTTCATAGGCAGCGGCGTCCGCCATCGCACGCTGGATCTCATTCTCCGAGAGGTTGGTGCTGCCGGTGATGGTGATGTTCTGCTCCCGGCCGGTGCCGAGGTCTTTGGCCGAGACCTTGACGACGCCGTTCACGTCGATGTCAAAGGTGACTTCGATCTGCGGCTTGGAGGAGAAGCTTGCGCGGATACCGGTGAGTTTGAACTTGCCCAGCGACTTGTTATCCCGTGCAAAATGGCGTTCGCCCTGCAGGACGTTGATCTCGACGCTGGTCTGCATCGGGCGTGCGGTCGTGAAAATCTGGCTCTTGCGCGTGGGGATCATGCTGTTCCGGGTGATGAGGGGCGTTGCGACACCACCCACCGTCTCAATGGACAGGGTGAGCGGCGTGACATCCATCAGGACAAGGCCCTGTGCCGCTGCGCCGGTGGCTCCGGCCAGCTTGCCGCCGCCCTGAAGCAGACCGCCCTGAACCGCCGCGCCCATGGCAACGCACTCGTCGGGGTTCAGGCTGTGGCTCGGCTCCTTGCCGAGCAGTTCCTTGACCTGACGCTCCACGGCAGGCATCCGGGTGCTGCCGCCGACCAGCAGGACTTTGCCCAGCTGGCTGGCCGAGATACCGGCGTCACGCAGGGCGTTCTGGACAGGCTGGACCGTCCGTGCCAGCAGGTCTCCGGTCATCATCTCGAATTGGGGCCGGGTGATGGACAGGTCGAGGTGGTGGGGGCCGTCCTTGCCGACGGCGATAAAGGGCAGGTTCAGCTGAGCGGACGGCGCGCTGGACAGTTCTTTCTTGGCTTTTTCGGCTTCCTCTTTCAGGCGGCCCATTGCGGCCGGGTCACGGGAGAGGTCGATGCGGTCGGATTTTTTGAACTCCGCCACAGCGTACTCGACGATGCGCTGGTCGAAGTCGTCGCCGCCGAGGTTGGTGTCGCCGCCGGTCGCCAGAACGGTGAAGGTGCCGTCCTCGATTTCGATGATGGAGACATCGAAGGTTCCGCCGCCGAGATCGTAGACGAGGATTTTCTGGGGGGCTTCGTTATCCAGACCGTAGGCGACAGCGGCGGCAGTCGGCTCGTTGATGATGCGCAGGACATTCAGACCGGCAATGCGTCCTGCGTCCTGCGTGGCCTTGCGCTGGCTGTCGTCAAAGTAGGCCGGAACCGTGATGACGGCTTCGGTGACCGGTTCGCCCAGATAGCTCTCGGCATCGTGACGGATCTTCGTCAGGATCATCGCGCTGATCTCCTGCGGCGTCAGGTCGCGGCCGTCAATGTGAACGCGGTAATCGGTACCCATGTGCCGTTTGATGCTGGAGATGGTGCGGCCGGAGTTGGTCGCGATCTGGCGTTTTGCTGCGCCGCCGACCAGACGCTCACCGTCTTTCGTAAAGGCGACGACACTGGGGGTCGTGCGCTCGCCCTCCGCGTTGGTGATGACGACAGGCTTTCCGCCCTCGACCACCGCAACACAGGAGTTGGTGGTGCCAAGGTCGATTCCGATTACTTTGCTCATACAGGTTGTCCTCTCTTTTCGTGCGACGCGCGTATTTTTCCAAAGATATCTTATCGGTTTCGTATGACAATTTCTTAGAACAAATGTAAAGAAACTGTGTTGGGTTCCATCATTTTACGTTTTTTCGGGATGAAGAACTTCTTCGATCTCAAATTTCGTCTCATCCAGCCATGCCAGAGCGTCGTGGTCGCCGTCGCTCTCGTTCACCCGGATAGCGAATCCCTGCTTTGCCTCGGCAAGCTGGGCGATGGCTTTTTCCCTTGAGATGAACTTCGTCTCACACTGGGCGATGCGGAGGCGCACCTGCGGCGTGTAGGCGATGTCCGGCGTTTTGTCGGAGAGGGTCTGTGCCTTGCGGTAGTAGAGCAGAGCGGCACCGCGGCCCTTGGTGTTCAGGCAGTCGTCACCCAGCGCGATGAGGGCAAGGATATCGCCTGCTTTGGCGGCTTCTTTCCAGAAACGCCGTGCCTGCGTGGCGTTCTTCCGGACGCCCTGTCCGGTGTAGAGCAGTTCGCCCAGCAGGGTCAGACCCTCGGAATTGCCCTGTTTGGCCGCTTCCTCAAAAAAGTTCGCGGCTTCCGCCCAATTGCCTTTCTGGGCGGCTTTTTTGCCTGCGGTCAATTCTGCATCGCCCGGCTCGTCGCTCTCGTGGCTGGCACGGAGCAGGCCGTTCAGCAGGGAGACATCCAGCGTCGCCGAGTCCGTCCACGGGTCAATGACAACACCGTCAATGCCGTCGGTGTCCAGCGCGTGGGTCATGGCGTCGAACAACAGCATCTCGGTCATGGGGCAGGCGGCGGTACTGCGCTCCGCCTCAGCCGCTTCCAGTGAGATGAAGATGGGTAAGTAGCTTTTGCCCTTGTTGGTGCGCAGGAGCCAGAGCGGAAGGTCTTTTGCCTTTTCTGCCGGGACCGGATGCTCCGCCCACGGCGCAGGCTTGCCCTGTGGGTCGGGTGCGGACTGGAGCGGCACCAGAACTCGGGTGTCCAGTTCCAGCGCGTAGTTCAGCGCGTTCATCAGCGACCAGAAGCTTTCCTCGTTCTGCGCGTGATAGAGGGCAGAGACGGCCTTTTCGACGGCCGGACAGCCGGTGGTCAGCGGCCCATAGACCGCTTCACCGCTTCGCTTTTTCCGACTGCCTGCCGGACGGAACCGCATTTTTACCCCAGACTCGTATGCCATTTGCGTTCACCTCGAAAATAGAAATGTGCGGCGGTCAGCGGTGCCGTTTCGGCAGTGGGATGCCGAGAACGAGCGCGATGCCGACCGCGAGGGCAACAGCGATTTTGAAGGTGCTGATGCCGTTGGAAAGTGCCAGAGCGTTGTCGCCCTGAATAAAATAGTAGGCTGTGTAATAGATGCCTGCGCCCGGCACCAGCGGAAAAATGCCGCAGAGCAGGAAGATCGTCACAGGCGTTTTGAGAAAGATCGCGCAGATGCGCGCAAGCAGCGTCAGCGGAATGACCGCCAGCAGGCTGGCCGCGAACGCTTCCATCCCCTGCAAAACGGCGAATTCGTAGACCAGCCAGCCCACCGCGCCGACAAGGGCGCAGTAAGACAGGGTCTTGCGCGGACAGGCGAACAGGACGGCGAAGCTCAGCGTTCCGGCACCTGCCAGAAAAAACTGGGCGACCAGCTGGCCGATCTGCTCACTGGTGAGTGCGGTCATGCGACGATCACCCCCGTTAAAATTCGATAAAAGCTCAGTACCAGACCGGTGCCGATGGCGATGCTTGCCGCGATGAGCAGAGCGTCGATCATCCGGATGGTGCCGGATAAGTAGTCCTTCTGGACGAAATCTCGGATGCCCATCGTGAAGGCGATGCCGGGGGTCAAAATCATCAACGTGCCGATGATGGCATGGCTGGCCCCGATCCCGAGCAGATTACAGCCCAGAATACAAAGGATCGTGATGAGGGCGGCGGTGGAGATGGTCTTGAAGCCGCCCGGCACGTTGTTGCGGTCGCAGAGGAGCAGATAGCCACTGGCTGCAAGACCGGCGACCGCCGCCACCAGACCGGAGCGGAGGGTTCCGCCAAAGATGAGGGCAAAGCAGAACGCGCCCGACATGCCGGCCAAAAGCTGAACGCGGCCCTTCGGGAAGGGGATGCGCTGGGCCAGCACAAGGCGGCTCTCGGCTTCATCCAGCGTGATGCCGCCTGCGGCGATCTGCCGGGAAAGTTCGTTGACCGCCGCCACACGGCCCAGATGGGTGGTGCGGACGGGAACGTTCCGGACTTCGCTGATCTCAGCAGTTCCGGCGGACGCGAAGATGCCGTTTGTCAGGACGTAGACGTGGAACTCCCGGAGGTGGAAGCTCCGCGCCATGATTTCCATGGTCTGCTCGACCCGGAAGACCTCCGCGCCGTTCTGGAGCAGGGTCTCACCGGCCGCCATGATAAAATCCATAATGCGCCGACGCTGTTCCTCGTCGGGATAAAGCTCACCGCTCATCGGTTTCCTCCTCGCCGCGGCTTCTTTTTCCGCACAGTGTAGCCAAAGGTGCCGAGCTTTTTGCCCAGAGACAGATACTCGCCGTGACTGTACACGATGAGCTTTGCCTTGTCGAGACAGAGCTTGCCGCTCTCATCGAGAAGGGATTCGTCCACGTCGCAGGCGACGACTTCGGCGAGGAAGAGGTCATGACTGCCCAGAGGGATGACCTGTGTGACCTTGCACTCGAGGTTGACCGGGCTTTCCTCAAGGATGGGGCAGTCGGTCAGGACAGAGCCTGCCGCCGCATGGAGCTTGCAGGCCGCGAACTTGTCGTTGTCGCGTCCGCTCTTGACGCCGCACCAGTCTACGGCGCGGACAAGAGACTCGGTCGGGAGATTGATGGCGAACTGGCCGCTCTCCTTGATAAGGTGGTGGCTGTACCGCTCGGGGCGGACACTGATGGACACCATGCTGGGCTGGGTGCAGATGGTGCCGGTCCAGCCGATGGTGATAAGGTTGGGCTTTTCCATGCCGCCGCAGGAGACGAGAACGGGAGGTTCGGGGTTCAGAAGGGTGCTGCCTTTCCAGCTCTGTTTGCTCATCCGTGATACTTCCTTTCATAGGGAGCCCAGGTGCGCTCACTGATGATGTAGCGCGGACGGGCTTTGGTTTCCATATAGATCTTGCCGATATATTCGCCGATGACGCCCAGACAGATGAGCTGGACGCCGCCGACAAAGCAGACGATGCAGATGGTGGACGCCCAGCCAGCGACGGCACTGCCAAGGCAGGCCTGCACGATGGCCCAGATGACCCCGATAAAGCTGACAAGGCTGACGAAAACGCCTGCGCCGGTGATGAGCCGGATGGGCTTGTTGGACAGGCTGGTGATGCCGTCAAACGCGAGGGCGAGCATCTTGCTCAGGGGATAGTGGCTCTCACCGGCAAGCCGCTCGTGCCGCTCGTAGGTGACGACGTCGCTCTTGAAGCCCACCAGCGGAACCATGCCGCGCAGGAAGATGTTCACTTCCTTGTAATCGGCGAAGCTTTCCAGCACCCGGGTGCTGATAAGACGGTAGTCGGCGTGGTTGAAGACGATGTCCGCGCCCAGTGCGTTCATCAGGTGATAGAAGCCCTCGGCGGTGAACCGCTTGAAGAAGGTATCAGTATCCCGGCGGCTCCGGACGCCGTAGACGACCTCGGCACCGTCGAGATATTTTTTCACCATCTCGTCCATGGCGTTGATGTCGTCCTGACCGTCGCAGTCGATGGAGATGGTGATATCGCAGGTGCCGCTGGACAAGGCTTCCATCAGCCCGGCCAGAACAGCGTTCTGGTGGCCCCGGTTCCGGCTCTGGGAGATGCCGATGAAATGCTCGTCCTGCCGGGCGAACTGGGTGATCAGCTCCCACGTTTTATCCCGGGAGCCGTCGTTGACGAACAGCACCCGGCTCTTGCCGCTGATGAGCCCCTCTGCGGCGAGGTCGTTGATCTTTTTCAGGAACATGGGTGCCGTGATGGGCAGCACCTGCTCCTCGTTGTAGCAGGGGATCACGATCCAGAGAATCGGTTTTGGCATGGCTTGCTCCTTATAATATCGTTTTTTTCAACTCTTCCGGTTCCAGAAGTTTAAAACTGTTCCGGTAGATATCCAGCAGACGCTCTTTCTGCATCAGGCTCAGCTCCCGGCTGAGCGCGCTGCGGTCACAGTTGAGGTGGTCCGCCAGCTGGATGCGAGAGAACGGGATGGTGAACGTCAGGCTGGAATGTTGTTCGGCCTCGCTGAGCAGATAGGCGCAGATCTTCGCGCGGAGGCTCTTCAGGACCAGCAGGTCGACCCGGCGCGAGAGGAGAAAATACTTGTCGCTGATGGTGCGCACCAGATTCTGCAGAACACGCTGGCGTGCCGGACTGCCATCCGAGAGCAGAAGCTGCTCGTAGGGGATGAGCATGACTTCACAGCTCGTGGCCGCAATGACGCTGACCGGGCTGGCAAGGCTCGAGCCGCCCAGTACGTCGCCGAAAATTCCACCCGGCCCCATGTGGGTGATGGGAACGCGTGCGCCGCCCGGTGCCGGACGGTATGCTTCGATCTTTCCGGACAGGACGATGCCGACCCGATGGGTCGACTCTCCGGCCTGCATCAGGGTCTCGCCCTTGCCATAGGTGCGGACGAACGCGCCAAGGTCACTGAGCAATGGCCCCAGTGCTTCGGCACGGATGCCCTCAAAAAGCGATGTTGTTTGTAACAGCGGAAGATAGTTTTCCATAGCTACTCCATGAGGTTTTCTCCGGGCCCTCACCGCCCACTGCGATTTCGTTGCGTGCGCAACGGCATTTTTTCTCTCATTATAGTAAACTTGAGCCCGTAAAGCAAATGATTTTACAAATTTTGTTCCAGTTTGGAGCAAAAAACAGGAAAGGAAGAGTTCCATGAAGAAAAAACTATTGGCTTTGCTGCTTTCTGTGGCAATGATGATGAGTGTTCTGGTCTGCTTTGCGTCGGCAAAGACCTCCAACACCAAAGTCCGCATCGCCGGTCTGAAAGGCCCCACCACGATGGGCCTTGTCAATCTGCTGAGCATGGAGGAGAAGGGTACCGCTTCTCTGGATTATGATCTCCAGCTCTACGGCGCGGCCGACGAGATCGTTCCCAAGCTCATCAAGGGTGAGCTGGACATGGCGGCCATCCCGGCAAACCTCGCCGCCACCCTCTACCAGAAGACCAACGGCGGTATTCAGGTCATGGCGGTCAACACGCTGGGCGTCCTGTATGTCGTTGAAAAGGGCGACACCGTCCACAGCTTCGCCGACCTGAAGGGCCGCACCATTCTGTCCACCGGCAAAGGCACCACCCCCGAGTACGTTCTGCGCTACCTGCTCAAGAAGAACGGCCTTGACCCCGATAAGGACGTGAAGATCGAGTATTACAGCGAGGCTTCCGAGGTCACCGCACAGATGGCCGCGACCAAGAAGGATGCCATCGCCGTTCTGCCCCAGCCCTATGTCACCGCCGCTCAGATCCAGGACAGCTCCCTGCGCGTCGTCCTCGACCTGACCAAGGAGTGGAACAAGGTCTGCGACACCCAGCTCATCACCGGCGTCACCGTCGTCCGCAAGGCATACGCGGAGGAGCATCCCGAGGTCGTCACCGCCTTCCTGAATGATTACAAGAAGAGCGTTGAGGCTGCGAACAACGACATCGACGGCACCGCAGCCCTCTGCGAGAAGGTCGGCGTCGTCGCCAAGGCTGCCATCGCAAAGAAGGCTCTGCCCAAGTGCAACATCGTCTGCCGCACCGGCAGCGAGATGCAGAAGGACGTCTCCGCTTACCTGCAGGTGCTGTATGATGCTTCCCCGGCGGCAGTCGGCGGTAAGCTCCCCGACAGCAACTTCTATTGGACCAAGCCCACCACGACCCAGCAGGTCACAAAGGCCGTCCAGAAGTGGTTCAAGAGCTGAGAAAACTTTAAGACACAACGAAGAAAGCGCGGTTCGTCCGCGCTTTCTTTTTTGGAAAGGTTGTGCTATCTTAAAGGTATGAGAAAGGGGAGAAACCCATGAAAAAACAAAAAAAGAGCCGCAAAAAGCAGCTCATTTCGATTCTGTTCTGGCTGGCCGTCTGGCAGGCGGCGGCGATACTCATCGGGCAGGAGGTCTTTCTGGTGTCGCCGGTGCAGGCGTTGGTGATGCTGGTGGAGCTGCTGCCGCAGGCGGAGTTCTGGCAGAGGGTGGCGTTCAGCACCGGGCGCATCCTGCTCGGTTTTCTGCTGGGCGCGGTGAGCAGCGTCCTGCTGGCCGTCGCGGCGGAAAAGTCCGATTGGGTGGAGGCGTTGCTCTCGCCGGTGATGCAGCTCGTCAAAGCGACGCCGGTCGCGAGTTTCATCATCCTTGCGCTGGTCTGGGTCAGCGGCTCGTCGCTGTCCGTCCTCATCAGCTTTCTGATGGTGCTGCCGGTGCTGTATGGTGCCGTCCGCACCGGTATCGAGAGCGTGGACGTGCAGCTGCTCGAGATGGCAAAGGTCTTCCGGCTTCCGCTGGGAAAACGGCTCCGGGCGATCTGGCTGCCCGAAGTCCTGCCTGCATTCCGGCAGGGGTGCAGCGTCGCGTTGGGCATCTGCTGGAAGAGCGGCGTTGCGGCGGAGGTCATCGGCCTGCCGGATGGCAGCATCGGCGACGCGCTCTACCGGGCAAAAATCACGCTTTCGACCGGGGAGCTGTTCGCGTGGACATTCGTCATCATCGTGCTGAGCAGCGTCTTTGAAAAGCTGTTCATGGCTCTGCTTGACCGCGCTGTGAAAAATGTTCTGGGTGGGGAGGTGTCCGCAAAATGAACAAATTGGAAATTACAAACCTTTCTAAACGCTTTGGAGAGAAAACGCTGTTTAAAAACCTGAACCTTACCGTTGACCGCCCTATGATTTTGTGGGCGGCGAGCGGCTGGGGCAAGACGACCCTGCTCCGTATCCTGATGGGTCTTGAAAATCCGACCAGCGGTACCGTCACCGGTGTCGGCAGGGTGGGCGCAGTTTTTCAGGAAGACCGGCTCTGTCCGCAGCTGACTGCTGTACAGAACGTTGAACTGGTGCTGGAAAATACAAAAAAAAATACAGAATTCGACTACAAAGAGCAAATCACGGCGGATTTTCAACAGCTGGGATTCGACAGGGCAGCTCTGGAACTGCCTGCACGGAAGCTTTCGGGCGGACAGAAACGCCGCGCGGCTCTGCTCCGGGCCGTCTGGGCTGAGAGCGACACCCTGCTTCTGGATGAGCCGTTCACCGGCATGGACCCGGAGACCATGAAAAAAGCAGCGGCCCTTTTGAAGGCACGCTGCGAAGGAAAGCCGGTGCTGCTGGCGACCCACGACCAGAACGCCATCGAGGAACTGGGCTGGCCGGTGCTGGAATTAGAGCAGCTCGGCTAAGATGCTGTTCTGGACGATGAGCCCGGACGGGGTCAGGGAGAGGGTTTTCCCGTCGAACCGGGCGTAGCCGCTCTTCACGCAGTTTTGCACAAAGGCCAGTTGCCGGGTGGAAAACTCGATACCAAACTTGGCTTTGTACTCCGCGAGGTTCAGACCCTTCCGGAGACGGAGCTGTAAAATCAGATAATCCTCTGCGCCGCAGCCGCCATCCATGACAGGTGCGGTGTTGTCATTTAAGAAAGCATCCGTGTCGGACGGATAGTAGAACCGCTTGCCGCCCATGCAGGAGTGCGCCGCCGGGCCAAGGCCGAGATAATCGCCGCAATCCCAGTAGATGAGGTTGTGCCTGCCCTCGTAACCGGGTTTGGCGAAGTTGGAAATTTCGTATTGCTGATAGCCGTGGTGTTCCAGCTGCTCGACAGCATAGAGGTAAAAGTCGGCGGCATTGTCGGGCGAGGGCAACCCATCCGGCGGATTTTTACCAAAGGCGGAATCCGGCTCGATTTTGAGCAGATAGGCGGAGATGTGGGTCGCGCCGCCCTCCTCAATGAGTTCCAGTGTCTCGTCAAACTCGGTCTGCGTATAATGGGGCAGAGCCAGCATGATGTCTCCGCTGATGTTGGTAAAGCCTGCGCTCCGGGCGGCTTTGAACGCCGCGCGCGCCTGCTTTGCGGTGTGGGGCCGACCCAGCGTCTTCAGCTGGTTGTCACGGGCGGACTGGACGCCGAAGGAGATGCGGTTGACGCCGGCCTCCTGGAAAGCCCGGAGCTTTTCCTCGTCCACCGTCTCGGGGTTGGCTTCGAGGGTTATCTCGGCATCCGGCGCAGGCTGGGCGGCCTGAATGAGCCGGGCGGCATCCACTGGGTCGAGCAGGCTGGGCGTGCCGCCGCCGAAATAGACCGTGTCCGGGCGGAGCGGCCCGTCGGGCGAAAAGCGGTTCAGCTCACGCAGAAGGGCGTCGGTGTACTCGGGAGGAACACCCCGTTTTCCGGGTGCGGAATAAAAATCGCAGTACCGGCATTTGGAAAAACAATAGGGAATATGCAGATAAAGTCCAAGAGACATAGAATATCACAGCCTTTTTCATGAAACGTTCATTTCTATGCAGTATACTATATTTCGTAGACCGGAGCAAGGCGAAAGAATCATTCGCCCCGACTCCGATGGAAAAAGACTGGAGGAGTTCCACAATGGATTACAGAAATTATGACCGCGGCTATGCGGAACCGTCGATGAACGCGGCGGATTATATGACCCGCACCTACCGCTGGATGGCCTGCGGACTGCTCATCACCTTCGCAATGGCCTATCTCACCGCAACGACTTCGCTGATCTATCTGGTGGATTCGCTGTATCTGGTCCTGACCATTGCGGAGCTGGCGTTGGTGTTCATTCTCAGCTCCCGGGTACAGAATATGTCGGTACAGGCGGCGCGAGCGACCTTCTTCGGGTACGCGCTGATCAACGGCATGGTGCTGAGTTATTACTTTATCGCGTTCTCGGTCAGCACCCTCGTCATGGCCTTCCTCAGCACGGCTGTGTACTTCGGCCTGATGGCGTTCTATGGTACCACGACTCATAAAGACCTCACCGGCTGGGGTCCGCGCCTGATGATGGCTTTGATCGCCCTCATCGTGACCGGCCTCATCGGTTCTCTGTTTGGCCTCGGCTTTGGCGGCACGGTGCTGTACAGCGGCATCGGTCTGGTGGTCTTTATGCTGCTGACCGCCTATGACACCCAGAAGCTGCAGCAGATGTATTCCTACTATGCAGGCAATGCAGAGCTGGCAGAAAAGGCTTCCATCTACGGCGCACTGACCCTGTATCTGGACTTCATCAACATCTTCCTGTATGTCGTCCGCCTGCTGGGCAACAACAGCCGCCGCAGCAGCTGATATTCCAAGACAGCACAAGGGCTTCCCGGAAATGATATGTACCCCCAATACTGGACACCCAGTATAGGGGGTATTTTTATGCGATACAGCTACGAGTATAAAAAG
>CAKTEM010000001.1 GCA_934548045.1 uncultured Faecalibacterium sp. | reverse complement strand
TATGCTGCCCAGACAATGGCTGCATGATGTGCTTACTCTTTGAGTTTTTTCTGTCAACTGATATTGACAATATCATAATGCAGTTGGAACCCCTTTCAAAAAACTGCGACAAAGATGACTGCGCCGGACAGGTAACGCTTGTCAGCCAGTGTGATGGCCTGACGAGAGTCATGACAGAGAGCCAGCGGCATATCCTCACGGATCGCAAATATGTTGTTTGAATGTTGCACTAATTTCTTGACTTGCGATTGAAGTAAAATAGGGAAAAAGTCCTACAAGGCTCAAATTGGTCCACAAAACCGACCGAAAACCTTGTAGGGCTTATTTTTTTGCTTTTTGGGACTGTTGTATACAATATATGGACTAAGAGGGTGGGTGACTTGGACTACGAGTCCATAAACTTTTGCTCGAAAGTACGATACACTATTGTCACGGCAGCGGCCCACCTCCGAAAGGGAGCGGGAGCCGCAGCCGGGCGGACCTTGAAAATTGAATATGCAGCTTCAGGTACTTCCAGATAATGATACTTCCGTAATTCGCGGCCCGGTCATAAAGAAGACGGGGTGGCCGAGAGGCCAATGGAGTGGTGCAAATCCAACGCCTGAATGTTTCCCTTTCTCAGGGGTGCCGGGGGCAAATTAAGAGAAACCATACAAAACCTTTTCCAAACGCCGTTCGAGGGCAACCACGGACGGCGTCTTTATATATCAGCGAAAAGGAGTACGCAAATGAACCGCAAGACCACAAAAAAGGTGGATGAATCCACCTTGACAACTTTGTGCGCCGTCTGCCGAGGGGCATTTTTGGACGCAAAGGGCGTCCGGCTCCGCAGAGCCGACCCCAGGCAGCTCGTCAAGGATGTCTGCACGTATTGCCAGACACGATATGGGTTTGACTACTACGTTCAGCCCATTGTCCGTAAATCGAAAATGACCGGAAAGGAGAACCGACGTGAAACTGAGCCAGCTTAAAATTGACCCGGAGTTCCAAAGCAAAATTCCGCCGCTGCAGTTTGAGGAAGAACAGCAGCTTGAGCAGAACATCATTGCCGAGGGTCGTCTTCTGAATCCCATCATCACATGGAATGGCTACATTCTGGATGGGCACACCCGCTACCGCATCCTGAAAAAGCACGGCTTTATCAAGTTTGAAGTGGAAGAAATCCAGCTTGCGAACAAGTACGAAGCGCTTGCATGGATCTGCAAAAATCAGCTTGGCCGCAGAAATCTCAGCCCGGAACGAAAGAAGTTTCTTCTGGGCAAGGAGTATGAATCGACCAAGCTGGCAGTGGGCGGGCAGCCCGGAAATTGCAATAAAGTAAATCGATGTGGTCAAAATGACCACATCGTTTCGGAAAAACGCACTTGTGAACGCATTGCTTCCGAGCACGGCATTGGAGAAAAGACGGTGCGACGTGCCGAAAAGTATTCACGAGGCATTGATGCTGCAGAAGAAGCGGTGCCCGGTGCGCAGGAAGAGATCCTGACCGGGCATATCAAGGCAACGGATGAACAGATCGTAGCGCTTGCTTCAATTCCAAAGGAAGAACGCCCGGCAATTCTTGAGGAACTCAAGAAGAAAAAGAGTGACCGTGATGATGCGGTCCTCGAACGTCTGAAGCCGAGCAAGCCACCACCGAAGCCAAAGCCTGCACCGCAGAAGAAAAAGCCGACGGTACCGGAAAACAACACGGCGTTGCAGGCAGAACAGCCGGAAACGTCGGTACAGGAACCGATCACCGAGTCCCCGCCGGAAGAGGAAATCGAGCCGACCAGCAATGCGCCACCAAGTTTTCTTCAGAGCATACAGGGTCATAAACGGCACTTGTCCGAAGAAGACAAGGCCCGACTGCAGGCCTCGGTGGATGTCCGTTACAAGGATAAAGCAGCAGCAACCGGCTCCATCATGCTGTGCGAACTGCAGGGAGCAACGGAAGAGTTTATCTTTCGGTGGAATGTTATTTTCCAAGAACACCCGGATGTTCTGACCGATAAAACCTGTCAAAAAACCATTTTTGAACTGCTTGACCGGATGACAAACTATCTGAAAACCGTAAAGGAGGAAAAGTTATGATGAATTCCAATCTGAACCTGAACACTTTGCCTGAATGCAAGTTTGCCTATCAGATGGTGAACAGCGCACTGCTGATCCCGTGTATTGAATATCAGCGTATGCTGCGGATGGAGAAGGTTTCGCAGATCGCGGAAAACTTCTCGGAGTACATCGCGAATGAGCCGAAGGTCAGCTACCGGGATGGCCGCTTCTATGTTTTTGATGGGCAGAACACGGTGGAAGCCCGTCGAACCTGCAACGGTGGCAAGGATGTGACGATTCGCTGCAAAGTCTTCTACGGCCTTACCAAAGAAGACGAAGCAACGCTGTTTGCGATTCAGACCGGTAATGCTACCTGCCTGACGGTGGGTGAACGTCTTCGTGCAAATCTGGTGGCCGAAAACCCGGATGCACTTTACTTTGTGGGGATCACGTCGAATGCCGGTGTGGAATTTGCCTATGACGGCATCCGGGCACCCTGGAAAATCTACTGCATCGGAACGGCATACGAGCTGTACAAGCAGTATGGCTGTGAGCGCTACGTCGAGATGCTTCACATCATCAACGAGGCGTGGAAGGGCAATGTGGATTCCTACCTTGCCGGTGTAATCCGGGGTGTGGCCCGCTTCATCTCCGTATACGAGGGCGAGTACAGCCGGGAGCGGCTGGTGCAGCAGCTGGCAAGGACACACCCGAAAACCATCACGCAGCTGGCTCAGAAAGACACCGGCAGTTCTGCAAACCGCCACATGCGGCAGATTCTCCGCATCTATAACGGTGCCAGCCGTGAGATGAGTCTGCCGCTGAAAAACTGACAATTTCGTTCTACCTCCTGAACAACAGCCGTCGTGGTATCCGTCTGCGGCGGCTGTTTCTTACATAAAAAGGAGGTTGATTTTTATGTTACCGAACAATTGGAGATATCTCAGAGGGGACATCTACTATGCAGACATGGAGCCGCATATCGGCTCGGAACAGGGCGGGAAACGCCCTGTGGTAGTTCTGCAGAACAACATTGGAAACCGTCATTCGCCTACATTGATCGTTGCAACTGTTACCACCCGGACGGAAAAGAAGAAAAACCAGCCCACCCATGTGCTGGTGGATTCCAACCCGGCCTTTGAAGAACCGTCCATGATTCTTCTGGAGCAGATCTTCACGATCGATAAATCCCGCATCGAACGCTTTATGGGCTATGCCAGCAAGGCTGAAATGCTCCGCATTGATATGGCTTTGCTGGTCAGTCTGGCTCTGAACGTTCTGAGCGGAAACCGCAGCGAATAGCGGACAACCAGTAACCCGTAAAAATGAGGTGATAGCGATGTAACCGGAGGTGAGTGAGCCATGCGAAAGAGTGCCCCCATTGAAGTGGTGGTACATTACCCCAAAACGAAAGAGGGATGGGACGAACTCGGAAAACGGGTCGCAACCGCCCACGCCAACTATGTGATCGAAAAAATCGACCGTCTGAACTGCCCCACATGGCAGAAGCTCGAATTGCTGCAGGCGGTGATCGATACTACCAAAGGAACTTACAAACCCAAAGAACACCAAAAGCCCGGCTGGCAGCCGAGCCGATAAACAAAGCCCCACGCTCAACATATGCTTTTCTGCTCCGACCAGAGATAGTCGGATTCAGAGGCAGTGTTGAGCGTGGGGCTTTTTGTGTTACATAAGTGTTTTGAAATGCTGCTGACACAACAAAACTGTTGATTGTTGGCAGCCAATATGGTATCCTATTTGCAAAGGCAGGTGAAGCACATGAATCGTCGCAGCGTGAAAATTATGAGAAGAAAAGCCGGGGGAACAGCAGGAAAGAATGCAGAAAAGTATTCGGTCAATCTCCCGGCAGTGTGGCTTCGTGCGATGGGAATCCAGAAAGATGACCGGGTAGAACTTTCTTTTGACGGTGAAAAAATCACCGTCCGACCGCTTGCATCAACAGACCCGGAACTGTTCCGCAGAAATGCAGAACAGAAAGGACATCGGCTGAAAGAATATCGGTATTATGACGGAGATACGTTGTGTACCGTGATTTTGGCAGATTTTACAGCGGAGCAGATCTGCATCGAAAACAAAGTTGACGAAATACTGGATACTGCGTTTGGTGTGAACGAAACGCCCTCATGGGAAGACTTCCTGGCCTTTCTGGCAGACCGATGCATTCCGAAAACACGAAAGGGCTTGGATTACTATCTGGATGCTGTTGGCGTTCCGGAATATGACCCGGTTCTGCTTGTTGAAAAGACGCAGGGAAGAATGGCGGAGGATCACAAATGGCTGGAAATTATTTGACGCTGCATACCAACGACAGGGTTGTGGTGACGACTTCGCGCGGAAATCAGGAAAAATGGTTCGATGCGGAGAAAAATCTCTGGTATAAGGTGGATGATGGCTGTTTTGAGGCACTGGCTGAAGCCGTTTCCAGTGAAGTTCTGCGCAATTTCACAAATGCGGCTCGGCTGCCGGGAATCTCCGTGGCAAATTACTGGGTCGATACGGCTGAGGTTCATGGCTTGAAACGAGTGGTCTCGGTGAGTGAAAACTTCAAAAGGGAAGATGGGAGTCTTGTTACTGCAAATACAATCTTGAAGAACAGTCTTGGAACGGACTATCTTGAAGAATTTAACCGCAGGACAAGCCTAAAAGAGAGAATCCGGCTTCTTGTGGATGCAATGGGAGAGGCAACCAGAATGCAGAATATGGGCGCATATCTTACGACATTGTTTGAGGTAGATGCGCTTTTTCTGAATCAGGACCGGCACCTGAACAATATTGCGCTGATTCGGGATAAATCTGGTTATAAGCCCTGCCCGATTTTTGACTGCGGAGATTCGTTCTTGCTGGATTTTGCTTTGTACAGCCCTGAAATTGAAAGCCGTGCGTATTTGGCAAAGGCACAGTGCCTTCCGTTCAAATCTCGATTTACGCAGACGGTGCATACGGCACAAGCTCTTTACGGAAAGCAGCTTGCGGTAAACATTGATAGAACAAGTATAGATGCGATCCTTAATAAATATTTGTGCTATTACCCGAAACAATTCCACTTTTTGCTGAAGGAGCGTATCGAAACCGTCCTTTTGGAACAGCAGAAAAAGCTTTTTTGAGAATAGGATAGGAAAAGCCGTCTGTAGGCTGCCAAATCATCATTGGCGGCCATGCGGACGGCTTTTGCGTTTGTGCGTATTATACCCCTTCAGACAAGGGTATAATGAAAAAATCTTTTGGCCGGAGAAAAATTGCCATACCTCACATGCGAAGCATAGATGGAAAATCGGGCCCAAGATTTTCGGCCAAAAGCCGGAAACACTTTTGACTGATCGTTTTCTGCCCGGTCTCCCAGCAGCGAATGCTTGTCCGGCCAACTTTGGCGTGCTCAGCAAGCTGCTGCCGGTTCCAACCTTTGGCCTGACGGTATTCCCGGAGAAAAGCCCCTCCGCCCCGGTGGAAAAACAGGGCGTAGTCATCCAGAAGGTCTTTGACCGAGATAGAGTAGAAGTCGGCCAGCCTGTCCGCAATCTCTGGGGAGAAGCTTCGGCGGAAATTGCCGCTTTCAAGGTCCTGGTAGAGCCATTCTTCCATGCCGACCATGGAGGCAACGTCTTTTTGAAGCAGAAAAAGGTGACAGCTTTCCTGAGCCCAGAAAACCCATTTTGACGCATTTACGCTGCTTTGTAAAATGAGTGGGTTCTCTTTTCCATCTGAAAGTGCGCTGGGGAGAGGATAGCATTTTCAATGCACCGGCTGGCGTAAGTAGAAAATCTCGCCCGACGGGAAGAATCGAAGGTGTCCACAGCTTTCATCAGGCCGATGGTGCCGATAGAAATCAAATCTTCCTGGTCTCCGGGCTGGGCGTAGTATTTTTTGGTGATGTGCGCCACAAGCCGCAGGTTGTGCCGGATAAGCTTTTCCCGTGCGGTCGGGTCACCAGCCCGGAGAGAGGCAAACGTCTCGACCTCTTCTTTGGGCGTCAATGGCCGAGGAAAGCTCCCGGAATCGAGATGCAGCGCAAGATACAGAAACTTTGTGGCGAAAAATTGCAAAAGAGTCAGCAGCATAAACACACCTCCATGAATGAACGGTTCCATTTTCACAGATATGCGCACGATATCTGCAAAGAACTGTTTTGGGGCAGTGTGCTGATTCTGCTTGCAGAAACCGGCAGTCTGTGGTAGGATGGGACTAAAGAAAAATAGGAGGGTTTATATATGGTTTTACTGGTTGTGGACACGCAGAAAGGAATCGTGGATGAACGCCTGTATGCGTTTGAAAAATTTGTCAGCAACGTCAAGGAGCTAATCCGGATAGTTCGGGAACAAGGGGTAGAAGTCATTTTTGTTCAGCATGACGACGGCCCCGGTACAGGTTTTTCCATCGGGGATGACGAGTTTGAAGTTTATTCCGAGTTTGCGCCGCTGCCGACTGAAAAACGGTTCGTCAAGACCGTATGCAGTGCGTTCAAAAAAGAGAGCGGCCTGCTGGAATATCTGACAGAAAAGGGCGAAAAAGACGTGATGGTCTGCGGCATCATGACCGATTTCTGCATCAATGCAACGGTGGAAGCAGGCTTTGAGCATGGCCTGCATATAATCGTTCCGGCCTACGCTAATTCTACGCAGGACAACGAGTACATGACGGGCGAGCAGAGCTACCGCTATTATAATGAGTTCCTCTGGCCGGACTGCTATGCGGACTGTGTGCCGATGGATAAGGCATTGGAACTGCTCAAAAAATGAGGTGATGTCGATGCGTTCTATGCGTAGCTCTCTGCATGATGGCACCGGATGAACCGCTCAGCAGGCAGGCGGCAGAACGTTTCAATCAACATTTCGCATACGCAATAGAACACTATGGGCGTTTTTGAAGCAGGACTAAAGATTTCGTGCAAACAAAGTGAATCAATCATAGCTGTGAGAAAAGGGCGATTGAAATGGATGTTTCTTTCAAAATTGGAAGTGAAAAATTCAACTATCGAGTATGTGCTATCATAATTGCTGACGGAAAAATCTTGGCGATACATCATGATACACAGACACCGTATTACTCTCTGCCCGGCGGAAGAGTGACGATGGGAGAAACAGCGGAACAGGCGGTGGTACGAGAAGTTCATGAAGAACTTGGTGTAACTTTGAAAATCTCTCGTCCGCTGTGGTTCGATCAGGCTTTTTTCACGAAGGATGCAGATGACCTCCGATATCACGAATTGTGTATTTACTTTTTGATGGATATCTCAGATACAAACCTGCTGGAAAAAGGTGATACGTTTACACAAACAGAAGGTCATCTGACACATACATTTGAATGGCTGGAATTCGATAGATTGAAAAATGAAAGCTTTTATCCGATATTCTTGAAAGAAAAAATTTATAATCTCCCAAATGAATTTACGATTCGAGTCGATTAACATAATGAATTTATGATTGTGGATGCTTTTTCTCTTGAATGAAATACAATAAGGAACGTAAAAACGATGACAAAAATCCTTTTCTTGTGCCACGGCAACATCTGCCGCAGCCCGATGGCTGAGTTTGTAATGAAAGATTTAGTGGAAAAAGCCGGGCTTTCCGACCGGTTTGAAATTGCGTCGGCCGCCACCAGCACCGAGGAAATCGGAAACCCGGTCTATCCGCCTGCCCGGTGGAAACTGGCCGAACACGGCATCTCCTGCGAGGGCAAAACAGCCCGGCAGATGACCCGGCGAGATTACGAGACCTACGATTATCTGATCGCCATGGACCACAACAACCTGCGCAATATGGCACGTTTTGTGGGTAATGACCCGGAACACAAGGTATCCCTGCTGATGGATCACACCCACCGCCCTAGCGATGTGACCGACCCGTGGTATACCGGCGATTTCGAGGCCACATGGCAGGATGTGCTGGAGGGCTGCACAGCACTGCTGAAAGAACTGCGCACCTGACCGGAATTGCCAGTAACATTACAGAAAATACGAAAGGCCGGAACGATGAAGCATCAGAAGTTCCGGCTGAGATCAAGGAGAAAACAATGAATCCAATCGAAATCATGAAACGCCCGGCGGTGTACGCCAGCGGCTACGAAAACACCCCTTCCGAAGCACAGAACCGTGCAAAACAGCTGTGCTGGGAATACAACCGCACCGCCCCGAATGAACAGGAAAAACGCCGCGCCATTTTGCAGGAACTGCTGGGTACCTGCTCGCCCATGACCGGCATCGAGCCGGATTTCCACTGTGACTACGGCTTCAACATCCATACCCATGGGCTGACGGTCATCAACTACAACTGTGTCATTCTGGACACTTCCCCGGTGGATATCGGTGCCGGTGCGTTTATTGCGCCGGGTGTCTGTCTGGCCTGCTCCGGCCATGCCGTCGACCCGGAACAGCGCGGCCGCGGCATTGGCACTTCTGCGCCCATCACGCTGGAAGAAAATGTCTGGATCGGTGCAAATTCGACTGTCTGCGGCGGTGTGACGATCGGCGCAGGCTCGGTCATCGGTGCCGGAAGCGTGGTGACGCACGATATTCCGGCAGGCGTCGTTGCCGCCGGAGTACCCTGCAAAGTGATCCGCCCCATCACAGAGAAGGATAAGATCCAGCCGGAAGACATCCTGTTTTGAGCTGAATTTTTGGCGTTTGCCATGCGATATTGATATCGGACAAGATGGATTTGTGAATGAAAAAGGCGATTTTTTCGTAATAAACTCGCAAAGATTGCATGAGATTTTATCAAAGAATTATCTTTCTGTGAATTTTAGCACTCTAAGCTTGACAGTGCTAAAAGCGTGTGCTATAACTAAGCCGTGCTCAGGAGAGAGGGGCATGAGGGAGCCACAAGGCTCCCGGGAAGACTCCGCTCCTGATGCACTTCATTTGATTTTTACCCGACCCGAACGCCGGGATTGGAGGTATGTTTTATGTTTATGCCGACTATTTTCCATGAAAACCTGTTCGATGATTTCTTTGATCCGTTCTGGAACGATGGTGCGCTGGAGCGTGCGATGAACCGTGAAGAGCGTGAGACCTTCGGCAAGCGCGGTGCAAACATGATGAAGACCGATGTCAAGCAGACCGCCGACGGCAACTATGATGTGGCCGTTGACCTGCCCGGCTGCAAGAAGGAAGACGTTCAGATGGAACTGAACGACGGCTACCTGACCATTCAGGCCGTCCGCAGCCACTCGAACGATGAGAAGGACAGCAACGGCCGCTATCTGCGCCGTGAGACCTTCTCCGGCACCTGTGCTCGCAGTTTCTATGTGGGTGACGCTGTGAAGAAGGAGGACATCCACGCAAAGTTCGAGGATGGCATCCTACACATCACGTTGCCTGCACCTCAGCAGCAGAAGGCTCTGCCGGTCAACCCCAACCTGATTGAAATTGAATAATCGTTGTACATCGGTGAGGAAACCGGTACATAGAACTTGCCCCCGGAGAGCTGTAAAAAGGCTCTCTGGGGGCTTTTTGCGTTTTGATATCTTCTCTCGCTCTTAAAATTCCGGGTGCCATTCATCCCGGATGCCGATGTCGGCGCAGACGATTTTTCCACACAGCGGTGCGGAAGCTTCTGCCACATGCAAAGGTTTATAGCTGTCGAAGGTCACGGTCAGGTCTGCATGAGCGGCACTCTCGGCGACTTCGCCGGTATCGGTATTGATGCCGCTGGGCAGGTCCACGGCCAGAACGAAGGCACCGTTTTTGTGCAGGTGGTTCATCAATCCGCAGGCGGCGAGGCCGGAAGGACGCAGTTCGCCATGGAACCCGGTGCCGTACAGGGCATCCACAACAACGGTAAAGTTCTGCGTTTTCAGTGCAGAGCAGTCGAAACAGATATTCACCGGCAGGGAACGCAGACGCTCAAAGTTGGTGATGGCATCAGCGGTTTTCGATTCACCCTCGGCCAGAAGAACGGTCACAGTCCAACGGTCTTTTGCGGCGGCACGGGCAATCACAAAGCCGTCGCCGCCGTTGTTGCCCTTGCCGCAGACCACCAGCAGTCTGCCGGGATGAGGAAACTGCT
The DNA here is from genome assembly GCA_934548045.1 of uncultured Faecalibacterium sp. GTDB lineage: Bacteria > Bacillota > Clostridia > Oscillospirales > Ruminococcaceae > Faecalibacterium. The sequence goes on along the minus strand of CAKTEM010000001.1, from coordinate 184,292 downwards.
TTTGTAGTTCGGCGTAAGCGGACATTCCGGCATTTTCCATCATCTGCAGATAGGGCAGGCCATGGACATCTCCGGCACGTTCGATTTCCTTCATCTGTGCGGCGGTCACAATGCGATATTTCATCTTGGCACCTTCTTTCAGTTCCTATTATAATGGATACGCGCATTTGGCACAAGCTGCGTTACAGAAGGAAAATGAAAAACCTCTTGACCCTGACGCGGCGTCATAGCGTATACTGTGCCTGTCGCAAGGGAGGACAACAAGATGATGACAGTGAACGAAGTGAGCAAGCGAACCGGCGTGAGTATACGGACGGTGCAGTATTACGATAGAATCGGGCTTCTGCGCCCGGCGTGCCGCACCGAGGCAGGCTATCGGCTGTACGATGATGCCGCGTTGGAACGCTTGCAACAGATTTTGCTGTTCCGGGAGCTGGAATTTCCGCTGAAGGACATTCGGAAAATCATGGGAAATCCGGCTTTTGACCGAGAAAAAGCACTGGAACAGCAAATCGCACTTCTGACATTGAAGAAACAGCATCTGGAAGACCTCATCGACCTTGCGCGGAAAATTCAATCCACAGGAGGAAATATTATGGACTTTACCGCATTTGATACGAAAAAAATCAAAGAATACACCGAGCAGGCCAAAAAAGAATGGGGCGAAACGCCGGAGTACAAAGAATTTGAGGAAAAGGCCGCCCATAAAACCACAAAAGAAGTCAGAGATATCAGCAAGCAGTTGATGGACATCGTGGCGGCGTTTGGTGGGATGCAGGGCAAAGACCCGGCAGACCCCGAAGTGCAGGCGCAGGTGAAAAAGCTGCAGGAATTTATCACGGAACACTACTACGAATGTTCTAAAATGATTCTGAACCAGCTGGGGCAGATGTATGGTGCAGGCGGCGAATTTACGAAAAACATCAATGTCGCTGGTGGTACAGGTGCCGCAGAATTTGCACAGAAGGCTATTGAGATTTATTGCAGGTAAAGTAGAAAAAGAGGCTGTTGCAAAACTCCTTCCGTCATCGCTAATGCGATGCCACCTCCCTCTGGGAGGGAGACTTTTACAGTTTACCGTTACGCCAAGGCCCCATCTCCGAGGGGGCTGGCACAGCGAAGCTGTGACTGGGGGAGTATTTTGCAACAGCTTCTTTGCTTTTGGAAAATTGCTCTTGACAGAAAGGTTAGTGTAAACTAATATTGAATTGTAAAAAAGGCTGTACCCATTTGAATCTGGGCTTTGGTGCTTCTCTGGGCGGCGTGGTGCTGTTTGAGCTGCTGAAGTTCAAGGACCTGACCTTCGACCACGTCTTTTTTGAGGGTGTCAGCTTTTATGAAAAAGCTCCGCTGCTCGAATTTGTGCTGACGCGAGTGTTCCTTTCCAAGCACCGCAAAGCCGTAAAAGACCCGGAACTTTCCCGGCGGAAGATGAGCGCGATTTATGGTGAGACTGCTGGCCCGGCTATGGCAAAACGATTCATCGCCATGAACGAGGAGAGCATCTGGAATATCATCCACGACTGCGGCTATGTGCAGTTGCCGGAGCTTACGCCTGAGATGCAGAAACGCTGCATTTTTGCGTATGGCGAAAAAGATTCCGATCTGAAGGAGTGTAAAAAACTACTGCCGAAAAAATATCCCTGTGCAGAATTAAAAATCTGGCCGGGCTATGCGCATTGCGGACGAATGACAGCGGAATCACAGAACTATGCGGAGATGCTGAAGCGGATTCTGGAAGGGTAAGAACTTTTATAGAATAGTGGAATGATAACGCCTCTGGAGATTTTTCGTAAGATGTGAAAATCCAGAGGCATTTTTTGACGGAGAAAAATCGTTATACTACGGTGTAAGCGGTGCATCCGGTTTGATTTATCTGGAAGACCACGACCGCTTTGTTTATCCTCTCCGGACGGTTCGCAACCCGGCAGGACATCAGTTCTTTGATGTGCAGATCGTACCCCTGCGCGGAAGCAGCAAGTTCGTGATGGGATTCCGCTATATGGATGAGCTGGCGGCCGAACGGGAAACCCAGAGAAGAATCAAAGACCAATATGAACAGCGGTTGACCGAGAATCATCTTGCGCTGGCTGGTTTGAGTACGGACTACACGATTGCATTTCTCGTGAACGTGGACACGGACGATTATGAGATCGTGTTCTATCAGGAAACGAACCATGCGAAAACGATGGAGGGCGTCAAGAAGTTTTCGGAATATGTCGAGCGGTATGTAGAAAGTGTTGTGCTGCCACAGTCCAAGGAGATCGTGAGACGGACGCTCAGCACTGCAGATATGAAAAAGCGGTTCGAGAAGGAGTCGGATTACTTCTTCTCGTTTGAGACGATCCCCAACGGGGCAGGACTGTCCTGCTTTCAGGGGCATATCGTAAAGGAATATACCCAAAATGGCCGTTACGCGCTTCTCGGCTTCCGCAGTGTCGATGAAGTGGTCCAGCAGGAGCGTTACTATATCGCAGAAAACGGGAAAGGTGTCAATTTGTGAAGATGAAACCGATTGGATAAAATAATCCTGCGTCAGCAGACCGGAACGAAGAGGGCGCAATAGGAAAATTCAAAATCCAGTTGCCAATTTTCAAACTTGTGCTATAATAGTTGTACATACAATGATGTATATACAACTATCGAAACGGAGACCCGGAGGCGTCTATGGATATCACGGAACGAAAAATCACAAAAATCGCGCGTGAAGCAGAAAAATTAGTCCTGCTCACGATGCGTGAAGAGGGCGTCGGCACGGCGGAGATCGACCTGATCCATGCGCTGCGCCACAATCCCGGCTGCACGCAGGCAGCACTTGCGGAGCTTCTGCACGCGGACAAGGCCGCCATCGCGCGGAGAACAAAAAATCTGGAAACAAAGGGCTATCTCATCCGCAAGGATGCCCCGAACGACCGGCGCAGTCAGCTGCTGTACCCGACAGAAAAGGCGGAAAACCTGAAATCGTCCAAGGCAGAGATCGAGGCGGCATTTTACGAGTACCTGACAAGTGTGCTGACAGAAGAGGAGGCCGCCGCCTTTGCTTCGTCGCTGAACAAGCTGTATACAGCATCCAAGACGGAAAGCCGCGCAGGATTTCCGCATTTCAGAAAAGCCGCAGAAGGTGAAATTTCCGATGAAAAATGAAAAGACGTTTCGCCCAGATCGAATCGGCTCGTACTTCCGGGTCGAGTGGCTTCCGCTGGCGTTTGTGACGATCTCGGGCCTGTTTTATAACATCGGCCTGCTGGCGACCCCGTGGTTCGAGGGTCGACTGGCACAGTGTCTGGCCGACATCCTCGGCGGAAATGAGACAGCCGCAAAGATGGCAATGCTGGTGCTTGCCTACATCCTCGTCACGCTGGCGGTGCAGTCATCGCGCTTTTTCAAACGCTTCTATGTCCGCCGGTTTGCAAACAACATCAACCGCCGGATGAAGGGCATCCTTTACGCGAATCTGGTGCGTCAGAGCCGGGCGTCTCTCGAAAAAGAGGGCGCAGGCGAGCTGATGACGAAAGCAATCTCCGATGTGGACGACTGCGTGGAGGGTATGCGAAAATTCACCACCGAAATTTTCGATACAGGTGTTGCACTGGTCGGCTATGCGGTGATGCTGCTGGTGTACGACTGGCGGCTGGCACTGCTCAGTCTGATTTTCACCCCGGTGTCGTATGTCTGCGCAGCGTGGATGAAAAAGCCCGTTCAGCGTGCTGGTGCGGCATACAAAAAGGCCGCAGGCGCGCTGAGTTCCGCTACGCTGGACCGTGCGCAGAACGCTGTGACCTACCGCATTTACGGCTGTGAGGACGCCCGGGTGGAGAAATACGAAGACGCACTGAAAAACTACGAAAAGACCGCGGTGCGCAGCAATGTGTGGCAGTCGGCCCTTCCTCCGCTGTATCTGACGGCGTCGGAAGCCGGCGTGCTGTTTATCCTGTGGTTCGGCGCAAAGAATGTCCTTGGCACCGGCTGGCGTCCGTGGGATATCGCGGCCTTTACGACCTTCCTTTCCTGCTTCACCAAGCTGGTCGTCAAGTCGTCCAAGGTCGCAAAGCTGTTTAACTCGGTGCAGAAGGCCGAAGTTTCGTGGAAGCGCATCAAGCCGCTGATGAAATCGCCGGAGCAGCTGGAAGAACTCCACGTTCCGAAAGCCGCTGATGTGACCCTGAAAGACCTTTCGTTCAGTTACGGAGATACCCCGATCTTCTCCGGCCTGAGCCTGACCGCCCATCCCGGTGATATCATCGGCGTGACCGGCCCCGTCGCCTGTGGCAAATCGACCTTCGGACGGGTGTTCCTCTGCGAGTCTCCGTATGGCGGTTCGGCTCAGTTCGGAAAGAAGGAGTTCTCCGCCCTCACGCCCAGACAAATTTCCGCAACGGTCGGTTATCTGGGCCATGACCCGGAGCTGAGCGCGGACACCCTGAAAAACAATGTCCTCTGCGGCAGTGAACAGGATGCGATGCCGTATCTTGACGCCGCCGCACTGAAAGACGAAGTTCTTGCGATGGAAAACGGCGTTGATACGGTCATCGGCAGCAGCGGTACGCGCTTGTCTGGCGGACAGGCGCAGCGTCTGGCACTGGCGAGAACGCTCGCACATCCCCGGCCTGTCCTGATTCTGGATGACCCCTTCTCCGCGCTCGACCGAAAGACCGAGGATACCGTGTTTGCGGACTTGCAGACGTATGCGAAGGATAAGGTCGTGTTCCTCATCTCGCACCGGCTGTATCACTTCCCACAGATGCAGCAGGTGATTTTTATGGACGGCGGAAAGACGACCGTCGGCACCCACGAGGAGCTAATGGAGTCCGTTCCGGTCTACCGTCAGCTGTATGAAAGCCAGACAGGAGGAAAACAGCATGAAGAACAGGCATAAAAACGGCGTGTTTGACGCGCTCCGTATGGCGGCGGTGTCGCATCGGTTCCTCACCGTGGGAACGATTTTGTGCGTGGCGGCATCGGTGGTCGCGTCTCTGCTCCCTCCGCTGCTCCTTGCTCGTATCATCGACCAGCTGACCGCAGGGATTCCGCTGACCTTCCTTGCGGTGCTGCTCTACTTCGGCAGTCTTGCGCTGGAAGGGATGCTCTCCTCGGCACAGGAAAGCCTGCTGGTGCTTTTCGGCCAGAAAATGACCCACGCCCTGCGCTCGGAAATGTCGCAGAAGCTGACCCAGCTGCCAGCCAGTACGCTGGTCGCCCAGAACCCCGGCGAGGTTGCCGCACGGTTTTCGGGCGATGTGGACACCGTGGAAGCACTGTTCACTTCCGGCATCATCAGCATGGTGGCAGACGCCTGCCGCATCATCTCGATTATGGCGGTCATTGCGGTCAAGAATACCGGCCTTGCGCTGATTCTGCTGCTGGTGCTTCCGGTGTTCGCGGTGTTCACCCGTCATGTGCAGAAGCGGATGTTGGCCGCACAGCTGGACAACCGCCGTGCCGTTGCCGCCGTTTCCGGTCAGGTGCCGGAAACGCTCCACAATATCCGCACCATCCGCGCGCTTGGACTGGAAACGTACATGGAACAGCGGTATGACCGCTGCATCGGTGAAAGCTATGCGGCCATGGAGCGGACGAACTTCTATGATGCAATCTATTCGCCGGTCGTTCTCGTCCTGAACGCTGTCGTGGTCGGCATCGTCATGCTCCTGTCCGCTTCCGGCAACGCGACGATCCTGACCCTGTTCGGCATGTCGGTCGGTACTTCAGTGGCCGTCATCAACTACATCTCCCGTATCTTCGAGCCCATCGAAAGCCTTGGTATGGAGATCCAGACCATCCAGTCGGCAATGGCAGGCGTCAAGCGAATCGACACCTTCCTTGCCCAGCCGGAGCGCACCATCCCCGAAGAACGGGAAAATGCCGCACGCGGAGAAGTTGAGCTTTCGCATGTGACCTTCGGCTATGGCGAAAAGCCTGTCCTGAGTGATTTCTCCATGACGGTGAAACAGGGCGAGCAGGTCACACTGATCGGCCGGACGGGTGCCGGAAAAAGCACGGTGTTCAAGCTCCTGCTGGGCCTGTACCAGCCGGAAGCCGGAACCGTCACCATCGGCGGCGTGAATGTCTCGGAGATCACCGACAAAAAGCGTCGCACCTGCATCGGCTGTGTGGAACAGCACTTTGCCCGTGTGCCGGGAACGGTGTTGGAACAGATCACGCTTGGCGACCCGAACATCACCCGGAAGATGGCGGAAAACGCGGCAAAGCTGGCCGGGATCGACGCCGCTATCCAGACTCTAACGGACGGTTATGATACGGTCTGCACCGATGGCATGTTCTCGCAGGGCGAGTGGCAGCTGCTGTCCATCGCCCGTGCCGCCGCCGCAGACCCGGCGGTGCTTCTTCTGGATGAGATCACCGCAAATCTGGACGCCGAGACGGAAGCCCGTGTCCTCGAAGCCCTCCGCCGCGCATCCGAAGGCCGCACGGTCCTCTCCGTTTCTCACCGCATCTATGAAAACCTCGGCGGCCGAACGGTGGAAATCAAGGCGCAGGGGTAATAAATCTGTCTCCGCCGCGCAGACGCTGCAATATTTACCACCGCTGATTCGTATCCCAGATAAAGGAACCACATTTAGGAGAAAGGAACAGCCATGGCAATTTTTGAAAAGACCATCCGAAATCAGAAGTTTGACACCCTGCTCAGAAAGCTGGAACGGGAAATTCCGGACAGCAGCTGGTCAGCGGATCTGGAAGCCGGCAGCGATTTCAAAGAGGGCGATGCCCGGTGCAGCGTCCGGGTGTTCGAGCGGTACAGCATGGTGGGCGGAAACCGGCTGAGCCTGACGCTGACCATGTTCCAGAACGGCGACAGCCCCATCCGGCTGTCGGCCATCACTGCAGGCGGAAGTCAGGCGGTCTTCTTCAAGGTGAACACCCTCGGCGAAGAAACGTTTCTGGATGATGTAAAAGATTTGCTGGAAGAGATTCTGGAGGGTTGAAATGAGTTACGGCTGGGCGACGTTTTTCACACTGGCGGCATGGTTTGTCGGGGGTCTGATCGACGGTGCTGCTGACCTTGGCTTCCGGACGGTGCTTCCTGTTATCGTGATGGGATGCTGTATCATGCGGTACATCAAGGACAACAACCAGTCAAAGTGATTGGTTGAAACTACTGGATTTTTCTGCCAGAGCGTGATACACTGGAACTATCCAAAAGACAGGAGGGTAAGAAAATGGAATTTACTCAGGTGATTGCAGATCGTTATTCCTGCAAGAGTTTCGGCGAGGGCAAAGTGGATGCCGCAAAGCTAACGGAGATTCTGGAAGCCGGACGTCTGGCCCCGACCGCAAAGAACTTTCAGGAACAGCGCATCTATGTGATCCAGTCCGAAGAAGGTCTGGCAAAGATCGACAAGGTGACGCCCTGCCGTTACGGCGCGACGACCTGCGTGGTCGTGGCGTTCGACAAGAACAACGTGTTTACTTATCCCGGCGAAAAGCGCGATTCCGGCGTGGAGGATGCGACAATCGTCGCCACCCACATGATTCTGGCGGCGGCTAACGCAGGCGTAGACAGCTGCTGGATCAACTTCTTTGACCCAGACAAGCTGGCGAAAGAGCTGAACTTGCCCGAGAACGAGGAAGTTCTGATGATCCTCGACCTCGGTTATGCCGCAGAGGGTGCAAAGCCCCTCCCGAACCACGACTCAAGAAAGCCGCTGTCGGAAACGGTCGCCTACCTGTAAAATCAATCATTTGTCTGGCGTGCCGGAACACGGCGCACAGACACGGCCCTCGGTGAGCGAAGATTGCCCACCGGGGGCTTTTTGCTGTCTTGCAAGAGGACTGCTCCTGTGTTACACTAAGGTTAGCGTGAAATAACTGCCCGGCGGTACGGTTCCACTGTCCGGGATCATGACGATTTTTGTGCATTGAAAAATCATAAGTGCAGAGTAAAAACGGATAGTGTGAAAAGAGGAACGTATGAAAGTAACAAAAATGGACGAAAAGCACATTCAGGACATCGCCTTTGCTGAGGGAGACCAGTTGGGTCTTCCGGTGATTCTGGATACGGACGCAAAATCCAAGTGCGAAAAGTATATGCACCTCGGGATGGAACTTGCCGGAACGCGCGACTTCGGAGATTTTGGTACGATGTACGACCTGATAAAATATCCGGATAAGGCCGGAACGGGGAAGAAAGCATGAAAGAACTATATAAATCAAAAATCTCGGTGAAACGCTGGATTATATATGATATCTTTGGAAATTTCGGCTGGATCGGCTACTGTGCCTTTGCCATAAAGCTGCTGAAAGGCGGATTCACCTCTTCCGGCGTGCTGTTCCCGTTTTTCCTGATGCTGATCGGCATCGTGGAACTTATCAGTGAACGCATTGCGAAATTGGACTACGTTCTGCCAAAAGACCGCCTCTATCGTGGGTTTGGCGCGTTGACGCTGGGCGGCATCTGCGGAACGGTGTATGCGGCGGTATCGCTCTATATTTATCGCAATGTCTACGACACGCCGCTGTTCTGGGGCCTGCTGTGCAGTGGGATACTCTGCGCCATTTTTGCAGGGTTGCTGTTCCGGGAATACCACCCGGTGAAGAATGGATAAAAGTGATACGCACTCACTGGATTTTTCTTGACAAATGACCGACTGTTTGCCATAATAAGCATACGGTTATTTACAACAAACTCTCAAAAGGAGAATACAACAATGGAAGCTTTGGAATGTATCAAGACCCGGCGCAGCATCCGCCGCTTTACGGAAGAGCCCGTCACCCCGGAACAGGTATCGGAAGTGGTAGCTGCTGCGGCTTACGCACCCAGCTGGAAGAATACCCAGATCGCTCGTTACATTCTGGTGGAAGACCGCCAGAAAATCGAAAAGATCGGCAGTGACTGCGTGCTGGATTTTACCTATAACGCAAAGACGCTCTCTCATGCACCGGCACTGGTCGCCCTGACGATGGTGACCGGACGCTCCGGCTTCGAGCGTGATGGCAGCTATTCCAGTCCGTTGGAAGGCCACTGGCAGTCCTTCGATGCAGGCATTGCCGCACAGACTTTCTGCCTTGCCGCTCACGCACTGGGCCTTGGCACCGTTATCATGGGCATCTATGACCCGGCCAAAGTCTCGGAAGTCCTCTCGGTTCCCGAAGGACAGACCGTCGCTGCCCTCATCGCCATCGGCCACCCGGCGCAGAACCCGGAAGCTCCTCCGCGTAAGACCGTTGAGCAGCTGCTGACGGTGCAGTGAACAAATAGTATAGGGGAGATACTGTGATGTCCTTTTTTGAAAACACACGCAAGCCGGAGGGCTTAGGCGGAAAAGTCATGGTCTCGATGATGAATCTCGGCCACAACGCGCTGGCGAACTGGGGATTTCAGTTCCTTTCGGTCGCGAAGGATGCCGTTGTGCTGGACTGCGGTTGTGGCGGCGGAGCGAACCTCGAAAAGCTGCTGCAAAAATGCCCGGATGGACAGGTCAAAGGAATCGACTACTCGGAAGTTAGCGTCGAAAAATCACGGAACGTCAACCGGAAAGCCATCGAAGCAGGCCGCTGCGAGGTGCTTCGGGCAAGTGTCATGGAGCTGCCCTTTGGGGAGGAGCAATTCGATGTCGTGACCGCGTTCGAGACGGTCTACTTCTGGCCGGACCTGGCGCAGAGCTTCCGGGAGGTCTGGCGCGTCCTGAAACCTAACGGAGCTTTCTTCATCTGCAACGAGTGCAGCGGCGACACGGACAAGGACGACAAGTGGACAGAAATCATTGATGGCATGACGATTTATAAGGATGCGCAGCTGAAAGCGGTTCTGGAACAGGCTGGTTTCCAGAACGTTCAGATCAACAAAAACGGAAAGGGCTGGCTCTGTGTGACAGCCCGGAAGTGAGAGAAAATCGAAAATTGCAGAAGAATTCCCAATAAACATATTGACATAGTGGGTAAAATGGAGTATCATGCAGGCATGAAACGACCAAACGAAAAGGAAGGAGCAGACCTGCTATGTCCAGAATCAGTGAAATTAACCCCGAAACCGCACCCGAAAACATCAAAAACATCATTGCCGCCCATGTTGCGGACGGCCACGCACTGACGGCGGAAAAGCGCACTCTGCTGCACAATGCCGCCGCGTTCAACGCCGTGGAAGCCGGTTCTTACGCGCTGGACGATGAGCTGCAGCGGCTGATCGGCAAGCGTGCAGCGGACTTTTACGAATATGCCATCTCCCAGAAAAATGGCTGCCTCGTGTGCAGTGTGTATTTCCAGAATCTGCTCAAGAAGAACGGCATCGACTTTGATACCTTTGAGTTCACACCCGAGGAAAATCTTCTCATCGAGTACGGGCAGGCCATTGCGGAAGATCCCAAGAATGTCTCCGATGAGTTGTTCGCACGGATGAAGGAGACTTTCACCGAAGAGGAAATCGTCGTGATCACGGCAATGGGCGTCATGATGATCGCCAACAACTACTTTAACGATATTCTGGACGTCACGCCGGACAAGCTGGTTTAAGCAGAAAAGACCGGGAGGGCAGGAAGATGGGCGGAGTAGTACATTCCATCGAGGAACTGGTGGGGCATACGCCGTTGATGGAGCTGGATCGTTTTGAGCGTCAGCAGCAATGCGGAGCGCACCTGCTGGCAAAGCTGGAATTTTTCAATCCCACCGGCAGCGTGAAAGACCGTGCCGCTCTTTCCATGCTCGATGCGGCGGAAAAAGCCGGTCTGCTGTCTCCCGGCGGTACCATCGTAGAACAGACGAGCGGAAACACCGGTATCGGATTGGCGGCGTTTGCGGCCGAGCGAGGTTACAAGCTGGATATTTTTCTGGAACGGGGTGCATCGCTGGAACGGCGGCTGATGCTGCTGGCCTACGGAGCAAGACTTCTGGACTATAAAGACGCCACCGGGGAACGCCCAGAAAGCCGGCGAGAACATCCATGGCAGGAACCCGAGCGAGAAGCAACGCTGGCGGAGATTGCGGCGTATTGCAGGCGCACGGGTGCGTATTTCAACAATCAGGCATCCAACCCGGCGAACCCGGAGGCCCACTATCGTACCACCGGGCCGGAGATCTGGCAGGATGCGGAAGGAAAAGTGGATGTTCTGGTCTGCATGGCAGGCACCGGCGGCACCGGCTACGGTACTGCCCGGTATCTGCGCGGCAGGAATCCTGATTTGAAAGTCGTTCTGGCACAGCCGCACCCGGATTCTCGTCTGACCCAACAACACCCGGATGCGCAGATCATAGACGGCGTTCTGCCTGCCTATGGTGTGCCGGAAGAGGAACTTTCGGATTATCTGCGCCCGGACTGGAGCGATGCGTGCGTCAATGTCCGCACCGAGGAAGCATACGACACCGCCCGGAAGGTTCTGCGTTACGAAGGGCTTTTTCTCGGAACCTCGGCAGCGGCGGCGTTGTATGCCGCGGTGAAAACCGGACGCAAACCGGAAAACGCCGGAAAAAATATCGTCGTCATCATTCCGGACAGCGGCATGAAGTACCTGTCAACGCCGATGTATCGACAAGGATGAGAGGATAGATGAAAAGGAGCTTACCGTCATACAGGCGGCAGGCTCCTTTTTTGCTTGAAACAGGCAGTGTTCTGTGCTACACTGGGGTTAGCTAGAAATAACCCACAAACTTACAGGTTGAACGAACAACTTTGAATTTGCCTTTGCGCACCGGGAAGAACTCTGCTCGCCGTTCAAGAAGAAAGTTCACGATCCGGCAGCACCTTATGACGCCTACGATGAGTCCGACGATACCGAAGAAAATGCAAAGAGCGGTTTCATGAAAGGGGTCGGCCAAGGCTGAGAAGTAAGCTTAGTTCTCAGCAGAGTTCAGCTGCTTCTTTGCATAAACTGCGGCCGCAATGCACCAGATCACGATGGAGCTGTTCGTGCTGCTCTGGCTCATAACGGACATCCATGCAGCGACAGGTACCTGCATGGCCTGTGCGATATCCGGAATCACCACGAGAAGAAGGTTCCATGTGACCGGATGAAAAACGAGCATCCACCGGGGATAATGGGTCTTGTCAGCAAGCAGCATCACGAAGTGAATTCCGATGAACAACACCATCGGCAGATACATCGGGAGAATGGCGATGAGCATATTGTCCTGATAGGCAGTGACCGCAGTGATGGCGGCATCCGCTCCGATGCGCGGCCCCAGATAGGTGGTGAACCATGCCAGAGTGGCCGACCAGGTATGGATCGCCAGAGCGACCGAGACGGTGAAGATTCCGCACAGGAAATGGACAAGTTTTGTTTTCCGGTACTTTGGGTCGATGTCGGTGTTCAGTGCTTTTACCATAAAGTAATAGAGGAAGCACCCGATCGCGCCCATCCCGACGATAAGGACCGGCCGCCACAATCCGTAGGAGCCGGACAAATAATAGGCCCGGTTGAACATTCCGGTGTCCGTCGCCGCAAGAGGGATGCACCCGAGCAGCCAGTCACCGGCAGCCATAAAGCACCCACCGAGCGCGCCGAGGATACACCACCGGATAAACGTTTTGCTTTCTATTGTCTTCATTTCGTTCGCCTCCAATTGCAGTTCGGGATGAGCTTTTATCCCGGATACACCAAAGCTTGATTTGTTGAGTTAAGTATAACATACTCTCCGGCGAAAGAACACCCTTACAGAAAGCAGAACGCGCTTTTTCATGCAAATAAAAAGTGGTCAGCTGCTCGTAACAGCTAACCACTTATAACTTATAACAGAGAAAGCCAATCGCAAATAACAAGCTCTCTGTTTCTATTTTATTCGACTTGATAGCGAACGTCAAGACTCTTACAGTGCTTAGAGGATCGACATGAACCATTCCACGGTCTTGGGGTCATAGTGGGAGAAGAACAAGCTCTCGCCGCCATCCTCGCTGCCCTATTTCACCACAGATTACTTCAAAAATGCGCAGGAGCGTTATCCCGGCAGGGTGTTTGTTCCGCTGGTAGACCCGGAAGCGGATGTGACCTTTTATCTGGTGGAGCGAAAAAAGCCCAAAAGTTGAATTTTACCAGTTCAGGAGTAGAAAGCGTTCTGTGACGGGGCTGATTTGACTTGCAACCGATGGGATTCTGTGCTACACTTGAGTTAGCGTGAAATAACCATTGAACTGTAGGGAATTTGTTGTGAGTGAAAAAATTACGCTTTCCGGTGTGCCGGAAACGATGCTGCAAACACTGTATGCCCGGGCCAAGGAGAGCCGCACCCGTGGCGCAATTCAGGACAAAAAAGCTGAGGAAGTGCTGGAAAAGCTGGACTACGACTTCACCCTCGCGGACAGCGACACGGCGATGAGCAGCGGCGTTATCGCGCGCACCATCGTGCTGGATAAGCTGACCCGGCGGTATCTGGCCGAGCATCCGGGTACCGTGGTCGTGAACATCGCCTGTGGTTTGGATACGCGCTGCTACCGGATGCAGGGATACACCCACTGGTATAACCTCGACCTGCCCGAGACGATTGCAGTACGGGAAAAGCTTCTGCCCGAGAGCGGCGAGATCTCGCAGATCGCCATGTCCGCGATGGAGGACTGGGGAAGCCGGATTCAGGAGCAAAACCTGCCTGCACTGGTCATCATCGAGGGTTTGACGATGTACCTGTCCGAGGCGGATGTCCAGAAGATCTTTGCGGTCATCAAAAAGCGGTTCGCACAGGTGACGGTCTTTGTGGAGACAATGAATCCGGCTGTTGTGAAACACTTTAAGGAGAAGTCCATCGAGGAGAGCAAGGCGAAATTCAGCTGGGGCGTCAAGGACGGCAAATCCCTCGCAGCACTCCTGCCGGGATTCCGGTTCGTGGAGACACACGGCCTGACCGAGGGTATGGCGGAGTTTATCCCGGTCTATAAGCTGCTGAATAAACTGTCGGTTGTCCGTAATATTTCCAATAAAATCATCGTGCTGGAATCAGAGGCATAAAATTTGCAATTTTTCCGGCCGCTCATTCGTATTCCAGATGATATGACCGAATTTCGTCAAAGAAAAGGAGTACAAAATGATGTACGGAGGATTCGATATCATGTTCAACATCCTGTTTCCCCTGATGTTCCTCTGCGTTTTCGGGATAATACTCTATACCATCATCAGCAACATCTTAACATGGAACAAGAATAACCATTCGCCGCGGCTCACGGTTCCGGCGACGGTCGTTGCAAAGCGGATGGAAGTGACCCACCATCACAATAACGGCACAAACAACATGGGAGGGATGACGACCACTCATACCTCTTATTATGCGACCTTTCAGGTGGAGAGCGGCGACCGGATGGAGCTGCGCGTCGACGGCTCGGATTACGGAATGTTGGTGGAAGGCGATGCCGGAAAGCTGAGCTTTCAGGGTACCCGGTATCTCGGCTTTGAAAGAAACTGAACCCTCTTGCAACCCCGGAACAGCTGTGCCACATTGTGGTTAGTGAAAGATAACTACATGAAAAGTCTGGGGTAATACGGATGGTAAAATTCAACTATACCATGAACCATAAGGCGGACGAAGCATACATGGCCAAAATGTGCCATGAGGGCTGGGCGGCACGCAGTCTGGTCGAGGGATTCTGGACGTTTGAACCCTGCAAGCCGGACGAATACATTTACCGGGAAGCGTATCTCCGGGGGAAGAGCGATGCAGAGGTCGAGCTTCTGAAACAGAAACTCGCCAAACAGGGCATCGAGTTTGTGTCGCGGTATTCCTTCTGGGCGATTTTCCGGAGCCGGAAGGATTTTCAGTTCTACACCCCGGAGGAAGAGCTTGCGGTCTGCCAGCGCATCCGGGCCCCAATGGTGGGTGGAACCGTCATCGGCTGGCTGGTGTTCCTGCTGAGCCTCTGGCTTGTCCGGGCAGCCAGCGGCGGATTTATCCTTCTCAGCGTGGTGTCGGCTCTGTACGCCGGGCTTTGCACCTGCCTGCTGACCTCGTACAGCCGGTTGATAAAGAAACTATCCGGAAAATGAGCTTTTCTCCCGGCCCGGAACGTGCTACAATAAAGGCAGATTCTGGATATCAGGGAGGAAAACAAAATGTTCAGACCCATGCGAAGAGCGGCGCGTGCGATTCCGGACGAGACCGCAAAAAAGCTGCTGGCAGAATCCTGTCGGGGCGTTCTGGCCGTCAATGGTGACGATGGCTATCCGTTTGCCATTCCGGTGAACTATTTTTATGAGGAAGCGCAGGGCAAAATCTATTTTCACGGCGCAAAGGCCGGGCAGAAAGTGGACGCCTTGAAAAAGAGCGATAAAGTCTGCTTTACCGTCTACGGCAACGAACACTTCGAGCTGGGTGAATGGGCTCCGTATGTGCAGAGCACCGTGGTGTTTGGCCGGTGCCATCTGATTGAAGATGCCGCCTTGACCGAAGCAAAGGTGCGTGAGCTGGCGGCAAAGTATTACCCCGGCCCGGAAGAAATCGAAGCAGAAATTGCCAAAGCGATAAAAGGCGTACAGCTCTATGAAATTGAGATCGAGCATCTGACCGGAAAGCAGATACAGGAAAAATAAGTGGAACCGAAGAGTCGTTTCTGGGTGACAGAAACGGCTTTTCGTTTTTTGAGCCGATGATGACGGAATTTCGGCACTTTGTATCTGGAAATCCTCCGCTTGCCGTGCTATGATAGGAACGCAATTTTTTAAAATCATAGACGAGGTGGAAAGAACCATGAATTCAAAATCACTGCCGCTGTTCCGCGGCGAACTGGCACTGTGCATCGCAGTGCTGATGAACAGTTTTGGCGTCGTGCTGATGCTCTACTCGGGTGCCGGTATCTCGGCCATTTCCAGCGTGCCGTTTGCCTTTTCGGAGGTCTGGCCGGTGCTGACGCTGGGAACCTGGACCTATCTGTTTCAGGGCGCGCTCGTCCTGAGCCTGATGGTGATGCGCAAAAAGTTTGTGCCGAGCTATCTGTTCAGCTTTGTGGTGGGCTTCATCTTTGGCAAGCTGCTCGACGTCCATGAAGCGTGGATCAACATCCTGCCCTACACCATCCCTCTCCGGGTCGTGTATTTCGTCATCAGCTACTGCCTGCTCAGCATCGGCATCGCGCTGTCCAACCGCTGCGGCCTGCCCATCGTTCCGACCGACCTGTTCCCCCGGGAGATGTCTGACATCACTGGCATCCCGTACCCGAAAATCAAGATCGCGTTCGATGTCATCTGCCTTGCGGTGACGGCCGGTCTGACCCTTGGTTTCCTGCATCATCTCGAAGGCTTGGGCATCGGCACTATCGCGGCGGCGTTCACGATGGGTAAGGCCATCGGTTTTGCAGGCGATGTGCTGGACAAGCACTTCCGGTTCGGAACCTATAAGACGCTGAAACAGGCCGCGAACAAATAAGCACAGAAGGGAAAGTATATCGTTATGTCGTTTGAAAAAGCGAAAGCATATCTGAAAGATAAAGGTCTGGAAGACCACATCATCGTGCTGAACGAGTCTTTCGCGACGGTGGCGGAGGCGGCGCATGCGCTGGGCGTGGAGCCTGCCAGCATCGCAAAAACGCTGTCCGTTCTGCAGGGCGAAAAGCCGGTCCTCATCGTGACCGAAGGCACCGCCAAGCTGGACAACCACAAGTACAAGAGCCTGTTCCACATCAAGGCGAAGATGATTCCCTACGATGAGGTAGAGACCTATATCGGCCATGCGCCCGGCGGCGTCTGCCCGTTTGGTGTCAACGAGGGCGTCGAAATTTATCTGGATGAGAGCCTGCGCAAGTTCGAGACGGTCTACCCGGCCGCTTTTCTGTGTGGGTATCAACTTGGTCTGGCCCAAGACCATCAAGGTGGCAAACCTGCTCCCGTCTCTGCTGGTCGCCATCGTGATGACGCTGGTTTGAATAGACGAAAAAAGAACGCTTTTCTTTTCCGGAAAACCATGGTAAACTGAGAACAGAACTATCCGGAAAAGGGGAGAGCATCCAATGCAGGAAAAACGGAAAAAGTGGACGAAACGGCTCGGGCGGCTGGCTCTGCAGATCGTGTGCGTCACGGTGCTTTATCTCGGCATCGGCATGAACGGGATGTACCTGCTGGGCGTACCCAAAGCCGAACAGGTGCAGAAGGTGACCGTCTCCTATCCGGAAGTGTCAGAAACGGCAAAAGAAGTGACGGACACCGAGAAGATAAAGGCGGCAGTCGGCCTGACGAATTTTCTGAAATATCGCCTGTTCACCGCGCCGGAAGCATCCGACCAACCGGAGTTCACGATGACCTATATCCTCGAGAATGGGGAGACAGTCTCCGTTGGGGCCAGCGAGAATACCGTCTGGTGGCATGGAAAAGCCCACGCCCTGAAACACGAAGGTGCCTTCATGAAGCTGGCCGAGGGCATCTTCTACTTCGAGGAAGTCGGAAACCGAGTTGGGGAATAAAACAGAATAAGTTTTCGCCGCCTTCGGGCGGCGTTTTGTTTTATCTTGCAACAGAGGAAAATCTGTGTTACACTGAGGTTAGCGTAAAATAACTCTGAGCAAGGACCAAAGTGAGGGGGATTTCTGATGTTGATTTTGCAGCTGGTGTTATACTGTCTTATCTTCACGCTGATGGTAAAGTATGCCGTGCGCGGCGGTCCATCGACGGGCTGTATTTTTACCCGAAAGAGGTGAAGGAACGAGCCATCGCCCTTGGTCTGACGAGCCGGGAGACCATCGACCGGAAGCGGAAGGTGTTCATGACCGAATTTTACATTGTGATGCTGGTAACGCTCCTGCTCATCATCGGCGTGTGGAATGGCGTGTCTGATTTCAGAACGGCCTACTGGCAGGGGTTGCTGTTTCTGGAAGTGATGAACATCTACGATGGCATCGTAATTGATAAGCTGTGGGTCGGATACAGCAAGTTCTGGGTCATTCCGGGGCTGGAAGACATCCCGTATGTCCAGACATGGGCGCAGATGCTGAAAAAACGCGTCAAGCTGGCGTTGGTCTGGGTCGTCGGAGCGGCCCTCGTGGGCGGCCTGACCGTATTGATTTTTTGAGATGGAGAAAGTGCTATGAAGTATCACATTGAAAAAAACACTGTGCAGGAAACTCTCGTCATTCCGCTGTACGGGCGGAAGGTGTGTTCGGAACGTTATCCGAACCTGTTCCGGGATGAGACGGCGATCCAACTGATGGATAAAATCGACTACGACTTTTCGGCACTGGAACAAAAGTCCGGCGGCACGATGTATCAGTTCGGCTTTCTGGAAGTCGCCATGCGGCAGAGCGACCTTGCGTGGGAAGTGCGCGACTACCTGAAGACGCATCCAAAGGCGGCAGTCGTCAACCTCGGTTGCGGACTGGACAACACCGGTCGGAGCTGTGACAATGGCACCTGCAAAATTTATAATCTGGATTTCCCGGATGTGATAGAGGTGCGCGACCAGCTCCTTCCGGCCGGGGAACGAGAAACGAACATCGGGTGCGACCTGAACGATACTGCGTGGTTTGAGAAGATCGATGCCTCAAAGGGTGCGGTCTTTTTTGCGGCAGGTGTGTTCTACTATTTCCTGAAATCGCAGGTGAAGACCCTCGTGCAGGCAATGGCAGAAAAATTTCCCGGCGGAAAGCTGGTCTTTGATGCCGCCAGGAAATCGGCTGTGAAACTGATGCTGAAAACGTGGATCAAGAGCGCGGAGATCCAGGATGTCGGGGCATATTTTGCGACCGAAAACGCCGAGCAGGAACTCTCTCAGTGGGGAAAGAATCTCCGTGTTTCGAGTCGCGGCTATATGATGGGTTACAATGACCTGAAAGACCCGTCCGTCAGCGGCTTTTTCCGCTTCTTGTCCAAAATCAGTGACGGAATGATGAAGATGAAGATCGTCCGGCTGGATTTTGAAAATTGACAGTCTGAGAACCCGAATCTGATTGCAATCGAGTAAACGCCGGTCGTGTGCGCCAAGGCACAACGCACATAAAGTGGCCCCGGAGAGCTGCAACAAGCCCTCCGGGGCCATTTTTTGTTGGAAATATTGACCTTTTGAGAGAAATGCGGTATACTCTCTGCGTAAGTTAGTTGTGTATAACTACATGGAGGTGTTTACAATATGACCGAAGCATTTTATGGGATACTGATCCCGTTTCTGGGGACGTCGCTGGGTGCGGCGTGTGTATTCTTTCTGAAAAACACCCTGAGCGACAGCATCCAGCGTGCGCTGACTGGTTTTGCGGCAGGCGTCATGGTGGCAGCGTCCATCTGGAGCCTGCTCATCCCGGCGATGGATCAGGTCGCCTCGATGGGAACGCTCCGCTTCATCCCGGCGGCAGTCGGTTTCTGGCTGGGCATCCTGTTTCTGCTCTTGCTCGACCATATCATTCCGCATCTGCACCAGAACAGCACCAAGGCTGAAGGCCCCGAAAGCAAGCTCCAGCGCACCACGATGATGGTCCTCGCCGTGACCCTGCATAACATCCCGGAGGGCATGGCCGTCGGCGTCGTCTATGCCGGTTATCTGTCCGGCAGTGCGCAGATCACAGCGGCCAGCGCGCTGGCTCTTTCGCTGGGTATCGCCATCCAGAACTTCCCGGAAGGTGCCATCATCTCGATGCCGCTCCGCGCAGAGGGCATGAAAAAGGGCAAGGCGTTCTGGGGCGGTGTGCTGTCCGGCATCGTGGAACCCATCGGCGCAGTTCTGACCATCCTTGCGGCCAGCGTCATCGTTCCGGCTCTGCCGTATCTTCTCAGTTTTGCCGCCGGCGCAATGCTCTATGTCGTGGTGGAAGAACTCATCCCGGAAATGTCGCAGGGTGAACATTCCAACATCGGAACGGTGTTTTTTGCGGTCGGGTTCAGCCTGATGATGATCCTCGACGTCGCGCTGGGCTGATATTTATTTTTTGTGGTAGCCGCAGTCGCAGTACGGCCCACCCGAAGCAAGGGTGTATTCCCGGACAAAGTTTGCTCGTCCACCGGCTTCGCTCATGGCGTAGTCGAGATGGCAGAGCGCAGGCGTCAAATCGTACAGACCCAGTTCTTTCATCAGGGTGCAGATGCCGCAGCGAGAGAACCGGGCTTCGTAACCGTCGCCGTCTTTATAAGGGAAAAATTCCATGTTCCACGAGTACGGGTTCCGGTTAGCAGTTTTCAGGTTGGCGGTTGCCGTCATTCGTGCAATGTCCTTTTCGGTGAACTTATCTTTGCTGCCCATCTTGAAGAACCATTTGACGAGAGGCGTCATCATGGAAGCTTCGTAATAAGTGGTCAGAGTCTCGACGTCTGGACGCTTTGGCATATTTAAAATGTAGGCCGCGAGCATGGCCGTGTTGACGATGTTCATTTTGAAGCGGTCGGCCTTTTCAAACTCCGGAAGCTTGGCGATGAGTTCCTGATATTTTGGCTTTGCTAGGGTTTCGACGGCCTTTGCTTGCTGGGGCGTCAGCTTGAATTCGATGGTGAGGTGCTTTGTAAAGGAACCGTGGAAGATCGTCCACATTCCCATGGGCATACCGGCGTACTTCATAAGGGATTCCTCCTGATTTTTATTATATGGGAAGCTGATTGGTTTCCATCACTGAGACGAGCATTTCCGCAAAGCCCTTCGGGTCGCGAATCTGGAACTGCATGTGGTTACAGTTCTCGAATACCGGGAAATTACCGTCTGGATAAGCCTTCATCACGGCGTCGCGGTATTTGTAGTGGTCTTCGATGCTGCCAAACTCAAAGAAGGTGTGCTGCTGCAATTCCTTCGGCAGGGCAGGGAACGGAACATCTTCGAGGCTATCCGCCATCTGACGGTGCATGTTGCCGTAGGTCAATGCCCTGCCTGCCGCGATGAAATAGGGCTTGATGGCATCATCCGAACACCACATGATTTTGCTCAGGGTCTTTCCCTTCGACCAGTACAGGCTCTTGATGGCGAGATACAGGAACGGCACCATGACATGGCGCAGACCTTTGGAGATCTGCGCGAACTGGCCGCCGTCAAAGAAAACATGCTCCACCGGAACACCGGACTGGGTCAGGAACGCCATTGCGAGGTCAGCTCCGATGGAAGACGCCACGACGAGGGCCAGCCGCTCGACGCCCTGCTGTTTCAGAAATGTCGTTACCTGCCGCACTTCGTCGGCCTTGCTGACGTACTTTTGTCCGGCGCAGTAGACGGTGGAAGTCGGCAGGATGCAGAAATACCGGCCTTTCAAGTAGTTCACGACTGGTTCACTGCTGGCACCGGTTACGCCCATAGCGTGAAAGAACAGGATGGCAGGAGCGGACTTGTCTCCAAATGTTTCAAACTGCATAAGAAAATTCCCTCTTTCGCTGTGCAGAATCGCTGATTTCAAAGGAAGTGCTGTTACTTATAGGTTAGCACTACCTAATCGCCCCGTCAAGCAGTTTTGATGAGAAAAGAAACGAATAAAAAGAACAGGCGAAGCCGTTTTTGCAGCTTCGCCTGAAAATTTGTAAGGAACCTTACTCCTTCTGTTCCGCCGGGTCCTGCATCCGGATGACCTTTGCCGGAACACCGCCGACAACGGCATAATCGGGAACATCCTTGG
Source organism: uncultured Faecalibacterium sp. (assembly GCA_934548045.1). Classification (GTDB taxonomy): domain Bacteria; phylum Bacillota; class Clostridia; order Oscillospirales; family Ruminococcaceae; genus Faecalibacterium. Next base: position 162,868 of record CAKTEM010000001.1, on the reverse strand, counting down.
TGACGACCGCACCGGCGGCAACAACAGCATACTTGCCGATGGTAACGCCCGGGCATACGGTGACGTTCATGCCGAGCCATGCGTTCTTTTTGATGGTGACTTTGCCATAGGTGTAGATGGTGTGGCGGTTGTTCATGTCGTGGTTGATGGTCGCAATGCGGACACCGGGCGCGACCATGACGCCGTCCTCGAACTCGATGCCGCCGGAAGCGGACAGGATGGCGGAGTGGTTGAGGAACACGCCCTTGCCGAACTTGACCCGGTTGCCGAAATCGCAGATGAACGGGGTCAGGATGCGGACATCGCTCAGGTCACGGCCGAACAGCTCTTCGAGATATTTCATGTAGCTGGGGTCGTCGGGCAGAGTGGCATTTGCCTTGGCGCAGAGCGTTCTGGCGCGAATCATCTCTTCGCTGGCTTCTTTGAAATAGGACTCCCGGACGTCCGTGGGGCCGCCCTCGTCCATCAGCTTGTAAACATAACCCTTTTCGTATTCCATCTTAAACCCATCCTTTCAGTTTTGCTTCGGCGGTATCGACACTGCTGCCGTGAATTGCCAGACCCGGCTTTACGATCGCACCCTTTGCAGTCCGCTCAATGTCCTTGACCGTGTTGGACAGGCCGCTGCCCTCATGGGTGCAGAAGGGGTGAATGACTTTGCCGGTGAAATCGTAATGTTCGAGGAAGGTGTAGACCGCCATCGGCATGGTACCCCAGTAGTTCGGGTAGCCGAGATAGATCTCATCATACTTGTCCAGATTTTCCGGCAGAGCGACCAGTTCCGGACGGGCGTTCGCCTGTAAATCACGCTTTGCCTCGGCGATGCACTCCTGATAATTGGCCGAGTAGGGCTTTTTCTGCTCGAGCTTCAGCAGGCTTGCGCCGGTCAGTTTTGCCAGTATGTGAGCAACTTTTTCGGTGTTTCCGACGGGAATGACGCGGTAGCTGCCGCCGGAGGTGCGGTGGACTTTCGGGATCATCTGCATCCGCTCATAATAGCGGAGCGTGTCCTGCGAGATGTGGTATTTTTCGGATACTTCTTTGATGGTCATGCTCAAAACCTCCTTCGTTGGCCATAGTATAATACTTGGAGTTTGCTCCAAGTCAAGACCTTTTCTCGAAAAAAATTTTATCGCAGAAGAATTCAAAAAAATCTTGACCTAAAGTTAGGTTCATGTTGTAGAATACACTCGGAAAACAAAAAGGGAGGCATTTATATGGATACGAATACTTTAACTCTGAGCAATGGCGTCAAGATCCCTCAGCTGGGCCTTGGCACCTGGTTCATCGACGACGCAAATGCTGCCGAGGCTGTCCGTCAGGCCGCAAAGCTGGGCTACCGCCATTTTGATACGGCACAGGCTTACGGCAACGAGCGCGGCGTCGGCGAGGGCGTCCGCACCTGCGGCGTTCCGCGCGAAGAGCTGTTTGTCGTTTCCAAGGTCGCCGCTGAGCATAAAACTTATGAGGAAGCCAAAAAGGGCATCGACGAGACCCTGAAAAAGATGGGTCTGGATTATCTGGACATGATGATCATCCACAGTCCTCAGCCGTGGGTCAAGGTCAACCAGTGCGATGACCGTTATGTGGAGGGCAACCGTGCCGCATGGCGTGCGTTGGAAGATGCCTATAAAGAAGGCAAGCTGCGTGCCATCGGCGTTTCCAACTTCCAGATCGGCGACCTGAACAGCCTGATGGAAGCCTGCACCATCAAGCCGATGGTGAACCAGATTCTGCTCCACATCAGCAATACGCCGCTGGAACTGGTCGAGTTCTGCCAGAAGAACGGCATCGTGGTCGAGGCATATTCGCCTATCGCTCACGGCGTCATCCTGAACCAGCCGGAGATCAAGGCAATGGCGGAAAAGTACGGCGTCTCGGTGCCGCAGCTCTGCATCCGCTACACCATGCAGCTGGGTGCGGTGTCTCTGCCCAAGACCGCAAACCCCGACCACATGAAGACCAACGCCGAGGTTGATTTCACCATCAGCGAAGAGGATATGGAGACGCTGAAGCATTTCAAGAAGATCGACAGCTACGGCGAGAGCAGCGGCTTCCCGGTGTACGGAGGTAAACTGTAAGATGAAAAAGCCCTATCTCATCATCACCAGCGAGTAGGTGCCGCAGGAGTACCTGAACTATCTGGACGGACAGCACATTTCGTGGATTGCCTGCGGTGCGGAGCGCATCGACCTTACACGCGCAAGTGAGATCCTCGCCGAAGAGTTTGGCGTAAAGCGGATGGGCATCGTGGGCGGCCCGGCGATCAATACCGCTTTCCTCGATGCCGGACTTCTGGATGAGGTCAGCATCCTGATGGGCTGCGGCATTGACGGCCGCAAGGACATGCCCTCGGTCTTCGATGGCCGCAAGATGGACTATCCTCTGACCCACCTCAAACTCACCCACATCGAACAGTTCGGCAGTGATGCTGTCTGGCTGCGGTATGAGGTGTAACCGAAGTTTCGACAGAGCCGATAGAGAGAAATCATAAATCAGGAGGCACAGCTTTTGTGGGGCTGTGCCTCTTTTCTGTCACATAATTTGCATAAAACCACCCCAGCCGCTTCCAAAACAAAACGGGAGCAGCTGGGGTGGTTATCTTATAAGGAAAACTTACTTCAATTTGCTATACACTTCATCGGTGACAGGCTCGCACCACTCGTTCGAGGTCTCGACGCCGGGAACCTCAACGGCGAGGTGAGAGAACCAGCTGTCGGGTGCAGCACCGTGCCAATGCTTGACTTCAGCAGGGATATTGATGCAGTCACCGGGGTTCATCTCGACCGGCTCCTTGCCCTCTTCCTGATAGTAGCCGCGGCCTGCGATGCAGACCAAAATCTGGCCGCCGCCGGACTTTGCGTGGTGGATGTGCCAATTATTGCGGCAGCCCGGCTCAAAGGTGACATTGTGGATGCCGACCTGCGAGGTGGAGATGGGTGCAAGGTAGCTCTGGCCGATGAAATACTTCGCGTAGGCGACATTCGGCTCACCGATGGGGAAGATCATCGAAGCCTGATGCTTTGCCTTTGCGGACTCATCTTCCGGCTCGACTTCCCAAATCTCTTTTGCCATGTTGAAGACGGCCCAGCCCTTCGGCCAGCCTGCGTAAAACGCAACGTGAGTGATGATGGCGGCGATCTCTTTCTGGGTCACGCCGTGGTTCTTCGCGTTCTGAAGATGGAACTTCAGGGAAGAATCGGTGATGCCAGATGCCATCAGAGCGACCACGGTGATGATGCTCCGGGTCTTGACGTCGATGCCGTCATCGTTCCAGTTCTCGCCAAAGAGAACATCGTCGTTGTAATGAGCAAATGCCGGTGCAAAAGTGCCGAGGGCGTTGCGGCCTGTGGTCTGTACAATTTTTTCCATAAGAAAAACCTTCTCTCTTTCTCTGCAATTTTGCGGCTGAGCCGTTTCTGTATCTATACTTTAACATCTAAAGTTGAGTTTAAGTCAAGGCCTTTTTTGAAAATTACAGAAAGAAGAATGGTTTCAGTCAACCACCGGGATATCCAGACCGAATTCCTGCGGACGGAAGCGAGGGCAGACATTCTCGGTGATGCAGATAACGGATGCGGCGAGGCGGCTGCCAATCTCGCAGGACTCGGCGAGGGTCTTGCCATAAGTCAGGCCGATGGTCGTACCGGCAAAGAAAGCGTCGCCTGCGCCGGTGGTGTCGATGACGTCGACTTTCTTGGCAGGAACTACACCGCACTCACCGTTAGCACGGGCGTAAACGGCACCCTGATCGCCCATCGTGACGACCATGCAGGGGATGTTCGCGCTCCGGACATTGGAGGCGAGGACATGGCACATTTCCTCGGGTTTCAGGTGGTCGTAATCATCCGAGAAGAGCAGGCCGGCTTCCTGCTGGTTGCAGACAAAGCAGTCGAGCTGCTGGATGAAATCTCTGCGCTCCATCGCGATGCTCATGTTGGAGACGGCAGCAAAGACTTTTTTGTTGTACTTCTTGGCATAGCGCAGGGTCTGCTTGACCGTCTCTTTTTCGAGGTCGAGTTCCAGCGCGATAGCATCACAGTCGGCAAAAATTTCGTCACCCTGTTCTGCCAGCAGTCCAGTCAGAGGGGTGGTATCCGGACGCTTGGAGATGGCGGCGGTCACATCGCCGTTGTTGTCGAAGATCGCCAACCAGGTTCCCATGCCGTCGGGAACACGCTGGATAAAACGGGTGTTGACCTTGTGGTTCGTCAGCTTGTCGATGACGTCCTGACCCATGCCGGTATCATCGACCAGACTGACGAAGGTCGGGCGGAGTTCCACATTTGCGATATCTTCCGCGACATTGCGGCTGACACCGCCGTGTACCTGTTCCATCCGTCCGGCGTTGCGGCCGCCGGGAATATAAGTGGAGAGAGGGTAACCCTTGATATCTACAAAAACTGCGCCGATTACTACGATTCCCATTCAAAAATGTCCTTTCTGATAAAAAGCAATTTAATAAGACCAATTATAGCGGCTTTTGGGGAATTAGGCAATGTTCTCTTTTGATTTCTGATATTGACAGAATTTTCACGAGATGATACTATAAAGAAAAGACCCCGGAAATAAAACACGAAAGGATGAAAAATATGAAGAAACAACTGCGAGTATTGGCTTCTGTGCTGGCAATGGTGCTGATGCTGTGTCTGATGACGGCGTGCAGCGGAGACGGCATAGGGAAAACCGTCGATGTCAGCTATGAGCAGAGCGAAGTCCTTCGTCTTGTCAACATCGAGCGCGCAAAAGCAGGTTTACAGCCGCTGGAAATGGCAGACCCTGACTTGGTTGCAGCTGCGCAGGAACGCGCAGAAGAGCTTCCCACAAAGTTTTCCCATACCCGGCCCAATGGAAGCAGCTGTTTTACTGCGCTGACAGAGCATGGTGTGAAGTCCAGCAAACGTGCCGAAAATATCGCGGCAGGCCAGAAGACGCCGGAAGCAGTCGTGAACTCCTGGATGAACTCGTCGGGCCATCGCGCAAATATTTTGAATCCGAGGTATCGTAAAATCGGGATCGGTTACTGCCAAACTGATAGCGGATACGGCCATTATTGGGTGCAGATGTTCACGGATTAAGATTTGATACATCTCCATACTTGAACGGAAAAACCGTGGACGGCGTCACTTTCGCTGTCCACGGTTTTTAAAATGCTTTTTGGAAAATCAGCAGCAAAAATCAGAAGGTGCTGACAAGGCGTTTGCCGCTCTCGGCACCGCTGGCGTACTGGGTGGTGCGGCTGACCTGATTGTCCAGCGGCTTGCCTGCGGCGTAGAGCTGAAGGTTATGGACGAAGATCTCCGCGATGTTCTCGAGAGTCTTTGGCAGGCTGAACTTGCCCGAGACGTGCGGCGTGATGATGACGTTCGGCTCAGCCCAGAGCGGATGGTCGGCAGGCAGGGGTTCCGGAGCGGTGACGTCCAGACCGGCACCGAAGATGTGTCTACTGTGGACGGCCTCGGCCAGTGCGTCGCTGTCGACACTGGAACCACGGCCAACGTTCAGCAGAATCGCGCCCTTCTTGCAGCGTGCCAGACGCTCGGCGTTGAACAGGTTCTCGGTCTCCGGCGTGCCGGGCAGGCTCAGCGCGATGAGGTCGGCTTCGGGAAGCTCCTTGTCGAGGTCTGCCTGTGCCACGACGCGCAGGCAGTAATCCGGACAGGGAGTGTCCGGGTGAACGGTGCGGCGGACGCCGACGACCTCTGCACCCAGTGCGTGCGCACGGCGAGCAAAGTTGGAACCGATGTCGCCCATGCCGACGCAGAGGACACGGGAGCCGTAGATGCTCAGAACGGAGTGGCCGGTGGGAGCCCACTTGTGTTCGTTCTGGCGGTCACGATAGAGGAAAAGGTCTTTCTGCAGGCCCAGCCACATACCCAGCATCCACTCGCTGATGGACAGGCCGTATGCACCGGTGGCGTTCGTCACGATACAATTCTCGGGCAGGACACCGGGCTTGAGGTAGTCGTTCGGCCCGGCGGCATTGGACTGGAACCATTCCACATGGTCGTTTTTGGAGATGAAGGCGACCGGCACATTGCCGAGGATGATGTCGGGCCAGACCGCATCCTCTTCGGTCACGGTGGCGGCGGTGGTAAAACGGAACTCAGATTCCGGTGCTGCGGCGACGAGTGCATTGCGCTGTGCCTCGGTGGTCGGCAGGCAGACCAGAATCTTTTTGCGAAGTGCTTCAGACATAACGAAACTCCTTTCCGAATAAAAGAGGTCAAATCTCTATTTTAAATAGTATCATAAAGCGGCTTTGATGTAAAATACGGATTCTGAATAAAGAGGATGCAAAATGCCGCTTCCAAATCTGGAAACGGCATTTTCATCAAAAAACAATTACTCGAGAACCAGCAGCAGGCTCATCTTGAACTTGCCCTGTGCGGTGACGCTGTGCAGGCCGTTTTTGTCAAAACGGAAGCTCTCGCCTGCGTTCAGCTCGTAGTCTTTGCCCTCGTAGCCGATGATGGCTTTGCCTTCGAGGGCGGTCAGGATGGCGTTGCCGGGTGCGCGGTGGGGAGTCAGGCCGGTACCCTCGTCAAAGGCCATCAGGACGAACTTCATGTTGTCGGTGTGTGCGAGGTCGAGGTTTGCGATGCTGCCCTCGGCGATGAGATACAGGGTGGTGCAGTCGTAATATTCCGGTGTGATGGAGGTTCCTGCGCCCAGCGAGAACCACGTTACCGGAACCGTTTCGCCCAGACCTGCCGGACGGGAGACCGTCATCTCCGGGCGGATGGGGCGTTTTTGCGAGATGGTAAAGACACGTTCGGACAAATGATACAGCTCCTTTTTACCGGATTTCCTTTAATTGTATACCCGAACGAAACGTGCATGTCTGTTGTTATAACCACACCGCAGACACTTTGCGATAGAAAAAATGAAGTTTTCTCAAAAGGAGCTTGACAAGAAACAAACTTTTATGATACAAATAAGCTGAGAAAATTGCCTTTCTTAACCCATCTGACCGGTAAAGTGTGTGACCGGGGTTGTATTATGACGAAAACCTTTCATGAAGGGCTGAAATTTGCGGAATTTGCCGCATCTGGTTTCCGACAAAAGGAGAACGAAAGTTATGGCAAAGGATTTGTATCAGAATGATACCAGCGTATATCAGGCTGTTGTGAAAAAGCTTGCCGAAAACGGCAGGGCAGCAGTCATCCAGCCGGCTGGAACCGGAAAAAGCCAGCTGGTATGGAAACTGCTGGAAGACCATCCGGACGAGGTGATCTACTGGCTGGTGCCGGGCGAGTGCCGCCTACGCCTGCGTCAGACCGAGGGAACGCTGCCGGAAAAGGCGAAGCTTTATTCCTGCGAGAAGCTGGCCGCCGCCAGCCCGGAAGAGTGGATCGAGCTGGCCGCAAAACGTCCGGCTTATCTGATATTGGATATGTATCAGGAGCTGGGTGCGGATGGCTGGAACCGGAGCGTTGGTCGGCTGCTGGGATTCTGCCCGGATGTGAAGCTGCTGGGTCTGGCCGAGCCGAACAGCCCGAACAAGCCCTGCCTCAGCGCGGAAGAGCTGTTTCAGGGTGCAGTGGTGTCCTGCTATAACGTCGGGGAAGCTGTTGCAAATGGCATCCTGCCCTATCCGAAGCCCTTTGCGACTCTGCTGTGGTCGAGCAAGGACGTCATGGCAGGTCTCCGCGCAAGAGTGAAAAACCTTCGCAGCCCGGGCCGTCCGGACCCGAACGAACAGCTCTATACCAACCTGAGCTATGCCGTCCGGGATGCTGAAAAAGCGGCCCATGAGCTGATCCGCCCCTTGGGCATGAACGGCGGCAAGTACCTCGTTCTGGGCGAAAACTATGACTGGACGATGGCCTGCCTATCTCGGATTCAGGAGATGTTTACTTATAACGAGCAGCCGCCCCGGCTGTACTGCGTCGGCGAAAGTCCGCTGGTCGGCAGTCCGGCTCTGAAAGAATTTCTGGAGGATGAGACGTCACGCGTCCGACTGTTGGTTTACCAGAACCGGCCGGATGCACAGTTCCATATCGACGGGCTGGACGGCGTGATTTTGCTGAGAAGAAGCCCGGATGAAGCGATTTTTCGCCAGATGTTCAGCCGGGCATTGACGGCAAGCGGCAAACAGATCCAGATCGTTGATTTTACGAACTCGTTCGAGGGCGTCATGTCGATGCTGACCGTCCGCCGGGAGTATGAGGATGCTGTCCGCAGACAGGGTGGCGTTCCGACCGAATTCAAGCTTCGTGACCCACTCCGGCAGGCAACGCTCTGCTTCAAAAAGCTCAAGCGCGGCCTTGAAAACACTTGGGAAGAGTTCTACGAAGCGGCCAAGACCTGCGGCAAAGTCGACCCTGAGACCGGCAAGCTCGATGTGCCGCGCAGTTATATCACTGAAGATGGCCTTGCGCTGGGCCGCTGGCTGGAAATTCAGCGTCAGGTGCGTGCCGGACAGCGTGCAGGTCGTCTGACTGATGAACAGATCGCCCGGCTGGATAAGATCGGCATCGGCTGGAAACAGCGTCTCACGCTGGCGTGGGAGCGCGGTTGTGCATCGGCCAAGAAGTACCGGGATGAACACGGCGACCTGCTGGTTCCGGTGCGGTATCACGATAAGAGCGGTTTCGCGCTGGGCGAGTGGATCGTCTACAACCGCCAGCGTTACCTGAGCGGAAGCCTTGACCCTCAGCGCATCGAGCGTCTGCAATCCATGGGTATGGTCTGGGATACGGCCAGCAGTCTTTGGGAGCAGAGCTATGCCGCCGCGACCCGGTATTACCTTGAGCACGGCGACTTGGAGATCCCGGTAAAATATGTGACGCCGGACGGAATGGCACTGGGCGTTTGGCTGGGAAGCCAGCGCACCGCCTACAAAGACAATGACCTGAAGCCCGAGCAGGTCGCCCGGCTGGAAGCTATCGGGGTCGACTGGACGAACCGGAACGACCGCCGCTGGCAGCAGGCCTACGAGGTAGCCGAGCGGTACTATCAGGAACACGGCGACCTCGATGTTCCGTCGGAATATGTCTCGCCGGACGGCGTCCTGCTTGGCAAATGGATCTCCCGGCAGCGGTACGCTTACCAGAACCCGGAGCGGAGCAGTGCGCGTGTGACTCCGGAACGCAAGGCCATGCTGGATAAGATCGGGATGGAGTGGAGCCACAACAATTCGTGGGAATACCGTATCGAGCTGGCGGAAAAGTACAAGAAGGAACACAACGGCGAGCCGGTTCCCAGCATGTACAAGACCGAAGAGGGTATCTGGCTGGGCAGCTGGATTTCCCGGCAGAAACAGCGGCTCAAGAAAAACGACCCGAGCCTGACGGCAGAACAGCGCAGGGCCCTGAAAAATCTGCTCAAGGATGAGCTGAGCCGCACGGCCGAGAGCAGTCCGCGTCCGCGATGTCAGGTGCGCGACCAGAATTGGCAGAGGAATTATAACCGCGCAAAAATATATTATAAAAAGTATGGCGACCTGCTGGTTCCGGCCAGCTACACCGACGAGACGAATTTCCGTCTGGGTGTCTGGATCTCCAACCTCCGTGCGGCACGCAAGACCCGTCCGGATTCGTTCCAGGTCACGCCGGAACATATCGCCTTGCTGGATGAGATCGGCATGGAGTGGGATGCACGAGAAGCCAAATGGGGCTGCGCGCTCCGCTGTGCCGAAAATTACCGCAACAGTAAGGGAAATCTGCGTGTTCCGGTCAATTACAAGACCAAAGACGGCTACTGCCTGGGTGACTGGATTCGCCGGATGCGTGACTGTTATGCCCGGCATGACCCCAAGCTGACCCCGGAGCGGATCGAGAAGCTCAATGAGCTTGGTATGGTCTGGGAGCTGGATCTGCGGAAGAGCAGTCACTAAGTGTGATAAAAAGAGGAAACTTCGGAGACTGAGCAGCTTCCACAAGAAGGACATCTCGCTTTTGTGGATAACGCAGAAAGTGGGCGGAAGTTCTTGACAAATTGTGAAATTTGTAATATTTTTGTGACAACAAAAGCAGAAGCGATTCTGCTGTGGGATTGCAAATGGGTACAATTTGAAAGGAGCTACCAATCATGAAACATTTAAAGAAGTTCCTCGCTGTTGCGCTCGTCTGCGTGATGGCACTCACCGTCCTGACCGGCTGCGGCAAGTCGGCAAAGACCTACTCCAGTGAAGTTGCATCGAAGCTGGGCGCAAACAGCGGTGTAGCAGTCAATGAGACGACCACCAAGAGCGCGGAAAAACTGATCTCCGGCGTGAAGAAAATTGGTATCCCGGAGCTGGTTAAACTGGCTCAGGATCCTGAAAATGCAGAGGCAATTGCAGAAAAGATCCTGAAGGATGCAGGTCTGAATATGGAGACCGATGAATTTGCAATTGCAGCTTCTGGTTATGGCCAGAAAGTTATGCTGACCACGATGGGCAGCGAGCCGGTTCAGGAAGGCGATGCTTCGACTTACTTTGCAAATGCAATCAAGAATTACAATGCAAAGGATTATAACGAAAAGAAGCTCACCAAGTATGGTATCGCTACTTACAGTGTCCTCGGTGTTGATATCGTCGTTTTGGTTGCTCAGTACTAATCTGAACTGCTGAAAACTAAAACAAAATCAGAGCAATAGAGAACCCCCGGAAAGCTTCAAACTTTCCGGGGGTTCCTTTATCGTGATATTACAGCTAAAACGAAAAACGCTTAAGCAGATTTTTGTCCGGCCAGTTCCTTGATTTCATCCAGAGACAAACCAGAATACTGGGCGATTTTTTCATAGGTCAAAAAACCATCTGCAAGCATTGCAAGAGCATTTTTTACGGCGATATCATGAGCGGTTTCATTACGCATCTCTTCCAAAAGTTTACACATAGTGGTGCGCCCCCTTTCGTTCTCTTTTAGATAGCGTACTTCGTCGGCCAAAGGCGTATGAAACATCTGATTGGCATCGGTACAGTTGAAATCGTGCATCAGGCGTCCGATGGGATGAGAAACATCCCGAAATGCGCCATTTACATAGATAATATGAGTACCATCATCAAATGGGATATCATCCAGTTCGGTGATTTTTCGCTCGATGTGGTACAGTGGAAGCCCTTTGTGGAATTTGTCATTTTCAGTGATGAAAATGATGTAACTGTCTGGAAGCTGCTCGAAATCATCGCCTTTTTCAAGGAGCGTCCGGTCGATCATGCTGCTGTGGAACCGTGCGCGGCGGACACCGGTTCCACGGTCTGCACGCTGAATCTCAATGTCAATGATGCGCCCCTCAGCGTCTTCGGCACGGATATCGAGCTTCAAGGAACGCTTCGTTGCACTTTTATACTCGACCTGTGTTCTGGCAGACTCGATTTTTAATCGCGCTCGAGAATCGTGTTGACGATATAACCGACTGCTTTAGGCTTGTTGTCCAACGCCTCCGAGAAAAAGTCATCATCCATCAGCCGAAGCTGTGACAGACGCTTTAAATCTTCTTCAAGAGGAAAAAACTGACTGGGATTGGTCTTGTCATACGGCATAGGAGTTCACCTCGATTCACCGAGTAACAGAGCAAAACAATATTCTAACATTATCTTACCATAAAAAGAACGGGGAATCAAGGAAAGTCAGTAATGTACCACATTTCCGGCGTTGCGGATACGGGCAAGGACAGGAGCAGCTTCGGGGCTTTGGAAGTAGTCCAGCGTCGTTTTGGGAACGAGGGTTTCCAGCGTCGCCCAGTCGCCGGACTGGAGGCACTGGCGGACGGTTGAGGCACTGATAGCTTTGCCGTTTGCTTCCTTGCGAGGGATCACGATGCAGTCGATGCCGGCTTTCGGGAGCTGCTCGCACATGATTTGGTTGTACAGGCCGGTCACCTGACTGGTCGGTTCCTCGCCGACGTACCGGGCGGTGATGTTCAGCGCGGCGGCGATTTTGGTGAAAACGGCCAAGTCCAGCCGGGCGTGGCCGTCGATGACAGCGGCTTCATCTTTCAGGAAATAGCTGGGGAAGGTCGCATTCGAGATGATATAGGGGCCGCTGTCGTGCAGGACAACATTCGGGAGATGGGCGACGCCCTCCGCGACCAGCTTTTTCCGGACGGAGAAGGGAACAAGGCTGGCGTCTTCACTGACAACAAAGAGATGCAGGGTGTCGCAGGCAGCTGCGGCAGTCTCGACAAGATACTGGTGGCCGAGGGTAAAGGGGTTCGCATTCATGACGAGCGCGGCGGATCTGCCCTCGGTCTTGGTTTTCTCGAGACGGCGCAGATAGGAGCCAAACCCATCCCGGCGGTTTTCCATAAAAACCAGCGTGTCTTCGACGCGCGCGATTTCATAGAAGCCCAAGTCACCGAAGAACTTGGAACTCTTGACCTTGGTGTAGAGGAACAGGTGCATGTTGCCGCGCGCGCACTGCACCTCGATGAGGTGGGTGATGATCTGGTTCAGCAGGCCTTCGCCCTGATGCGCGCTGCTGACCGCAAAGCACCGCAGGGTGTTGCCAAAACAGCTGCCCGTGCCGATGACGTGATAGTTTTCGTCGAACATGGCGCAGATATAGTCGAGGTTTCCGTCGCGGCGGATGCCCTCCTGATTCAGCAGTTCGTCGATTTCGGCCAGCGTCCGCTTATCGGTGGGGTAGACCTGAGAGATGGAATATTCAGACATCTTCGATGACCTCCGTTTTGAAGAAGTGAAGCAGATAGGTGAGAGCCAGCAGGTCGGCACTGCCGCCCGGCGAGAGATTTTCGGCGATGAAGCGGTCGTCCAGCTCTGTCAGCGTTTTTTCGTCCGGGTAGGGCGTCTCGGCAAGCAGGGCGTTCAGCTCGTCGACCAGAGCCAGCTGCCGCTCCCGGCTGGAACGGGCGATAATGTTGGTATCGGTGCTGTGCGCCAGAATCGCCAGCAGCGCGCCGCATCCGGCCCGGTTGATGTCGTATCCCTGTGCAAGGCCGTTCTCAAGGGCAGGCAGGCCGTATTCCAGCACCGCAGGCAGACCGGCTTCGACCTGTCCGCGAACGCCGGTGATGCCGTACTCGACATAGAGTTTCTGTCCGGCGGTAGCGGCGTTTTCGGCGGTGACGCCTGCAAAATCCTGCGTGGTCAGCCCGGCGGTCATGGCGGCGGCTTCAGCGAGGACACGGGCCGGGTCGCCCCAGAGTTCCCGGTTCAGTCGGCCCAGTGCGGCGCAGACGATGCCGATGGAGAAAATTGCGCCCTTGTGGGTGTTGACACCGTGGGTCGCGGCCAGCATCTCGCCCTCGGCTTCGCAGCCCAGCGGACGCAACGCCGCAAAGGTTTCGGCGGCAGGCCGGGCGGCAGTCTCCCGACCGACCCGAGCGCAGGCTTCAAAATAAGGAGTCAGCGAAGCCGCACTGCTCATGAAGGTAAAGGAATCCATATCGTCGTGGCTTCCGCTGTTCCTCCGGTCCACAAGGCCGGGTTTCGGCGTGGTCGTCACCTCGTACAAAAGCGCGCGGACAGCCTGCTGTGCGGCGGTCTGGATATCAAGCTCATTGAGGGTATCTTCCAGAATGGCGGTCGTCTTTTCCTGTAGTTCGGCGACGGTGTGGATGCGTCGACTGCTGCAAACCTTGGCCGGGCCGCCGCAGATCAGGCACCGACGGCCCTCAAGATGCAGCTCTTCCCGGTCGACCTTTCGGCCGTCCGGACGGAGAACATCCATGTCGAACAGACGGCCCAACGGGCTGGCATCCTCGATGAGGGTCGTGATTTTCTTGATTTCCAACGGGTCGGCGTCCAGCACATAAAAGGCCTCACAGCCGGTATTTTCCCGGACGACATCGACCTGAAGCGATTTGATTTTACAGCGCATCAGCTGGCGTTCCAAAAGCTCCCGGCCACGGGCGAAACCGCGCCGGATGAGCGGACTGATTTTGACCGGCCCGGCGATGTTCATGGTGAAACAGACGAGTGGGGTGTGATATTTTGCCTGCAATTCTTGCTGGTGATGCACCCGGCGTTCCCGGGCGTCCAGCATCTCAAGCAGCGAAACGGTAGTTTCCATGATGATTCTCCTTTCCGGTCAGCGGCGTTTTTTGAGCAGGTCCATGAACAGCTGCACCTGCGGCAGGGCGGCGGCGTCACGCTGGCAGAAAATAGATGTGCGCCGGACGAACGGCTCGCCGTTCTCAAAGGTGCAAGGATGGATACAGCCGTTGAAGTCGCCCAACGCAATTTCCGGCAGCAATGCCCAGCCCAAGCCGCGCTGAACCATCTCGAGGCAGGCCGTGATGTTGTCCACGATGAAACTGCCTGCGTCGCTGGTGATGCCGTTCTCGTAACGCCAGCGTGCCATCAGCGCGCCCAGAGAGACGTCGGTATGGTGGTCGATGTAGAGGTAATCCGACAGCGGCACGCCCTCATACTGCGGCGCGTGGATGAGGCAGATGTTCTCCTGCGAGAGCAAAAACTGGGTGCCATCCCACGGATATTCTCCGCGCAGCACCGCAACATCCAGACTGCCGTCCAGCATCTGCTGATACAGCTGGCGGCTGTGGCCGGTCGCGATGTCCAGCCGGACATGAGGGTACTTGCTGTGGTACTCGGTCAGGATGTCGGGCAGGCGATAGTAGGAAAAGTTGATGGAGATGCCGGCCTTCAATGTGCCGCAGACCTCGCCGCGCATGGCGTCCAGTCCACGGCGGAGCTTTTCCATCTCGCGCAGGGCGGCACGGCTGTGTTCAAGGACTTTTTCGCCTTCCGGCGTGAATCGGATGCCCTGACGGGAGCGGAGCAGCACCTCGACGCCCAGCTCCTGCTCGATGGACTTGATTCGTTTTGACAGTGCGGACTGGGTCATGTACAGCTTGTCCGCCGCGTGGGTGATGTTGCGCGTCTCATCGAGGACTTCGAGCAGTTCAAAATCTTTTTCATCCATAATAAACGGTTCTCCACCTTTCAGCATTTTGACTCCGCAAAGAGGTGCGAAGGACGGGTATTTCGTCATTTGTCATTCCATAACTTCATCATACTACAAAATAATCCAAAAGAAAAGACCGGATAAATGATGAATTTTCGGGAAAATCAAGTCCTATATGGAATGGAACTGCATGAAACATCCGGGTGATGGAATCACACGAAGCAATCTGCAAGAAAAAACACTAATGTATCCCAGATTTCACAGCAAAAGTCCAAGAGAGACTTATAAAACGGGGAATATCAAAACCATTTGGCAAAAATGTAAAATGTATGTAAGACGAAAGTAAACAGGCTGTTATGTGATTTGGAGGGAAACAAAAAAGCCTCGCCCGGAGGCAAGGCTTAAATAGAGAATTGCTGAAAAGTAACGTTACTCTGCGCGGTAATAATTGATGAGACAGCCGGAGGCCAGAATTTCCTTTTCCTCCTTCGTCATGCCGCCCAGCGTTGCGGTGTGGACGCGCTCACCGGCATCATTCCAGATGTGGAGGGTAATTTCTGTGTTGTCAGCGGCGATGGCGTCACGGACATTCTCGATGAGAACGAAATCGCCCACTTGCAGATGCGGATTTTCCGCCGTCAGGAGCGGCAGGATGCCCCAGTTGATGAGGTTGGAGCGGTAACGCTTGGTGGAGTATTCGCAGGCGAGGTTTGCGTAGCCGCCCAGAACTTTCTGGTTGCTTGCGGCCTGTTCACGGGAAGAGCCGTCGCCGATGGCGTCGCTGGTGATGATACTGCCGTAGGTCAGCTCTTCCGGCTTGCAGCCCAGCAGAGCGACGGCCTTGCTGACCGCGCAGGCGGCGGCAGGGTCTTCGGGCAGCTTGCCGGAACGGACAAGAGTAGCATCGGCACGCACGGCCTTTGCACGGGCGCGATAACCCGGGTCACGGGAGATCATGGTATAGTCCGAGATCTTTTCCGGGTTGGAGCGGTAGGCGGTGGCGTCGCCGGAGGGAACCAGCTCGTCGGTCGTGACGGAACCCTCGTAGGCACCGGCGACCCGGAGAAGCAGATGCTTTGCGTAGGGGAACATCTCGGGCCAGCTGGCGATGTTCGGACCCATCCGCAGCTTGACTGTCTCATCTGGCTTTCCGGCGTTGTTGTAGACCTGATTCTGATAGATGGTCGGGTCGAAATCGTGTTCCCGTTCGATGTAGTTCACATCCAGCTCGGTGGCGGCAGTCAGAACACCGCCATTCCGGACGGTGGCTGCAATCGACCGGGCATCCATCAGGATCGCCGCCGCCATCTGTCCGTTGCCGGGCTTGGAACCTTCGCGGTTGGGATAGTTCCGGGTGACATGGCGGATGGACAGCTGATTGTCCGCCGGGATGTCACTGACGCCGAAACAGGGGCCGCACATGGATGCCCGTATGACCGCACCGGCGAGGGTGAGGGTGTCGGCAACACCTTTCCGGATAGCGTCAAGATAGACTGGCTGGCTGGCCGGGTTGATGCCAAGGAAAGGGCCGTTGCCGGGCAGGGCGCAGCAGTCGAGGATGTCGGCCATGGCGGACAGGTTCTCGAACATGCCGCCTGCACAGCCGGAGACAAGGGCCTGGTCGACATGCAGGCCGTCGTCTTTGAGCTTGTCCATGATGTGGAACGGCTGGCCATGTTCGCCCTTGATCTTGTTGCCCTCGGCCTCAACGGCGGCGAGATATTTCGCCGGGTCAGCCTTGAATTCCCGGATCGGCAGGGCGTTGCTGGGGTGGTAGGGCAGAGCCATCATGCACTCGACGGTGTCGAGGTCAATTTCAATCAAGCTGTCGTAGTAAGTCACGCCGGAAGGTGCCATTGGATGATATTCTTCCGGGCGTCCGTGCTTTTCCAGCCAGATACGGGTCTTGTCGTCCGTCACCCAGATGCTGGACAGGGCGGCACTCTCGGTCGTCATGACGTCGATGCCCATCCGGTATTCCATCGACAGGTTTGCAACGCCCGGGCCAAGGACTTCCAAAATTTTGTTCTTGTTGAAGCCGTTTTTGAAGGTCTTTGCGATCATTGCCAGCGCGACGTCCATCGGACCGACGCCAGGCTGGGGTTTGCCGGTCAGAACGACAGCGACCACCGGCGGACGGTTCAGGTCATAGGTGCGGCCCAGCAGCTGCTTTGCAATCTCGCCGCCGCCCTCGCCGATGCCCATCGTGCCGACCGCACCATACCGGGTGTGGGAGTCGGAACCGAGGATCATTTTGCCGCAGCCGGCCATCATCTCACGCATGTACTGGTGGAGAACAGCCCGGTAGCGCGGCACAAAGATACCGCCGTATTTTTTGGCATTGTCCAGACCAAACATGTGGTCGTCCTCGTTGATGGTGCCGCCGACGCCGCAAAGGGTGTTGTGGCAGTTGGAGAGGACATACGGCACCGGGAACTTCTTCATGCCGGAAGCACGGGCCGTCTGCAAAATGCTGACATAGTTGTTGTCAGGTGAAACCAGAGCGTCGAACATCAGACGCAGATGCTCCATGTCGCCGCTGTGGTTGTGCGCTTCAAGGATGCGCCACGCCATCCCGTTTTTCCGGGCTTCGGCCTCGGTCAGGGTGGGATTTTCGCAAATCGTGCCGTCCGGGTTCAGAAAGACACCATTTTCATGCAATGTTACCATAATAAACCTCCATTCGAGAAAAGCCATGCCGCAGCAGGCTGTCACGGCATGGCTTTTGTTAGGAAGAAGAATAAAAACTTCGGAAGATATCAGATTTTCTGGAGCTCTCTCTGCACATACCGCAGCTGACCGCCCTCAAGGATGACCTCGATCTCGTCATCGGACAGTTCCAGCACGGCATCAAAAGAGGTGCCGGTGGTCTTGTCCTCGATGGTGACATGCTTGGACTGGATCTGCTGCCGGAAGTTCGGGATGTACAGCTCGTCCGACAGGTTCAGTTTGTCGTAGTCCGCCGGGTCTGCGAAGATCATCGGAACAACGCCGTGATTGATGAGGTTGTTTTTGTGGATGCGCGCCATGCTCTTGGCGATGACCGCCTTGACGCCGAGGAACATCGGGGTGATGGCGGCATGTTCACGGGAGGAACCCTGACCGTAGTTCTCGCCGCCGATGATGATGCTCTTGCCGTAGCTCTGTGCACGCTTGGAGAACTCGGGGTCATACCGGCAGTAGGCATACTGTGCCATCAGCGGCATATTGGAGCGCATCGAGCTGAACTCTGCCGAAGCAGGAGTGATGTCGTCGGTGGTGATGTTGTCACCGGCTTTCAGGCTGATACGGGCGTCGAGGTTCTCCTCGGGCTTCTCCGGGATGGGCAGCGGCTTGATGTTCGGGCCGCGGATGATCTGGACTTTTTCCAGCTCCTCATCCGGCAGGGGTTTGATAAACATCGAGTCGTCGATGAAGTAGTGCTCCGGCTCGTGGACATTTGCCAGCTCACTGACGTCCGCGCCCATGATGTCCTCAGCCGTCGTAAACGTGCCTGCAACGGCGGTTGCCGCTGCGGTTTCGGGGCTGACGAGGTAGAGCTGAGCGTTCGCACTGCCGCTGCGGCCCTTGAAGTTGCGGTTCGAGGTGCGGACAGCGATGCCGTTGGTCGGCGGCGTCTGGCCGATACCGCAGCAGGGGCCGCAGGCGATTTCGATCAGACGGACACCGGCATCCACCAGCATGTCCAGATAACCGTCGTGAAGCAGCTGTTTGTAGATCTGACGGGTCGCAATGCCGCAGGTGCAGCTGACGTTCTCGTTGACGTGACGGCCTTTGAAGACCAAGGCGGCACGGGCGATATCGGTGTAGCTGCCGTTGGTGCAGCTGCCGATGAAGACCTGCTGGACCGGTTTTTTCTCAATTTCGGATACCTTGTGGACATTGTCCGGGGAGTGGGGGCAGGCGATGAGGGGCTCCAGCTCACTCAGGTTGATCTCGACATATTCGTCGTAATCACAGCCCTCGTCAGCCTTCATCTCGACGAAGTCCTTCTCACGGTCCTGTGCGATGAAGAAACGACGAACTGTCTCGTCTGCCGGGAAGATGGAACCGGTTGCGCCCAGCTCTGCGCCCATGTTGGCGATGGTGGCACGCTCGGGAACTTCCATCGTCTCAACGCCCGGGCCGACGTACTCGTAGACACGGCCCAGACCGCCCTTGACCGAGTAGCGGCGGAGCATCTCGAGGATGACATCCTTGCCGGAGCAGCCCGGACGGAGCTTGCCGGTCAGATAGACCCGGACGACCTTCGGCATTTTCAGACGGATGGGCAGACCGGCCATTGCGGTCGCGCCATCCATACCGCCGCCGCCGATGGCCAGCATACCGATGGCACCGCCGGTGGTGGTGTGACTGTCGGTGCCGAGGCTGGTCTTGCCCGGGATGCCGAACCGCGCATACTGGACGCTGTGCATGATGCCGTTGCCCGGACGAGAGAGGTAGATGCCGTACTTCTTGGCAATGGAGGTCAGGAAGATGTGGTCGTCCGGGGTGTTGGTGTTGACATACAGCAGGTTGTGGTCGAGGTAGCTGACCGAAACTTCGGTGCGGACCCGTTTGATGCCCATGCCCTCGAGTGCCAGATAGCACATGACGGCGTTGATGTCGTGGGTCAGGGTCTGGTCGAATTTCAGATAAATCTCATCGCCCGGGTTCATGGCCGAAGGTTTGGTCAGATGTGCGGAGATGATCTTGCGTGTCAGATTCATTGCCATATCGTTGTTCTCCCTTTTCATCGCAGCAGTATTTAGAGTTTCACCGCAAGGCCCGGTACTTGGATTCAGATGCACAGACTCGACCGGCTTGCCAAGGCCTCTCCCTCTGGGAGAGGTGTCACCAAAGGTGACGGAGAGGGTTACAGGCTGTGGATGGTATCCAGCAGGTAATCGGTGAACTCTGCGGCAGTTGCGCCGTCCTTGTCGGTGGTGACGACGAGCTTCTTTTCCTTGTTGCAGCAGATGTCCAGAGCCTTTTCCAGCTTCTCGTTCCGGTCGCCGTAGCCGATGTGTGCCATCAGCTGACCAGCTGCACGGATGATGGAGCAGGGGTTTGCGTAGTTGCCGCGGCCGTGGCTCATCAGGTAGGGAGCGGTGCCGTGGATGGCCTCGAACAGAGCGTACTTGTTGCCGATGTTGGAGGAAGAAGCACTGCCCAGACCTCCCTGCATCTCAGCGGCGGCGTCGGTGACGATATCGCCGTACAGGTTGGGCAGGACGAAGACCTCGCAGCCCTTGGTGAACTCAGGGTCAGCCATCTTTGCGGTCATGGCATCGACCAGACGCTCCTGAATCTCAATTTCGGGATACTCGGTCTCGCCGATGTGGTGGACACAGCGCAGGAAGTTGCCGTCGGCCAGCTTGACGATGTTTGCCTTGGTGACGGCGGTCACATTGTGCTTGCCGTTCTTGCGTGCGTACTCGAAAGCAGCACGAGCGATGCGCTCGCTGCCCTGCTTGGTCTGGACCTTGAAGTCGAAGCCGAGGTCTTCGTTGACCTGAATACCCTTGTTGCCCCAGATGTACTCGCCC
This sequence comes from uncultured Faecalibacterium sp., assembly GCA_934548045.1. Lineage (GTDB taxonomy): Bacteria > Bacillota > Clostridia > Oscillospirales > Ruminococcaceae > Faecalibacterium. Next base: position 142,524 of record CAKTEM010000001.1, on the reverse strand, counting down.
TCGATGTTCTCACGGAAGAAGCACCAGTCGATGTTCTTTTCGGGGATCTTAATGGGGCGGACAGCGGCGAACAGCTCGAGGCTGCGGCGCAGCAGGCTGTTTGCGGAGACGAGGTTGGGCATCGGGGTGCCGTCCGGGAAGCACTCACCGGCACGGGGAGTGACGAAGGGTCCCTTAATGAGGACGTTGCACTCCTTGCATGCGGCCAGAACATCCTCGGGCAGAGACTCGTTCAGAGCGGCACGACGCTCGAAGGTCATGCCCTCGATCATCCGAATCTTCACCCGGCCGCTTGCCAGCTCGGGGGCCAACAGGTCTTTCAGAACACGAAGTGCCTGCTCCATAATGATGGGGCCGATGCCGTCGCCGGGCATCACGCCGATGGTGATGGTCTCCAGCTTGGAGAAGTCGGTGACCTCCTGATCGGCCTTCATCCGGTCGATACGGGTGAACTCACTGCGGATCAGCTCTGCCAGCTTATCCTGTGCGACCTTGATCTGCTGTTCCTGTGATGCGGTAGTAGCCATAATAAATACCCCCTGAAGTTTTTATCTGTTTCGAGCCTTTTGTTTGGCTCGCTCTCTTTTTGTGTCTTTATTGTAACAGTCGGAAGCATCAATGTAAAATATGGTTTTCTTTGGGGTATCCATTCAAATATTGAATACTTCGTGTCGAAACCGCCAAAACCAGTGATTTGAGGGGTGTGATTCGGGCAGGTTGAACAAATTTCGGAGGTGTTTCTTGCTGTCATGCAGGATGCGGCATAGTCGTCATTCGTTTATTGAATAACAAAGTTGTAAACAAAAAAGCTGCCGCGAAAAGCGGCAGCAAAACGTGGGATATTACGACTTTTTCTGATAAAATTCCAGCAGGAGCGAGAGCAGATACTGCTCGGCCTTGGTACGGTAATGACCTTTGCGGAAAGCGGCAAGGACGTTCCACGTCATTGGTGGGTTCGAGATGGAATAGGTATTCACCGCCACACATCCGGTGTGCATCTTGACGACCTTATCTGGCATCATGGCAAGGCCGACTTTGGCGGCGGCAATGCGGAGGACGAGCGCGTTGCTGTCGCACTCGAAGACGATCTTCGGCTCAAAACCGAATTGCCTGAAGATGCGGTTGCACATCCGGCGACTGCCGTGGCCAGATGTCAGCGTTACAAAAGGCATGTCTTTCAGACGGGCAAAATCCACAGTCTTGCTGAATCCATCCAGACATTGTTCCCGGCTCAGCACGCCGTCACCACAGACCAGCAGGAACTCTTCCGGCCCCAGAACGATCGTGTCGATGAGGTCGTTGGATTCCAGCGTCGTCTGGTCGGGAAAGACGACCAGATCGACTTTGCCTTTCAGCAGGGCGTCTTCCAGATAGGCCGAGTCCTGCTCGCAGGTGCGAATCTCGACACCGGGATAACGTGCCTTGAATTTTGGCAGCACAGCCGGCAGGGTGTAGGCCGCGCGCTGGCTGGAACAGCCGATGGTGATCTGGCCGCTGGCACAGTCGTTGATGTCGCGCAGCTGACGGTTCAAGTCGGTACTCAATTCCAGAATTTTTCTCGCTGTCTCATAGTACCGCTGCCCGGCAAAGGTCAGGCTCAGAGGGCGCGTGGTGCGGTCGAGCAGAAGGGTGCCGGCCTCTTCCTCCACAGCGGCGATGCTTCGGCTGAGCGATGGCTGCGAGATATACAGCTGCTGGGCTGCCTTGGTGATGCTGTGGCAATCTGCCACGGTGACAAAATACCGCATCTGATCCAGATCCATACGTGATGCCACTCCATTCCCATTTTTGTTTGATAATATTATATCGAATCCGGTCAGATTCTGCAAGCCGGACAACGCAGAAAAACCGGGCCTCATCCGAAAATGAAGCCCGGTTTTTCTTATGGAAGCAGAAGGTTTCTGGTGATTTTTACATCCAGAACGAGAAGACGAAGGAAGCGATGATCAGAACGATCGCGCCGCCCAGACGAGAGGACAGCTGTGCGTAAGCCATCAGGTCCATGCGCTTGGCTGCACCGAGGCAGGCCAGATCGCCAGAACCGCCACGGTTTGCCATGCACAGGCCGGCGGTCAGAGCGGTATCGACGGGGTAGAAGCCGACCAGATAGCCCACGACACCGGAGCCGATGACCGCGCCCACGACGATGGCGAGTGCCATTGCGACGTTGCCCGGAGTCATGACGCTGAACAGTTCAGCGATGTCGAAGTCTGCGCCCATGCCGACCATGATGACCATGCCGAGAGCAGTACTCATGAAGCTCTGCAGCCGCTTTGCACCGGCGCGGACACCCTCCGGAACGATGCCGGTCGCAGCCAGAATGACGACGAAGATGATCATATAAGCGTAAGCGTGGATGGATGCGCCTGCGATCTTGGGAAGGATGACTTTGCTCATCAGACGGCCGACGCCGTAGCAGCCCAGCGTGAGAACCAGTGCGCCCAGCTCATCCTGCATGGTGCAGGTCACTTTCTTGTCCTCACGGGCGAGGTGTTCGCCGCCGCGGACGATGGTCTTCTTATCGCCGGTCAGAGCAGGGAACTTTTCGCCCAGCGTATTCAGCAGCGCAGAACCGATGATGGCGAAGATGTTGCCGATGGTCAGGATGATGATGGCGAATCCGTAGAAGTTTGCCGCCGGGTCGCCGGTGACGGTCTCGTAGATGTTGCTCAGAGGAACGGCACCTGCGCCGTTGCCGCCGCCCATGATGGGCAGGACGTACTTCATAATGGTGGTCTGGGGGTCAACGCCGACGGCCAGACCAACCAGAACGCCCAGCAGAGCGGCCATTGCCAGACCGCCCAGAATCGAGGGGATGTAACCCACAAAGCTCTTGAGCAGGATGTCCTTGTCCAGTGCCAGAACCGAACCAGCGATCAGGAAGATGATATAGACTTCCAGCAGGTTGACGTCATCGCCCGAGATGACACGGTTGATGTTGTCCAGCGTTTTTTCGGGGATGATGTTGAAGAATTTGAGCAGCGCGGTGCCGAAGAACGCCATCAGCAGACCGCCGCCGATGTAGTTGTTCCAGATGGGGAGACGCTCGCCAAACTCATACAGGACAACGCCCAGACCGAACGCGGAACAGAGGGTACCAGCGATGCTGCTGGACTGGACGCCCAGTGCCATACACGCCACGCTGATAAGAACGACACACAGAGCCTGCCACCACGGAAGGCCGCCCAACTTTAGTGTCTTTTTTGTTTCACTCTCATTTGCCATGAAAATTTCCTCCTTGGCATTGGACTGTCCGCTTTGCGCAGTGCGGACAGTGTTGACTTGATATTTTTTTGACGACTCGAAGCCCGGCTTTGTTGGATTTATTCTAGCACCCTTTCATCGGTTTTTGAAATGCTGGTTCGGGTATAACTACCATGCCGCTTTTGCATAAAAGACCGTGAAGTATCCCACCGCTTGTAACATCTGCCGAAAAATCGGCACCTGCTTTTGGAAACCATTCCCGAAAAGAAGGCGGTTCCATTCCATGATGTGGTGTCTGGATAACAAAAAACGCATAATCATCTTGCAGGGAACGCATAACAGCCGTCTTGATTTGCGCCGGACGCTTCTTTATACTGATAACAGAAGCAAAACTGCCGGGAAATCACAGCGGCAGACACGTTATATATGAGGTGAAACAAGATGGAACAGAAAATGCTGGCGTCGCTCATCGAGCAGCTGCGAGAGTTCTCGACGCCTGAGCTGTGCGATGGCTGCGCGGAATTTCAGACGATGGATTATCAGATAAAACCCTTTGTCTCGGAGAAGAAAATCGTCGGCCCGGCCTTGACTGTGGATGTGCCGGAAGATGACGGCGGATTCATCCCGACCGCCATCGAAGCACTGGAACCGGGTCAGGTGTTAGTCATTGCAGGCAAGGGCTGGCTCAAGAGCAGCTACTGGGGCGACCACCGGAGCCTCTGCGCCCAGATGAAGCAGGCGGAGGGTGTCGTCATTGATGGCCTGTTCCGGGATCTGGAAGGCTGCCGGGAGACAGGATTCCCGGTCTATGCGCGCGGCGTGACACCCGGCACCGCCAAAAAGAAGAATCAGGGGCAGATGAATGTTCCGGTCGTCTGCGGCGGTGTGACTGTCAACCCGGGCGATATCATCGTGGGCGACTGCAATGGCGTGCTGGTGCTTCGCCCGGAGGAGATCCCCTTCGTTCTCGAAAAGACCCGGCGGAAAGTTGCCGCCCAGAAGTATACCATCGATAAGATGAAACAGACCGGCGAGGTGATCCCCCGTATCATCTGGCCGGATAAAGATAAGAAGTGATAAAGGAGAATCTCTATGCGTGAATGTACCGAAACCTTCTGCCCCATCGACCATATTTCCATTGATGTGACGGATATCGCCGCCGCTGCGGACTTTTTTGAAAAGGTTCTGGGCATGAAAATTTACCGCGCGAAAGGCCCGGAGAATGACCCGTCCTCGGTCTGGCTGGATGGCGGCATCCAGCTGCTCAAGGTGGATGACCCCAGTCAGGAGAACGGCCGCTATCACCACCTCGCATTTCAGGTCGCCAGCGTGGACGCCGTTCTGGAAAAAGCAAGACCCTATGGCGCAGTGCCAGTTCCCGGAAAAGGCCATCATTGGTTCATGCTCCCGAATGGCATCAAGTTCGAGCTGAAAGAACAGAAATTGGGTTAAATCTGGATGAAAAGCTTCTCTGATTGTAGTCAGGGAAGCTTTTTGCGCATAAAAAGGCAGAAAGACTCGAAAAAACTAGGTCAAATGGTGAAAGAAACAAATTTTGTATAAATTGCACAAAAGTAATACTTATACTTCAACAATCTACCAAAAAGGAAAAAACGAGTGTGCAAAATGTCAAAAATACTGTATAATGAAAGATAGAATAGAACAGGTGTCGACAGGACACGAAAGGAGAGTGAGCAGATTGGCAGAGGATTTTGTGATCGAGATGCTCCACATTACCAAGGAATTCCCTGGAATCAAAGCGAACGATGATATCACCCTGCAACTGCGTAAAGGCGAGGTGCACGCTCTGTTGGGCGAAAATGGTGCTGGTAAGAGTACGCTGATGAGCGTGCTATTCGGCCTGTATCAGCCGGAAGCTGGTAAGATCCTCAAGAATGGCAAAGAGGTTGCAATCAACAACCCGAACGATGCGAATGCGCTCGGCATCGGCATGGTGCATCAGCACTTCAAGCTGGTGGAGTGCTTCAGCGTTCTCGACAACATCATTCTGGGCGTGGAGCCGAACAAGATGGGCTTCCTGCAGAAGGCGGAGGCACGCAAGAAGGTCGTCGCTCTGAGCGAGAAGTACGGTCTGCGTGTTGACCCGGATGCGCTCATCAGCGATATCTCGGTCGGTATGCAGCAGCGTGTCGAGATTTTGAAGATGCTTTACCGCGACAACGAGATCCTGATCTTCGATGAGCCGACGGCAGTTCTGACGCCGCAGGAGATCGACGAACTGATGGAGATCATGCGCGGCTTCAAGAAAGAGGGCAAATCCATCCTCTTCATCACCCACAAGCTGAACGAGATCATGGCTGTCGCAGACCGCTGCACCGTCCTGCGCAAGGGCAAGTACATGGGTACTGTGGACATCGCCGATACCAATAAGGAAGAGCTTTCCCGTATGATGGTCGGCCGTGATGTCCAGCTGCAGGTCGAGAAGAAGCCGAGCAAGCCCGGTGAAGTTGTGCTGGATGTCGAGGGCGTTACCATGCACAACAGCCTGCACAAGAAGGATTCAGTCAAGAACGTATCCTTTAATGTGCGTGCCGGTGAGATCGTCTGTCTGGCAGGTATCGAGGGCAACGGTCAGACTGAGTTCGTCTATGGCCTGACCGGTCTGGAAAAGATCAACAGCGGCAAAATTATGCTGGGCGGCAAAGACATCACCCACGAGTCCATCCGTCAGCGTTCCAAGGACGGCATGAGCCACATCCCCGAAGACCGCCACAAACACGGTCTGGTGCTGGATTATACCCTCGAGAACAACATCGTTCTTCAGCGGTACTGGCAGCCCGAGTTCCAGAAGGGCGGCTTCATCAAGAAGGACGCTGTCCGGGAGTATTCGGACAAGCTGATCGCGCAGTACGACGTCCGCAGCGGTCAGGGCAGCTCGACCATCGTCCGCAGCATGTCCGGCGGCAACCAGCAGAAGGCTATCATCGCCCGTGAGATCGACCGCGACCCCAAGCTTCTGGTGGCTGTTCAGCCGACCCGTGGTCTGGACGTCGGCGCGATCGAGTATATCCATCGGCAGATCGTGGCGGAGCGCGACAAGGGCAAGGCCGTTCTGCTGGTAAGTCTCGAACTGGATGAGGTCATGAACCTGTCCGACCGCATCCTTGTTATGTACGAGGGCGAGATCGTAGGCGAATTTGACCCCAAGACCACCACTGTGCAGGAGCTGGGTCTGTATATGGCCGGCGCGTGCAAACAGGGGAAAGGGGAGTAAACAGGAATGAACAAGAAAAAACTCGCGCACAGCGGTGTCCAGAGCTCGGTCACAAGCGTTCTGGCAGCTCTGCTGTGTATTCTCATCGGTCTGGTCGTTGGCTTTATCGTTCTGCTGGCCATCAATCCGGGCCACGCATGGAACGAAGGCCTCGTCCGTATCCTCAAGGGCGGCTTCTACGATGCCCCCTATGGTGTCGGTAAAACGCTGGCGAATGCGGCACCGCTCATCATGACCGGTCTGTCTGTCGGTTTTGCGTTCAAGACCGGCCTGTTCAATATCGGTGCAGCCGGTCAGTATACGCTGGGTGCTTATGGCGCACTCTACTGTGCCATCATGCTGAAACTGCCCTGGTTCGTCTGCCTGCTGGTCGCTACCATCTTCGGCGGCATCTGGGGCGCGATTCCCGGCTTCTTTAAGGCATACCTGAACATCAACGAAGTCATTACCGCTATCATGTTCAACTGGATCGGTCTGTATCTGGTGAACGAACTGATCTACCAGAACGGTACCGGCCCGATGTACGATGCTCGCAACACCCGTACCTTTAACCTGCGCAAGAACGCAGATTATGCACAGTCCATCATCCCGGATTTCGGTCTGAATAAGATGTTCCAGACCAACAGCACCACCATTGCGATTTTCCTCGCCATCGCGGTTGCGATCATCGTCTGGATCGTTCTAGAAAAGACCACCTTCGGCTATGAGCTGAAAGCAGTCGGTCTGAACAAGAACGCCGCCAAGTACGCCGGTATCAACGAGAAGAAGAACATCGTCCTCTCGATGGCGATCGCCGGTGCGCTGGCTGGCTTTGGTGCTGGTCTGTACTATCTGTCCAGCGTTTCCGAGTGGAATCCGCTGAACTCCACCAGCCTGCCGGCAATGGGCTTCAACGGCATCCCGGTCGCTCTGCTGGCAAGCTCGAACCCCATCGGCACCATCTTCTCGGCACTGTTCATCTCGCATATCTCGGTCGGCGGCTCCTTCCTGTCCACCAAGTATTATCCGACGGAAATTTCGGACCTTATCAGCGGCATCATCATCTACCTGTGCGCATTCTCGATGCTGTTCCGCGGCAAGATCCACGCCCTGCTGTTCAAGAACGCTGACAAGACCAACGTGAACGCAGAGCCTGCTCCGGCAAATGCAAAAAAGGAGGGCAAGTAAAATGCTGCTTCTGATCAAATATACGCTATTGTACGGCATCGTCCTGATGCTGGTCGCACTGGGCGGCATGTTCAGCGAACATTCCGGTATCATCAACATCGCACTGGAAGGCATCATGGTCATCGGTGGTGTTGCCGGTGTCCTGACCCTGACGATGCTTCCGAGCGGTCTGCCTGCTTTTGCAGTCGTTCTCATTTCGATTCTGGTCGCAGCACTGGCCGGTATAGTTTACAGCCTGCTGCTGGCGTTCGCGTCCATCAACCTGAAAGCCGACCAAACCATCGGCGGCACTGCACTGAACCTGCTGGCAACAGCGGTCGCTGTCGTCATCGCAAAATATTTCAGCGAGAGCGGCAGTGCAAAGCTGAACTACTCCAACAAGCCCTTCCTGTTCAGCATCGGCAAGCTGGAGCTGAGCATCTTTGTGCCGCTGGGCCTCATCCTGCTGATCATCAGCTACGTTGTCCTGTACAAGACCCGTTTCGGTCTGCGTCTGCGTGCCTGCGGTGAGCATCCTCAGGCTGCGGACTCGGTCGGTATCAACGTCTATAAGATGCGTTATGCAGGTGTTGTCATCTCGGGCGCGCTGGGTGCAATCGGCGGCATGGCTTATATCGTGCCTCCCGTCCAGACCTGGAACTTCGAGGTCGGCGTCGCCGGTGCAGGCTTCCTTGCAATGGCTGTTATGATCTTCGGTCAGTGGAAGCCCTTCAACATCTTTGGCGCGGCAATGTTCTTCGCAGTCTTCAAGAGTCTGGCAAACATCGCCGACTCCACCTTCCTGTCGAGCTTCGGCTGGTCGAGCAACATCTATAACATGATGCCGTTCATTGCATCCATGGTTATCCTTGCGTTCACTTCTAAGAACAGCATGGCTCCCAAGGCCGAGGGTATCCCCTACGATAAGGGCTCGCGTTAAACAAACACAAAAAGGCTGCTTTGCGGCCTGAATACAGAAAGACCGGAACTGCTCTGCCGAAAGGCTTGGCGGTTCCGGTCTTTTTTGATGCTCTCTCAGATGCTCCAATCACGCGATGATCAGAGCCAGCAGATAGAACTCCGTCGGGTCTTCGTCTGCCGTTGGAAGAATCGTCAGTTCCACGGTATGCGTTTTCTGCTCTCCGTGATGAAGGATGGGCTGTAAATAGATGCGGTCTATGCACAGCACGTCGGCGATGGTGCAGGCATCGCAGATTTGAAGCTGGTCTATGCAGGCCATCATGAAGAAACTGCGTGAGACGCCGCCGGCTGAGATCGGAGGTATCGCCGTGGAATCCGTCCTCGATTACAATACCGAGGGTACCGGCCTGCCGAAGGCGAATGTCCTCGAGTTCCGTCTTGCCGGTGGTGCGAAGCTGATGGTTCGTCCTTCCGGCACCGAGCCAAAAATTAAAGTTTACCTGTCCGCTGTCGCTCCCACCGAGGAAGCCGCAGACGCCATCAATGCAAAGCTGTCCGCCGCGTCGAAAGAGCTGTTACAGGCATAAGTCTGAAGTGCCTGCGCACGCGCGTGTAAAAAACGGAACAATTCCCGGACAGCCTGTCACTGCCCGGGAATTTGTGCTATCCTAAAAGAAAACCAAAAAAAAGAGGACACTGTCATGGCATCCTACCGTTACGAACGCGATATCAAACCCGAAGACCTCGTGCAGGAAGAGTCCCGTGAGCTGACCCCTGCCGAAGCCCGTGCGAACTGGTGGCACTATCACTGGTATTATGTCGCGCTCATCGCGGCGGCGGTGCTGGCGTTGGGCTATTTTGCATGGCAACGCGCGACGACGGTAGAACCGGACGATACCGTGACGGTGGTCGGCCGCACCGAACCGGACGAAGCATTTCTGAGCGCGCTGGAAACCAAGCTGGAATCCCTGAGCGAGGATGTCAACGGCGATGGAAAGATCAAAGTCGAGGTCAAGGGCGTCTGGCTCGACCTGCGTTTGAACGACAACGAGGCCTGCGGCGTTTTGCTGTCTTCAAATGGTTGAAAAAACTGGAAAAGTATGCCAAACCTGCGCGAACGGGGTCGTTTCGTGCGTGAATGGCAATTCCATGCGAGGAAAATCATGGTATAATAAAGTCGTAAGGGAGGCGTAGCGATGAAGCTGCGAATAGCAATCGTAGAGGACCAGCGGCCGGATGCAGAGCGGCTGAAAAAACTGCTCAGCCGGGAACTCGGAACAATCAACTGTGAGTGGTTTTCATCCGGAGATGATTTTCTCGCAGTATTTGCTGCGGAAAGCTACGAAGTCGTCTTTCTGGATATCTGCATGGAGGGAACAAACGGCATCGAGACGGCGCGGCAGCTGCGGCAGGCCGATCCGAAACTGATCATCGTCTTTGTGACGTCGTCGCCGGAATATGTATGGGATGCGTTCCCGGTACATCCGTTTGATTACCTGCTGAAACCATACAAAGAAGAAAAAGTACATCATCTGACCGAGGAGCTGCGCCGGGTGCTGGGCCAGCCGGAAAAGGAGCTGGAAGTCCGCATTTCGCGGCAGGTCGTGCTTCTGCCGCTGAAAAAGATCCACTACGCGATGGCGCAGAACCACTTCGTCCGGGTCATGACCGATGACGGCGAGTGCCGAGCGGTGTCCAACTTCGCGCAGGTGGAGCAGGAACTGCGGACGGAACCCAATTTTATGGTCTGCAACCGGGGCGTCATCCTGAACATGGACAAGGTGCTTCGATTCGATGGCGACTGCATCGAAATGCTGGACGGTGTGCGGCTTCCGGTCCGGCAGAAAGATAAAAACAATCTGTTCGCACAATTCACACAGTATCAGTTCCGCCAGATGCGGAAAGAACGCTGAAGGAGGAGAAAAAACATTGGATCTTGAATTGTTTGTACGCTATTTTCTGGATTATGCGGTGCTTTATCCGGCTGCGTTCCTTTGTCTTGCACCGTTGCGAGACTATCTCAAATCGCCGAAGAAAACCTACGCGCTGGTAATCGCCGTAATAACGGCGGTGTGCGTGAGCTTTTCGGTGCTGTGTACGTTGCTGGAAGTGAGCAGTAACTTCTTTTTGATACCGCTCTTGATCATGACCTTCTGGACGCTGCGGTGGCGTGTGGCTCCGCAGGTCTCGGTCAGCCAGACGGTATTTCTGTTTTCCATCACGGCGGTCATGATGGCGGTCTGCTCGCTGCTCTCGGTCATCCTGAACGCCCGGGCGGAGATGTACAACGACCAGCCGGTCTGTCTGATATCAACCTCGCTGATTTGTTTAAGTCTGTCAATCGTCCTTTCCACGATCTTCTGGTTCACCGCTGTCCGGTGGAGCAGCTGGCTGCTGAAAGAGTATCACGGCGAGGCGTTCTGGCAGTCCGCATGGCCGCTGCCGGCACTGTACGCGGCGTATCTGATTTTCTGTATGCCAAAAGATACGTCCATCGTCCTGATGAACCGCCTGATGATCATCTCAGTTCTGGCGGTGCTGATCTCACTGCTGGGTATCTTCCTGCTTCTGTACGAGATGTACAAGGTCGCACGGGAATACACCCGGAACTCTCAGCTCGACCGGGAAAATCAGCTGCTGGCCGTGGAATCCCGACGCTATATGGAGCTTCGGACCTACATGGAACAGACCCGGCATCTGCGGCACGATTTCCGCCAGCATCTGCATGTCATCGCTGGTCTGACAGAGAGCGGCCAGCTGGATGAGCTGAAAAACTACCTCAGCCAGTACGAGACGGAACTCAGCGAAGAGCGGCCGACCCTCTGCGCAAACCCGGCAGTGGATGCACTGGCCGGCCACTACGACCACGAGGCACATCAGTGGAATATCCCCATCGAGTGGACGCTGGAGCTGCCCAAGTTTCTGGCAGTGCCGGAAGCTGACCTCTGCATGATGCTGGGAAATCTGCTGGAAAACGCCTTCCACGCCAGCCGGAAACTCCATCCGGAACAGCGGCAGGTGCGTGTGATGGCCCGGATGCTCAGCCCGGCGATGCTGGGTCTGGTGGTCGAAAACAACTATGACGGCGTGCTGAAAAAAGAGGGCGACACCCTGCACTCGACCAAGCACGATGGCATGGGAATCGGGCTTGTCTCCATCGAGACAGCGGTTCATAAATATAACGGAAACCTGACTGTGGAGACCGAAAACGGGGTCTTCCGGGTGAATATTCTCTTGAATCTATAAGAACAGAAATGAACAAGGAGGTCTTTCTATGAAATTGACACGACGCAGCTTCCTCAGCACTTCCGCTCTTGCCCTGCTGGCCTGTGGTCTGACGCCGACCGCGAACGCCGCCGAGACGAATGGTTTCCTCTCCGACCTGCTCAGCACTGATGCAGAGACGGCACTTCCGCCAAAACCGCTGACCCCGAAAGTCATCGACCCGAACCCATTTATGGGAGCAGGCGACTCGAACATCCACCACGACTGCTACAATACGGACTCGACGGATTCAGTTCTGCCCATCGGCATCTGCCCGGAAGTCAACGTCGCGATGGAAAAGGTCAACCCCAATGCGTCGCCGGCCATCTTCTTCGACAACTTTGATAACCCCATCAGCCCGTTTCTGGGCGGTCTGGCAATTCGTGACCTCGACGCCGAAGAGGTGAAGACCCTCGGCTTCTTCTCGCCGACCAAGCACGACGGCGGCGGATACGTCATACAGAGTTCGTATTCATTCGTGGATGGACGAAATCTTGTGGTCTGCCCGACCAGCCACAACCACGTCCTGATGCTGAGAGCGTCCGACGAGAACGGCACGCCGCTGGCAGTCTTTGAAAAGGTGCTGGATATCAACATCAAGGAAGCGGCGGAAAAGGTGCTGGGCCGTTCGCTGGAACAGAACCTTCTCTCGGTCGTCTTTGACTATGAGGGCAACCTCTGGTTCGTGACAGGCGGCTTCCGTATTTACCCCAGCCGCCAGCAGCAGGGCGCGATGGGTTACATCTCCCACACTGCTATTGATACCATCCTCGCAGGCGGAACCGCCGACTTGGAACACGAAGTTCACGTTTACCTGCCGGAACCCGGCGAGGGCGCGGAGAACGGCATCGCCTCCTGCAAAGAGGGCGCGGTCATCCTGACGAACCTTGCCTGCTATCTGCTGCGTGCTGACAATGGCGTGGATATCATCTGGCGGACACCCTACGACAGCGTAGGTGCGAAGGACAGCCGGGAAGGCGCGGCGACCACTGGCGGCGGTCTGGCATGGGGCAGCGGTTGCTCGCCCTCGCTGAGCCGGGAGCTGGTCTTCTTTACCGACAACCTCGAAACGATCAGCCTGCTTGCGCTGGATATCAAGACCGGTGCAGTCGTTGCCAGTCATCCGGTCATCGACGAGCTGCCGGACAACATGCCCGTCTCAGTCGAGAACTCGGCCATCGTTTACGATTTCGGTAACGGAAAGCTGAGTACCATCGTCTGCAACTGGTTCGGCGCAGGCAGCCCGAACCTCGCCAAGCCGGACAGCGATTCGTCCATCCAGAGCTATGAGAACATCTATGACCGCAACTGGCTGATGAAGGGCAACTGCATGATCATGCCGGGCATCGAGCGCGTGGATACCATCAGGACCGCCGACGGCTGGACGATGAAGAGCATCTGGTGCCGTAAAGACCTGAGCGATACCTCGATGCTGAAGCTTTCGACGGCGACCGGTTACATTTACGGCTTCATGCAGGATGTCGATACCGGTATGTGGCAGTATATCGTCCTCGATTTCGAGACGGGCAAGACTGCCCTGACCGTGGATGTGGCATCGCTGTACGGATACAACAATATGGCGATCGGCATGTACGCAGGCCGTGACGGAAACAAACTCTACTGCCCGACTGGTTACAAGGAGCTGCTCCGTCTGCAGGACCGGTTTGTTTACCTGCCGGAAATGCCCTACCGCCGGGTCGATCTGGACAAGACTTCCCGGAAAGTCGTTACAACGGCGGAGTTTACCGCCGCAGGCGGACAGGGAACCCCGGCAACATGGCTGAATACCGTCACGCTGGACAATGTGCATCCCAGGACGACCGTTGCGTTCCGGGTCAATGGCCTGACCGGAAAGGAAGCGGATTACAAGCTTTACGCAGTGGGAACAGACGGCCAGTATCATCTGGTCTCGGACTGGACGCTGAAAAACGCGGATGGACGGCTGAGCGCGAAAAAGGTCTATGAGATCCAGCTTGCGGTTCAGGATGGCGGCGACATCGACCAAAACCCGGACGCAAGGGAGACAACGGTTTCGGTCCTGCTGGCGCGCGGATAAAAAGGAGGATGTGGCGTGAAAAGACTGGTTTCGCTCTTACTGACGGTCTGTATGATGCTTCCGCTTTTCCCGGCCGGATATGCGGCGGCTGGCAAAAGCAGCACATGGGAGCTTCTAGAAGAAGCCTACCTCTACGCCTTCCCTCTTGTCATCATGGACGCGACCAAAACGGCCTCGACCAATACGGAGACAGCCGGAAACGGCCACGCGCCTATCAACCAGTTCAGCCACAGCAAAAAGACGGTGGACGCCAGCTTCCATACGGTCGTTTCGCCCAACGTAGACACCCTGTATACGCAGGCATGGCTGGACGTCAGCGAAGAGCCGATGATTTATGTCGTGCCGGAAGCCGACCGGTTCTATAACGTTCAGGTGCTGGACGCATGGACAAATACCGCTGCTGTGCTGGAAGAGCCGGGAACCTACGCCATCACACTCGACAGCTGGCAGGGCGAACTCCCAGAGGGGGTTCGGCGCGTCAATGTGCCGACGCCGATGGTCTGGACCATCGCCCGTGTGGTGGTATCCGGTGAGGAAGACCTGCCGAACGTCCACGCCCTTCAGGACAAGATGCAGCTGATGCCGCTCTCGGCTTATGGCGTGGAAAATTACACGGCACCCAAGGGGACTTACGACCCGGACAACGATTTTGTTCCGCTGAAAAAGGTCGTCGCGATGACACCGAAAGAATTCTTCGACAAGGCGAACGCGCTGATGGAAACGAACAAACCGGCGGCAGAAGATGCGGCTCTGCTGGAACGGTTAGCGGCGATCCACGTCGGCCCGGGAGAAGAATTTGACGAGAGTGTTCTCGGTATCGGCGGTGGACTGCGCTGGAAGCTGATGCTGTTACAGCTTCGCGCCAAACTGAAGAAAAACGCGCAGAACTATGCCCAGAAACTAGGCCAGTGGACCTATTACGGCGACCCCATCGGCAACTTTGGCACGGCCTACGATTACCGGACGATGGTTGCCATGATGGGTCTGGGTGCGAATACGACCGATATTGCTATCTACCCGAAAACCGAAACGGACATCACCGGTGCAGCTCTGGACGGAAAAAAGACCTACATCCTGCATTTTGATGAACTGCCCTCTACGGTAGAGGATGGATTCTGGTCGGTCACGGCCTACGGTGAGGACGACTTCCTCATCGACAATCCCATTGACCGCTACTGCCTGAATGACCGCTCTGGCCTGAAACAGAACCCGGATGGCTCGGTGGATATCATCCTTTCCAAGGACGCGCCGGAGGATACGACCAACTGGCTCCCGGTCGGGGAGGGGAAATTCCACCTCTTTCTGCGAATTTATAAGCCGGACTGGGATGCTCTTTCCAGCTGGCAGCCAGCCACCATCCGCGTAAAGTGACAATAAAAACGGAGGAACTCAACATGAAAATGACGCGCCGGAATTTTATCTCGACGTCTGCCGCCGCGCTCATGGCCTGCGGTGTGTCGCTGTCCGCTCATGCCGCTGGCAGTGAGGAAAACGGTCTCCCGAATTTTCTCTCGGACATCCTGAAGGATTCGGATACCGACGGAACCGTGAAGGAAGCGACGACCCGAACGGCGGAGAAGAACGCGGAATGGTACGGGAAACTGGATTTTTCGGACCGGAACGAATTCGCAAACGCGGAACGGGGTCTGCTGGAATCTTCGGATGGTATCGTCATCCGGAACGAAGATGGCACCACCGCATGGGATCTGGAAAGCCTGGGCGACATCTCCGGTGACGCGCCGGATACGGTCAACCCGAGTCTGTGGCGGAATACCCAGCTCAACGCGAAGGCAGGTCTGTTCGAGGTTTGCGACGGCATCTATCAGGTGCGCGGCTACGATATGGCAAACGCGACCTTCATCCGCACCGACCACGGCTGGATCATTTTCGATGTCCTCATGTGCAAGGAAAATATGCAGGCGGCCAAAGCTCTGATGGAACAGCGTTTTGGGGTGCTGGACATCAAAGCGGTGCTGTACAGTCACTCTCATGTTGACCATTTCGGCGGCATCGAGGGTGCCATCTCCCGGGAGCAGGCGGCGGATGCAGGGCTTTCGATTGCGGAACAGCTGGCGTCCGGAAAAACGCCGATTTTAGCCCCGGAAGGATTTTTGAAACACGCCATCAGCGAGAACATCTATGCAGGCATCGCGATGGCACGCCGTGCGCAGTACCAGTACGGCACGGTATTGAACAAAGGAAAACAGGGCGCGCTTTCCATCGGAATCGGAATGGGCCAGTCGACCGGGACCGTCTCCCTCATCGCTCCGACCTTTGAAATCACGGCGGAGACTCCGACGCTGAACATCGACGGTCTGGACATCGAATTCCAGCTCACGCCCGGCACCGAGGCCCCGGCGGAGATGAACGCCTATTTCCCGAAGTATAAGGCCCTTTGGCTGGCCGAGAACTGTACCGGAACGATGCACAACCTCTACACCCTGCGCGGCGCACAGGTGCGAGACGCGAACGCATGGGCAAAGTACATCCTTGAGGCCGACCAGCGATTCACCGAAAAGACCGACGTCGTGTTCCAGAGCCACAACTGGCCGCATTGGGGTGCGGAGATCCACGAGTATCTGCTTAACACGGCGGCTGTCTATAAGTTCATCCACGACCAGACCCTGCACTATATCAATCTGGGATATACATCGAATGAAATTGCGGAAAAGATCACGCTCCCGGAAAAATTGGAAAAGGTCTGGTATACCCGGCAGTATTACGGAACCCTCTCCCACAACGCAAAGGCAGTCTATCAGAAGTATATCGGCTGGTACGACGGCAACCCGGTCAACCTGAATACGCTTTCCCCCGAGAACACCGCCAAAAAGCTGGTGGAATATCTCGGAAGCAGCGATGCGGTGCTGCGGAAGGCAAAGCAGGACTACGAAAAAGGCGAATACCAGTGGGTCGCGCAGATCACGAAGGAGCTGGTCTTTGAGAATCCGGCAAATCAAAAAGCGCGGAACCTCTGTGCCGACGCGCTGGAGCAGCTGGGCTATCAGGCCGAATCAGGTGCGTGGCGGAACGCTTACCTGATGGGTGCGGCGGAGCTGCGCGAGGGCAACCTGTCCGGCCGGGCGAGGACGGCGAACGGCCTGACCTCCACCATGCGTGAAATGACGATGGAGATGCTGCTGGACTATATCGCCATCCTGACCGATGCCAACGCCGCCCAGCAGGACGACGTGACGCTGAACCTGAACGTCGTGGATACTGGCGAAAAGTTCTATATCCTGCGCAAAAACGGTGTGCTTCTCTATTACAGCGGCATGAATGACCCGTCTGCACAGGCGACCATTACCTGTAAGCGGCTGCAATTGTTTGCCATCCTGACCGGTCAGCAGGCCGGGCAGCTGCAGGTCGAAGGCGACGGAACCGCGTTGCGGCGGCTGGTCGGCTATACTGCGAAATTCGAGAAGACCTTTGATGTTATCGAGCCATAATCACACACAACATAAAAAGCCAGCTTCCCGGACCCTGTGCGACACAGGCCGGGAAGCTGGCTTTGCTTTTGTCATAATCAAACGCCGATGTGAGAATACTCGACGAGCTTTTTCTGCAAGATGGGGTCTTCTGGCGCGATGAACCGCCGCTGCATCCCGTCCAGAACACGGTCAGGGGAGAGCTGGGCGCGGTACTCGGCAGGCGTCCGCTGCAACGTCGCACGGAACCGGGCATTGAAGGTCTTCAGGTCGGCAAAACCGTTCCGGAGTGCGATGTCGGTCAGGTTGTCGTTGGTGCAGGCGAGGTCATTCAGAGCGTGCTGGAACCGCACCCGGGTCAGATATTCGTGAAAGTTGATGCCGACCATCTGTTTGAACAGGGTCGAAACGTAGGTGCGGTTGTACTGGGCATAGTCGGCCAGCTCTTCGAGGGTCAGTTTGGAAGCATAATGTTCCTCGACATAAGCCAGCAGCCGCCGGGCGATGTTCCGCCGCTCGAAGTCCTCGGGCAGGATATTGAAGGCCTTCGGCTCAAAGTGGGTGTAGATGTGGAGGGCCAGCAGTTCAAGGGTGGCTTTGGCCGCAAGCTGGGCGTAGGGGCCGCCCTGCTGTAAGATGTGGAAGAGCTGGCTGGCGTAAAACCGGATGACCCGGTAGCGCGGCTCGGCCCGGTCAGCATCGGTGGAATGGCAGGACGGGAACTGATACACGACGCCCTTTTTCACAAACGGCTTGAAGGCCGCTGCCGAAAAGTGCAGCACGATGGCGCAGGTGTCCGCTGCCTGACTCATCGAAGCGTGGCCGTTGCCGGGAGCGGTCAAAATCACGTCGTCCTCGTGCAGCAGGCTGTTCTCGGAGCCGCGGCAGTAGGCCTGCACGCCGTGGAGCAGGATGCTCAGTTCGTAGTCGTCCGGGTGCCAGTGGTAGCGGTAATTCATGATGTCATGCGCAAAACACTCGATGTGGATGTTTTCGCGCGGAAGGTCGAGCTCGTAGTTCGCGGAATCCATTTTTACACCCCAAATCCAAACATTTTCCCTGTGGCAAAAATTCAGGAAAGATTTTCCTCGAAAGAGGTCAGCTTTAGGATAATCCCAAAAATCGCTTGTGTCAAATCGAATTTCAGGATGGATGCACGAGATTTTCCGGTGTGCTTTGGCAAAATGCACAAGAAAACCGTTCTGCGATTGTTAAATCGCACAGGGAAAATGTTTGGATGATTTTGCGGCATTGATTGCGATTTTTCTGTCAAACCCAGCCCGGAGAGGGGCGGCATCCGAAGAAAACCCACAAATATTTTCAGCGACAAAATAAGAACTTTCTGTTAAGATAGAGTCACAACAAGCCCCTGCCCGGGCAGCAACGGACTTCAGGTTGAGAAAAACGTGAAAACATAACGGAAAGGGAAAAACACTTATGAATACTCAAATGATCATCTGTATGGTGATCTTTGCGGCGACCCTTGTCAGCTATATGCTGAACAAGATCCCCATGTGGCTTACCGCAATGATCTCGCTGGCTGCTCTGTACTTTACCGGCTGCATCGACGCGAACGGTGCGTTGGCCGGTTTCTCCAACGTGAATACTCTGCTGATGGCGACCATGTTCGTGGTGGCGGCTGGTTTCCGCCGTACTTCCGTAGTCGACGGCCTGTGCAACGGCATCATGAAGCTGACTCGCGGCAGTTTCAAGACTGCTTACTTTGGCTATATCCTCATCGCAGTTCTGCTGGCAAATTTCATCGCCAGCCCGATGGTCGTTTACGCCATCGTCAGCCCACTGCTGGCTGCTCTCTGCGATAAGACCGGACACAGCCGCTCTCAGTATATGTTCCCGGTCATGGTCGTCTGTGTAGCCTGCTGCGGCATCCTTCCTCTGGCAACGGCGATCCAGATGGCTGGTCAGTACACCGGTTTCCTCGAGACTTACGGTTTTGCTGGCATGAGCATACGTGCCATCGACTTCACCATCGGTGTCTGGCCGGTTCTGGTCGTTGTTCCTCTCTGGGCATTGTTCATCGGCCCCAAGTTCACCCCGAAAGAGCCGGTCATCCCCATCGAAGCTCTGGAAGAGAAAAAGTCCGGCAAGCAGGCTGAAAAGCTTAGCCCCGTGGTCGATAAGATCGGTATCGTCATCTTCTTCGCAACCATCCTCTGCCTCATCTTCTCCTCGCAGCTCCACCTCGCAACCTGGGCCGTCGCTTTGGTCGGCAGCCTGCTGATGGTTCTGTTCGGCGTGGTCGATTCCAAGTCCGCCCTGCGTGATATCCCCTGGGATATGCTGATGCTCTTCGTCGGTTCGCTGGCTCTGGGTACCGCGCTGACCAACACCGGCGCAGGCGACCTCATCGGCAACGCTCTGGCAAGTGTCGTCGGCGGCACCCACAACAACTATGTCCTCGGCGCACTCTTTTTCATCGTTCCGTTCCTGCTCACTCAGTTCATGCTGAACCGTTCTGTTTCTGCTGTCTTCATCCCCATCTGCCTGCTGACCTGCTCCGCACTGGGCGCAAACCCCACCGGTCTGGTTCTGCTTGTCAACGCAGCATCTCTGACCGCCTTCCTCACCCCGATGGCTACCCCTGCTGTTCCCATGTGCATGGCTGATGGCGGCTATGACCTCAAGAGCCTGTTCAAGAGCGGCGCACTCATCACCCTCATCCTGCCGTTCATCTACATCTTCTACACCATGACCGTTTTCCCGGCGTTCTAAACGGGAGAAGGGAGAAACAAAAATGACGCTGGAAGAAAAAATCGCAATGGCAAACCAAGTCCGCAGCCGTGACCGCTTCGGCCCGGTCAGCCCCGAAGAGCTGGCGGCTCTGCCCGGCACCGAGAAAGAATTCTGGGTCAAAACGGCGAATGGCCGCAATGTTCATGTCTTCGAGGAACGTCCGGATGCCCTGTCTGAAAAAGCGGCTCTGCTGCTGAACTTCCATGGCGGAGGCTTTCTCAAAGGCCGCACCGACCGTGACCGCCGTTACTGCTGTACCCTGATGGAACGGCTGAACTGCCTTGTCTGGGATGTGGATTACTGCCTTGCGCCGGAAGAACCCTTCCCGGCGGCAGTCGAAGAGTGCTATGGTATTGCGGAATATGCTTTCGACCACGCCGAGGAGCTGGGCGTCGACCCGGAGAAAATCATGCTGGCTGGACACAGTGCAGGCGGAAATCTTGTGGCGGCGGCCTGCATCAAAAACGCAGAGACCAACAAGCTGCATCCCTGCTGTGTACTGATGGAGTATTTCCCGGTGGATAACACCATTGACCCCATCGATCGCCTGTCGCCGGAGTTGAAACAGGACCCCTTCTGGGTCAAGCGTTCGGCTACCGAGAAGCTGTACACCGATTTTTACGTTGGTGATGCAGACCCGGCACAGCCGCTCTGTTCGCCCATCAAAGTGAGTGAAGACGCACTGAAAACCTTCCCGGACTGCCTGATTTTGTCGGCAGGGGAAGACAGCCTGCGTGATGATACCGAGGCTTTCGCTCTCCGTTTGGTAAAAGCCGGTGTCTGCGTGACTGCCCAGCGTATCCCCGAGGCAATGCACGGTTTTACCACCAACCGGACGCCCGGCTGGGAGCGTGCGCTGGAAGCCCATTGCAAATTCTTCCAACAACATTTATAATAGAGTAACGTGACAGGAGAAAAGCATTATGAAAATTACGGACGTAAAGCTGCGCTTTGCGAAGCACTATCTGTTCGTGCAGGTCTATACCGATGCCGGTATCGTAGGTCTGGGCGAAGCTGGTAACTGGGGCTATTTACAGGCGACGGCTGCGACGATCGAGAAGTTTGCGGATTACCTTATCGGCAAAGACCCTTTCCGTATCGAGGACTTCAACCAGAATTTCCTGCGGTCGGTCTACTTCCGCGGCTCGGTCATCATGAGCGCGATCTCGGCCATCGACATCGCCCTCTGGGATATCAAGGGCAAGGCTCTGGGCGTTCCGGTGTATGAGCTGCTGGGCGGCAAGACCCGTGACAAGGTGCGCGTCTACGCGTCAGTCATGCACATCACCGAAGACCGTCAGAAGCTGGCGGAACAGTATCAGCAGCTGCAGCAGATGGGCTTTACGGCCGCAAAGATCTTCTGCAACGGCCCCACCAGCTCCCCGGATGGCAAGGGCGAGTTCTACTCCAGCCGCATCGAACGGGAAGTGGAGAAGGTCCGCGTCTGCCGTGAGGCAGTCGGCCCGGATTTCGACTTTGTGCTGGAAGTCCACCGCGGCATGACCCTGCCGGAGGCAGTCGCCTTTGGCCGTGCCGTCGAGCCGTACCGTCCGATGATCTTGGAAGACCCCGTACCGCCCGACAATGTGGATACAATGGCCGAAGTCGCCAGCAAGGTGGGTGTTCCCATCGCGACCGGCGAGCGCGCCATCGACCTTCGGGAATTTGAGGTGCTGATGGCACGCCATGCCTGCCAGTATGTCCGCCCGGATGTCTGCGCAGTCGGCGGTATCACCACCAGCAAGAAGATTTGCGCACTGGCTGAGGCTCATGATGTGCTGGTCATTCCGCACAATCCGCTCGGCCCCGTGTCCACGGCGGCCTGCCTGCAGATCTGCGCCTCCATCCCGAACCTCGGAATCCAAGAGCTGCCCGGCTTCTGCCTGAATGGTGCAGAGGACAAGATGGTGAAGGAACCGCTCCGCTTCGAGAATGGCTGTATGCTCATCCCCGAGGCTCCCGGTATCGGTGTCGAGTTGGCGGACGACGCAGAAGAGCTTTATCCTGCAAATGAGCGCGGCAGTAACGCCGCACGCCGTGCCTTTGATGGCTCGGTGAAGGACTGGTAAAACAGAGAAATGTGAGGATGGAAAATGCCAATTGGAGTTTTGACGAATTGTGCCGCCGTGCTGCTCGGCGGTCTGCTGGGAACGGGTCTGGGAAAGATTTTGCCGCAGAACCTGAAAGATAATCTGCCGATCCTGTTCGGTTACTGCTCCATCGCGATCGGCATCAATTCCATCATCAAGGCGTCCGGCATGACGGCGGTCGTGCTGGCGATTCTGGTGGGCTTTACCATCGGACACAGCCTGCATCTGGAACACTGGACGAGCAAATTTTTCCATAAGCTCGTCAAGACCATGCATCTCGGCGGCGAACACATCGACATGGAGTTTTACATCACGGCGGTTGCCCTGTTCTGCTGCAGCGGCTTCGGCTGCTACAGCACCCTGACCGAGGGCATCACCGGCGACCCGTCGCTGTTGATGTCGAAGGCGGTGCTGGACTTCTTTACTGCGATGATCTTCGCTTCGACGCTGGGTGCGGCCATCTGCGCGATCCCCATTCCGCAGGTCATCATCCTGTTCATCGTCTTTGGTGCCGGTAAACTGCTGGCCGGTGTGCTGACCCCGACCATGTTCGCAGACCTCTCGGCCTGCGGCGGTATCCTGACCCTTGCGGCAGGTTTCCGGGTGTCCAAGATCAAATCGGTTCCTCTGGTCGACCTCATGCCTGCCCTCATCCTCGTGATGCCGTTCAGCTGGCTGTGGTCCACCCTGATGGGGTAAATTCACGGAAAATTAAAGATGGGTCGCCGCAGCTGGTGCGGCGGCCCATTTTTTGTGGAAAAAGCGCAAAAGATGTGATTGACAGGGCTTTTTTGAAATGATATCATGAAGAAAAAGGCACGAAATAAGGTGCCATCGGTCGATTTTTGCAAAGGAGGAAGAAAAATGAAATTGCGACATCAGATCCTGAAAAGCGTTGCAGCGGCGGTGCTCGTCTGCGGACTTCTGGCCGGATGCAGCGGCATCCCGGGAGAGCCGCTGCCCGACCTGCCGTCAGACAGTTCATCCTCGTCCAGCAGTGCCTCGTCCAAGCCGGAGACACCGGCTTCCCGTCCGAATGACCCTTCGTCGGGCAGTTCCAGCTCGTCTTCGTCGTCTAGCAGCAGTTCGAGTTCCAGCAGCTCTGCATCTTCCAGCAGTTCGTCCAGCTCTTCGTCCTCGTCGTCGAGCGAAAGCCCGGCTTCTTCGGACAGCAAGAACGACCCGGTCAATCTGGAAGCATACCGGCAGGAAGTGCTTCGTCTGGTGAACATCGAACGCCAGAAAGAAGGCTTGCAGCCGCTGACGATGGACAATTCCGCGTTGAGTGCCGCCGCGCAGGTTCGCGCAAAGGAAATTGTGGAAAAATTCTCTCATACCCGTCCGGATGGAACCCGGTGCTTTACAGCATTGCAGGAACAGGGTATCGACTGGCAGGGAAAATGCTACGTTGGTGAAAATATCGCCGCAGGATACCGGACACCGGCACAGGTTGTGGATGGCTGGATGCACTCGGAAGGCCATCGCAGAAATATTATGAGTCCGAATTTCAAGAAACTCGGCGTGGGCTATTATTACAGCTCCAACAGCGAATATGGTGCCTACTGGGTACAGATGTTCATCGGTTAAATAAAATCAAAACAGGCAGTACGTTTTACCGGATGGTATAGCGTACTGCCTGTTTTTTGCGCAAATAATTTATTTAATACAACGATTTCAGCGGATGAGATAATACCTCACCGGGCATATCTCGCTCTGCCGCTATTTATTTCTGGGGGGGTAACGTGAAAGCGGCGGACGGCCTGTTCCAGTGCCGAGATATCCACCGGCTCGGACAGATGTTCGTCCATGCCGGGCGCAACGCTTTCCTCGCTCTGGCCGGGTGCAGCACCCAGCAAAATCGCACTGGTACCGGCGATGTCACGCAGTTTCTGGATGTCCTCGCTGGGGGTCTTGCACGGCATCAGAATGACGTCGAAGCTCGACTTGCGCAGAAGGGTGATGGCATCTTCCAGCTTCTTGTTCGCAGCGGAAAGTGCGGCCTCGCTCCGGGTCTTGACTGCGAGCAGCTCCTGATTCTTCCGGAACCGGGAGACAAAAAGGAAGGACAGCAGACAGAGGACCATCAGCATGACCAGCGTGATGATGAAAATGTGGATCATCGAGGCGGTCATAGCCCGGGTGCTGGCCGCAACTTCATCGGAGGGAACGAGGAAGAGCATCGACCAGTCGTAGCCGTCCAGCTTTTTCAGGGTGAGGTAATAGGTGCTGCCGTTGATGATGACATCGGTGCAGACGAAGGACGTCTCCTCCGACTCGCTGAGGCAGGCGTCGAAACTGCCGATGTGCGGCCATCCAGCGTGTTCATAAAACCGGTGCAGGCGACGTCGAAGAAATACTGGAACGGATAGCCGGGATAATTCATCAGGCAGTCGGAGATCTCTACCCCAGCTTCGCGCAGATGCGTGATGAGACCATCCCCCGTCTGCGCGAAGCTGGTCGGAACAGCAAGACCCAGTCTTTCCAAAAGGCTCTGGTTGTAAGCGATGCCGGAGATGTTGAAATCGTAGGGGAGAAGATAGATCGCACCGTCCACATCGACCTCGTTCAGGCGGACGGGATTGTACAGGTCGGTGATGGGGTACTTGGACAGGTCGATAAGATTGTCGCGCTGCAGATCGTCATCCCATGTCTGGGTGGTGCAGTAAATGTCAGGTACAATGCCGGACGTCAGCTGCTTTTTCATGTAAGCAGTGGCGTTGCAGCCCTTGTACGGCTCGATTTGAATGTTGATCTCCGGGTAGGTCTGATGCACCAGCTCAATGAGCTTGGTATAATCGCGGTTTGCGTCCATGCGGCACTGCGTGCCACCTTCCCCTCGAGGGGAAGGCTGTAAAAACCGGCTGTTACACGAAGAAGATGTGTGACAGCCCCTTTTTCTTTCTAAACTAGAGGAAATGTGTCCAATGGCAGAACAAAAAAATCCCATTATCTCCTTTCAGAATTTTTCCTTCCAGTACCGCGCCCAGAAGCGTCCGACCCTGACGGATATCAACCTGGATATCTATCCCGGCGAACGTGTGCTGATTGCAGGCCCTTCCGGAAGCGGCAAAAGCACGCTGGCAGGCTGCATCAACGGCCTGAATCCCTTCTCGAACCCCGGCGAATCCACCGGAACCCTGACCGTTGACGGCGTGGACGCACCCCACAGCAGCATTTTTGAGCTGTCCGCCCATGTCGGCACAGTCTTGCAGGACCCGGATGGACAGTTTATCGGCCTGACCGTTGGCGAGGATATCGCTTTCGCCCTCGAAAACAGCTGCACGCCGCAGGACGAGATGCACGCCATCACACGCCATGCGGCGGAGCTGGTCGGCATCGAGAACCATCTCGGCTACGCGCCGCACGAGCTTTCGGGCGGACAGAAACAGCGCGTCAGTCTGGCCGGCGTTATGGTCGATCAGGTGAAGATTTTGCTCTTCGATGAACCGCTGGCGAATCTCGACCCAGCCACTGGCAAGCAGGCCATCGAGCTGATCGACGAGATTCAGGAAAAGACTGATACAACGGTGCTTATCATTGAGCATCGCCTTGAGGATGTCCTCTGGCGGAATGTTGACCGCATCGTTCTCGTCAACGAGGGGAAAATTCTGGCTGATATGCGTCCGGATGAGCTGCTCTCGACCAGCCTGCTGGCCGAAAATGGTATCCGGGAGCCGCTGTATGTCACGGCCCTGCGGTATGCCGGGGTGGTTATCACGCCCGAAAAGCACCCGGCCCATGTGGACAGCCTTGTTCTGAACGATGCCGATACGGACGCCCTCCGCCGCTGGTTCACCGCCCGTCCTCAGACGGAAGCAGCCGCTGCGCCGGAACCGCTGCTGGAAGTGAAAGACCTCAGCTTTGGCTACCAGAAAGGCCAGCCGACCCTGAAACATGTCAGCTTCTCCATCGGCAAGGGCGAGATGGTGAGCATCGTCGGACGGAACGGCGCAGGCAAATCGACCCTCGCAAAACTGATTTGCGGCTTCGAGACGCCGGACTCGGGCGATATTCTCCTGAACGGAAAATCGCTGGCCGATGAAAATATCCGTCACCGCGCAAAGCACATCGGCTACGTCATGCAGAACCCCAATCAGATGATCTCAAAGACCATGATTTTTGATGAAGTCGCACTGGGTCTGCAGCGTTCCGGCCTGAGCGAGGCGGAGATTCGGGAAAAGGTCGAGAAGACGCTGAAAGTCTGCGGACTGTATCCCTTCCGTAACTGGCCGGTGTCGGCGTTGAGCTTCGGCCAGAAAAAGCGCGTCACCATCGCCAGTGTGCTGGTGCTGGACCCGGAATTGATTCTACTGGACGAGCCGACGGCCGGACAGGATTTCCATCACTATACCGATATTATGGAGTTTCTGCGCGGTCTGAACGCGCAGGGCGTCACGGTCGTCATGATAACGCACGACATGCACCTGATGCTGGAATATACGCCACGCGCACTGGCGTTCTGCGACGGTCAGCTCATCGCCGACCGGACGGCGGCAGGCGTGCTGTGTGACCCGGAGCTGGTCGAGCAGGCGGCGTTGAAGGAGACCAGCCTTTACACGCTGGCGAACCGCTGCGGCATCGAACCGGCACAGGAATTTGTAGAGCGTTTCATCGCGCAGGACAGGGAGGTACGGGAAAATGGCCGCTAAGACTGTTTTGAATTATCTTCCGCGCGAGAGCGTCATCCACAAACTGACCGGCACGACCAAGCTGGCATTTTTCCTGCTGTTCACCTTTGCCAGCATGATAACCTATAACACATGGGTTCTGCTGGGCCTGCTGGCGGTCAGTCTGGCGGCGTTCAAGCTGAGCAAGATCTCCTTCCGGGAAGTCCGCTTCATGCTCATCTTCATGCTGGTGTTCCTGCTGCTGAACAATGCGTTCATCTTCCTGTTCGACCCCAATCAGGGAACCAACCTCTACGGCACCCGGACGGTGCTGTGTCATTTGTTCTGGCGGTACGACCTGACGGCAGAACAGCTGTTCTATATGCTGAACATCTCGCTGAAATATTTTGTCTCCCTGCCGGTTGCTATCCTGTTCATCTCGGCGACCGACCCCAGCGAGTTCGCCGCCAGCCTGAACAACATCGGCATTTCGTACAAAGTCGGCTACTCGGTGGCAATCGCCCTGCGGTATATCCCTGATATCCAGCGCGACTACCACAGCATCAGTCAGGCACAGCAGGCCAGAGGTGTAGAGCTGGGCAAAAACGAACCCTTCTTCAAACGCCTGAAAAATTCGGTGAATATCCTGCTGCCGCTGATTTTGACGAGTCTGAACCGTATCGACACCATCTCAAATGCGATGGAGCTGCGCGGCTTTGGCAAAAAAAGCAAGCGC
The DNA here is from genome assembly GCA_934548045.1 of uncultured Faecalibacterium sp. GTDB lineage: Bacteria > Bacillota > Clostridia > Oscillospirales > Ruminococcaceae > Faecalibacterium. Next base: position 115,086 of record CAKTEM010000001.1, on the reverse strand, counting down.
ACATGGTATTCTCAGCGGCCCTTCGTCCGCCGGGATCTCATCGCCATCACTTTGGGTGTCGCCCTCCTCCTTGTCAGCCTGACCGTTACTATCCGGTTTGGACGGTTCTATAATCCGTTTGTATAAAATTGCAAAAAAACTCCCTTCCTGACGATGTCGCCGGGAAGGGAGTTCTGCTATTCAGTGAAAATCATTCTTGAGTTCATCTCGCAGCTCATCCTGAATATCCTTCAGGCACTGGAGAAGCAGGGGATTGAACGCACCGCACTCGCCATCGAGGATCATCTGGATGGACTGCTCATGGCTGAACGCCTTTTTATAGCACCGCTCACTGGTGAGCGCGTCGTAGACATCCGCCAGCGAGACGATCTGCGCACTGATGGGGATATTGTTGCCTTTCAGGCCGTCCGGGTAACCGCGGCCATCCCAGCGTTCATGATGCCAGCGCGCAATTTCGTATGCTGTGTGAAGCAGCGGCTCTTCCTCGAAGTTTTCGAGCTTTTGCAGCATGTTCGCGCCCTGCATACTGTGGGTCTTGATGACCTCGAATTCCTCTTTCGTCAGCCGGCCGGGCTTGTTCAGAATCTTTTCGTCGATGGCGATCTTGCCGATGTCGTGCAGGGCAGAAGCCAGAGGGATATCGTCCTGCTCTTCCGGGCTGATGCGATAGTTATCGGTGATCTCCAATAGGTGGTTCAAAACCATCTCGGTGATGACCCGGATGTGGCGGACATGGCTTCCGCTCTCACCGTTGCGGAACTCGACGATCTGGCTCAGGACGCCGACCAGCATGGAGGTGTTCTTCTCCTGCTTGCGGATCTGGTCGGAGACAAGGCTCACCAGACGACGCTGCTTGGAATAGAGCTTGATGGTGTTGAACACCCGGCGGTAGACCACTTTTGCGTCGAACGGGCGGTTGACATAGTCGCTTGCGCCCAGCTCGTAGGCCCGGCGGATGGAGGACTCGGAGTCCTCGCTGGAGATCATGATGACAGGGATATCTTCGATGCTGTGGTTGGCGTTCATGGTCTTTAAGACCTCGAAACCATCCAGCACGGGCATATTGATGTCCAGCAGCACGAGAGCGATGTCATCAGCGTACTCACGCATCAAATCAAGGCATTGCTGGCCGTTGGAGGCTTCCAGAATACGGTAATCGGTTCCCAGAATCGCGGCGAGGATGTCACGGTTCAGCGCGGCATCGTCCACGATGAGGATCTGCGATTTCTCCTGAATGGGTGCCTCTTCCAACAGAAAGACGGTGCCGGGCTCGTTGGAAACACCGGCATTTTTCCGTTCCTTGGCCTGATACATCAGCTTGTCCGCCTTCCGGACAGCTGTTTCCATCGAGTCGGAAGCGGTTTGAACAACACCGCCGATGCTGGTCGACAGGTGAAGATGTGGATAACCCGGGATGGAAACAGCATGGACTTCCGTGCGTATCTTTTCCAGAACAACAGGGAGATAGTCGCCGGGGATACCGGGCAGGATGAGCAGAAACTCATCGCCGCCGTAGCGAATCAGCGTGTCGGTGTCACGGATGCAGGAACGAATGATTTTTGCCGCAGTCCGCAGCGCAAGGTCGCCGACATCGTGGCCGTAGGAATCGTTGCAGATTTTGAAATCGTCCAAGTCCATCAGGGCGACGCAGGCCGGGCCATTGGCTTTCCGGGCAACTTCTTCATAATAGCGGCGGTTGAAAACACCGGTCAGAGCGTCCTGATAAATTGCGGTATTGTAGCTCGAAAGTTCACGCAGAACACGCTCGCCGGTATCGGTGTCCAGCGTGGCCTGACAGGGCGAACTCTGCACCAGTTCCAGCACATAGGGCTTGCCTTCGATCTCATAATAGCAGGAGGTGATGTGCGCAAGCTCATCACCAAAGATCTCGATACAGCACTGTTTGCTTTTGGTCGCCAGTGCCAGCTTTGCCGCGCAGTTGCGAGAGTAATGCTGTCTGTGGCGGTCAGCGTAGCACGCATCCTGAGATGGGTCCGTGCAGCTTCCTTCTTCGATTCCGTTTACAGTGTCGGCGTCCAGAAGACGGACATCTGTATAAATGTTCCGCAAAGTCTCTATCCAGGCTCGTGCTTCTTCCATTGATGTCATGTGAATTCTCCAAATCGGAAAAGAGCCAAAAGGTCTCTTGGTTCGTGTCTATCATGTCTAACTAGAGCCAGTATAACATATTATATACAAAACTTCCAGATGAAACTTTGCTGAATGGTTAAAAAGTAAACCAAAAAGTCATTTTCGCCGGACAAAGGCCGGGAAATGTCCGAAAGAAAAAAGAAAAAATGCGCAAAAATATGCAAAATAAGAAGTCCGGTTCCACAAAGGAACTGGACTTTTGTTTGGAGCGGGCAATGGGAATCGAACCCACCTCATCAGCTTGGAAGGCTGATATACTAGCCGATGTACGATGCCCGCATCGGATTGCAAGAGAGATTATACCATGAACGGCGGCAAATGTCCAGCACAAATTTTATTTGTGTGGCAGAAATACCGGGAATTGGCAAAGCTTTTGTGCGACATCTCGGTTTACCTGTTTACTTTGGAGGCGTTTTATTGTAAAATAGGCTCAAGAAAATCAGCAGCGCGTCGGCCATGGCGTGCTGCGGCTCACAACTGTGAGTGGAAACGGAAGCTCCGCGCCTTTGCGGAACAAAAATGATTTAGGTGGTGTATTGTAAAATGGCATTGAAATATCAGCGTATCCTGCTTAAGATCAGCGGTGAGGCTCTCGGCGGCGAGAAGGGAACCGGCTTTGATGAGCCGACTATGGACGCCATCTGCGGCGGTGTCAAGAAGGCGCACGAGCTGGGCGTTCAGATCGGCATCGTTGTCGGCGGCGGCAACTTCTGGCGCGGCCGTTCCAGCGGCAAGATGGAGCGCACGCTGGCCGATAAAATTGGTATGCTGGCGACGGTCATGAACGCTCTGGCAGTCTCCGACAAGCTCGAGCAGCTGGGTGTGGCGACCGAGGTCTTCACTTCCATCACCATGCCGCAGGTCGCACCGGCATTTACCCGTAAGGATGCTCTGCGCGCAATGGAAGAGGGCAAGATCGCCATCTTTGGCGGCGGCACCGGCAACCCGTTCTTCTCCACCGACACCACGACCGCTCTGCGCGCTGTGGAAGTCTCGGCCGATATCATGTTCAAGGCAACGATGGTCGACGGCGTGTACGATAAGGACCCCCACAAGTACCCCGATGCCAAGAAGTACGACACCCTGACCTTCACCAAGGTTCTGGAAGACCGTCTGGCTGTCATGGACGGCACCGCTGCAACGCTCTGCCGCGACAACAAGCTCCCGATTCTGGTCTTCGATCTGGCCGACCCGGATAACATCGCCCGTGCAGTGCAGGGTGAGAACGTCGGCACGCTGGTGTACGAGGGCTGAGCATAGCCGCCCGATTTCGATAATAGAATAAACCAGACCGCATCCCGGCTGGTGAAATAAGAAACAGGAGACAATGACAATGAGCAGCAATACCAAGGTATTTGAAGACAAGATGAAAAACTCAGTCGAGCATCTGGGCAAAGAGCTGGCCGCTGTGCGCGCAGGCCGCGCAAACCCGGCTGTTCTGGATAAGGTGTCGGTGGACTACTACGGCGCACCCACTCCCATCCAGCAGGTCGCTTCCGTGGCCGTCAGCGAAGCTCGCACCCTGACCATTACCCCGTGGGACCGCAGCCTGCTGCGTGCCATTAGCAAGGCCATCATGGCAAGCGATGTCGGCATCACCCCCATCGACGACGGCCAGACCATCCGTCTGAACTTCCCGGCACCCACCGAGGAACGCCGTAAGCAGCTGGCAAAGGAAGTCTCCAAGCTGGGTGAAGAAGCAAAGGTTGCAGTCCGCAATGTCCGCCGTGAGGCAATGGATAAGGCAAAGGCCATGAAGAAGGCTGGCGAGCTGACCGAGGACACCCAGAAGACCATGGAAGAGGATGTCCAGAAGCTGACCGATAAGTATATCAAGAACATCGACGCAGCGGTCGAGGAAAAGCAGAAAGAGATCATGTCCGTCTGATTCTGACGCGGCTGACAAAATAGAAGGGTGCCGTGTGCTGGAATCCCAAGGCACGCGGCACCTTTTCCAATAAAAACAGGAGAACGATTATGACACATCCGAAGGAATTTGCGGAAGGATTGTCCATCGGCATCATCATGGACGGCAATGGCCGCTGGGCCAAACAGCGCGGCCTGCCCCGGACCGCCGGACACAAAAAGGGTGCGGCGGTCTTTCAGGACATCGCCAACTACTGCGAGGAGCTGGGCGTCTCGTCCGTGTACTTCTACGCATTCTCGACCGAGAACTGGAAACGCCCGATGGAAGAAGTCGGTGCCATCATGCGGCTGTTCGGCGAGTACCTGCTCAAGGGCTTCAACTACAAAGACCGGAACATCCGCATCAAGTTTCTGGGCGACCGCACCGCGCTCGACCCGAAGCTGCAGAAGCTGATGAACGAGCTGGAAGGCGACTCGGCACACAAGACCGGCATGACCCTGAACATCGCGGTCAACTACGGCGGTCGTCCGGAAATCGTCCGCGCGGCGCAGCAGCTGGCGGAAAAAGTTGCTGCCGGTGAACTCAAGCCCGAGGACATCACCGAAGAGATGATGAGCGACCACATGTACACCGAGGGCCAGAAAGACCCGGACTTCATCCTCCGGCCGAGTGGAGAGAAGCGTCTGTCCAACTTTATGCTCTGGCAGGCCGCTTACTCGGAGCTGGTCGAAATGGACGTTCTGTGGCCGGACTTCACCCGGAATGATCTGGACGCCGCCATTGAAGAGTTCAACAAGCGTTCCCGTCGGTTCGGCGGTATCTGAGCGGAAGGAAACTCCGTATTCCGACCCAGAAAATAAATACCCATTGGAGAACAACATACTATGAAAACAAGAATCATCACCGCCCTTGTGGGCATCGTCGTCCTGATCGGGGTGCTGTTCACCTTCGATACTCTGATATTCAATCTGGTGATCGCAGCCATTACCCTGATCGCCATCCACGAGATCTACAACGCTCTCGGCTTTGAGAAAAAAGACTGGCTCCTGTACGTTGTCATGGTGCCGTTCACCCTGCTCATCATGCTGTCCAGCTATCAGGTCTGCCGCAGGCTGGTCATGCCGGCGTCGTTTTTGCTGGTTTTGTTCTATGCCATCTATCTGGTGGTGCGCAACGGCGATATCAGCTACCAGAAGGCCAGCGGTCTTGTCATGTTTTCAGGTATCGTCATCTTCTGTTTCTACTCGTTCATCCGGCTGAAAGAGCTGCTGCCCGTCGAGACTTACGGCTACGACGCCATCTTCTTTATCCTGCTGATTTTGTGCTTTGCATGGGGCGGAGATACCTGCGCTTACTTTGCCGGCCGAGCGTTCGGCAAGCATAAGCTCTGCCCGGTCGTCAGCCCGAAAAAGACCGTGGAAGGTGCTATCGGCGGCGTGCTGGGTACGATGGTGTTCGGCGTCATCGTCACTCTTATCTACTCGGTGGCGGCAGACCGGATGGAGGCATTTACCCGTTCCAATATCGGCGTTTCGATGTATATCATCATCGCGCTGCTGGCCTGCGTCGCCGCAGTGCTTGGCATCTATGGCGACCTGTTCGCAAGCGTTGTCAAGCGTCAGTGCGGCATCAAGGATTATGGCACCATCTTCCCGGGCCACGGCGGTATTCTTGACCGTTTTGACAGCGTGATGTTCATCGCGCCCTTTGTGACGATGGTGATCATTGCGGTCTTCTATTATTGATCGCAGGAGGAAGTTTTATGGCAAAGAAAATTACGCTGCTGGGTTCGACCGGTTCCATCGGCACCCAGAGTCTGGACGTTATCCGCGCACAGGGCTATGAGGTCTACGGCCTGTCCGCTCACAGCCATGTCGATAAAATTCTGGAACAGATCGAAGAGTTCCACCCGAAGTATGTCTGCATGACGAACCCGGACGCTGCCGCAAAGCTGGACGCTGCGCTGACAGGCCGTGCCAATGCACCCAAGCTCCTGACCGGCCCGGAGGGCCTCAAGGAGCTGGCATCGCTGGACGGCCCGGATGTGGTGCTGAACAGTGTCGTCGGCATCGCTGGTCTGGGTGCAAGTCTCTGCGCCATCGAGAGCGGCCATGACCTCGCCCTTGCCAACAAGGAGAGCCTTGTCACCGGCGGTCATCTGGTGACGCAGGCTGTTGCGAAGCATGGCGTCAAGCTGCTGCCGGTCGACAGCGAACACTCGGCCATTTTCCAGTGCCTGCAGGACAAGGAGAGCGCGAAGAGCCTGACGAAAATTCTGCTGACGGCATCCGGCGGCCCCTTCTTCGGGATGAAGACCGAGGAGCTGCGCGGCAAGACCAAGGCAGACGCCCTCAAGCACCCGAACTGGAATATGGGCGCGAAGATCACCATCGACAGTGCGACCCTGATGAATAAGGGCTTGGAACTCATCGAGGCGGTCTGGCTGTTCGGCCTGCCCCCGGAGAAGATCCAGATCGTCGTCCAGCGGCAGAGCATCGTCCACTCGGCGGTTCAGTACAGCGATAACTCTATCATTGCACAGCTGGGTGTGCCGGATATGCGCATCCCCATCCAGTACGCGCTGACCTATCCGAAGCGTGTGCCGGGCGTTGTGCCGGAGCTGGATTTCACCACCCTGAAAATGCTGACCTTCGATGTGGCGGACGAAGAGACCTTCCGTTGCCTTGCGGCCTGCAAGAAAGCCATCAAGAAGGGCGGCCTCGGCCCCTGCGCCGCAAACGGCGCGAACGAAGAAGCTGTCAAGCTCTTCCTTGAGGATAAAATCGGATTCCTGGATATCGGCCGCTTGGTCGAGGCCGTCGTGGACAGCGACAGCTTCGGCGGCGATTATACGCTGGCAGATGTCTACGAGTGCGATAAGATGGCACGCGAATTTGTGCGCAGCCATCTGTAAAATAATCAAACCGGAGATGCTATGTCAATAATCATTACGTTTCTTGCTGCGGTGCTGGTGTTTGGTTCCGTGATTGCCATCCATGAGTTCGGCCACTTTGCGGTGGCAAAGCTCTGTGGGGTACAGGTCAATGAGTTCTCGATCGGAATGGGGCCTGCGCTCTGGAAAAAAATCTATAAAGGGACCCAATATTCCTTGCGGCTCCTGCCGGTGGGCGGTTACGTCGCGCTGGAAGGAGAGGAAAGCCCGGAAAGTAAACAGGCGGAGAACAAGAACGAAGGGGAAGCCCCCGACCATCCGAAAGAGGACGAGGAAGAGGATGAACCCATCATTCCGCCCGAGCAGCGCACTGGAAAGCCTCTGAACGAGGCTAAGGTCTGGCAGAGGATGCTGGTCATGGCGGCAGGTGCGTTCATGAACTTCGTGCTGGGCTTTGTCGTGCTGCTGGTGCTGCTCTCCGCCCGGAAAGAACCCATCACGAGCCGGGTCATCTACGAGGTGAAGGAAGGCGCGCTCTGCGGACAGACCGGTTTGCAGGCAGGCGACGAGGTCGTTGCGGTCAATGGCCGACGCTGCTTTGTTGCCAACGATATGGTCTATGAGCTGATGCGCACCGAGAGCTATCAGGCGGATTTCACGGTCAAGCGCAACGGCCAGACCGTCGAGCTGCCGAACGTTCAGTTCGATACCTGGCAGGATGAGCAGGGCGAGACCCACATGAGCCTCGGCTTTACCGTCTACGGCATCGAGAAAACACCCATTAACATCCTCAAAGAGGCAGGAAACAGCGTTCTCTATTATGGGCGTATCATCTTTACTTCGTTCATCGACCTGATCCGCGGACGGGAGAGTATCAACGACCTGTCCGGCCCGGTGGGCATCGTGACCGCCATTGGTCAGGCGGCAAGCTACGGTTGGCAGGATCTGCTGGAACTGCTGGTGCTTATCACCATCAACCTCGGCATCTTCAACATGCTGCCCTTCCCGGCACTGGACGGCGGAAAGATCGTCTTTTTGCTCATCGAGGGCATTACCGGCTATGTGGTGCCGGAAAAGATTCAGGGCAGCCTGACCGTTGCGGCCTTCGCGCTGCTGTTCGGTCTGATGATTTTTGCAACCTACAACGACATCACCCGGCTCATCACCGGCGCGATGTAATGGAATAAGGAAAGGGAAAATAACAATGCGGCAGCTCAAACGAGAAGTAAAAATTGGCAATGTTACCATCGGCGGCAACAATCCCATCGCCGTGCAGACCATGCTGAATGTTCCGGTCGAGGATATCGAGGGCAACGTTGCGCAGGCAAAACGCTGCGAGGCGGCAGGCTGTCAGATCCTCCGTGTGACCTGCCCCAGCGCAGCCGACGCAAAGTGCATCGAGGCCGTCAAAAACGCGGTGAATATCCCCATCGTGGCGGATATCCACTTTGACTATAAGGCAGCTCTGGCTTGCGCCGATGTCGGTGTCGATAAGATCCGCATCAACCCGGGCAACATCGGCGACGACGACCGTGTGAAAGCTGTCGTTCAGGCCTGCCAGCAGAAGAATATCCCCATCCGCATCGGCGTCAACGGCGGCAGTCTCGAAAAGCACATTCTGGCAAAGTACGGCGCACCGGTTCCGGAAGCGATGGTCGAGAGCGCGCTGTATCATGTCCGCCTGCTGGAAAAGTTCGACTTCAACAATATCGTCATCTCCATCAAGAACTCCAATGTTCCCCGTATGATGGAAGCATACCGTCAGCTGAGTGCCGTCACCGATTATCCGCTCCATGTGGGCGTGACCGAGGCCGGTACTTATCAGATGGGTCTGCTCAAGTCCGGCATGGGCATCGGCGGAATGTTGCTGGAAGGCATCGGCGATACCATCCGTGTCTCGCTGGCAGCGGAGCCGGAAAAAGAAGTCGAGGCAGGCTACAACATCCTGCGTGCCGTCGGCTTCCCGGTGGCAGGTCCCGAAGTTATCACCTGCCCGACCTGCGGACGCACCCAGTACCCTTGCACCGAGATCGCCAACGAAGTCGAAAAGCGGCTTCAGGGCTACAAAAAGTCCATCAAGGTCGCCGTGATGGGCTGTGTTGTCAATGGCCCCGGTGAGGCGCGCGAAGCCGATATCGGCATCGCCGGCGGCAAGGGCGAGGCTGTCCTCTTTATCCACGGAAAACCCATCAAGAAGCTGACCGGTGATAATATCCTCGATCAGTTTATGGATGAGATTTATAAGATTTGATGATGTATCCGGGAGGGCAAGTCGGAAGCTTTTTCACGCAAATGAATGTCCGGAACCCGCGGTTCCGCCCCAATGCCTACGGCACCGGGGCCCCACTTCCCCGGACATTTGCTTAGAAAAACTTCCGACTTATCCAGCCTGAAACTTATCAATTAACGCTGCTGCGCTCTAAAATTTGGGGCGCGGCAGTTTGTGCTGTTATTTGCGAAAAAAGGAGTACCATTTGTGAAACCACTCGTATCCCAGCTATGGCCGCAGTTCATGGCGGACCCGGCATTCGCGGCCTGCTTTGGCCGTGTCATCGTCGAACATGCCCGGATGCTGCGGCAGGAGCGTCAGGTGATCTTCACCCTGCAAAGTTCCGCTCCGCTGGATAAAGGACTGTGTGCGCGGCTGCTGGCTTCGCTTCAGCCCGACTATGAGGGCTTTGAACTCAAAATCGACAACCTCTTTGGGTACGCGACGATGGATGAGACTGTTCTGCGTGACCTGATGGAGGATATGAAACGGGATGGCGTACCCATCAACGGCTTTCTTGACCGATGCAAGATCAGCATCGTCGGGCAGAATATCACCATCGGCGTCTGCCACGGCACGAAATTCTTGCAGGATATGGGCTTTGAAAAGCTGCTGGCGGAACGCATTGCCGCGCACACCGGCGTCAAACCCAAAGTCACCCTGACAAGCTCCGTCGGCGAGGCTGAACAGCGGCAGCTGGAAGAAAAACTGGAACGCAAGATCGCGCCGCCGGTCGTCAAGTTCGAGAAAAAGAACACCGTACCGTCTATCAAGGTGGAGGGCCTCGACCTGACGGACAAGCCGGTGACGATCTTCCACGGCAAGATGTTCACCCCGAAAAACCTCACGCCGCTGAAAGATCTGGGCGGCGAGGGCGGAAAGTGCATGATCTGGGGCGATGTCTTCTTCACCGAGGTCAAGGGCAACTTCCGCAAGATTTATACCGTGTCCATCACCGACTACACCGGCTCCATCAACCTGAAAGTCCGCGCGCAGGAAGGCGAGGACTGCTCCAAATGGGAGTCCATCCCGAAGGGAACCACCGTGGTCGTCCGCGGCGACTGCACCTACGACAAATACGAACATGACTACATCGTTTATCCCTACGATGTGCTGTTCGTCGAGCGGAAAAAACGGGAAGACAACGCGCCGGTCAAACGTGTCGAGCTGCATCTGCACACCAAGCTGTCCAGCATGGATGCGTTCTGTGACCCGGGCGGCATCGTCAAGCTGGCGCACCGGATGGGCCACCCAGCCATTGCTATCACCGACCACGGTGTCTGTCAGGGCTATCCGGAAGCGATGCTCGCCGCCGATGATATCCACAAGAAAGACCCGAATTTCAAGCTCATTTACGGCTGTGAAGCCTACTTCGTGGACGATATGATCCCCTGTGTCTACGGCGTCAAGGAAGAGCCGCTGGACGGTGAATTCTGCGTCTTCGATACCGAGACGACAGGCCTTGACCCAGGTGTGGAGTACCTGACCGAGATCGGTGCGGTCATCGTCCGGAATGGCGAGGTCGCGGAAGAATTCGATACCTTTGTCAAGCCCGGCAAGCCCATCACTCCCAAAATTACCGAGCTGACCGGCATCACCAACGAGATGGTTGAACATGCGCCCAGCGAGGCTGAGGCGTTGCAGGCATTTCTGGACTTTGCAGGCGGCCGTATCCTGGTGGCGCACAACGCCCATTCGTTCGATATCCGCTTCCTGCGTGCCGCCGCCAAGCGGAGCAATATCCACTTTGAGCCGACCTATCTCGATACCCTGACGATGGCGCAGGCGATGTATCCCGGCCTGCACAACTATAAGCAGGGAACCATCAACAAGCATCTGGAACTTCCGGCTTACGAAGCGCACCGCGCCTGTGAGGATTCCGCCGCGCTGGGTCGCATTTTCTGCGTCATGCTGAACGACTTGAAAGAAAAGCAGGTGACGAACAGCGGCGAGATCAATACGAGTCTGGGCGGCAACCGCGAAGTCCTGAAAAAGAAATATTACCACCTCATCATTCTGGTAAAAAACCAGATGGGCCTGAAAAACCTCTACAAAATCGTCAGCGAGGCCCATGTCAACTACTTTTTCAAAAAGCCCCGTGTGCCGCGAAGCCTGCTAAACAAATACCGCGACGGTTTGATTCTGACCTCGGCCTGTGAAGCAGGCGAGCTGTACCGCGCCATCGTGGAAGGACGCTCCTACGAGGAATTGAAGAAGATCGCCTCCTATTACGATGTGCTGGAAATTCAGCCGCTGGGCAACAACGCCTATATGGTGCGCGAGGGCAAGGTCGAGAGCGAAGAGGTCATCAAAGACTTCAACCGCACCGTTGTCAAGCTGGGCGAAGACCTGCACAAGCCGGTCATCGCCACCGGCGACGTCCACTTCACCGAGCCGGAAGACGCGATCTATCGTTCAGTTCTGCAGGCTGGCAACGGCTTCAAGGATGCCGACAACCAGCCGCCGCTGTTCTTCCGGACGACAGACGACATGCTCAAGCAGTTTTCCTACCTGCCGAAGGAAAAGGCGTACGAAGTCGTCGTCACCAATCCGCGCAAAATTGCGGCGACCATCGACAACAATGTACGCGCCATCCCCCGAGGAACCTATCCGCCCAGCATCGAGGGTGCGGAGCAGCAGCTCCGTGACGCGACGTGGAAGCGCGCCAAAGAGGACTACGGCGACCCTCTGCCGGAGATCGTTGAAAAGCGGCTGCAAAAAGAGCTGGACTCCATCTGCGGCCACGGCTACGCGGTCCTGTACGTCATCGCGGTCAAGCTGGTGGCCTACTCCAACGCCGGCGGCTATCAAGTCGGCAGCCGTGGTTCAGTCGGCTCGTCGGCTGTGGCGCACTTCTCCGGCATTTCGGAGGTCAACAGCCTGCCGCCGCATTACCGCTGCCCCAAGTGCAAGCACAGCGAATTCATCACCGACGGCAGCGTGGACGACGGATTTGACCTGCCGGACAAGAATTGCCCGAACTGCGGCACCCGGATGTTGGTCGACGGCCACGATATCCCGTTCGAGACCTTCCTCGGCTTCTACGGCGACAAGGAGCCGGATATCGACCTGAACTTCTCAGGCGAGTATCAGTCCAACGTCCACCGCTATACCGAGGAATTGTTCGGCAAGGCGAACGTTTTTAAGGCTGGTACAGTCTCGGGTATTCAGGATAAGACGGCATACGGCTATGTCAAAAAGTATCTGGAAGAGCGCGGTCGGACGGTCAACCACGCCGAGGAAAACCGCCTGACGCTGGGCTGTACCGGCGTCAAGCGCACGACCGGTCAGCATCCCGGTGGCATGGTCGTCGTGCCAGACACCTATGAAATTTACGATTTCTGCCCCATTCAGCACCCGGCGGACGATGTGGCCGGTGGTCTGCTGACGACTCACTTCGAGTTCAAGTACCTCCACGATACTCTGCTAAAGCTGGACGAGCTGGGCCATGATATGCCGACCTTCTATAAGTATTTCGAGGAGTACACCGGCATCCCGGTCGACAGCATCCCAATGAACGACCCCAAGGTTTACAGCCTGCTGACGAGTCCGGATGCGTTGGGCGTGACGCCGGAACAGATCGACAGCCAGACCGGAACCTTCGGCATCCCGGAGATGGGTACGAACTTCGTCCGAGGAATGTTGGTGGAAGCACGGCCCAAAAACTTCTCGGAGCTGATCCAGATCTCCGGTCTGTCGCACGGTACCGACGTCTGGACGAACAACGCCGATGAACTGATCCGCAGCGGCACCTGTACCATTGCGGAAGTCATCGGATGCCGTGACAGCATCATGCTGTACCTGCTCCGTAAAGGTCTGGAACCGAAGATGGCCTTCGATATCATGGAGGCCGTCCGTAAGGGCAAGGTCGCAAAGGGCGGTTTCGCGCCCGGCTGGGAAGAGGCCATGCGTGAACATGAAGTTCCGGACTGGTATATCGAGTCCTGCCGGAAGATCAAATATATGTTTCCGAAGGCTCACGCGGTGGCCTATCTGATGTCGGCGATTCGTCTGATGTGGTACAAAATTTATCGTCCACAGGCGTTTTATGCGGTGTACTTCACCGTTCGCGGCGATGATATCGACTACGAGGCTGCTGTCGGCGGTGCAGCTGTTGCCCGTGCGCACATGAACGAGGTCAAACGCCGCCTAAAAGAGGAGAAGAACGCCAAGGACGAAGACGTTCTGGTGTCGCTCCAGCTCGTCAACGAGATGCTGGTGCGCGGCTATGAGTTCCTGCCCATCGAGCTGGGCAAGAGCTACGGTTCCCGGTACGTTGTCGAAGATGGCAAAGTCCGCCTGCCGTTCAGCTCCCTGAAGGGTCTGGGCGGTGCTGCGGCGGATGCCCTCGAACGAGTCACCATCCACGGCGAGGAATACCTCTCCATTGAGGAATTGCAGCAGGCGTCCGGTGTTGGCAGCAGCATCATCGACCGCCTGCGTCAGGTCCACGCCCTCGGTGACCTGCCCGAGAGCAGTCAGGTCAGTTTCTTCTGAAAAGAATAGGTCAAAATAAAAAATCTCCGCAAAGGGTAAAGCCCAATGCGGAGATTTTTATTTGCAATAATTCAGGTCAGGGGAGAAATTACTCCACGCTGATCATATAATAATAGACAGGCTGACCGCCGCGGATATGGCTGACCTCAACGTGGTTGGGGCATTTTGCCTTGACGATCTCGGTGACCTTCTCTGCATCCTCATCGCTGACGTCGCAGCCAGAGATGATGGTGACAAAGCTGGAATCTTTCTTGCACATGCTGCGTGCCAGACGGTAGGTAGCCTTGGCGATGTCGTTGGAGGTGGAGACGATCTTGCCGTTCTCCAGAGCCATGATCTCGCCCTTCTTGATCCGCTTGCCATCGTACTCGCTGTCGCGTGCAGCGTAGGTGATAAGGCCGGTAGAGACCTTGTCAGCAGCAGCCATCATGTTGATGGTGTTGGTCTCGACGTTTGCGGACGGGTCAAAGTTCAGCAGGGCGGTGATACCCATCGGAACGGTACGGGTCGGCAGAACGACGACCTGACGGTCAGCCAGCTTCTGAGCCTGCTCAGCCGCCATGATGATGTTCTTGTTATTAGGCAGAACGAAGACGGTCTTGGCCGGAACGCTCTGGACAGCTGCCAGAATGTCCTCGGTGGCCGGGTTCATGGTCTGGCCGCCGGAAACGACTGCATCAGCAGCCAGATCGGTGAAGACAGCCTTCAGGCCCTCGCCGGCAGCGACAGCGACGAAGCCGTAGTCACGGCTGGGGTCGACAGCGGCATAGATGAACTCTGCGGTCGGGTCGGGCTTCTTCTCAGCGGAAGCCTGCTTCTCGAGGCTCTTGCCCTGCTTCTGGCGTGCGAGGAACTGCTCGTGCATGTTCTCGATCTTGAAGTTGGTCAGATAGCCGTACTTGATGGCCTCGCTCAGGATCTTGCCCGGGTCAGCGGTATGAACATGCAGGTTGATGACATCGTCATCCTCGATGCAGACGACGCTGTCGCCGTTGGATTCTGCGAAGGCACGCATCTTTGCGGCACTTGCGCCCTCGTTCTTGTTGATGAGGAACTGGGTGCAGTAGCCGTTCTTGATGTCCTCGACCTTCATCAGGTCATCTGTGAAGACGCCCTTGCCGGCATTCTCGGTGGACAGTTTTGCCTTGTTGGGTGCAGCTTCGCCGCCCTCGACGATGGGCTCGCCCTTGAAGACCTTGCCCATGCCCTCGAAGATGATGAGGATACCCTGACCGCCTGCGTCAACGACGCCGGCCTTCTTCAGGACGGGCAGGAGGTTCGGGGTGTCATCCAGAGCCTTCTGTGCGGCGGTCATGACGACATCCCACAGCTCGACGACATCCTCAGTGTTTGCGGCAGCAGCCTCTTCGCTGGCGATACGGGCAACGGTCAGAATGGTGCCTTCGGTCGGCTTCATGACAGCCTTGTATGCGCCCTCGACGCCCTTCTGCAGAGCAGCAACGAGGTCAGCGGTGCCGGCTTCCTTCTTGCCTTCCAGAGCCTTGGAGAAGCCGCGGAACAGCAGGCTGGTGATGACGCCGGAGTTGCCGCGTGCGCCGCGCAGCATGGCGGAAGCAGCGGTCTTGGAAGCCTCGGCTACGGTGCAGTCGTCATCCAGAGCCTGAAGCTCACGGACGGATGCGCCGACGGTCATGCCCATGTTCGTGCCGGTGTCGCCATCGGGAACGGGGAAAACGTTCAGCTCGTCGACACGGGACCGCTGATTGTTGATGTTGTTTGCGCCGGAAATAATCGCGTCGCGCAGGATCTTACCAGAAATCATTGTCTTTTACTCCTTAAATCTTTTCCCGGAACCCCGGGCAGGTTGGCCCATCAGGCGATGACATCATCGACCGAAACGACCACACGGGCAACTTTCAGGCCGGTAGCCTGCTCGACCTCGTCCTTGACGCGGTGCGAGATGCTGCGCGCAGCAGTCGAGATGTTCAGTCCGTAGCTGACGGCAATGTGCAGCTCGATCACGAGACGGCCCTCTTCCTGCGTAACGCGGACACCCTTTTCAGAGTAATCGGTGCCGCGCCGTACCATGCTTTTGACGGCGTCGGTCAGGTCACGGGGTGCCATGGCAGCCACACCGTAGCATTGTTTAGTCGCCTCGCCCACAAGGGTAGAGAAATATTCAGCCGAAAAGCTGACATCTCCCAGCGGGAAACGGGAAGTGATCATAGTCGCTTTGCTCCTTTATCTTGATTTTTTGAATCCGTCCAAAACTGGAACGGAATCCTCCGGAAACACCGGAGCATCTGGAAAACTGGATAGTATACCACCTATATTATACAACTTCTCTGCGCCTGTGTACAGTTCAAATTGCTGGGTTATACAGAAAAAACTCAAAATCAGCCCCGAAAAGCCTGCGGATTCGACCACGAGACCCGGTATACTGGGAATGGCCGTCCGGTTTTTGCAGGACATTCTGGGCATTGTGTGGCACAAAACGGCAGCAGGTGCAGGGCTTTGCAAAAAGGGTGCAAAAGGACTGTGAATAAATTATAAAAAATTAACAAAGTCACTTTATCTTGCTGTGAAAAAGTGCTAAAATTAAAATAATAGAACAGGCCGCCGCGCTGGCCGCGAAAAGAAAAGTAATTCTTTTCCGGCAGGTGGGCAGGCCGTTGGCTCAGGTGTAACGGACAGGAATCGGAGAGAACGTGTGACAGCGTGGGCGGAAGCTGCCGCCTATGCGACAGAAATTGACAGTTAGGAGCTGTTTTCATGAACATTTTGTTTTTCCTTTCACCCAAGCAGGATCTGATGTATGTGTACGACGACTTCACCCTCCGGCAGACGCTGGAAAAATGGGAGAACAACCGCTACGCATCCATCCCGGTGCTGAACCGGAAAGGGGAATATGTGGGAACCCTGACCGAAGGGGATATCCTCTGGGGTCTGAAAAAATTCCACGGCCTTGATATCGAGGCGGCGGAGGATGTGCCGATCTCGGATTTTCCGCACAAACGGGATTACAAGGCCGTGACCGTGACGACCAGCATGGATCAGCTGATCGAAGCGGCCATGAACCAGAACTTTGTGCCGGTGGTGGATGACCGGGGAATGTTCATCGGCATCGTCCGGCGGCAGGCCATCATCCGCTACTGCTATGATAAAGCCCGTACCGAAAAGGCAGCGCACCGGGAACACAACGATCATCTCGAACACCACCGGGAAACCGTCGTGGCAGGCTGACCGTATGGTTAGAGAACACAAATGTAAAAAGCATGTAAAATTCCGGATAAGTTTCAGCTTATAAAACGAACAAAAGCAAAAAAAGCGTCAAAAAAGTAAGATTTCGGTAAAATAATGCTTGTTGAATTGGGTCAATCAATGCTATAATAAAAAGGACGGCATCCGGCAAGAACCATCCGCCGGGCCGTCCTTTGTTGTGTTAGAACAAGATTTTAGGAGCATTGATATGGACATCACACACATCACCTCTCTGCTGGGCGGTATTGCGCTGTTTCTGTACGGAATGTCGATCATGGGTGCCGGCCTTGAAAAGCTGGCCGGCGGCAAGATGCAGGGCGTGCTGCAAAAGCTGACCTCCTCGACTCTGAAAGGCGTTATTTTTGGCACACTCATCACTGCCGTCATCCAATCGTCGGCAGGCACGGTCGTCATCTGCGTCGGCCTTGTCAACTCGGGAATCATGACCCTGACACAGTCAGTAGGCGTGATCATGGGCGCGAATATTGGTACCACTGTTACCGGCCAGCTCATCCGTATGGCGGATATCTCCGGTGACAGCCTTTGGCTGACGCTTGTGCAGCCGAAAACCTTCGCGCCGGTGGTCGCGTTTATTGGCTGTATTTTATATGTTTTTATCCGGAACGCAAAGAAAAAGAACATCGGCCAGATCATGCTGGGCTTCGGCATCCTGTTCACGGGTATGAGCCTGATGGATACCGGCGTTGCTCCGCTGAAGGAGAGCGTGGTGTTCCAGAACCTCTTCGTCTCCATGTCCAACCCCATCCTCGGCGTTCTGGTCGGCCTGCTGGCAACGGTCGCGATCCAGTCCTCTTCGGCATCGGTCGGTATCCTGCAGGCACTGTCCAGCACCGGCCTTGTCACCTTCGGTTCGGCCATCCCCATCATTCTGGGTGCGCATATCGGCACGGCCTTCACGCCGCTGCTCACCATTGGCGGCTCGTCCAAGGACGGCAAGCGTGCCGCGTTCATTCACCTGTACTTTAATCTTATCGGCAGCATCGTCGTGATGGCCCTCATCTACGCGGTGCAGTACACCATCGGCATCCCGATGTGGTTCGATGTGATGAACAAGAGCTCCATCGCGAACATCCACACCCTGTCCAGCGTGGCAGCGATGATCCTGCTGCTGCCCTTCAACAGACTGCTTGTCAAGATCTCCTGCATGACGGTCAAGGATACGGCGGAAGAGGCACAGGACCTCACCATGCCGGTTCTGGACGAGCGTTTGTACAAGAGCCCGGCGGTCGCCATCCAGCAGGCAAAGAGTGCGGTCGTCAAGATGTCTCGACGTGCTGCGCGCAACGTCAGCATCGCAACGCCGCTTCTCCTCAAGATGGACGAAGAGGTTGTCAGTGCGATCAATGTCCGGGAACATCTCATCGACCGGATGGAAGTTGAGATCTCCAACTACCTTATTAAATTGACAGATCAGGAGCTGGGCGATGACGAGAGCCATGCCGTGACCGAGCTGCTGAACTTCGTCACCGAGTACGAGCGTATTGGCGACTATGCCGTGAACATCATGGAAAAGGCACAGGAGCTGAACGACAAGGAAGCTTCGTTCAGTGACCGCGCCAAGAGCGAGTTGAAGATCCTGGACTCCGCGTTGGAGAAGATTTTGACCCTGACCGATGACGCGTTTGAATCGGGTGACCTCCATGCCGCCCGTCAGGTCGAGCCTATTGAGGAAGTCATTGATATCCTCGTGGAGCGTCTGCGCGACCAGCACATCAAGCGTCTGAAAGAGGGTGTCTGCTCTATTGATACCGGCGTCGTCTTCCTCGACGTGCTGAACAACGCAGAGCGTATCTCTGACCACTGCTCGAACATCGCAGCCCGTCTGGTCGGCATGGAAGCCGGCGAGGACTACGATTCCCACACCCTCAAGAGCATGATGCACCACAATCCCAGCAAGGATTATCTCCTGACTTACGAGGAGTGCCGCAAGGAATACCTCGTTCCGCTGGAAGCTCTGGAAGCATAATAGCCCTCTCAGTCAAAGCCGTTGGCTTTGCCAGCTCTCCCAGAGGGAGAGCCTTTGGCAGTTCGGTTGACTTTCTACTGTGAACGATAAATACCGGGCCCTGTCGTCTAAATTCACTGGTTCGATGCCGTGAATCTAGGCCGCAAGGCCCGATATTTTACGTTTTACGCTTGGAACTGCCCGACATGCCAATGGTTCTCGCTTTGCGACAGAGGGAGGAATCTGTCGAGCGGATGCGAGACTGAGAGGGCTACTCTCCTAAATCTTCGAGCAGCTGCCGAAGCTCCGTCTCACCGGGAACGGTCAGGCCGTGCTTGAGCCGGAGGGCGTCGTTTTCGGGCAGGAGATTCACATAGATGTCCGTCCGTTCCAGCAGCTCACCGGGGGTCCCGTCCGGCAGACACTGGTAGACTGTGACCCGTCCGCCCTCGTCACAGAGATAGTAGGCGGTGTAGTCCAGCTGAGGGAGGCCTTGCGCCGAAAGGCTGAGCTGGGAGTCGATGGGTGTCTCACTTCCGGAGATGGACGGGGCAGGGAAGGCCAGTTTGGGCAGGGCCATCCAGAACAGACTGAACACGATGGTGAACGCACAGAGGGCGTAAAACAGGCAGAGCCAGAGCTTTCGCATGGCAAAAATTCTCCTTTCGGAACGAAAATTCTGACGGGAGTATGTGCAAATGGAACGCATTTCAGACAAATCACTAGAATTTTCACCGTCGGGTGCTGTACTTTCACAGCCCAGATGTGCTATACTACCAATATCCGAGAGAAAATTAGTCCTTGAAGCAGTCTGGCAAGAGGACTATAATGTATTATTAGGATTCCAGTTCTTTGCGGAACATAGGCGGCTTGTTCGGTGAGCCGCAGTCAGGAGGCGATCCCTATTTCAAACGAAGGAAAAAGAAGACTCAGCATGGACGGCGCAGTTCGTGACTCGCGCGACATGGCTGGACGTAGCCTGAACACCACGCAGAGCCGTACCGAAAACGACTCCGGTTCGGGCAAAAAGCCTTCCCGTAAGGGAAAAGAGCCGAAAGAAAAGCGCGGCCATCCGCTGCTTCGCTTCATCGGCAGAGCCATCGCGACCGTCATCTGCCTTGGCATCATGGCCGGCAGTCTGGTCGCTGTGGGTGCGGTCTATTATGTGGTCGAAGCGACGGCCAACGATGGCAACCTGCTCGACTTGGATAACATCGAGTTGAGCCAGTCCAGCGTCGTCATGGCGACCGACCCGGATACCGGCGCACAGGTGGAGTATGCGACCCTGCGCTCCTCCAACAGCCACCGCGTCTGGGCAGACCTCGAGCAGATCCCGACTTATTTACAGTATGCGTTCATCTGCACCGAGGACAAGGACTTCTACAATGAGCCGGGCGTCAACTTCAAGCGCACCATCGGCGCAATGGTGAACGAGTACCTGCTGCCCATTTACAGCTCCAAGCAGGGCGCGTCGACGCTGGAGCAGCAGCTCATCAAGAACCTGACCGACGACGACAGCGCGAGCGGCATCGAGGGCGCACTCCGTAAGCTGCGTGAAATTTACCGCGCGCTCTGCCTGAGCCGCAGCTACTCGAAGGAAACGATTCTGGAAGCATACCTGAACACCATCAGCTTTACCGGTACCATTCAGGGCGTGCAGACGGCCGCGAACGAGTACTTCAACAAGGATGCCAGCCAGCTGACCCTGTGGGAGTGCGCGACTATCGCGTCCATCACCAAGAACCCGACCAACTACAACCCCTATACCAACCCCGAAAACCTCATCAACCGCCGGAACTTTCTGCTCTATAATATGTGGCAGCAGGGCGTCATTTCGGAGGATGATTACCGCAACGCGGCCGCGCAGCCGCTGGTTCTGGCCGAAGAGGACAGCAGCAAGAAGAACACTTCTTCGACCACCTCTTACTTCACCGACGCGCTCTTCAATGAGGTCGTCAGCGACATCATGGAGAAAGAGGGCATCAGCGAGGCCGAGGCACAGAACAAGCTCTATACCGGCGGCTATACCATCGAAGCCACCGTCAACCCCAAGATGCAATCGACGATGGAAAACCTGATGCTCAACACCGACGATGCTTATTTCCCGGCAGGCTGGCATGAGGAAGAAGTCACCAACATTTCGGACGACGATGTGCAGGTCTTCAATGCGGACGGCACGCCTAAGACCCGTACCGGCGACGACGGCACGGTCTACTATTACCGCAATGTCCGGACGCAGGCCGCAATGGTAACGCTGGACTATGACGGCAATGTGCTGGCAATGGTCGGCGGTCTGGGTCAGAAGACCAAGAGCCTTTCCCTGAACCGCGCATACAGCATCACCCGGCAGACTGGTTCGACCATCAAGCCCATTGGCGCGTATGCACTGGGCATCGAGTATGGTCTGGTGAACTGGTCCACCATGCTCAACAACTCGCCTTTGTACCTCAAGCAGGACATGGTGATCCGCGATGAGGATTACTGCCGCAAGAACGGCCTGATGGGCCTGTCGGATACCCAGCTGAAAGCCTATCCGAACGCATGGCGCAGCTGGCCGCGCAACTACGGCGGCAACTACGGCGACAACACCGACCTTCCGCTCTGGAACGGTCTGGCACGCTCGCTGAACACCATCGCGATCCGTGTCGGCGACTTGGTCGGCGCAAGCAATATCTTCAACTTTGCCTATAATACCCTCCAGTTGACGACCCTTGATCCGACGAACGACGTCGGTCTGGCGCAGATGGTCATGGGCAGCCAGACCCACGGTGTCACGCCGATGGCACTGGCGGCGGCGTTCCAGATCTTCTATGATGGCGAGTACACCACGCCGCACCTGTACACCCGTGTTCTGGACCGGGACGGCAACATCTATCTTGAGAACAACGCCACCAGCTATCAGGCTCTGACGCCCCAGACGGCCTATGTCATGAACCGCCTGCTGAAGAACGTCCTGTTCTCCAACGTCGGTACGGCACGCGGCAACTACCCGAACTCCAACGGCATGGAAGCCTTTGGTAAGACCGGTACGGCCAGCGACGAAAAAGATCTGTGGTTCGTCGGCGGCACGCCCTACTATGTCACCGCTGTCTGGTGGGGCTATGACGCGCCGTATGACATGACCAAGACGCTGGGCAAGAATCAGGCCAAGACCCGTACCTGCGTCCTCGCATGGAAGGCTTATATGGAACAGGTCCAGGCGAATCTGCCTTATAAGGCGTTCCCGACCTCGGACGGCGTTGTGGAGCGCAGATACTGCACCCAGAGCGGCCTGCTGGCCAGCGGTTCCTGCCCGAGTACGGCAGTGGGCTACTACCGTGCGGACGACCTGCCCGATACCTGCAACTACTCGCATGGTTCGGCGGCAGTCTCGAGCGCACCGCTCATCACTGAGCCGGACACCACCAATCTGGACACGGACTGACCGCACAGGCAGAACAACTGTATCACTATACGAAAACAGAATGGAACGTGTGGGAAAAATCATACTTTTCCCGAAAGGCGTTGCAATTCCGGTGAGCGAAGCCGTCACTTCACGGTCTAAAACTGGATAATCTGCCAAAATAGCATCCGGCCTCTTGCATTGAAGGGGGTCGGATGCTATTATATTTTCTGCAAGAACACTTGTGTTTGTGAGGTGAACAAGTTGGAACGCCGCTTTTATCTGGTAGACGCACAGGTGCTGCCGGAGGTCTTCCTCAAGGTGGTACGCGCCAAGGAACTTCTGGCAAGCGGAGAAGCGCGGAGCATTTCGGCTGCGACACGCAGTGTAGACCTGTCGCGCAGTGCCTTCTATAAATATAAGGACTGCATTTTTGATTCGGAGAACAGCCGCGAGGTCATTACCGTCATGGCGACCCTGCGCGATGAGACAGGCGCATTGCAGAGCCTGCTGGCCGGCATCAGCGCGGCAGGCGCAAGCATCGTCACCATCAACCAGTCCACACCGGAAAATGGAGCCGCTCTGGTGGCAGTTACCATCCGGACGGATACGATGCAGATGACGCCCGAAGAATTGACCGAAAAACTTTCCCGGCAGCGGATGGTGGTGGGTGTCCACTGTGGGTATAACCTGTAAACCGCGCAAGGCCACCTTTGCGCAAAGAAATAGGAACGAGGGTTTATCATGGCAAAAATCGCAATCTTAGGTTTTGGCACGGTCGGCAGCGGCGTCTATGAGGTGTTGCAGCGCAATGCCGCAGGCGTCTCGCGCCGTGCTGGTGAGCCGGTGGAGGTCAAGTATGTCCTCGATCCGAAGGACTTCTCCAGCCGTCCGGACGCACATCTCTTTATCAAGAACTTCGATACCATTCTGGAAGACCCGGAGATCAAAGTCGTCGTCGAGACCATCGGCGGCACCCGGTTCGCTTATCCGTATGTCAAGGCCTGTCTCGAAAGCGGTCGCAGCGTCTGCACCTCCAACAAGGAGATGGTCGCGACCTACGGTGCCGAGCTGCTGGGACTGGCAAAGGAGCATAACTGCGCTTTCCTGTTTGAGGCTTCGGTCGGCGGCGGCACGCCCATCATCACCCCGATGCACCAGTGCCTCGCCGCAAACGTCATCACCGAGGTCGAGGGCATCGTCAACGGTACCACCAACTTCATGCTGACCAAGATGGTGCGCGAGAATCTGGGCTTCGATGAGGCTCTGAAGATCGCACAGGAGTTGGGCTATGCCGAGACGAAGGACCCGAGCGACGATGTGGACGGCCGCGATGCCTGCCGTAAGATCGCCATTCTGTCTTCGCTGGTCTGCGGTCACCAAATCTACCCCCAGAATATTCCGACGCGCGGCATCCGTGACATCACCGTGTCCGACGTCGAGGCTGCTGAAAAGCTGAACTGTGTCATCAAGCTGATCGCATGGATGAAGCGGAAACCGGACGGCGGCGTTGCTGCCGGTGTCGAGCCCTGCCTTGTTCCGAAGGCAAACCAGCTGGCCGGTGTTGACGATGTCTTCAACGCTGTCATGGTGAAGGGCGATATGCTGGGCGATGTCGTCTTCTACGGCAAGGGCGCAGGCAAGCTGCCCACCGCAAGTGCCGTCGTCGCCGATGTGGTCGACGCCCTCAAGAACGGCTCCAAGGTCCATGACAGCCTGTTCTGGCAGCCGGCTGAACCGGTCGAGGGGATGCTCACCGACCCGACGCCTGCCGCATATTATGTGCGTGTAGCAGGCATTGCTCCGGCGGTGGTCGAGGCCATCTACGGTTATGGCAAGGTGGTCGACGAGCGGTATGATGGCTGCGCTTACTTTGTGGAGCGTGCCGACGAAAAAGCTCTCGCTGAGGCAGCACGGAAGGTCGAGGCTGTGGGTGGCAGCGTCAAGCTGGTCCTCAAGCGTCTGCCCGAGGAAGGTTAAACGAAAGGGAAAACGGCCATGAAGATCAAGGTTTCGGTTCCTGCGACCAGTGCGAATGTCGGCTCCGGCTTCGATGCGCTGGGTCTGGCAGTGACTCTGTACAACACCGTGACGTTTGAAGACAGCGACAAGCTGGACATCTCGGCGGCGGACGGTACCCGTATTCCTCGGAACGAGTCGAACCTCGTCTACCGCTCGGCAAAGGGTCTGTTCGATAAGGTCGGCAAGAAGATTCCGCCCCTGAAAATTACCCAGACCAACCCCATCCCGATGGCGCGCGGCCTTGGCTCGTCCTCAGCCTGCATCATCGCCGGTCTGCTGGGCGCGAACCGGATGCTGGGCGATGTGCTGAACACGCAGGAGCTGCTGACGCTGGCGACCTCCATCGAGGGTCACCCGGACAACGTCGCGCCGGCTCTGCTGGGCGGTCTGACGAGCAGCGTTTTCGAGGACGGCGTGGTCTACTCGGTCAAACGGGATGTCGACCAGAGTCTCTGCTTTGCGGCCATCGTGCCGGATTACAAGCTGCTGACCGAGGCGGCGCGTGCCGCTCTGCCGAAGGAAGTCGCGCACAAGGACGCGGTGTATAACCTGTCTCGCGCGGCTCTGGTTCCGGCGGCGTTCTGCGAGGGCCGGCATGACCTGCTCGCCATCGCGACCGAGGACCGGCTCCATCAGCCCTACCGGATGCCGCTGATGCCCGGCTCGAAGGAAGTGTTCGAGCTGGCGAAGGATTGCGGTGCAAAGGCCGTGTATGTTTCCGGCGCAGGCAGTACGGTCATGGCCGTGGCAGAGCGTGCCGATGCCGACAGCTTCTATGCAGGGCTGGAAAAAGGACTCGAGACCCTGGAAGGCCTCGATGGATGTGAAGCATTTACATTGCTGCGTCTGGATGCCGATAATACCGGCGCGACAGTGGAATGATACAAAAGGCGTAACCCTCCGTATGTGTGAGGGAGAAAAAGAGGAGAGTGACAAGATATGGCGTTGATCGTACAGAAGTTCGGCGGTTCTTCGGTGAAGGACCGTGACCGTATCTTCAACGTGGCGCGCATTGTGGCGAATACCCACAACGCAGGAAATGATGTTGTCGTGGTCGTGTCCGCTCAGGGCGATACCACCGATGACCTGATCACAAAAGCAGGCGAGATCACCCACAACCCGTCGGCTCGTGAGATGGATATGCTGCTGGCTACCGGCGAGCAGATCAGCATCTCGCTGCTGGCAATGGCACTGAATGAGATCGGCTGCCATGCCATCAGCCTGACCGGCTGGCAGGCAGGCTTCCGCACCGACCGTGCCTACACCAAGGCGCGCATCACCAAGCTGGAGACCGAGCGCATCTCGTCCGAGCTGGAGCGCAACCGCGTCGTCGTCGTTGCAGGCTTCCAGGGTCTGAACAAACTGGACGATATCACCACGCTGGGCCGCGGCGGCAGTGATACGAGCGCAGTCGCCATCGCGGCCGCTCTCCACGCAGACCGCTGCCAGATCTTCACGGATGTCGAAGGTGTCTACACCGCAGATCCGCGCAAGGTCCGCAACACCCGTAAGCTGAAGGAGATCACCTTCGACGAGATGCTGGAACTGGCATCTCTGGGCGCACAGGTGCTGAACAACCGCAGCGTTGAGCTGGCAAAGAAGTATAACGTGGAGCTGGAAGTGCTTTCCAGCCTGAATCCCGTTCCCGGTACGATCGTCAAGGAGGTTACAAACGACATGGAAGGTATGCTGATCAAGGGCGTCGCAAAGGATACCGACGTCGCGGTTATTTCGATTCTGAACGTTCCCGATGAGCCGGGCATGAGCTTCAAGATTTTCGGCCTGCTGGCACAGAAGAACATCAACGTTGATATCATCCTGCAGTCCACCGGCCGCGAGGGCAAAAAGGACGTCATCTTCACCTGCTCTGAGGGTGAGGCTGAGACCGCAATGCGCGTCCTGAAGGAGAGCGCAAAGTTCAAGGATGTCACCTGCGACGAGAGCTGCGCAAAGGTCTCCATCGTCGGTGCCGGTATGCAGAGCCACAGCGGCGTTGCTTCCAAGATGTTCGAGGCACTGTCCAACAACAACATCAACATCAAGATGATCTCCACCAGTGAGATCAAAATTTCCTGCATCATCGACCGTGAAGAGGCTGACCGTGCTGTCAGTGCCATCCACGATATGCTGTTTGAATAAGTTTTCCTCAAAAAGAAACGCTTCAACGCCCTGTCTGGCTGCTTTTGCCCGACGGGGCGTTTTTGCGTCATAATTTTTTTACAGCCTCCGGCGTTTACACCCAAACGAAAGGGGTGTATAATAAATAGTGTGTCCATCTGCGGAACAACGATTCCGCGAATCAGAACAAAAAGGGGAGCGAAGCATGGAACAGAAGCGTCCGGAACAGAAACGGCGGATGACGCGCCGAAAGTGGAAGATCCGCCGTCGGATCCGACTGGTGCGGAACTGGGTGGTCTTTCTTTCAGCCTGCGCCGCAGTGATGGCGGTCATGACGAACGGCATCCTCTGGCTGCTGCCGAAAGCGCACGCGCTGGTGGCAAGCCCGAAGACCTTTGAGGCCGAGCAGTACGACGGGGTGAGCTATGCCTTCGACCCGGCGGATGAACGTCTGGTTCTGGTGAATGCGAACCTTCCGCTGGAAAAGGAACCCTCCCCGGAGCTGGCCGTTGCCGACGATGCGACCGGTGCACAGCTGGAACAGGAAGCCGCCGAAGCTTACCGCAAAATGGCTGCCGCTGCAGCGAAGGACGGCATCGAGCTGACCCTTGTGACCGGCTGGCAGGACGAGGCCGACCGGGAAGCGGCTTTTGACGCGCAGAAACAGTTCTATCTGAATAAGGGCTGTAGTGAGGAAGAAGCCACCGAAAAGGCCGCGACCATCCAGCCGCAGGCAGATGCCAGCGAACAGGCGACCGGCTACGGTGCGGATATCCTCGCGGCGGACTCGACCGAAAAAGATACCAGCTTCGCCCAGAGCCGGGCTTATGAATGGCTGTCGGCCTATGCGGCGGAGTACGGATTCATCCTCCGCTGGCCGGAGGACAAGCAGGCCGTGACCGGCATGGTCTATGAGCCGTGGCACTGGCGGTATGTTGGTGCCGAGAACGCCCGTGCCATCTGCGCAAGTGGCCTGTCGCTGGAAGAGTTTCTGGCGGTAGAGCTGGCGAAAAACTAAGACATAAAGAGGAATAACATCATTGAAACGAACTGAGATCGCGCCCGGCGTCCATCTTTCTTACGACCCGGCGCAGAAATTCAACCGCTGCCGAATCAGCATCCACTTTGCGTTCCCGGCAAGACGGGAGACGGCAACGGCGCATGCACTGCTTCCGCTGCTGATGGAGCGCGGCTATGCCGACTGCCCCGATATGACCCAGATGACGAAAAAGCTGGCGCGCCTGTATGGTGCCGACCTGACTGTGGACGCCCGACCTCTGGGCTGCAACCACAACCTCTGTGTCAGCGTGACCGGCATCAAGGACGCCTTCGCGCTGGAAGGGGAACACCTGACCGGCGAGTATACCGCTCTTGCATTGGGAACGGCGTTCCACCCCTATTTTGTGGGCGGCGTGTTCGACCCGGAGTCGGTCGGCATCGAAAAGCAGATGCTGAAAAAGGCTCTGGAAGATGAGATCAACGAAAAACGGCTCTACTGCCAGCGTCAGGCCAACCGGGAGTTCTTTGGTGACAGCCCGGCAGGTGTCCGGCAGGAGGGCTATCTGGAAGAGGTCGACGACCTCACACCGGAAGACGTGACGACTGCCTATCAGGAGATGCTCCGGACGGCAAATATCGAACTCATCGTGCTGGGCTGTGATGAAGAGCAGACCATCACGGTGAAAAACGCTCTTCTGGCGGAACTGAACAATATCGACCGCGCACCTCTGCCGCTGGTAGCAAATATGGCGATGCCCTATCAGGAGCCGGTGAAGAAGACCGAGTACTTCGATACCGTGCAGGCCAAGCTCTGTATGCTGTTCACCCTCGGTGAGCCGATGCGCCCGGAACAGCTGGCCGCTGTCCGTCTGGCAATGTCGCTGTATGGCGGCAGTGTCACCAGCCGCCTGTTCCTGAACGTCCGGGAGCGTGACCACCTGTGTTACTACTGCTCGTCGGCGTTCCAGAGCTTTACCGGAAGCATGGCCGTCAACAGCGGTGTGGAACATGCGGATGCCGCCCGTGCGGAAAAAGCCATCCTGAAAGAGCTGGATGACCTGCGCACCGGCCCTATCACGGACGAGGAGCTGGAAGACTGCCGCCGGTCGCTGCTGAGCGGAATGACCGGTCTGGAAGATACGCTGGGCGGCATTGAGACGTGGTATTACATGGAAGTCGTGCGCGGCGGCACCATCCAGACACCCGACGACGCCCGGGAAGCCCTGCGTCAGGTGACAAAGGACGATGTCCGTGCCATTCTGCGCCAGCTCACCCTGTCTGTGAGCTATCTGCTGACCCGAGAGGAGGCGAACGCCGATGCCTGAGAAGAAAACAATGCTCGAACAGACTGCCGCCGATGAGTGGCGCGTTCTGCCCTCGGGCCTGACTGTCATTATCCGCCCGATGCCCGGCTACTCCGGGACCCATGTCATCTATGCGACACGGTTCGGCTCCATCGACCGGGATTTCCGGCTGGGCGAGAAAGAAGTCCACCTCCCGGCAGGCGTGGCGCACTTCCTTGAACACAAGATGTTTGAGGATGAGGACGGCGACGCCTTTGCGAAATTTGCCAAGACCGGCGCGAACGCAAACGCTTTCACGGCATTTGACCGCACCTGCTATCTCTTTACGGCGACCGAACAGCTGGATGAAAGTCTGGACGTTCTGCTCGGAATGGTCGGCCACCCGTACTTTACCCAGCAGACTATCGACAAGGAACAGGGCATCATCGGACAGGAGATCAAGATGTACGATGACAGCGCGGACTGGCGGCTCATCACCGGCCTGTGCGAGTGCCTGTACCACAGCCACCCCATCCGGAGCGACATCGCCGGCACCTGCGAGAGCATCGCGGAAATTACGCCGGAGATGCTCTATGACTGCTGCAAGGCGTTCTACGCGCCCAACAATATGGTGCTGGCCGCCGCAGGCAACACCAGCATGGAGCAGATCTTAGCCGCCTGCGAGCGTCACGGCCTGATGGAAGCTCACCCGGCGGAACGGGTACAGCGTCTCTGGGCGGAAGAGCCCATGACTCTCGTTTCCCGGGAAAAGACCATCACGATGCCGGTCGCAAAACCCTGCTTTGGCTTGGGCTTCAAGGAAGAGCCGCTGCCCTTCGGCGACCTGCGGAGCGAGATGCTGTATGACCTCATTCTCTGCTGCATCTGCGGCGGAATGTCGCCGCTCTACCGCAAATTCTACGATGAGGGCTTGACGAATCCGGGTTTTGGTGGCGAAGTCCTCCGGGTGGATGGATGCTGCTGCATCCTCTTCACCGGCGAGAGCGACCAGCCCGATACCGTGAAGCGGCTGCTTCTGGATGAAATTGCCCGTATTCGTGCCGAGGGCGTGGACCGGGAGATCTTCACCCTCTGCAAGAACGAAAAGTACGGTCAGCTCATTGAGAACCTTGAAAACGTCGAGGATTCGGCCAGCCAGATGGCAGATTTTGCCCTCTCGGGTCAGACGGTGGCACAGCAAATTACGATGCTGGCTGGTCTGACCGCCGAGGATGCGGATAAGGCTCTTCAGAACATCCTGAGCGAAGAGCGGATGGCTGTGATGTACATCCAGCCCGACGGTACCGCATCCGACGAAGAAGAGGAGGAAGAAGAATGACGAATCTGGTACAGTTCCCGGGTCTGGGGCTTCAGTTTGAAATCAACCGCGTTGCGTTTTCCATCGGCGGCATCAACATTTACTGGTACGGCGTCTGCATCGCGGTCGGCCTTTGTCTCGCGCTGGTATTTGCGTTCCGCCGCTGTCAGGAGTTCGGCGTCGACCCGGACTCGATGGTCGATGTCATTTTGATTGGCGTTATCTTGGGCATCGCCAGCGCGCGCGCCTATTATGTGGCAATGGCACCCTTTGAGTATGAGAGCATCTGGGAGATGCTCGCCATCCGGGATGGCGGTCTGGCGATTTACGGCGGCATCATCGGCGGCTTTTTGCTTGGCGGTCTGGCCTGCAAATGGCGCGGCGTGCCGGTGCTGCCGATGTTCGACCTGACTGCAATGGGCTTCCTTGTCGGACAGGGCCTTGGACGCTGGGGCAACTTCTTCAATCAGGAGGCATTTGGCTGCAACACCACCCTGCCGTGGGGCATGTACAGCGAAGCAACCAAATATTACCTGATGGGCAGCACCGTCACCGTGCAGAAGGGCGTTACCATCGACCCGAATCTGCCGGTACATCCGACCTTCCTGTATGAGAGCATCTGGTGTCTGGTCGGCTTCTTCCTGCTCTACCGGTACATCAAAAAGCGGAAATTCAACGGCGATATCACCCTGCGGTACCTCATCTGGTACGGCACAGGCCGCTTCTGGATCGAGGGTCTGCGCACCGACAGCCTGATGCTGGTGCCGTCCATCGGTCTGCGTGTGTCACAGCTGATCGCAGGGCTGGCCGTTGTGCTGGGTGTGGCGGTGGAGATCTACCTGACCCGAAAATACGGCAGCAAGCCGCTTATGACTCCGCTCGCGCTGACGGCGGAAAACCGCACGCTGTTGAAGAAAGCAGGCAAGACGGCAGAAGAAGTCCTCCCGGAGGGAACGGACACCGAACTGCTGGCTTCCATGCCCCGGAAGATGTTCCTTGAGAAGACTGCCGCCCTCAATGACGGCATCAAGGCCGCGCTGGGTGGGAAGAAATAAAAATCTTCTGAAAAAACTTGCGAAAAACGGGAAATTCCTCTTGAAATCAGCCCGACTTTTTGCTATACTATTCTAGCCGCATGGTGTGGGCTCCGGAAACAGCCCGGTGAGGGCTTGCCTTTACGACCAGCGAGTACAACGAAAAGGAATGAACAAAATGTACGCAATCATTGTTACCGGCGGTAAGCAGTACCGCGTGGAGCAGGGCGACATCGTCTACATCGAAAAGCTGGACGTTGAAGCTGACTCCGAAGTGAAGTTTGATCAGGTTCTCGCTGTCGGCGAGGAGGGTTCGGTCAAGGTTGGCGCTCCCGTTGTTGAGGGCGCTTCCGTCTCTGCCAAGGTCATCAAGAATGGCAAGGGCAAGAAGCTGAACATCATCACCTATCGCGCAAAGAAGCACAGTGCTCGCCGCATGGGCCATCGTCAGCCCTATACCAAGGTTGAGATCACTGCGATCAACGGCTAAGGAGGAAAATTACAATGGCACATAAAAAGGGCGTAGGCAGCACCAAGAACGGCCGTGATTCTGCGGCTCAGCGTCTGGGCGCAAAGCGTGCAGATGGTCAGTTCGTTCTGGCCGGCAACATCCTTGTTCGTCAGCGTGGCACCCACATTCAGCCGGGTGAGAACGTTGGCAAGGGCAGCGATGATACCCTGTTTGCTCTGGTCGACGGCACCGTTCGTTTCGAGCGCGTGGGCAAGAGCGGCAAGAAGTGCAGCGTCAAGCAGTAACTTCTTTCTAAAATCTGCAACCCATAGAGCCGGACCTTTGTGGCCCGGCTCTTTTTGATGAAAAACAGGAGGGGCTGTATGGCAGCACAAACTAACTTTATTGATATCGCAACCATCTGGCTCCATGCCGGCAAGGGCGGCGATGGCGCGGTGAGCTTTCACCGTGAAAAATTCGTGGCCGCAGGCGGTCCAGACGGCGGTGACGGCGGCCGCGGCGGCGACATCATCTTTGTCGTCGACGACCACCTGACCACCCTGATGGACTTCCGCTATAAGCGCAAGTACGTTGCACCCGAGGGCGGAAAGGGCGGAGCCTGCCTCTGCCACGGCAAGAACGCCGAAGATCTCGTCATCAAGGTACCTCTGGGTACGGTCATCAAGGACGCCGAGAGCGGCCTTGTCATTGCCGACCTGTCCAACCACGAGCCGGTCACCGTTGCGAAGGGTGGCCGCGGTGGTTACGGCAATGCGCATTTCAAGACCCCGACCCGTCAGATCCCGAAGTTCGCAAAGCCCGGTATGCCCGGTGAGGACATTCAGGTCACGCTGGAGCTGAAACTGATCGCCGATGTCGGCCTGATCGGTTTCCCGAATGTCGGCAAATCGACCCTCATCTCGACCATCAGCGCGGCAAAGCCGAAGATCGCGAACTATCACTTCACCACGCTGGTTCCGACGCTGGGCGTCGTCTCGGTGGGCGAGGGCGCAAGCTTTGTCTGCGCCGATATTCCCGGCCTGATCGAGGGCGCGAGCGAGGGCATCGGCCTCGGCCATGACTTCCTGCGCCACGTCGAACGCTGCCGCCTGCTGCTGCATGTGGTGGATGTCTCGGGCAGTGAGTGCCGCGATCCCATCGCCGATTTTGAGCAGATCAACGAGGAGCTGGCAAAGTTCAGCCCGGCTCTGGCCGAGCGTCCGCAGATCGTCGTCGGCAACAAGTGCGATCTCGCGACTGAGGAGCAGATCGAGAACTTCCGCAAGTATGTCGAGGACAAAGGCCTGATCTTTGTTCCCATCTCTGCCGCCACCATGCAGGGCGTCAAGGAGCTGCCGGGTCTGGTCTATAACCGCCTGAAGGACATTCCGCCGGTGCCGGTCTTCGCGGCTGAGTACAAGAAGCCCGAGGTCAAGGCAGGCAGCCGCGACTTCAGCATCCGCCGGATGGAAGCACATGTCTGGTCGGTCGAGGCTCCGTGGCTCGAGCGCATCCTCGAGGGCAGCAATGTCGACGACTACGAGAGCCTGCAGTACTTCCAGCGTCAGCTGGGCGAGAGCGGCATCCTCGACGCTCTGGTGGACAAGGGCGTTCAGGAGAACGATACCATCCTCATCGGCGAGTATCAGTTCGATTATATTTTCTAAGAGGTTACTATGGTAGAACCTGAAAAGATCGACCCTCGGGAGCTGAGTCCGCTGGCACTTGCCTTTGTGGGCGACAGCGTGCTGGAACTGCTGGTGCGTCAGCGTCTGGTGGAACATCACCGCCTGTCGGCCGGAAAGCTCAACTCCGAAAAGGTCAAATACGTTTCGGCAAAGGCACAGTTCAAGGAAGAGCAGCTCCTCGAGCCGCTCTTTACCGAGGATGAGCTGGTTGTCTTCAAGCGCGGTCGGAACGCCAGCAAGGCCAGCGTGGCAAAACATGCTTCGCCGGAGGAATACCGCGCTTCGACCGGCTTCGAGTGCCTGCTGGGATGGCTGTATCTGAACGGTCAGCTGAGCCGGGTGCAGGAGTTGTTCGAGACGCTCTGGCAGTCCTTTGACCCCAACGAAAAATAACCCAAACACGCCGAAAGCCCGCTGCTTTCCGCACTGGAAAACAGTGCAGGGAAAGCAACGGGCTTTTCTGCGCCGCAAAAGCGGTTCAGATGGAGAGAGACCGAACCTTAGCGGCTGTTCTTAGCCGAGTTGTGGGTGGAGTTCTTGCCGCCCTCGTCGTCCGCACCCTTGGTGTACTGATTGGGGTGCTTATGCTCGTTGGTGGCGTTGTTCTGGGTCGTGTTGCTGGAACGATTGCTGGTCTGGTTCTTGCAGTTGTTGCTGCGATTCTCGCTGCGGTTTTCCATAGTTGTAAGACTCCTTTCGGTTCTGTGTGAGGATTTTCCTCACAGCCTTAGTTTGGCCGTCCGAGGCGGCTTTATACATCCATGATTCACAGGGGAGGATGACTCAATGCCTACGGAATATTTTGAACATCGGGAGCGCGACCTTCTCGGCGACCGGTACGATGCCCTCTATGCTGCGCCGCAGGAGACGGCAGCGCGCGGCGTGACCGTCTCGGCTCTCCGCGCGACGCCGGAACAGTTCGCCGCAAAAGCGGACTTTCCGCTCAAACCGTCGCCCTTCTGCAAGGCGGCGTTCGTGGTTGAGCAGCCGGATTTCAAGCCCGGAAAGCATCCGTACCATCATGCAGGCGTGATCTACTCGCAGGAGCCGTCGGCATCCTCTGCGGCTCCTCTGCTGGGCGTCCAGCCCGGGATGCGTGTGCTGGATATGTGCGCCGCTCCCGGCGGCAAGAGCAGTCAGCTCGCCGCCGCACTGGGTGGATACGGCCTGCTCGTCAGCAACGAGTATGTCGCCGCCCGTGCCGAGATTTTGAAGAGCAATCTGGAGCGGATGGGCGTGCCGAACGCCGTCGTCCTCAACGAGACGCCTGCCCGGATCGCCGAGACTCTGCCTGAGTTCTTTGACCGGGTGCTGGTGGATGCGCCCTGCTCCGGCGAGGGCATGTTCCGCAAGGAGCCGGCGGCTTTGGCACAGCACTGCGAAGCTCTCGTCAAACAGTGCGCCGAGCTGGGTGCGCAGATTTTGGACTGTGCCGCCGCTGTGCTGGCACCGGGCGGTCAGCTGGCCTATTCCACCTGCACCTTCGCTCCCGAAGAGGACGAGGCGCAGGTCGCCGCTTTCCTCGCGCGGCATCCGGAGTTCGAGCTTGCTGACGCGCTGGGAAATGTGGACTATACCTTTGGCAGTGAGGGCGAAGCGAACCGCACCGGCGGCCTGCCGCTGGATGTCTCCAAAGTGCGCCGCATCTGGCCCTGTCAGGGTGGTGAAGGTCACTTCATGGCACGGTTGGTAAAGGCCGGGGAACCCCGTGTTCTGCCGCCGCTGGGCGAGTATACGCCGGAGGAAAAGCTCTGGCTTGTTGCCGCTGCCGAGACGAGCAAAAAGGCCGGAAAGAAACCGTCTAAGGGCAGGGAAGACCCCCGTGCCGCACGACGGGAAAACAGCCGTGCCTGCCGGGATGCAGCGCAGGGTCGGAACAGTCGGAGCCGGGATGTCTCGGCGTCCGAAGCAACGCCTGCGCAGAGCCTTGCGGCATGGAAAGCTTTTGCGGAGGAGTATTTTCCGATGCTGGCTGACCACCCTGCTGTCGTCCATGGCGGCGGTGTCCTGCTGCCGGTGGCATTTCCGCAGACGTCGCTTCATGTCCTGCGTGCCGGTGTCTTTGTCGGCAGTGTGCAGAAGGGCCGCTTCGTGCCGGAACACCATCTCTTTACGGCGTTCGGCGCAATGTGCAAAAACCGCGAGAAACTGACCCTTGCCGACCCGAGAACGGTCGAATATCTCTCTGGCCGGGAAATCGCCGCAACTACCGCAGAGGACGGCTGGTGCTGTGTGACCGTGGACGGCTGGCCGCTGGGCGGCGGCAAAGTATCGACCGGCCGGGTCAAAAACCATTACCCGAAGGCTCTGCGTCTGCTGTAAAATCGGCATAAAACCGAATTTTTGGCCGTATCCGGGCGAAAACAGGCCGGATAAGGCTTGAACGAGCAGAGCGGTTGTGATAAAATAATAGAGTTAGATTTTGTGTGCTGCCACAAGCAGGCGACCACAGCCCGTCTGCCTGCAGGCGGAGATTTCGATAAAATTTAGGAGGCTCATTCCCATGTCTGGACATAGCAAATGGAACAACATCAAGCGCAAGAAGGAAAAGACCGACGGCGCAAAAGCAAAAGTCTTTACCAAGATTGGCCGTGAGATCAGCGTTGCCGTCCGTACCGGCGGCCCGAACCCGGCTTCTAACAGCAAGCTGGCTGACCTGATCTCCAAGGCAAAGCGCATGAGCGTGCCGAACGACAACATCCAGCGTATCATCAAGAAGGCTGAGGGCGGTGATAAGACCGAGTACGAAGCAATCACCTACGAAGGCTACGGCCCTGGCGGTGTTGCTGTCATGGTCGAGACCCTGACCGACAACCGCAACCGTACCGCTGCTGACCTGCGCCACTACTTCGATAAGAACGGCGGCAACCTGGGCGCAATGGGCTGCGTGGGCTTCCTGTTCAGCCAGAAGGGCGTCATCGACATCTCCCTCGAGGACAAGGATGCAGACGAGGCCATGATGGACGCTCTGGATGCAGGTGCTGAGGACTTCGATGCAGGCGAAGAGGCTGCTGAGATCACCACCGATCCCGAGAACTACTCCGCAGTCGTCAAGGCAATGGAAGAGAAGGGCTATGAGATCCTGAGCGATGACCTCGCAATGGTTCCTATGACCACCACTCGCCTGACCGACCCCGACCAGCTCAAGCTGATGGGCAAGCTGCTGGATGCCCTCGAGGATAACGACGATGTCCAGAACGTGTGGCATAGTCTCGAGAACGAAGAGGACCTGCCGGAATAATCGGTCTTGGCCTGATTTGATTCCGAAATAAGATGTATAGAAGCCGCTTTTTGTGTTGTGATGCACAGAGGGCGGCTTTTTTGTTTGGCTGGAATAAGTAGAAAATCGGCTTCACAGTGACATACGGGAACTTTTGAATTGTGACATACTGACCTGTTTTGGAGGAGCAGAAAATGAAATTGTACGTCACAATTGAGGAGTTTTTGTATGCGAAAAGGATTGAAAACCAGACGCAGAGGACGCTCAGAGGGTACAAGAACACATTGAATTTATATGCAAGCTGGCTTGATAAGAAATGGTCGATTGATGCGATAGAACAAATTCGCGTCAGTCACCTGAAGCAGCATGTGGCCTATCACCTGAGAATGGGGCATAAGGCGACCTATGTGAACGGTATTATCAAGATACTGCGAGCGTTCTTTAAGTATACAAACGAAGAGGAGTATGCCACGACGGTAAGGAGATCGTCGAGAAGTTCAAGACGGTTCGGCCCGGCGAGTATGACGCCATCCTGATGGATGTGCAGATGCCGGTGATGGACGGCTACGACGCGCCCTATGTGTATCAGCGAGATGGTAGCCCGGAGGGTATGATCATCTCCATCCTGAATGACTTCTCTACGGAAACAGGCGTGCCGCTCCACTATACCTTTGCCGAGAGCCGCAGCGAAGCGGACAAGATGCTGGATGACGGCAACACCCACGACAGTTCGGGCGCACTTGTCCGTTATATCCGTCAGTATCCGGCACGGGCGGCAGCCATCATCTCGATTCTGACTGCCTTTGTTGCCTGTGGTGCGTTCATGATGTTCTACGCCCAGCGAATGAACCGCAAGAACAAAGAATTGCCGCAGTCAAACGCTTTGTCATTTTAGTATTGTTCTTCGTAAATACACGACCCCGGGAAAAATTTGTACAGCATAGCCATTCCAGAGAAACTGGCTGCGCTGTGATAGGATAAACTAACACATTATAATAATATACTTTTCAGGGGGGGGGTAACAATGAACTTAAGTGATGTATATATGGAGCTTTGAGTGAAAAATGACAAAGATTAAAATAGAAAAGGGTGCTTTCGATAGCAATTCCTTTTGCGCAGATAAAAAGAAGGAAATTTTGTTTCACTTCTTCCTAAACTCCCGATACAACCACTCAGCCAAGGCTGACATAATAGCCTTATATTTGCTATTATCCTCAAACAGGGCAGAGAAAGTATCCTGCGCTTCAATGTAGCTGTCCTGTGCGGCGGTGTCAAAGGCTTTTGGAAAGATGCTCTCGGTGAAGATCTGTGGGTCGGAGTTCTGGGCCAACTTTGCAAGTTTTGGGTCAGCACGCAGACGGTCGTGCAGAGCAGTGAGCAATACTCGGTCGGCATTGGTGAACTGGCCCTTGTATTTCTCGTTGATTTTCAAAATAATCTCGTCCAGTGGTTCTTTTGGGTCGTGGCCGAGGGCAGCTTTTTGAGTGACAGGCTCATAGCTGCCCTTGGCCTTTTCCAGTTCGATGGTGCCGACGAAGGTCTTTTGCAGCTTGTAATATTCCAGCTGCAATTTGCCGTCCAAATCCAGAGGAGAGGCCTCGTCCGGCGGCAGTAACTTGAGCAGATAAGAGCAGAACACATCCTCTTTGTGCAGCTCTTCGTCAAACATTCGCACGACCTGCGAGATGTACCCATACCATTTCACTAAACTGCGCAGCAGGCGGCGGAACTGATACCGCTCTGCCTGCGTTTTCTGGTTGTAGCGGTCAGCGACGGGCTTCAGAACGCTGCTCATGCGGCCTATGGCGTCCTTGCCGGGATTGCGGCGGAAATACTCCTTTGCAAAGGCTTCAATGTCCGCATCGGAATAAACTGCAAAGCCTCGCAGGTCCTTCTGAACTTTATAAAGCAGGTCGGCGTTGACCTCCTGCTCCAAATAGGTCTCCTGATAAAACGGCTGGAACGCTTTCTGAATATCCTCGGCCTTGTTCACAAAATCCAGCACAAAGGTATCCGTTTTGCCGGGGCAGGTGCGGTTCAACCGGGAGAGTGTTTGCACGGCCTTGACGCCTTTCAGCTTCTTGTCCACGATCATGGTGTGAAGCAGCGGCTCGTCAAAACCGGTCTGGTATTTTTCGGCGACGATCAGTACATTGAAATTATCGTGAAACTCCTGTTTGGTCTGGCTTTCCGCAATGTGGCTGCCGTCTGCGCGGACATTCAGGGAAGACTCCGTGTACTCGATGTCGCCATCCGGAACGGAACCCGAAAACGCCGCAAGGATGTTCACATCATCGTATCCCTGCTCGGCGATGTATCGCTTGATTTCGTGAAAGTACCGCACTGCCGCCAGCCGGGAAGAGGTGACGACCATCATCTTGCCGCGTCCACCGATTTTGTGGCAGGTGGTCTCGCGGAAGGTTTCCACGATGATTTTTGCCTTCTGGCTGATGTTATAGGGGTGCAATTCCTCATATTTGCGGATGAGCTTTGCCGCACGGCTGGCAGGCAAGTCGGGATTATCTGTGGTCGTCTTGGCGATTTTGAAGCAGGTGGAGTAGGTCATGTAATTTTGCAGCACATCGAGGATAAACCCTTCCTCAATGGCCTGCCGCATACTATAAATATGGAACGGGTGATATTTGCCATCCGGGTATCCAATGCCGAACAGTTCCAATGTGGTGAGTTTGGGCGTGGCAGTAAACGCAAAGAAAGACAGGTTCTTATGCCGCCCGTGAGAGATCAACTCTTTCGTCAGCTTGTCTTGTGGGTCGATTTCTTCTTCCGCCTTGCCTTCCAGTTCGGCGTATTCTCGCAAAGCGTCCTCGGTGTCGGCAAGGGCGGTTTTCAGCTTGAGCGCGGAACTTCCGGTCTGGGAAGAGTGCGCCTCGTCCACGATGATGGCATAGTTCCGCCCGGCGGCTTTGTCTACTTCGGTATAAATGACCGGGAATTTTTGCAAGGTGGTAATAATGATGCGCGCGCCACTGTTGATGGCGTTCCGCAGATCCTGCGAGTTTTTGTCCTTGTCGATGGCTTCCACCGCGCCCAGCGTGTGGTCGAAACCGGAAATCGTCTCCTGTAACTGCGCATCCAGAACCGTGCGGTCGGTGACGACGATGACGCTGGCAAATACGGACTTGTTTTCATCGTTGAACAGGGAAGCCAGCCGGTAAGCCGTCCATGCGATGGAATTGGATTTTCCCGAGCCTGCGCTGTGCTGAATGAGGTAGTTGCGGCCGGTGCCGTTCTGCCGCACGTCTGCGGCCAGCTTGCGCACGACATCCAGCTGATGATACCGTGGAAAAATCAGCGTTTTGCCGTCTTTCAGGCTCATGAATTTTTGCAGGATGTCCATCATGCTGTCTTTCTGAAAGACGTTTTCCCAGAGGTAGGCGGTGGGATAACCGTCCGGGTTGGGCGGATTGCCTGCGCCGCCGTCCTGCCCGGCACCGTTGGAGCCTTGGTTAAACGGCAGAAACCGGGTGTCTTTGCCGGCCAGCCGGGTCGTCATCCAGACTTCGGTGTGATCGACACAGAAATACCCCAGAACGCGCTTGTTGAACTGAAAACAGATTTCCCGTGGGTCGCGATCACACATCCACTGCCGCTTGGCGTTCTCCACAGTCTGGCCGGTGTACTGATTTTTCAGCTCGAACGCAAACACCGGGATGCCGTTGACCGCCAGCACCATATCCACCGAATTGTGCGTGGTATCGGAATAAAACCACTGCCGGTTGCAGGTGATCTCGTTCTGCATGTACCGCTGGGTGTCCTTCTGGTTCAGCGCGGATTCCGGCTGAAAGTAGCACACCCGGAACCGCCTGCCCCGATGCTTGAAACCATGCCGCAGCACCGAAAGCAGCCCGTCCGCATCGCAGGCATTGTTGAAGGCCGTGCAGAACTTCCGCACCGGATTGACCGGATTCTGCTTTTCAAAAAATGCCCACTCGTTCGGCTGGGTGGCCTGCACAAACCGGATGAGCGTCTCCACAAACAGCCCCAGCTTTGGGTCATAACAGTCGTTGTTCCGCGTATAACCACCGGCAGGGGAGAGCAGCGACGCCGCAATGTCCGATTCAAATTGCTTTTCGGTGGTAATGATAGGCATGGTTAGACCTCCTGAGATTTGTTTTTGAATTTGTCTTTAGCAGAAAAGTATAACTCACGAATAACATCAATCCATTTGTTTAGAGTTTTACAGGTTGATAAGCCATCCATGTATGGAAATACTGTAAGAAAAATATTGGTTGTCCATGCTAATGATATAGCGGAATGTTCTGCAGGAGTGGATATTCCGAAATTCGATTGACCGACAGGAACGCAGTTGAAATTATCTGCATTAGATAAACGTCCCATGGTTCCTTGGGGAGTAGGATGGATAATAGAACAAGCGAGTTTATATTGAGGCTTCCATATTTCTGCTATATGACATTGAGATTGAAGGTCGGAAAAACTTTTGATTCTTTTGAGACCGTCTAATTTTGCCCCGTTTGTCCATTTGAAATTCTGATTGTCTGTTTTTGAAAATTCAATATATTGCTTTGCGATTTGCTCACCTTGTTCAGAAATGAAGATAGCGGCACAGCACAGTTCATACATTGAACGCCAGCGGGCATAGGCACCATCAGCAAAGCCATTTTCCATAAGACAAAGAACCTCAGCGAACTGTTGGCAAACACGGCCATGAATGTGTTGAAGTGCCAAAAATGTAAATTGTTTTTGTTTGTAGATATCAATAGGAATGTTATCTGTTACATAATGACAGTAGTCTTCTGCACCCTCGACAGCGATTATATACATAATGCGAGAGGCTTTAAAACATTCGCCCCAAATTGAATAGTGATGCTGAAGAAAGCGATTTTTTTCAATATCATCGTCTTCGATAATTTCTTGAAGATGTGCCTTGTAAAAAGTTACATTGTCAGAGGAAGCACGGTCAAGAAGTTCTCCACTGAGGGAAGATATTTTTTCTGTGCTAATAATTTCCTGAATAGCAGAATCTGAAAATCCCTTTTGATAAAGGTCATTAACATATTCACAGAAATTATCACACATAATATCGCCTAAAATATCACGAAACTTATTTGTGTCCATTTTACACCTCCCGTTTCCCCGTTATAACCTCATAAATCAAACTTTTCTTATAGCTTTCCAGTTCTTTCACAAGTTGTTCTTTCTTTGCAATAAGCTTATCAATCTCGGTACACTTGGCGTCAAGGTAGTCGGCAATTTCTTTTTGTTCCGTAGAGCTAGGAAGCGTTATATAATAATTAGCAACATTTTCAGCAGAAAGATTAGCGGCGCAAGTGCCATTCATAAAGATAGCGGTTTGTGTAGAAGCGATATTAGACAATAGAAAATAGAGAAGATATTTCGGGCAAACACCATTTGGACGAATCGTAGCTAAAGAAGAAGCAACTGTTCCGCAAGATAAAATTTGATTGATTGCACATTTGCCAACACTACCACGTAAACAGAATATGATATCGTTGATTTGAATTTTTGCACCAGACAAACTGTTATATTTGTTTTCAGTTATATACTTGGCTTCTGAAAGATTGACTTCATCGCCATCTATATTTCGTGAGGTAAGAAAAGCGACACCATCATCAACAAAGTCGGCTGGTTGCGGATAGCGAGAGGTTCTGTCCCCGTTGAAGAAAGATGCAACCATTTTTATTTTGGGTTGTCCCCACTCTCTTGGAATTTTACCAATCCACTCAATACCGCTATCTTTTATCTTCCGCTCACCGCGCACACCTTTAGTTACAGCCTGTGTAATAACAGCCTGCTTGAGCTTTTTGTATTCCTCAATACTGGAACGAGTTTTAGAAAGCATCAAATCAATCTCAGAGCAATGGATATTAAGATAATTAGAAATATTTTGTTGTTCAGCAAGTGGCGGAACGGTAAAATAAATAGATAGAAACGATTCGGGATATAACCGCAGTCTGGATATTGTTATACCTGTGGAATAAGTGGCGTAAGTATCAATCAAAGGCTGTATGCGAAGAAGATAGTCAAGATATTTAGAATCATAAGTATTGGTACGTTGACGGTATGTGTTATAAGATGGACTAATTACACCATGATAATTAGAAACACCAATAGCCCCCTGCCACATCCACATAGTATTAGCGGCAATATCACCCACATGACAAATTTTATAACCAATCAAAGACTCTGACATAAACATGTTGACGTTCTTTTGATGTCGCGGCGTAATGCCCGTGATATGTGAAACTGTAAGGAGTTCTTCTTTTCCGGTAGTTGAGCGTTCATTGGTTTCGATGAATAACTGCTTTCCACGTTTACATGTCCAGTTTTCTGGAATACTTTTTATCCATTCAATTCCACTATCTTTCATTTTACGCATTTCCTGCACCATGCTTTCCGTATTCTGCGACCAAATAATTGACAATTGCACTGCAAGTAACCATCATGAATTTAGCTTCTTCAAATGTGACAGTACTTTCGGTTTTTCCCTCACTATGGCGAACGCCGCCTTGGTCACAAGTATATCCATACAATTTGTTAATGCCTTCTTTAAGACTTGGATGAATTTCGAGACCATGATCTTTTAAGTGCTTTAAGGCAGAACCAAGTGTGGCACTATCATCGTCAACAATAATTTTACAAATGGATTCTACAGCACTAATGCTTTCTTTAATAGAGTTTTTGTAGTCAGGATGTTCACGGTCGGATAAAAGTCCAAGAGCTTTTTGGAGTTGTACACGAGTACCTTCGAAAGATGTTT
The DNA here is from genome assembly GCA_934548045.1 of uncultured Faecalibacterium sp. Lineage (GTDB taxonomy): Bacteria > Bacillota > Clostridia > Oscillospirales > Ruminococcaceae > Faecalibacterium. Next base: position 71,946 of record CAKTEM010000001.1, on the reverse strand, counting down.
TACATGCTTGTTCAATTTCCTGGGATTCGTTTATGTCTGTAATGGGAACGATTTCGCCGGCTATGAAACGATATCCAACGTATTCCTTTTCAAATAATTGATTAAAATCTTTGTAAATTGCGAATACAAAGGTGTTAGATGTTGTATGAGCAGAAATCCAGTCACAGACGTACCAAAGAAAGTCTAATACTTCATTGTAAGGGGCATTGGATATGATTTCGATAAATTTATTATAGTTTTTCTCCCAGTCAAAGAATTTGTTGGATGGAAGATGGACAGGAACACTTAAAACATCGGAAAAAACATCTTTGCAAAAATCATTGCTCATTGCCTGAGAAGGCGATTGGCAAGGAGTATTGACATAACGGTTAATTCCAATGGTGGATGCGTGAGAAAAAACTATACTAAGAATATTGTATAGATGGTTGCCTATGCGAGTTCGTGTTCTGTCATCAAACTCGGTAATCTGCATAGAATAAGGGGATAAACCAGATGTTTCACTAAACCCACCACGAACTTTAATCATACTTTTCCGTTCCATTATTTATCCTCCTTATGAAACAGCTCTGCCAGTCCGGCGGAGATATCCTGTTCCAGTGCCGTGATGCGAGCGACGATATCTTCCACTGATTCCGGGGCCTGATACTCGTAAAAATAGCGTGTCATGGGAATTTCATAGCCCACCTTGGTTTTGCTGCGGTCAATCCATGCGTCCGGCGCGTAGGGAAGGACTTCCCGGGCAAAATAGTCGTCGATGTCCTGCGTCAGCGGCACATTTTCGGTGTCGCGCAGAGAGGTGTCCGGAACAGGTTTTCCACGCTTGAGGATGATGTTTCCAGTTTCATCACGCTGCGGACGCTCGACGACGATTTTGTTGTAACCGAATTCTACACTCTCGAAGACTTTGCTTTCGCAGTAGATGCCGTTTTTGTCGCCGTACACCTTGCCGTTGGCAAACTCGCCGTAAGCGGTCACGATAAGCTCCCGGCAGTGGTCGGTGATGTCGTTGCGCTTGGTGCCGATGCTCTTGCGGCGCGGCTCGAAGCAGTGGCTGGCGTCGATGAGCTGCACCTTGCCTGCGCGGTAGTCGGGTTTGTCTTTGCTCAGCACCCAGATATAGGTGGAGATGCCGGTGTTCATGAACATATCGGTGGAAAGCTGGATGATGCAGTCCAGCCAGTCGTTTTCAAGGATGTACTGCCGGATGTTGCTGGGGCCGCTTCCGGCGTCGCCGCTGAACAGGGGAGAGCCGTTCTGAATGATCGCCATTTTGCCGCCGTTCGCCAGTTTGGAGAGGCCGTTCAGAACAAAAAGCTGCTGGCCGTCGCTGATTTTCGGCAAGCCGGGCGCGAAACGGCCCATCTCGCCACGAGCGGCCTCGGCTTCCACGGCTTTCTGCTCCCGTTTCCAGTCGATGCCGAAGGGTGGGTTGGAGATGATGTACTGGAAGGTGAATCCGGGGAACTGGTCTTCCGACAGAGTGTCGCCGAACCGCATGTTGTTGGGGTCGCCGCCGCGGATCATCATGTCGGCCTTGGCGATGGCGAAGGTGGACGGGTTGAACTCCTGCCCGAAGCAGGTCACTTCGATGTCACTGTTCAGCTCGTGGATGCGCTCCTCCATGCAGCTGAGCATCTGGCTGGTACCCATCGCCATATCGTAGACGGTCATGCTGCTGGTGTCGAGGTCGGCTTCGGACAGCAGCAGGTCGGTCATCAGGTAGATAATGTCCCGGCTGGTGAAGTGCGCTCCGGCTTCCTCGCCAAAACTCTCGGAGAACCGCCGCACCAGATCCTCGAAGATGTAGCCGCAGTCCACTGCGCTGATTTTGTCCGGGCCGAGGTAGCCCTTCTCGGAGCCGAACTCTTTGATGACGAGGTAGAGGGTGTTGCTCTCCACCATCCTCTTGATGATGTTGTCGAAGTCAAACTTCGCCAGCACGTCCTGTGCATTGGCCGAGAAGCCGGACAGGTAGTCCCGGAAATTGGACTCGATGTTGTCCGGGTCGGCCAGCAGCGTCTCGAAGGTGAAGCGGCTGGTGTTGTAGAACTGATAGCCGGACGCTTTCTGTAAAAAGCCGTCGATGACCTGCAGCTTTTTGATTTTTTCGTAGGTGTCCAGCACCGCCTGATGGGTGGGCAGCAGGCAGTCGTGGAACCGCTTCACCACGGTCATGGGCAGAATGACGAGGCCGTATTCGTGCGGCTTGAACGGCCCACGCAGCATGTCGGCTACGTTCCAGATCATGGCGGCTTTTTCGGCAATGTTTGCACCTACGGCAGTGATTTTATCGTTTGGCATGGTGTGCTCCTTGTTTTTGTGAAGGGTTGATATTCTAATTTTACAACATGTTATATCCAATAAACAGGATGAATGTGATTTTCTGAATTTGTCTCCCGAAATCCTCTTGATAATATTGTATCACGGATTGGGCAGAAAGACTATATTTTGCGGAAATAAAGTGACAAAACGCAGAAAACTTGTATATTTTAGAGCGAATGTTGTTGAAAAATGAAGCCGGTGTTATACTGAAGAAAAATCACACAGGAGGGTCACTCCCATGACAGAACAGGAAAAACTTCAGCGTGCGAAATATTATATTGACTGCCTTGCCAATGGAGTGAACCCTCTGGATGGCACAGCTGTTCCGGAACAGGATGTTGTGAATCATGTAAAGGTTTCAAGGTGCCTGTTCTACGTTTCGGATATTTTGCGGAAGCAGATTGAAAAGTTGGAAAAAATGAACCAAACGGCAGTGAAGCACAAGCTGCCATTTTACATTACAGAAAATGAGCAGCTGCAATATGAGATTTCACAAACGCCGATTCCGGCCAGCGTGATCAGCCACAGAATCAATGAAGTTATGGATGGCAGGGGAATGAGGAAAGTTACATATCGTGCAATCGTGGCATGGCTGGTATCGACCGGACTTTTGGAAGAGGAGGAGACCTCCAGCGGAAAATGCCGAAAGGTTCCTACTGCCAGCGGAATCGCAATGGGCATCACCACAGAGATTCGCACAGGGATGCGAGGAGAGTATCCCTGTGTTGTGTACGACGAAAATGCACAGGCCTTTGTGGTGGAAAACCTTAATGCGATTATGAATCCGAAGCAGGAATGAAATTCCCCCAGTCCAATGCCTTAAAAAAGACATTCGGGCTGGGGGAATTCCCTATAAATAGGAGAACACCGTACGAGACAGACTGTTTGGAAGGACATCAAATTTCTACCCGGGTCCTTCTCCTAGAGGATGACCTCTCTGCAGAATACCCAGACACGCCTTCGGACTCATTTCTACCCACACCCTCCGTGAGGAGGACGACTCGCCGACACCGTAGAAAATCCACTGCCCCTGCGTATTTCTATCCACGTCCTCCGCAAGGAGGACGACCTTTCCTTCTCCCGGATACGCAAGCACTCGGAACAATTTCTATCCACGTCCTCCGCGAGGAGGACGACGGAGATACGCCTGCGGATGGTTCAGCGGCAGGGTATTTCTATCCACGTCCTCCGCGAGGAGGACGACGTTCTGGTTGTACTCCTCCCGGGATGCCAGAACATTTCTATCCACGTCCTCCGCGAGGAGGACGACAGCGTTCCCCACCACTTTCGGCTCCCTGTACGACATTTCTATCCACGTCCTCCGCAAGGAGGACGACTGTACGGTAAGGACTGGCCCGGGTCAGTACAAAATATTTCTATCCACGTCCTCCGCAAGGAGGACGACCAAGGCAGGGTCAAAATACAGCATAATCACGATATTTCTATCCACGTCCTCCGCAAGGAGGACGACGCCTTGTCCATCATGTCCATGTGGTAGTAACCGGTATTTCTATCCACGTCCTCCGCAAGGAGGACGACGAGGTCGGAATTTTCTCCAGCTCCTCCCTAGAAATTTCTATCCACGTCCTCCGCAAGGAGGACGACCAGTCAACCCCTCGCGGGTTATTGTCGGTCATAATTTCTATCCACGTCCTCCGCAAGGAGGACGACCATGTCCGGTCTGCCCGGAGGTGGCGGCGGAGACATTTCTATCCACGTCCTCCGCAAGGAGGACGACCACATGGACAGGCAGCGGCGGCAACAGCAACAGCGCATTTCTATCCACGTCCTCCGCGAGGAGGACGACGCGCATCTGAGCTGGGTCACGGCAGGGGAGGGAATTTCTATCCACGTCCTCCGCGAGGAGGACGACATTTGCTGGTAGGAGGACAAGTTGACAAGAGATATTTCTATCCACGTCCTCCGCGAGGAGGACGACGCCTGCCTGCCGGAAGCAAATACTACTACCTGAGCATTTCTATCCACGTCCTCCGCGAGGAGGACGACCGGACAGCTGGACTCCTCCGGAAGACTTTCCGACATTTCTATCCACGTCCTCCGCGAGGAGGACGACCAAAATTGGGCAAAAGACCGACTTGATGGCAGCATTTCTATCCACGTCCTCCGCGAGGAGGACGACGCACTGGATGACAAAAAACATCGCAACAATCGAAATTTCTATCCACGTCCTCCGCGAGGAGGACGACGCATTTTGTTTTGCGTGATAACCCCGGACTTTCGATTTCTATCCACGTCCTCCGCGAGGAGGACGACCAGGGCAAAAAGGGCGACACTGGCCCACAAGGCCCATTTCTATCCACGTCCTCCGCGAGGAGGACGACAACGCTCCTGAGCGGCGGAGAGCTGACGCTGGGAATTTCTATCCACGTCCTCCGCGAGGAGGACGACGAAACCGAAGAGCTAAGAAAAGCCTTTGAGGAAAGCATTTCTATCCACGTCCTCCGCGAGGAGGACGACCGGTAGACGTCGAAGTCGCAGATGTTGTCGATGATTTCTATCCACGTCCTCCGCGAGGAGGACGACGCCCCTTCTGGGGCAATGCAGCCTGATAAGCCATATTTCTATCCACGTCCTCCGCGAGGAGGACGACCTGATTTTAGCCTTTTCGTTGGTGATACACAAGGATTTCTATCCACGTCCTCCGCGAGGAGGACGACGATTTCTCTTGATGAGCTTTTGGGTAATCAAAAAATTTCTATCCACGTCCTCCGCGAGGAGGACGACGACGGCACGATGCCTGAGCCTGACTCTCCTGCATGGATTTCTATCCACGTCCTCCGCGAGGAGGACGACGCTTGGCTCGACCGTTACATCCGCGCGATTCTTTCGATTTCTATCCACGTCCTCCGCGAGGAGGACGACAAATCAAGGTCATGGTCGGCGGCACCGAAATCGAATTTCTATCCACGTCCTCCGCGAGGAGGACGACAGCAAATGGTATGACGCAACCAAGAGTTATAGCTATATTTCTATCCACGTCCTCCGCGAGGAGGACGACGAAATCGGTCTGGGTGCGTTTACGGCGGCAGGCATATTTCTATCCACGTCCTCCGCGAGGAGGACGACCCTCGGCGTTTAAAAAGGTCTCCAGTGCCGCGTTATTTCTATCCACGTCCTCCGCGAGGAGGACGACGCCACCCGTGTGGCTACGTCCGCGACCGGAACGGATTTCTATCCACGTCCTCCGCGAGGAGGACGACATGTACCCGGTGTTGTTGACCACGCAGAGATTCACATTTCTATCCACGTCCTCCGCGAGGAGGACGACTGGCAGGCACGTCTACATAGCCGTCGACGACCAACATTTCTATCCACGTCCTCCGCGAGGAGGACGACTGCATTTTGTTTTGCGTGATAACCCCGGACTTTCGATTTCTATCCACGTCCTCCGCGAGGAGGACGACATGTCTATGTTATCTCGAACATTGGCGCATTTGGCATTTCTATCCACGTCCTCCGCGAGGAGGACGACGGCAGGCACGTCTACATAGCCGTCGACGACCAACATTTCTATCCACGTCCTCCGCGAGGAGGACGACCCACCGAGAAATCTCCGTCCTTGTCATAAGTGGCAATTTCTATCCACGTCCTCCGCGAGGAGGACGACCAGTTTTGCCTTGTAGACGCGCTGATCCTCAAGATTTCTATCCACGTCCTCCGCGAGGAGGACGACTATCATCCTCTTCACGATGGGAGGCGCATTATATTTCTATCCACGTCCTCCGCGAGGAGGACGACCGCCGTTGACCCAGTAGGCCAGCGGCAGCATGGACAATTTCTATCCACGTCCTCCGCGAGGAGGACGACCAGCCGATGGGCGGTTTGACCGATGAGCAGGTGTTATTTCTATCCACGTCCTCCGCGAGGAGGACGACCATCGGCGAGGAACGCCTTTTTCGCGCTCTCACTGATTTCTATCCACGTCCTCCGCGAGGAGGACGACGGAGGGTCTATATCACCACGCTGGGTATGAGCAGGATTTCTATCCACGTCCTCCGCGAGGAGGACGACCCGCAAATGCAGCGTTCCGTTCGCTGTTTGCGGAATTTCTATCCACGTCCTCCGCGAGGAGGACGACCCAGAGAGCAGATGCCGCTCTGGATGCCAGCCAGAATTTCTATCCACGTCCTCCGCGAGGAGGACGACTGTTATGCTATCACCGACGAACGCGGCGGATTGGTATTTCTATCCACGTCCTCCGCGAGGAGGACGACAGCAGTGGATGCCTGATATGATATCCGGCATGTCCATTTCTATCCACGTCCTCCGCGAGGAGGACGACCGCCAAGCTGCCAGTCATTGATTCCGCCTGCGATATTTCTATCCACGTCCTCCGCGAGGAGGACGACATTACTGCAAAGTTGTCAGAACTCGTGTTATACGATTTCTATCCACGTCCTCCGCGAGGAGGACGACGGGTATATGGTCTGTGGCCGGAACTGGCCGAGGGAATTTCTATCCACGTCCTCCGCGAGGAGGACGACCTTGAGCAGCTCAATTGCTTTTGACAGCTTTTTAGCCATTTCTATCCACGTCCTCCGCGAGGAGGACGACAGCCCTCCATCCCGGTGCCGAAGGCAAAGTATGAGATTTCTATCCACGTCCTCCGCGAGGAGGACGACGCCGCCTATAATGGCGTGTGGGATTTTGACGGTCTATTTCTATCCACGTCCTCCGCGAGGAGGACGACAAAAAACAACAAATTTTACGCACTTGACCTCATCATTTCTATCCACGTCCTCCGCGAGGAGGACGACAAATAAATTTTGTAAACCCTCCGACTGTACCCTATTTCTATCCACGTCCTCCGCGAGGAGGACGACTACGCCACGCCGCCGTTATACAGCGTGATGCCGATATTTCTATCCACGTCCTCCGCGAGGAGGACGACAATCGTCCACTGGACAGATGCTCCATCAACACCAATTTCTATCCACGTCCTCCGCGAGGAGGACGACGTTCATCGGTATGGTCTTCAAGTAGTTCCAGCTGTCATTTCTATCCACGTCCTCCGCGAGGAGGACGACCAAGCCACTGCTCCGACGTGAGGCCGGTAACATAATTTCTATCCACGTCCTCCGCGAGGAGGACGACTAGCTTATACTCCACCCGGCTCCAAGTCGTGCAATTTCTATCCACGTCCTCCGCGAGGAGGACGACCAGTTTTGCCTTGTAGACGCGCTGATCCTCAAGATTTCTATCCACGTCCTCCGCGAGGAGGACGACCATCGTTATAGGCTTTTTTGAACTCGTCATAGGAAATTTCTATCCACGTCCTCCGCGAGGAGGACGACGGATGCTGGATTATATGGCGTGTATGCAGATTGAATTTCTATCCACGTCCTCCGCGAGGAGGACGACAATTACTTATAATCCCACGCCGACTCAACATGGTGATTTCTATCCACGTCCTCCGCGAGGAGGACGACCAGTTTCAGTTTCAGCTTAGAGGCCAGATCCCTATTTCTATCCACGTCCTCCGCGAGGAGGACGACTGCGCTGTCCACACGTCCTCCGGTTTCCTGTGTATTTCTATCCACGTCCTCCGCGAGGAGGACGACTCCACAAATCCAATCGCTATAGCCGCGTAGGAGCTATTTCTATCCACGTCCTCCGCGAGGAGGACGACCGTGCAAGGCCGTATGTAGCCATGACCGGAAAATTTCTATCCACGTCCTCCGCGAGGAGGACGACCAGCCATACTCCACCGGGGCGCGCAGGGTCTCGATATTTCTATCCACGTCCTCCGCGAGGAGGACGACTCTCCAAAGACCCGGTATTTAGGAACGCCGGACAATTTCTATCCACGTCCTCCGCGAGGAGGACGACCCGTCCGTTTGGGCGGCTTTTTTGTTGCAGGAGGAATTTCTATCCACGTCCTCCGCGAGGAGGACGACGTCGAGTGCGGTGGAGATGTATCTCGATCCTGCATTTCTATCCACGTCCTCCGCGAGGAGGACGACCAACCGAAAGGGGTTGTTATTCCATGACTGTTACCATTTCTATCCACGTCCTCCGCGAGGAGGACGACATCAAGGCAGGGTCAAAATACAGCATAATCACGATATTTCTATCCACGTCCTCCGCGAGGAGGACGACAGCGGCTGCGAATGGCTCATCCCCTCGAAGACCGATTTCTATCCACGTCCTCCGCGAGGAGGACGACTTGCCATAGTAGATTAACCTTTCTCCGCAAACAGCATTTCTATCCACGTCCTCCGCGAGGAGGACGACTCTACCGCTACCCCATGCACCACTATTTCGAGCTATTTCTATCCACGTCCTCCGCGAGGAGGACGACTGCCAGATACCGTCGCTTCCACTTGCGCACAGTGGTCGATTTCTATCCACGTCCTCCGCGAGGAGGACGACTGCAGAAGACGATATACCCCTACTACCCGGAAAAATTTCTATCCACGTCCTCCGCGAGGAGGACGACGAGGGGATTTCCGCTTTTATTGTTGCAAGTACGTTATTTCTATCCACGTCCTCCGCGAGGAGGACGACCGATGAACCGGCTCTGCGAGTCCGATTGCATCACCGATTTCTATCCACGTCCTCCGCGAGGAGGACGACTGGAAAGCGGGCGAAGCTGCTCACGCTCAAAACATTTCTATCCACGTCCTCCGCGAGGAGGACGACACCAGAAAGGCCGTCGTGGTTGACAGCACCCACCCATTTCTATCCACGTCCTCCGCGAGGAGGACGACGCGTCAAGTTCGTCCTGCCGTTCGAGGCCGACCTATTTCTATCCACGTCCTCCGCGAGGAGGACGACTGTGACAGGGGAGAGGTTGAGCCTGGCGGCGCGTATATTTCTATCCACGTCCTCCGCGAGGAGGACGACCAGGCCGGTGGCGACGTAGTTGTTCCAGTTGGTCAATTTCTATCCACGTCCTCCGCGAGGAGGACGACAGCAAAAACAGAGAGAAAAACCTCTGCTTTTGTCCAATTATATAACACTTTGCACGAAATGAAAAGACTGAAAGGCGAAAAAACGCAAAATGGCCTCAAAATCATGCAAAGTTGTACGCTGAAACCGGTGCGAAGGGTCCGGGGATTTTGTGAGAGCTTGCCCTTCGCACGGGCCAGTGTACAGGGGGCTTAAAACATCAGAAGCCCATCCTGTTCGACGAGGGGATGAACGCCAACATGCTCGACCTTGTTTTTGTAGTTGTTGCCCAGCTGATAAAAACGCAGACTGTCGAGGTCGGGGTCAATCAGGCTCGTCAATTCGGATTTAAAAACCGCAAACTGAGCGGCATCCAACAGACACTCAAAAACCGAATTCTGGACGCGCTGGCCGTGGCTGACGCATTTTCTGGCGACTTGCCGCAGCCGCTTCCGTCCGGCAGAGGTCTCGGTGTTGACGTCGTAAGTGATAAGTACCATCATAAGCCAGCCCTCACTTCCAGAAAAACGGCGGATAAAGTTCCATGTCACCGCGAAGTGTCCGTGCAAGAAGCAGGGCCTGCACATGCGGAACCAATCCCCAGGAGATCGTTTCTTTCAGGAATGGGTGCGTGATCTCTTCTCGCTTTTTGTCTTGCCATGTCTTTAAAAATGCCTTACGGCCCTCATCGGTCAATAGTACCGCTCCATTTTCCTGTTTTTGCAGGTGCTTTGGAGTGATGATTTTCTGATTGATGCAGGACAATACGAACCGGTCAGCATAGACGGCGCGGAGTTCTTCCATCAAGTCGAGTGCGAGGCTCCGGCGTCCGGGCCGGGCGCGATGCAGAAAGCCGACATAAGGATCAAGACCGACACCGTTCAGTGCGGCGGCGCAGTCACCGGCGAGCAGGGAATAGGCAAACGAAAGCAGCGCGTTCACGTTGTCCATCGGTGGGCGGCGATTTCGGGTGGTGAACTTGAAATCGTCTTTCTGCTGCAAAATCAGGCTGTCGAAACAATCAAAATAGCGTTGCGCGGCCTCGCCTTCCAATCCACGAAGCTGGTCGAGGTCTTCACACTGCTCCATCAGCGGAAGGGCCGCGGCGAGCTGCTGACTGGTCCGTTTCAGCTGTTCAACAGGAACACGCTGCGGATGGTCGCGCGTGGCACGCTCCAAGACCCAACGGGCATTGTAGACTTTTCCAAGCAGAAAAGAACGAGCATAAAGGCAGCTTTTTACTTCGCTGTCCGAGATTCGGTATTGCACCTGCCGAAGCAGAACGTTTCCGCGCTCGTCGCCGACGGTTCGGGCCAGAAAATGTCCGCGAGGGTCATAGAAGGCCAGATTGATGCCGCGTTTGGCACATTCGCCCATCAGAGCCGGACTTGCGCCGGAGTAGGTGAAGCATACGATGCTTTCCAGTGTGTGAAGCGGCTGGCGTTTAATCTCGACTTTTTTGGATGTGATGACGACGTTCTGATTGTCGAGGGAAAGATACCTGTCTTCGGTCAAAACGTACAGCGTATTCAATAACTTTCTCATGGCAGTTCCTCCGGCTGAGACAGCTCGTCCAAATAGATACGGAGATACGCTTTCGGGTCGGCACGGCGGCAGAGAACAGGAAGACAGAGGTCTTTCAGCGAACAGGCGCTGCAGTGCTTTCCGGGCTTGACTTTTGGCGTGTAGCCGCGCGAAAAATACTGGTTCATCTCGTCGGCCATTGCCTGTGTTGTCTGCCGGAGTTCCTCAGTGAGCGGTACGATCTCACGCCGTCGGGTCTCCTCGTAGAAAAGCGCGCCCTGCGGAATCTCACAGACCAGCATCTCTTCCAACGCCATCGCCTGCGCACAGAGCTGAAGCCGGTCGGCATCGTTGGCCTTGGAGCGGCCGTGCTTGTACTCGACAGGCATCGGTTTCCAGCGGCCCTCTGTGTTTTGCAGCGAGATACCGTCCGGGTCGGCCCGGAACTCGACCACATCACAGTCTCCGCTGAGCCGCAGCCGGTGGCTGACGACCTTCATCCCTCGTGTGATGAGCAAGTCGCCCCGGCGTTCGGTCTGCCCTTCGTCGTGACACCGTGCGTGTTCCAGCCGCCCCTCCGCCGTGCGGAGGTTTTCCTGCCATTGCTGTTCAAGATGGATCAAAGCCCACTGTCGTCGGCAAAAACAGAAATGTTGGATGCCAGACATCAGCAGGTAATCATCCGGGGCGGTCATCAGGACATCCTCGTACAGGTGACACCTTCCGGAAGATTTTCTGCGACAGTGACCGTGTAATCGCTGTATTTGCGAGGAGTCACAACATCGTCATTGCGTTTGACGACAACAGAATCAAACAGCTTGTAAGAGGGAGCGTTGCCAAACATCGAGTCGTGTTTGAAAACAATCAGTTCGCGCACAGCCATCTTACCACGGGCGGCACTGTGGTCTTCCTCAAACATGTTCAGGATAGCTTCCCAGAGCAGTTTGAGGTCATCTTCAGAAAATCCAGTGGTTTTGCAGGCGAGATTGGCAGAAACGAAGCCTTCTGCACGATAAAGCGCATACGGAATAATGTGCTTGCGGCCCATTTCAGTACCCTTATTCTCAGCATCGGCAGCAGTCGTGATGGCAACACGGGTGATAGTGACTTCCTGCGGAAGGACCGGGTCAATAGACCGGGCAAATGTTAGCTGTACCGGGCCGCGAACCTGACCGCAGTTCAGACTTGCCTTAACAAAGGTGGTCATGACTGCACCGAAGGTACGGATATCAAAGAAGGTCTCGCACATTGCGTCACGGAGCTTGCGGTCAATGTCAGGGTCCTGCTTGCGCAGTTTGGAACCGAGTGCTTTTGCCTCTTTGCCGGAAGCTTTTTGCAGGGCTTCAAGGTCTTCACGAACATTGCATTTATCGCCGGCGGTGAGGTCGCTTCGGTTCAGCGGCTCGGACTCTTTCACATAGATGTCGTAACCCGGTTCATCGCCTTTGCGCATCTGAACATAGTTGCGGATTTTCCGCTTGAGACAGACATCAGTGACGAGACCATAGCCGGTCTCCGGGTCAACACGGGGCATGTTGCCAGCATCCGGGTCACCATTGGGATTGCCGTTTTCGACGTCGAACAAAATCACAAAATCATAGCGGTTCTTGATAGGCTCAGACATAATTTATTCCTCCTCGTTCTTTTTGGTGAAGCGTTTTTGGGTCTGATGGTAATAGCCAATCTGGAAAGCACCCTGTTCCGGCAGAGTCATCCGGGCAGGATAATTTTTGTCGATTTTGGAGAACAGTTCGGTGAGCTGTTTATTATAGGTAGTCTCGAGGGCAGGGGAAAGCTTGTTCAGATGCTTCTGAGCCAGATTGATAAGGGTAGGAAAGACCATTGCAGGTGTTGCGCAGGCGGAATTGAAATACCGGTCTTTGATCGTTGTATTGATGGTCGGATTGGCGGAATTCTGGATCGCTTCCAACACGGAAAAAATTCGACCCAATACATAGGGCATATAATTCGAGTTCTCGTTTAAATTCACGGTTAAAACCTCCTTTGGAATCAGTGTCTGATTATTTTGCTTGTTGCGGAGATAATAAGCTTTCAAAATTGCGGCACGCCCACGGGTAACGTTGTGTTCCGCACGGATACGAATCGAAACGCCATTCAGCAGCGTGGCAGGATAGCGTCCGCCAGTCAGAACGGCACGAAGCAGGTCACCGGCCAGCTGTGGAGAGGGCGAAGGAGTGCGTTCGTTCGGGTTGACGGTTTCCCTTGCCAGCGACCAGACAGAAAGAACTTTGCGGTCATCAAAAGAGGGCTTTACGATTTCGAGCGCATCAAAGTGCTGTTGCAGATGCTCGGCAAATCCGCCGAGGGTATCCCGAAGGAAAAAGCGAACCGAAATGCGCGCCGCATTGGGAGCAAGGCCGAGAACATAGAAATGCTGTCCTGGAAGAAGTGTGTCTCCCTTCCAATTGATTTCTTTCCCACGAGACAACTGCTCAAGTGCGTGGATCAGATCGTCGTCTTTGACGCCGGAATTTTCCGGGATTCCGAACATACCGGCCATTCCAAAACTGGCGGCGGATGCAGAAGCGTTTTCCGCCCAGCAGACAACGGTCATATCGCCGAGAATTTTGCAGTGGTCTTTGTCGGCAATCAATGTATTCAGAGCGGTGGTATAGGCGAAAGCGGCATATTCACTGATGGGAGCGTTTGCACCCTGTTCGTGTTCATACGAACAGTAGGAGGGAGCATTGAACGAGACCAGTGCGGCACCGGAACTCTGTGCGCCCATTACGCCTTTAATGGAAGGATGAATCAGTGCGAGGGGAGCTTCCTTGCCGGTGACGAGACATTGTACTGTGGTTGCATTGGGGTCAGAATCGCTGTAATAATTCTGCCATGCCACTTTAATGGCGGAGTCGTCCGTAAGACGTTCGTGGCTGCCATCCGGAGCTTCGTACTCAAAAATGAGATTAGCATTTCCAGTCAGCTCTTTCCAACGCTCTGTGAGAAGCGGATGATTTTGTGCCTCCGCAAGATTCCAGCTGTCAAAAAAGTTGAGGACAGCTTTGGCCGCAGGCACATCAACGTCATCCAGAATTTTGTGATGGAGTGCTGCGCAGGCCTTAAAACACTGGATGGCACGGTCGAGTTTGCCTTTATCATCTGCACCGAGGATGTAAGTTGAGTTGTCACAGAGAAAGTTGGCGGCAACGCCGGAAGAACGTTTGACATGGGCAGGAACCGGAATCTCTGCCGGGGAAAGAACCTCTTTTTTGCCCTTTGGAATCATCTGACGATAGTCAATGAGGTCAAGCAGTTGGCCGGAATCATTGATCCGGAGGGCGAAACTGACTTTGAAATTGGAATCCCAACCGGGAGCGGCGAGCTTGCCCAGCCGGAGCAGCTGCTCATAATAAGCAGTCAGAGCTTGCAAGATCATGTAAACACCTCCACATCACGGCAGTCAAGGACACCGTGCTCCAGCTTTGCGCGGAAAAACTGAGAGCGAATGTTCTTCGGGTCAGAATAATCGAGGTCGTAGAGCATGAAACCAAGGTCCTGTGTAAGTGTCTTGAGAGCAGGGATATCACCGCCCTCCCACTCCCGGAAATTGGCAGGAAATTCACGGCAGCCGAAGCAGGGAGCATGGTAGCACTGACCCTTTTTCAAGCGGCGGCGGAGGATATCCTGAAACTTGCCCGGATTATCGCTGGGAGAGGCCTTGCCTGTCATGGTGAAATGACATTCGATGACATAGTGGACATCTTTCAGAACCATTGCGGCGCGCTGCTGGATATCCGAAGAGGTATAAATTGCTGGTGGCGTTCCGCCATTGGCCGCAGACAGCGCAGCGGATGCCAGCAAGGTCGATTTGACCTCATTGCGTCGGATATTGGTAAATTGGATCGGATTCAGGACATGAATTTTATCAATGTGGTACTTCATTCCAGGATGCCAATAGATCGCTTCAACTAACCCTCTTGCGGCAGAAGGCGTCATGACATCGTAGCTGACGCGTTCGGTCTTCATCTCGGGTCTCGAGAAGCACGCGTAAGGACCCCAGACTTCAATAAACATTGACATAGGGCATCACCTCCTTTCCCTCGAAAATCGTGTCGTTTGGCGAGAAGTAGTCTTAGCCATTTGAATCCCTCCTCGATTTAAACTTCTGTTGATTTATAATCTAAATGCTGTGTCTTTAGTATATCATGACTTTTCATAAGAATCAAGAGAAGACTTGCTATCTTTGAAAAATTTTCGTATACTGTGGATAGTCATCCGGAAAAGCCCATGGTTCTTACGGATGTGGGTTTATCTGGCTGTGGATTGAAATTGTTGATTTATTATCTGAAAAGGGCGGTAAAGCTTAGGCTTTGCCGCTTTTTCATTTTATCATTTTAGATAAAAAGCCCGATGCCGTTTTCAACATCCATCGTCAGGCCGGTCTTACGGCTGTACTTGGACAAATCGGTAAGGATCGCCGAACCATTCGGAAGAAGTTCCAGCGCACCGGCACGGTCAAGGTCATTAAACTGTTCGGAATAGCAGGCGACGCTGTAAACACCAAGCTGCCGAAGGAGCGTCCGGCTGACAAATCCCTGATGCAGTTTCTCGCAAAGCTCTTCGCCCTTATCAATCGGAATGTAAACGGTTCGGGTCGGGGTCTCAATCAGATGGAACTGCTCAGCAATTTGCGCAAAGGGGAAAATACAGCCTTCGATACCGTTCAGAGATTGATTCAGAATCTCCTTTTTGTCCAGCGAAGCCCGGATGCCGTAAAGTTCTTCAAAGTAACAATGGATGGCTTCGGGGGTGTCGAGCGTATCGTAGCGGCGGCTGACGTTGTTTAGGGCGTTGACATTTTGAGAGAAGATGGTTGGAATAGAGCAATCCGCCAGTTTGAACAAATAGACGAAGCTTTCATTTGCCGGACGTTTGCCCTCACGGTTGCAGCGGCCTGCGGTCTGAAGCAGAGAATCCAGACCTGCCAGTTCACGGTAAACGGTTGGAAAATCGACATCGACACCGGCCTCGATCAGAGAGGTAGAAATGACCCGGCAGGGAAGACCGTCTTTTAGCCGCTGACGAATCTCATCCAGCTGTCTCCGGCGGTCTGCAGGACAGAGCAAAGTCGTCAGGCAGTAACTGCCCTCAGAAGGAAGCTGTTCATAAAGTTCCTGCGCCGTTTTGCGGCGGTTGACAACGCAGAGAACCTGCGCTTTGTCACAGAGCTGTGCGCAGAGAGATTCTTTTGATAGAGTTCCGAGGTCACGAATCGTCACCCGGCGAAGGGTTTCATAAAGCAGATTGGGGTTCGGACTGATTTCTCGCAAAGTCAGACCGGGTGCGAGTTTGTGGAAGAACTTTTCCAGTGCAGGCTGTGTTGCGGTGCAGAGAACGGCGGTGGAGTGATAGTGCTGGACAAGCTGGGTAATAGCAGAGAGACAAGGCAGAAGATAGTCATTTGGAAGAGTCTGTGCCTCGTCAAAGATGATGACGCTGTTTGCAATGTTGTGCAGCTTTCGGCATTTGCCGCTGCGGTTGGAGTAGAGCGATTCAAAAAACTGAACTGCGGTGGTAATAATGACGGGGGCATCCCAGTTTTCGCTGGAAAGGAGCTGCCGGTATTGGGCGGAAGTCATATTTTCCTGCTCGACAGTTTTGTAATCAACACTTGAAAAGTGTGCCAGAACATTTTCCTCGCCCAGAAGCTTGGAGAAGGTAAGAGCTGTCTGGTCGATAATAGATGTATACGGGATGACGTAGATGACACGCTCCATGTGATGCGCGGCGGCGTGTTCCAGAGCAAATGCGAGAGAAGCAAAGGTTTTTCCGCCGCCAGTCGGAACGGTCAGAGTGTAAAGACCCTGTTTTCCGGCTTGTCCATGTTCCAGACAGGCTTTCAGGACGGCGTTGCGCTGCTGATAAACGGGAGAATCGCTTGAGGAATTCAGATAACGGCGTGCCTGCGTCCGCACTTTTTTGAGAAGCACCGAAATCGGTTCGCCCATTCCACGGGGTTTGGAAGCACCATTCATAAAGGTTTCGGTGTCGATAAAATCCGCATCCACAAGGCAGGAATAGAGCATCCGTGTGAAAAACATACTTGTAATGTTGTCCTGAAATGCCCACGCAGGCGGAGCCGCCTGAAGTGTTGGCAATTCGGATTTCCATATGTCATAAGATGGAAGGGATTTGTGGCTTCGCCCAAATAAGGTCGATGCATCAGCAGTATCGTTTGCATTTCCGCCATCGGGGATGCCGGTATGATGTCCAGCGATGGCAAATGCGGCAGGAACGTTGTTGGCGTGGATTGCAAGCTGTGTGCCGGCGGTCGAGTGGTCTACGACCGGGCCGCCTTTTAACCGTCGCTGAAATTCATTGGAATACTTGCCGACATCGTGGTACTTACCGGTAAATCGTGCTTCGTCCTTTGCACCGAAGGATGCAGCGAACGTTCCGGCTAAGTCAGCCGTATTATTCAGGTGTTCCAAAACAGTTTGCTCGCGGCCATCTTCGCTGATGTGTGCAAGATAAGGGGAGTGATTGGATTCCATACAAGACACCTCCAAAGAAAATAGATGTAATAAAGCTAGCATACCCCAACCGAAAACTTTCTGTCAATCAAAACCGAAAGCAGCCGAATGGATTTGTTTTTTCTGCATAAATTTACAAAGGAAAAATGGTCGAAATGCTCAAAAATCAAGGAATAGAAAGCTTTTTCTGGGGCTCATCACCTATTATACACATCAAAAGTCCAATAATCTGTACTTTCACAAATTTGTCTAAAATTTGAACAAAATATTGAATTTTACTTGCAGAGTCTGTGCACATCCGGTATAATGGAACAAGCTTCTAAATGTAGGAGCTACCTTATTATAGAGGAGGAGTTATTATGCAGACGCTGTTTGATGCAGTCAACGCGATTTGCAGCAAGATCCAGATCGTTTCCAACTGGTTCTGGGATTTTCCCTGCAATTTGGACTGGTACGCAGCGATCCCGGTGCTGGGCAATTTCAGCCTGGCAATCATCCTGTTGGTGGGAACAGGTATCTTCTTCACCTTCAAGCTTCACTTTGTGCAGGTGAGAAAATTCAAGTACAGCCTCCATGTCCTGATGCGCCGCAAAAAGTCGGATACCGGCATCTCGTCGCTGACGGCCTTCCTGCTGTCGACGGCAATGCGTGTTGGCCCGGGCAACATTCTGGGCGTGACCGGCGCGATTTCGATTGGTGGCCCGGGCGCGCTGTTCTGGATGTGGATCTCGGCGTTCTTTGGCATGGCGACGTCCTTTGCCGAGTCCACCCTGTCGCAGATCTTCAAGGAAAAGCGCGACGATGAATATGTCGGTGGTATGCCGTTTTATGGCCGCAAGCTGCTGAACGATGCCGCATGGGTCGGTGTTGCACTGAGCCTGCTGTACATTGTGTACGCACTGCTCTGCTTCCCGGCACAGGGCTTCAATACCGTGTCGGCAGTCGGTGCCATCGCACAAACCGTCACCGGCAAGACCATCCCGACTAACTCGGCACTGTACTGGGTGTCGTTCGTGATTTTGCTCGTCATTACGGCACTTGTCAGCTTTGGCGGCATCAAGAAGGTCACCAAAGTCACCGACCGTGTGGTTCCGGTTATGGCAGTTATCTATGTCGTTACCGTTATCGCCCTCATCGTCGGCAACTTTACCCGTATCCCGTGGTTCTTTGCCGCTGTATTCGGTCAGGCATTTAAGCCGGCGGCTGTCTTTGGCGGTGCGTTTGGTCTGGCTTTGAGCCAGGGCATCAAGCGCGGCCTGATGTCCAACGAGGCCGGTCAGGGTACCATCACCATGCCGGCCGCAGCCGCTGAGGTCGAGCATCCCTGTGAGCAGGGCTGTGTTCAGGCTCTGGGCGTTTTCCTCGACACCATCGTCATCTGCACGCTGACCGGTTTCGTCGTCATCATGGGCCGTGTCTGGCTGACTGAGGATGCGCAGGCATGGTTCGAGCTGGGCAAGCTGGATAAGTTCCTCGCTTCCTGCGGTGCGCTGACCGGCAGCAAGGGCGTTCTGTACTCTCTGGTGACTCTGCTGGTGAGCGTCTGCTTCGGCCTGTTCGCATTCACCTGCCTGCTGGGCTTCATGTCCTTCACCGAGATGTGCGCAAACCGCATTTCCAGCAAACCTGCGTTCATCAACTTCATTCGTGTGCTGTGTCTCGTCGTCATTTCCTTCGGCGTCATCACCAACATTGCTGGTATGGATCTCGGCGCGCTCTGGGATCTGAGCGACTTTGCGAACATCCTGATGGTTTACTGCAACCTGCCGCTTCAGTACATCGGTTTCAAGTACGTTCTGCGCGCTTGGAAGCACTTTGAAAAGCAGGACGGCACGCCGTTCACCTCGAAGATCGTGGGTCTGGATCTGCCCGTCTGGGATGAGCTGGCAAAGAAGAACCGCACCCGTGCCGGAAAGTAAAAACCACTTGCATTTCGCGGAAAGTATGGTATACTTTCTCTGGGAATGAAGTTCTCCCAAGGGAAACCTGAACTGCTGTTACAAGCTGATGACTTCTGTGATTTTTGAAAGGTCGCAGAAGGCATCAGCTTTTTTGCGTCCTAAGGAGGAAAAATTGAAATGTTGACGTCTCTCGCGCTCGTTTTTCTGGTGGGCCTGTCGATGGCGGCCCTCTGCCAGAAACTGAACCTGCCCCGTATCATCGGGATGCTCTTCACCGGCATCCTGCTGGGGCCGTATGTCCTCAACTGGCTCGACCCATCCATCCTGTCCATCTCGTCCGACCTGCGGCAGATGGCACTGATCATCATCCTGCTCAAAGCCGGGCTTTCGCTGAATCTGGCCGACCTGAAAAAAGTCGGACGCCCGGCGGTCATGATGAGCTGTGTTCCGGCCAGCTGTGAGATTCTGGCGTTTATCCTGTTCGCGCCGACGATTCTTAGCATTTCTCGTATAGAAGCGGCCGTGATGGGCTCCGTGCTGGCGGCAGTCTCTCCGGCGGTCGTCGTTCCGCGAATGGTTCAGCTGATGGAGACGAAATACGGTACTGAAAAAAGTATTCCGCAGATGATCATGGCCGGTGCGTCCTGCGACGATGTATTTGTCATCGTATTGTTTTCTACATTTGTCAGCATGGCGCAGGGCGGAAGCATAAATCCGATGGACTTTGTGAACATCCCGGTGTCCATCCTGCTGGGCGTTGCGCTGGGTGCGGCTGTGGGCTGGCTGCTGAGCCAGTTTTTTGAGACGGCATACGCCCGGAAGCACTATGTCCGGAACAGCATGAAGGTCATTATCGTCCTCGGCGTTGCCTTTCTGCTGATGGCCGTTGAGACATGGCTGAAGGGCATCGTGTCGGTGTCGGGCCTGCTGGCCGTCGTCAGCATGGCCTGTATGCTCCGGGCAGAATGTGTGCCGTCTGTCTCGAAACGCCTGTCTGAAAAGTTCGGCAAACTCTGGCTCGCCGCCGAGATCCTCCTGTTCGTTTTGGTCGGTGCAGCGGTGGATATCCGCTATACCCTCAACGCCGGGCTTGCGGCGGTCGCGATGATTTTTGTCGCGTTGGCCTTCCGTGCGGTGGGTGTCTGCCTCTGCGTGGCAGGCACGGCCCTGAACAAAAAGGAGCGGCTGTTCTGTGTCATCGCCTACCTGCCCAAAGCGACCGTGCAGGCGGCCATCGGCTCGGTGCCGCTGGCAATGGGGCTTTCCTGCGGACAGATCGTCCTCTCGGTGGCGGTGCTGGCGATCCTGATCACGGCTCCGCTGGGTGCCATCGGGATGGATATGACCTACAAAAAGCTGCTCGTCCGGGAAGAAACACCCGAAGAAACTCGGTAAAAAAATGATGCTGGTTTTTCCCCTGATAATATGCTAAAATAAAGAGTAAGAATACTTTACCACAGAGGGGGGAGCAACATGGAGTTGAAACGGCTGTGTCCATACTGTATGCAGGAGCTGAACGGACGGGCGGATGGGTGTCCGCACTGTGGCCGTGTCTTTGCCGGGCGGAATCCGGCAGGCAGTCTCCCGGCAGGTACGGTGCTGGCAGGCCGCTATACGGTGGGAGATATCCAGAGCGTGGACGGCGAGGGCATCCTGTACCGTGGTGTCGAGAATATCGGCAGCTTCCGGGTGACGATCAAGGAATATATGCCGCTGACGCTGGCTTCGGAACGGGGGCGGAACATGGAACTCCGCCCGAAACCGGGCAGTGAGGTGCTGTTCAAGACCACCCGAATGGACTTTTCCGACTTGTACCGCTCGCTCCAGCGCATCACACCGGCTACTGGTTTGGAAGCCGTGCTGGACGTCTTTGAAGAGAACAACACCGTTTACGCCGTCATGGAGAACCCGGGCGGACGGCCGCTGGACAAATGGCTGGAAGCACACGGGAACACCGTTGACCCGGAAGAAGCACGTATCATGCTGCAGCCGGTGTTCGACGGCGTATCGGCGATGCATCAGGTGGGGCTTGTCCATCGCGGCATCTGCCCGGAGAATATCCGGGTGCTGGACAATGGCCGCGCCCGTCTGACTGGATACGCAACAGTCGGCCTGCGCACCGCCGGAAGCGGCTTGCACGAGCAGCTGTTCGAGGGCTATTCGGCACCGGAGCAATACTCGACCTCGGAGTTTGAGGGCCGCTATACCGATGAATACGGCCTTGCGGCGGTCTTTTACCGGATGGTCTGCGGTCAGAGTCCGGTTCCGGCGGCACAGCGTCTCGTGGCGGACTCCAACCCGAAAGCACGGACCATCAACTCAGCAGTGCCGGAATATCTCTCCGACCTGCTTCAGATGGGTTTGCGGCTCAAGCCGTCGGAGCGTATCCAGACCGTGCCGCAGCTGTTTCAGGCACTGTCTTCACAGGAATACACGCAGGAACTGACCCGGACACTCCGACTGTCCGAGCCGGAACCGCAAAAGACGGACGCCGACCAGAAAAAGCACATGCTCAGCCTGCGGAACCTGCTGGCGGCGATCCTGATTCTGCTTGCTGTCCTGATTTTGCTGACCCTCTGGGGAGTGCTGCAGCAGGGAAAGAACAGCGAACAACCCGTGCAGCCCGACTCGGAACCGGCCAGCAGCATCGTTGCGGAGCCGGTCAACCTAACGCCGGATTTCGTCGGCCTGAACTATGATGTACAAATTCGGAATGATCGGGAATATGTAGGAACGTATCGCTTTTATGTTACACAGGAGTACAGCGACACAGTAGAAAAAGGCTATGTCATCCGGCAATCTCCGGAGGCAGGCGAAATCGTCGAAAAAGAAAGCACGATCAGTCTCGTTATCAGTATGGGGCCGGAAAAAGTCGAGATGCCAAATGTTATCGGGTCTACTCGTGATGATGCCGCACAAAAATTAACACAAGTTGGCTTAAATGCGAGTTTTTGGCCGATTTATAACGATGGGTCGTATGTTCCGGGGTGTGTTGCTTATTGCAGTGAGGAAGTAGGAACAATGCTGGATGTTGGAACGAGCGTTGTTGTCTATATCGCCGCAGAGGTCGAAGCCACCGTTCCGGTCACACCGGAGGAAGCACCCTCGGCAAGCAATTCGGACAGCCAGCAGGAAGAAGCATCCAGTTCCAGCTCAAGTTCGGGTTCCAGTTCGTCGCAGGAAGAGATCGAGTACGATACTGACCGATAAAACAAAAACGCCAGAAGGGGCAGTCTCAAACGAGGCTGCCCCTTCTGGTTGTTTAGGATAGGAAAGAGAATGGCATTTCAGGTTGCCGCCGTTACAGGTTGGTGTAACCCATCAGATAACGGTCGACTTCGGCGGCACAGTCGCGGCCCTCACGCAGGCCCCAGACGACAAGGCTCTGGCCGCGGCGCATATCGCCGCAGGAGAAGACTTTTTCGACATTGGTCTTGAAGTGGTCGGTGTCGACACAGCCGCGGTTCGTCAGCGAGACGCCGAACGCATCCGCAACGTAGGATTCACAGCCCACGAAACCGGCGGCGATAAAGGCCAGCTGGCAGTCGTAGATAAACTCCTCACCGGTCGGTACCATGTTGGTGCGGCCCGTCTCGGGGTCACGCTCCGGCTTCAGGTAGGAGATGACGGCACCGGTCAGGTTGCCGGCCTCGTCTTTCAGGAACTCCTTGACTGTGGTCTGATAGACACGAGGGTCTTTGCCGAACTTGGCAAGGCACTCGGTCTGGCCGTAGTCCACTTTCAGGACACGGGGGAACTCCGGCCACGGGTTGGATGCGGCGCGCTCTTTCGGCGGCTGGGGCATCATCTCCAATGCCATCAGGTCGGTGCAGCCCTGACGCAGGGCCGTACCCTGACAGTCGTTGCCGGTATCACCGCCGCCGATGACGAGGACATTCTTCCCGGCGGCATTGATGGCCTTGCCGTCTGCAAAGTTGGAATCCAGCAGGCTCTTCGTCACGCTGGTGAGATAATCGACAGCGAAATGTACACCGTTTGCGTCACGGCCCGGAACATTCAGGTCACGGGCCTTTTTCGCGCCGCAGCAGAGAACCACGGCGTCAAACTCGTTCAGGATGTCTTCGGCACTGACCGCGCCGCCGACGTCCATGTTAGTACGGAACTCGACACCCTCCGCCTGCATGATCTTGATGCGGCGTTCGATGACCGATTTTTCCAGCTTCATGTTCGGGATGCCGTACATCAGCAGACCGCCGACCCGGTCGGCACGCTCGAAGACGGTGACGGCATGGCCGCGCTTGTTCAGATACTCGGCGACCGACAGACCGGACGGGCCGCTGCCGATGACCGCGACGCTCTTGCCGGTGCGAGCCGGAGGGGGAGCGGCGTGGATCCAGCCCTTGGAATAGCCCGTCTCAATAATGGCGTGTTCGTTCTCGCGGACGGTCACACTGCTGCCGGTCACGTCGCCGCAGGTGCAGGCGGCTTCGCAGAGGGCCGGGCAGACCCGGCTGGTGAACTCCGGGAAGCGGTTGGTGGCGCGCAGACGATGCAATGCCAGCTCCCATTTGCCCTGATAGACCAGCTCGTTCCACTCGGGAATGAGGTTGTTCAGCGGACAGCCCGAAGCCATGCCGCCGATCATCATGCCGGCCTGACAGAAGGGAACACCGCAGTCCATGCAGCGTGCGGCCTGCGTCTGCTGCTCCTCACGGGAGAGCCAGACGTGAAACTCGTTGAAATTTTCGATGCGCTCCAGCGGCGGAATATCCGAGCTGGTCTTACGCGTGTAATCCATAAATCCAGTGATCTTACCCATGATATTCCCTCCTTACTTATTCTTCTGCACGGCATAGAAGGCTTCGATCTGAGCCTGTTCGCCGTCAAGACCGCGCTCTTCCATCGAAGCGATAACACGGAGCATCCGGTCGTAATCGTAAGGCAGGACTTTCTTGAACTTGGGCAGGAATTCGCTGAAATTATCCAGAATTTCTTTGCCGCGCGGCGAACCGGTCATCTCGACATGTTCGCGGATCAGCTCTTTCAGGGTGGCGACATCGTACTTATGTTCTACCGGTTCCAAGCTGACAGTCTCTTTGTTGACACGCTGGTAGAAATCCCAGTTCTCATCCAGAACGTAGGCGATGCCGCCGGTCATGCCGGCCGCGAAGTTCTTGCCGGTCTGACCCAGCACGACGACAGTGCCGCCGGTCATGTACTCACAGCCATGGTCGCCCACGCCCTCGACAACAGCGGTCGCGCCGGAGTTGCGGACGCAGAAACGCTCACCGGCCACACCGGAAATGAACGCCTTGCCGCTGGTCGCACCGTAGAGGGCAACGTTGCCGGTGATAATGTTCTCCTCGGGCTTGTAGGTGATGTTCTCGGGCGGACGGACGATGATCTTGCCGCCGGACAGACCCTTGCCCATGTAGTCGTTGCAGTCGCCGGTCAGTTTCAGAGTCAGACCGTTCGGGATGAACGCACCGAAACTCTGGCCGCCTGCGCCGACACAGTTTGCGGTGTAGACATCATCGGGCAGAGAGTTGCCGTATTTCCGGGTGATCTCGCTGCCAAAGATGGCACCAAAGGCACGGTCGACATTGGATACCTCGAGGTTGACGCTCTGGGGATTCTTGCTGTTCAGCTTGAACTTCTTCATCAGGACTTTCATGTCGGGGGTGTTCTCGAGATGGAAGTCGTAGGTATCCTCTTTTACGAAGTGGACGTTGCTGTTCTCGATGGCCGGGTTGTGGAGGATGCAGTCGAGGTTCATTTTGGCTGCACGGCTGCCCGGTGCGCTGGGCTTGACATGGAGCAGGTCGGTGCGGCCAACCAGCTCGTCGATGGTGCGGACGCCCAGTTTTGCCATGTATTCACGCAGCTCCTGCGCAACGAAGGTCAGATAGTTGATGATGTATTCCGGCTTGCCGCGGAAGTTCTTCCGCAGTTCGGGGTTCTGGGTGCAGATGCCCATCGGGCAGGTGTCGAGGTTACAGACGCGCATCATGACACAGCCCTCACACATCAGCAGGCTGGTGCCGAAACCGAATTCCTCTGCGCCCAGCATACAGCTGATAGCGACATCGCGGCCGCTCAGCAGTTTGGAGTCGCTCTCAATGCGGACACGGCTGCGCAGACCGTTCAGGATCAGGGTCTGGTGGGTCTCGGCGATGCCCAGTTCCCACGGCAGACCGGCGTTCTTGATGGAGGTACGGGGTGCTGCACCGGTGCCGCCGTCGTAACCAGAGACCAGAATAACCTGTGCGCCGCCCTTGGCAACACCGGCCGCGATGGTGCCGACACCGGCCTCACTGACCAACTTGACGTTGATGTTTGCGTTGCGGTTGGCGTTCTTCAAATCGTAGATAAGTTCTGCCAAGTCCTCAATGGAGTAGATATCGTGGTGCGGCGGCGGAGAGATCAGGCCCACACCGGTGGTGCTGTGACGGGTCTTCGCGATCCACGGATAGACTTTTGCGCCGGGCAGGTTGCCGCCCTCGCCGGGCTTTGCGCCCTGTGCCAGTTTGATCTGAATTTCATCAGCGGAGACAAGGTACTTGCTGGTGACACCGAAACGTGCAGATGCCACCTGCTTGATACGGGAATTGCTCTCGCTGTGGTAACGATCTTCGGGCTCGCCACCCTCACCAGTGTTGCTCCGACCGCCCAGACGGTTCAGTGCGATGGCAATCGTCTCGTGTGCCTCGCTGCTCAGTGCGCCGTAGCTCATGGCCGCGCCCTTGAACCGCTTGACGATGGACTCCACCGGCTCCACCTCGTCCAGAGGGATGCCGCCGTTGGGGTCATAGTTGAAGTCGAGCAGGCTGCGCAGATGAACGCCCTCTTTGCCCATGTTGTCCACCGTATTGGTGAACTGCTTGAAGGCGTTGTAATCCTTGGTGAAGCAGGCTTTCTGGAACAGGTAGATGGTCTGCGGATTGAACAGATGCTCTTCCTTGCCGCTGCGGAATTTATGCGCACCGGCGTCGTCCAGTTCCATGTTGATGTCCAGACCCAACGGGTCAAATGCAGCGTTGTGCTGTGCCTCGACGTCGGCCTGAATGTCCTCGATGCCGATGCCGCCGACACGGCTGACCGTACCGGTGAAGTATTTGTCGATGACATCCTTCGAGATGCCGACCGCCTCAAAGATCTGGCTGCTCTGGTAGCTCTGGATGGTGGAAATACCCATCTTGGAAGCAATCTTGACGATGCCGTTCAGCACAGCCTTGTCGTAATCGTCCACGGCGGCGTAATAATCTTTGTCCAGCAGACCCTGGTCGATGAGTTCGCCAATGGTCTCGTGTGCCAGATACGGGTTGACGGCGCAGGCACCGTAGCCCAGCAGAGTTGCGAAGTGATGGACTTCGTGCGGCTCTGCGCTCTCGAGAATGAGGGCCAGAGCGGTACTCTTCTTGGTGCGGATGAGGTACTGCGACACGGCCGACACGGCCAGCAGGCTGGGGATGGTGACATGGTATTCATCCACATCGCGGTCGGACAGGATGATGATGTTTGCGCCCTCTTTGTAGGCACGGTCGACCTCGAGGAAGACGCGGTCGATGGCCTTTTCAAGACTGGTGTTCTTGTAGTAATTGATGGAAACGGTCGCGACCTTGAAGCCCGGCACGTTCATGTACTTGATTTTCAGCAGGTCGGTGGAGGTCAGAATCGGATTGTGGACTTTCAGGACCTTGCAGTTTTCGGGTTTGTCCTCCAACAGGTTGCCGTGTGCGCCGACGTAGACACTGGTCGAGGTGACGACCTTTTCACGGATGGCGTCGATGGGCGGATTGGTGACCTGCGCGAAACGCTGCTTGAAGTAGTTGAAGAGCGGCGGATGCTGGTCACTCAGGACGGCCAGCGGCGTGTCCGTACCCATTGCACCGGACGGCTCCGCGCCGAGGCGTGCCATCGGCAGCATGATGTTGTTGACCTCTTCGTACTTGTAGCCGAAGACCTTCTGCAGACGGGTCAGTTCATCGTTGGTGTAGGAAGGAACCTTGATGTTGGGGATCTTCAGCTTTTTCAGCTCGACAAGGTTCCGGTCGATCCACTCGCCGTAAGGCTCACGGCTTGCATAGTATTCCTTCAGCTTTTCGTCGTCGACCACTTCGCCCTTGACGGTATCCACCAGCAGCATTTTGCCCGGGCGGAGACGATCTTTTACAAGGATGTTTTCCGGGTCACAGGGCAGGACGCCGACCTCAGAGGACAAAATCATCCGTCCATCTTTGGTGATGTAGTAGCGGCTGGGGCGCAGGCCGTTGCGGTCCAGAACCGCGCCGACCACATCGCCATCCGAGAAGAGGATAGCAGCCGGGCCATCCCACGGCTCCAGCATGGTGGCGTAATACTGGTAGAAGTCGCGCTTTTTCTGGCTGATGTTCTTGTTGTTTTCCCACGGTTCGGGAATTGTGATCATAACAGCCAGCGGCAGATCCATGCCGTTCATCACCATGAACTCAAGGGCGTTGTCCAGCATGGCGGAGTCCGAACCGGAGGTGTTGATGATGGGCAGAATTTTGTTCATGTCATCGCGCATGATGCTGCTGGAGATGGTCTCTTCACGCGCCAGCATTGCGTCGGTGTTGCCCTTGATGGTGTTGATCTCGCCGTTGTGCAGGATGAACCGGTTGGGGTGCGCACGCATCCAGCTCGGGTTGGTGTTGGTGGAGAACCGGCTGTGGACCATGCCGATGGCGGATTCATAGTCGGGGTCCTGCAGGTCGGTGTAGAAGAGTCGCAGGTCGTGGACAAGGAACATGCCCTTGTAGACGATGGTGCGACTGGACAGGCTGGGAACATAGGTTCCGTTGCTGGCCTGTTCAAAGACCCGGCGGACAATATAAAGCTTGCGGTCGAAGTCGATGCCCTTGCTCACCTTGGCAGGCTTTTTGATGAAGCACTGCCAGATGGCCGGCATACAGTCACGGGCTTTCTGACCGACGGCGTCCGGGTCGACCGGAACCTCACGCCATGCCAGAAATTCCAGACCCTCTTTCCGTGTGACCAGCTCGAACAGCTTCATTGCCTGCGCGCGCAGATGCTCATTCTGGGGGAAGAAGAACATGCCCACGCCATATTCGCGCTCGTTGCCGATGCGGATATTCATCTCGTCGGCGACCTTCGAGAAAAATTTGTGGCTGATCTGCAGCATGATGCCGACGCCGTCGCCGGTCTTGCCCTCTGCGTCCTTGCCTGCACGATGCTCCAGACGCTCGACGATGGACAGCGCGTCGCTGACCGTCTGATGGCTCTTGCGGCCCTTGATGTCCACCACTGCGCCGATGCCGCAGGCATCATGCTCAAAGTGTGGGTCATACAGGCCGATGGCCGATTTTTGCTCGGTAAAATTTTCCATTGACGTTCCCATCCTTATTTCTGAAATCCTCTATAACTTCTGCCTGCGGCACATTCCGCAGGAGGTCGAAAAAAGAAAAGGCGTTCCAGACAGGGTCGGCAAACCCGTCTGAAACGCCTTTGTTTCGATAGAACTATTATACCGATTGCTGAAAAATCTTCAAGTGACAGTTGCACCAAACGTTTGTGCTGGAAAAAACTTCTTCTTGTGAAAAACACACACGAACGATAGGAGAGAGTGTGACTTTTCTTTCATGTGGGAGATTTTTCGCGGAAAAGAAGCCTGCTTTTTCAGCTCTGTGTTCCAAGGCAGGCGGCGAGGTCTTCTTCCGGCGTCGTGATGGGCATCAGGCTGTACTTTTGTTGCAGAGCGGCGGCAACACCCGGCGAGACGAAGGCCGGAAGAGTCGGGCCGAGGCGGATGTTTTTGATGCCGAGAGCCAGCAACGCCATCAGGATACAGACGGCCTTCTGCTCGAACCAGCAGAGAATGAGGGAAAGGGGCAGCTCGTTGACCGAACACCCGAACGCATCCGCCAGAGCGAGCGCGATTTGGATGGCACTGTATGCGTCGTTGCACTGGCCGACATCGAGGATACGGGGCAGACCAGCGACCGTTCCCAGCGGCAGGTCGTTGAGCCGGAACTTTCCGCAGGCCAGCGTCAGAATGACCGTATCCGGTGGTGTCAGCTTGGCAAACTCGGTGTAGTAGCGGCGGCTGGGCCGGGTGCCATCGCATCCACCAATCAGGAAGAAGTGCCGTATCTTCCCGGCCTTGACTGCTTCAACGATTTCACCGGCGTGTTCCAGCACGGCGTGGTGGGCGAAGCCGGTCACGACCGATTTGCCACCGTTCATGCCGGGCATGAGGGTGTCTTCCGGATAGCCGCCCAGCTCGAGAGCTTTTGCGATGACAGGGGAGAAATCCCGGTCTTCGCCGATGTGCTGGATGCCCGGATAGGAGACGACCGAGGTCGTGTAGACCCGGTCGGAATAGCTCGCGCGCAGCGGCATGATGCAGTTGGTGGTGAAGAGGATGGGTGCCGGGATGTCCTCGAACTCACGCTGCTGGTTCTGCCACGCGGTGCCGAAGTTGCCTTTCAGATGTGGGAACCGCTTTTTCAGCTCTGGGTAGCCGTGGGCCGGCAGCATCTCCGAGTGGGTATAAATATTGATGCCCTTGCCCTCGGTCTGTTCCAGCAGCCGCTTCATATCGTAGAGGTCGTGGCCGGAAATGACGATAAACGGGCCTTTCTCGATGGTGAGCGGCACTTCCACCGGCTCCGGCTCGCCGAAAGTGCCGGTGTTCGCTTTGTCCAGCAACTCCATGACCCGGTAAGCCATCATGCCGGTGTCGTGTACCAGCTGAAACAGCTTTTCCTTGTCCGTCTCATGGGCTAAATCGTGCAGAGCAGTGCAGAAAAAACGGTTGATGTCGCCATCGGTATAGCCTGTCACCTGCGCATGATAGGCATACGCCGCCATACCGCGCAGACCGAACAGAACAAAGGAGCGCAGGCTCCGCCGGTCTTCGTCCGGGTCATGCCAGAGCTGAGCCATATCATAATCCTCGGCCGGTTCCGGTACGATGGGTGCGGCGAGAAGAACTTCCTGCTTTGCGGCGCGGACTTTCTCAGTCAGTTGACGA
The DNA here is from genome assembly GCA_934548045.1 of uncultured Faecalibacterium sp. Classification (GTDB taxonomy): domain Bacteria; phylum Bacillota; class Clostridia; order Oscillospirales; family Ruminococcaceae; genus Faecalibacterium. The sequence goes on along the minus strand of CAKTEM010000001.1, from coordinate 41,815 downwards.
ACCGTCTCCGGGTCAAAGTTGACGTTGGTGATGGTAGTGAACAGCCCCTCCAACAGCAGACGGACTTTTTCCTGCGGAATGGGCTGGTCAACGGTGAGCAGCTGCTCGGCAAAGCCAATGAGCGCACCGGTCAGTTCGTCCTGCGCGGCGGCAGTCTCGGCGGATTTGCCGCAGACACCGGCGTTGCCGGTACAGGCGGTGCAGTTAGCGGCCTGCTCGCATTGAAAGCAAAACATCTTTTCGTCCATGCAGATCCCTCTTTTCTTGTACTGAGGAAAGTATGGACGAAAGATGCAGCAATATACAAAAAGGGGCCGTTTTGCAACGACCCCTTGAAAAAATCTTGGAAAAATCAGAAATCAGTAGGTGATGCCCTGAGCCATCATCGCGGTAGCGACCTTCAGGAAGCCAGCGCAGTTTGCACCGACCATCAGGTTGCCCTCGGAACCAGCAGCGACAGAAGCATCGTAGCTTGCGTGGAAGATACCCTCCATGATGCCCTTCAGCTTTGCGTCGACCTCCTCGAAGGTCCAGCTCAGACGCTCGGAGTTCTGGCTCATCTCGAGGCCGGAAGTTGCAACGCCGCCAGCATTAGCGGCCTTAGCAGGTCCGTACAGAACGCCGTTGGACAGGTAGACCTCGATTGCCTCGGGGGTGCTGGGCATGTTTGCGCCCTCGCAGACGACGGTGCAGCCGTTCTTCACCAGAGCCTCAGCAGACTCCTTGTTGATCTCGTTCTGGGTTGCGCAGGGCAGAGCGATGTCGCAGGGAACGGTCCAGACCTTGCTGCAATCGGGAACATAGGTTGCGCCCTCGTGGGTCTCAGCATACTCCTTGATGCGGCCGCGGCGGACTTCCTTCAGGTCCTTGACATAAGCAAGGTCGATGCCGTTGGGGTCGTAGACGTAGCCGTTGGAATCGGACATGGTGACGACCTTGCCGCCCAGCTGGGTAGCCTTCTCGCAGGCATAAATTGCGACGTTGCCGGAACCGGAGATGACAACAGTCTTGCCCTCGAAGCTGTCGTTGCGCATGCACTTCAGAGCCTCAGCGGTGAAGTAGCACAGGCCGTAACCGGTAGCCTCGGTACGGGCCAGAGAACCACCGAAGGTCAGACCCTTGCCGGTGATCATGCCGCCCTGGAAGCTGTTGGTCAGACGCTTGTACTGGCCGAACAGATAGCCGACCTCACGGCCGCCGACACCGATATCACCGGCCGGGCAATCGACGAACTGGCCGATGTGACGGTACAGCTCGGTCATAAAGCTCTGGCAGAAGCGCATGACTTCCATATCGCTCTTGCCCTTGGGGTTGAAGTCAGAGCCGCCCTTGCCGCCGCCCATGGGCAGGGTGGTCAGGCTGTTCTTGAAGATCTGCTCAAAGCCCAGGAACTTCAGGATGCCCTGGTTGACAGAGGGATGGAAGCGCAGGCCGCCCTTGTAAGGACCGATTGCGCTATTGAACTGAACACGATAGCCGCGGTTGACCTGAACTTTGCCGTTGTCATCGACCCAAGGCACACGGAAGGAGATGATGCGCTCCGGCTCGACCAGACGCTCGATCAGGCCGGCCTTCTCGTACTCGGGATGCTTCTCCACGACGGGCTGGATGCTCTCCAGAACTTCGCGGACAGCCTGCAGAAATTCGGGCTCGTTAGCATTGCGCTCAGCCAGACCGTCGTACACACGCTTCAGGTATTCATTCGTCAACATAATAGAATACTCCTTTTCCCATTTTCTCTATTTAGATTAGAAATCCAGCTCGATATCTGCCTGCCATCCCTCGATTCCGCCCCAAAGCGGAACAGCGGACAGGCCGGTCTTGGCCGGGTTCCCATTTCGATTCACACCCCGGACGCACACTCCGGAGTACTTTGCTATTATAAAGCTTTGTGCCGGATTTTACAAGAGATGCACCTGAGATTTTTTCGGAAAATCTTTCAAAAAAACAAAGCAAAAGATGAACTCGCTTCACAAAACGAAGAAAGAAATCAAAAAACCGCGCAGAACCTTGTTTTTTAAAGTTCTGCACGGAGGGTCCAGCAGAAAAAGTATGACTTTTCCTTATTTTTCCAGCAGCTTTTCGCAGGCGTCAGCGGCACCCTCAAGGTACTCGCCGCCGTAGGTCTCGATCATGCCGGCATCGGACAGAGCGGCCAGCTGAGGGTCGATGGGGCATTTTGCCAGAACGGGCAGGTGGTGCTTTGCAGCGACCTCGTCCACATGGCTGTTGCCGAACACATTGATGTGCTTGCCACAGTCGGGGCAGACGATATAGCTCATGTTCTCGACGATGCCCAGCATAGGAACCTTCATCATCTCGGCCATGTTGACCGCCTTCGCGACGATCATGCTGACGAGTTCCTGAGGGCTTGCCACGACAACGATGCCGTCAACAGGCAGGCTCTGGAAGACGGTCAGCGGCACATCGCCGGTTCCCGGAGGCATATCGACAAACAGGAAGTCGACATCCTTCCATACAACATCAGTCCAGAACTGCTTGACCGCACCGGCGATGACCGGGCCGCGCCAGACAACGGGGTCTTCCTCGTTCTCGACCAGCAGGTTGATGCTCATCACGTCGATGCCCATCCGGCTCTGGATGGGCCAGCAGCCTTTTTCATCTGCCATTGCCCGGCCGTGGATGCCGAACAGCTTTGGAATGGACGGGCCGGTGATATCGGCGTCCAGAATACCGCAGTGGTAGCCGCGGCGTGCCATTGCGCAGGCCAACAGTGCGCTCGTCATGCTCTTGCCGACGCCGCCCTTGCCGGATACGACGCCGATGACCTTTTTGACGCTGCTGTTGGGGTTGGGCGCGTCGTGCTTGGGTGCGGCGTCACGGGAAGAACATGCTGCGCCGCAGGTGGAGCAGTCATGGGTACATTCTTCACTCATTCTCTCGTTGCGCACAGATGCGGATGACCCGGGCTGTGCGCTTCCTCCTTGTTTTTTTGTTGAAAAAGACAGTCTGTCTTTTGTGACCGTCTCATATCATACCATAAAACTATGAGAGAAACAACCCACGCGGCCGCTCATCTTTTCAAAAGCCGGGTATAAATTTGCTTCCCGTCCGCATAAATTGAACCGGGAAGCCGGGAATGGGGGAGGTGCGGTATGCGGCAGAGCTATCTGAAAAATGCAGCCCTCATGACTGGTGCGGATGTTCTGCTCCGGCTGGCCGGGATGGGCCTGCGCATCTATCTGGCGAACGCGCTGGGCGGCGAGGGGATGGGGCTGTATCAGCTGGTGCTGGCGGTCTACTCGCTCTTCGTCACACTGGCGACGGCAGGTGTCTCGGTGGCGGCGACCCGGCTGATGGCCGAGGAGTTCAGCCGGAGCGCGCAGGAAGCCCGGGGAATGTTGAGCCGCCTTCTGATGGCTGGTCTGGGTTTGGGTATCGTTGCGCTGGCGGCGCAGTTCGGGCTGGCCGGGCTTGCGGCGAAATGGTGGCTGGGCGATGTCCGGGGTGCGCAGGCTCTGCGCTTGTCGGCGTTCGGCCTGCCGTGGATGGGCATTTCGTCGGTTTTTCGCGGCTTTTTTATCGCCCGGCGAAGGGTGGAGCCGAATGTCATCAGCCAGCTGGGCGAACAGACCCTCCGCATCGGTGTCATCGTGTTCGCGCTGGAACAGGCGCAGACGCTGGACGCCGGTGCAAAATGTGCCGTGGTTCTGGCGGCAACAGCCCTCAGCGAAGCGGCTTCGGCGAGCATCATGCTCCTGTTCTACCGGAGGGAGGCGGTAGTCTGTTTCGGCGGACAAAAAGCTGTCCGTCCGCAGGAACCGGCCCGAAGGCTCTGGGAAATTTTGTGGCCGGTGGAGGGCGGACGCTGTCTGTCGAGCGCGCTCCACACGGCGGAAAACATGCTGGTACCGGCCTGCCTGACCGTCTGGCTGGTGGCGTCGGGTCTGGGCGGACGGGAAGAAGCTGTCGCGCAATATGGCAATTTAAAAGGTATGGCACTTCCGCTCCTGACCTTTCCCTTCGGTCTGCTGGGGAGCCTGTCTGTTCTGCTGATGCCGGAGATCACGCAGGCGCACATCCAAGGCGAGACGCGGCGTCTGCAAGGGCTCATTGACCGGATGCTCCGGCTGACCGGGTACTTTTCCACGCTGGGCGGCGCAGTGTTTTTTGTCTGGGGAAGGCCGCTCGCGGAGACGCTTTACCACAGTGCGGAAGCCGGAAGTTATCTTGAAATTTTAGGCCCGGCAATGCCGCTTCTCTATCTGGAAAGCATGGTCGATGGGGCCATGAAGGGCATCGGGGAGCAGAAAGCAGTCTTTCGGTACAGTGTGTGGGATTCCGTTCTGCGTATTGTCGGCGTGATGCTTTTGCTGCCGCGGTTCGGAATGAAGGGCTTTCTCTTCGTGATTCTGCTGTCCAGCTGTTACACCTGCGCGGCAAACACCGGGCGTCTGCTCCATTGCTGTGAGATGAAGCTTCAGCTCTGGCAGTGGCTGGGCGCGCCGACGCTGGCCGCTGTCGTCTCAGCAATTGCCGGGAACCTGATGCGAGAGGGGATGAGCGGCCTGCTGAATGAATCCCTTCCGTTTCAGCTGACGGCGTTGGCGGCTGGCGGACTGGGAATGTGCGGTATATACCTTATAACTGGGTGGCCGCTGGGGCTGGGGAAGGAGCTTCGGACGGTTTTACCCGGGAAAACGGCCCGGAAACAAGGAAAATCCATGAAAATAACGAGGAATTCGGAATTTTCTGGACACGGGCCAGAGAATTGAGTATAATAGCAGAAGGTATCCCGGCGGAACAGTGCCGCGAGAGAACGGTTTCTGTGCCGAGATAAAATATGATGGCGGACAGGCTCCGCGTCAAAATGCAAAAGAGGAATTTTTTGTGAAAGAAAATCAAAAAACTGCGCTGAGGATCTATGCGCGCCGGGCGTTGCTGGTTCTGCTGGATGCGGCCATCGTCGCGTTCAGCTTCTACTTCGCGCTTCTGCTCCGCGCGGATGGTGCGAGCAACGAGGAGATCTGGTGGCCGCACAACCTCAGCCTGCTGTACCACAACCTGCCGTGGATCGTGGCCGTCTATCTGGCCTGCTTCCTCGCTGGTGGGCTTTACTCGATTCTGTGGAAGTACGCAGGGGAGCGCGACCTCATCCGCCTTGCCGGAATGATCGCGGTGCCGACGGTCATCGTCTACATCGTCAACCGGCTCTGCATCCACGGCGTGCTGTTCAACTCGGCCAACGTGATGGCGTCGGTCTTCATCTTCCTGCTGGTCGGTGGAAGCCGTCTGGCGTGGCGGCTGTTCCTGAACCACCCCATCGGCGAGAGACTGCACGGCAACGCCAGCAAAGACCCCAACCGCCCCGTCATGATCGTCGGCGCAGGTGAGGCCGGTGCGTGGGCAATCAATGTCTGCAAGTCGAACCCCTTCTACGGCCATCCGGTCGTGGCGGTGGACGACGACCCCAACAAGCTGGGTCAGACCATCCACAGCGTGCCGGTCAAGGGTACGTTGGAAGAGATCCCGGCTCTGTGCGAAAAGTACAGCATCCACAGCATCATTATTGCCATTCCGACGTTGAAGGGCAACCGCCTGAACCACGTCATCGACCTGTGTGTTTCGACTCACTGTGCCGTGCAGATCCTGAGCGACCCTCAGCTGGTCGGTGCAAACGCACCTCAGCAGGGAGCGTTCCGTGAACTGAACACCGCCGACTTCCTCTCCCGTGAAGAAGTCACGCTGGACACTGCGAAAATCTCTGGTTACCTGACCGGTAAGACCGTTCTGGTGACGGGCGGCGGTGGCAGTATCGGCAGTGAACTCTGCCGTCAGGTGATGAAATTCCACCCGGGCAAACTGCTGATTTTTGATATCTACGAAAACTGCGCTTACGAATTGCAGATGGAGCTTCAACAGAAGTATGGCCGGGATATCCCGGTGACGGTGCTGATTGGTTCCATCCGGGATAAAAAGCGTCTGGATGAAGTTTTCGAGACCTATCACCCGACGGTGGTCTTCCATGCAGCGGCGCACAAGCATGTGCCGCTGATGGAGGTCAGCCCGGCGGAAGCAGTCAAGAACAACGTCCTCGGCACGAAAAATCTGTTGGTAAGTGCCAGCGAGCATGGTGTCGAGCGTCTGGTCCAGCTGTCCACCGATAAGGCGGTCAACCCGACCAGCGTGATGGGATGCACCAAGCGTATCTGCGAGATGCTCATCCAGACCTTCGCCGGCAACACCGAGATGAAGTGCGTCGCCGTTCGATTTGGCAATGTGCTGGGAAGTCACGGCAGTGTCATTCCGCTGTTTGAGTCGCAGATCAAGAAGGGCGGCCCCGTCACCCTGACCGATGCGAACATCGAGCGGTATTTTATGACGATTCCCGAAGCGGCACAGCTGGTCCTGCAGGCCGGTGCGCTGGCCGAGAGTGGAAGCATCTATGTTCTGGATATGGGCGAGCCGGTCAAAATCATCGACCTTGCAAAGCAGCTTATCCGCTTCTATGGCTACGAGCCGGGCGTGAATATGGAGATCAAAATCGTCGGCCTTCGTCCGGGCGAAAAGCTCTATGAGGAGCTGATGATGGACGAAGAGCAGGACAAGATGCGCCGCACCGAACACAACAAGATTTTTGTTGCGCCGCCCCGGAATATTGACTTGGCTGTTTTCTATGAGCAGCTGCAGGCGTTGGCCGAAGCTGCCGAACACAACGACGACGGCGTGGTCGACCAGCTGGAAAAGATGATCCCGACCTTTACGCCGACCCGGGATAACCTGAAGCTTTAATTCGCTTGAACACTGGCCCTGCTGGTGTGACTATAAAATGAGAGGGATGTATTTATGGAAAAGAAACCGTTTTTGACTGAGGCACAGGCTCAGGAAATTATTCAGGATGTGCCGACCCCGTTCCATGTGTACGACGAGAAAGGCATCCGTGAAAATGCACGCCGTATCAATAAGGCGTTCAGCTGGAACAAGGGCTTTAAGGAGTACTTCGCGGTCAAGGCTCTGCCCAACCCCGTCATTCTTCAGATCCTGAAGGAAGAGGGCTGCGGCGTGGACTGCTCTTCTCTGACTGAGCTGATGCTCAGCGAAGTCTGCGGCTTCAGCGGCAGCGATATCATGTTCTCCTCCAACCAGACCCCGGTCGAGGATATGAAGAAGGCTTACGAACTGGGTGCATATATCAATCTGGACGACGCAACGATGGTCGAGTTCCTCGAGCGCGTTGCAGGCGTGCCGGAGAACATCTTCTGCCGTTACAACCCGGGCGGAACCTTCCAGCTGGGCGCAAGCGAAGAGGGATTTCAGGTCATGGACAAGCCCGGCGATGCCAAGTATGGCATGACTGAGGAGCAGATGATCGAGAGCTACAAGAAGCTGGCCGCCAAGGGCGCAAAGAACTTCGGCATCCACGCCTTCCTCGCTTCCAACACTATCTCTGACGAGTATTATCCCGAGCTGGCAGGTATCCTGTTCCAGCTGGCTGTCCGCGTCCAGAAGGCGACCGGCGTCCATATCGGTTACATCAACCTGTCCGGCGGTGTCGGCATCCCGTACCGCCCCGACCAGACCGAGAACGATATCATGGCAATCGGCGAGGGTGTCCGCAAGAAGTTCGAGGAGATTCTGGTTCCGGCTGGTATGGGCGATGTCTCCATCTTCACCGAGATGGGCCGCTTCACCACTGGCCCTTACGGTGCGCTGGTCGCGACTGCCATCCACGAGAAGCACATCTATAAGGAGTATATTGGTCTGGATGCCTGTGCCGCAAACCTGATGCGTCCGGCCATGTATGGCGCATACCATCACATCACTGTCCTCGGCAAGGAAGACGCTCCCTGCGACCACAAATATGATGTCGTCGGTGGTCTGTGCGAGAACAACGACAAGTTTGCCATCGACCGGATGCTTCCGAAGATCGACATCGGCGATGTGGTCTATATCCACGATACCGGTGCGCACGGCTTTGCAATGGGCTACAACTATAACGGCAAGCTCCGCAGTGCCGAAGTCCTGCTTTGCGAAGATGGCTCTCATCGCCTCATCCGCCGTGCTGAGACGCCGCGCGATTACTTTGCGACCCTCGACTTCCTGCCCTTCATGAAGCCGATCTTCGAGGATTAAACTGCTTTCTGTCCGAATATTCACCTGACGACATACAACGAGGCACACTATGTTTTTTGGATTCCAGCTCACCTGCGGCCTGATGATGGTCTTTTACGGCTATTCGGTCATGAAAAATCCCCGAATCTGGGGCGATCAGGGCCGCCGCGCCGTCAAAGCCGAAAACTTTGCGGAATACTGCCGCCAGAACGGCCTGTTCTTCCTGAAAGCCGGCTTTGTCATGGCAATGATCGGCGCATTGGACGCACTGTTCACGCTGGACGCACTGCTGTACCTGCTGCTGTATGTCTTCGGCCTGACCTTCGCGTTCTATCCGCTGGTGCGCTGGTGCAAGACCAATGAGGGCTTCTTCTGGCCTTGGCCGCGCGTCGAAAGCGAGAAAAAGCGCATCAAAAAGCTCCGCGAGGAACAGGAAAAACATTCGGAAGAAAAGTAATCTCCTGAATCAGTAAGAAATAGAAAGCCGCCTCTTCAGTCCGTTTTGGATGAAGGGGCGGTTTTACTGTGGTAAAACAATATGACCAAGTTCGAAAATAAATCATTGCTACATTCAAAAAGCAACTTGCCCACGCTGACCAAGTTAAATGCGAAAGACCAAGTTGGAACTTGGCCAATGAGTGCATGTTGGCCAAACTGGCAAATATCAAAAATATAACATAGGTATATTGCTATTTTTGAATTTGGTCAGATAATTCTCTGCGGTGGAACGGTGGATAGCCGTTAATCCTGTCTCCCCATCTTCGACCGCTGTTTATTTTCATACATGAACTGGTCGGCCTTATCGAAGAGGGAGCGCAGGGTGCAGTGGGCGTACTCGGTGGAGAGAGCCCAGCCCTGTGCATAGCTGATTTCGGTGTTCTCGCCGTACTGGCTGAACTGCTCGATCTCATTCTTCAAATCCGCCAGCACACGGTCGATTTTGGCTCGGTCGGCATCATAGAGGACGACCATAGGCAGATGAGAACGCTCAAAAGCAGGATCAGCACGCTCTCCAAAATCGTTTTTATCTTCTGGTTCATGATTTTTCGTCACAGTTTCGTTATTCCGGGCGGTAAGTGTCCTTTTCGACGATATCATAGACGTTCCGCCCGGCCAGCTCTTCAAAATGCCGTTTTAGGCCCATGTTGATATCCCATTTGTGCTGTGGGTAGGCACCATAGCGACGTTTCACGTCCATCATCCGCTCTTCGATGTCCATGACACCCTCGGCACCGGCCAGCGAATCGCACAGCTGGATGAGCCGGTCATACTCGTCGTAGACCATTGCGGCGAGGTTGGTTTCGATGAGGGCAGTCTCTTCGGGTGTGGTATCCCGGTTACCAACGTAATCGGACAACGACTGGTCGTTGAAGCTGTGGCTCAGGCAGACGTGCGCGACCTCGTCATAGCCCAGCGACATCATATAGGAATAGCCGTCCGAGACATGGCCGAGGTGCCGCTTGCCGAACCGTCGGCCGATATCGTGCAGTAAGCCCAGCACATACGCCTTGTCCGGGTCGAGTCCGCTTGCGGCGGCGATATTCTCGGCGCAATGGGCGGCGGTGCGGCTGTGGTTTCCCCAAGGGCCGGGGTTGTGCGGCAATGCCTCGGCGAGCAACGTTTCGGCCTGTTCACGGGTCGGATACATACAAAAACCTCCTCAGATGTCCAAGGCGTCAATACTCTGCTGGAGCTTCTGATAAAATTGCCCCAGATGATAGCCGTCAATGAACCGGTGGTTGACCTCCACCGACATGCCAAGCGTCTCGCGCCCAGCGGCATCGGCGACATATTTGCCCCATGCGATACGGGGAATGTTATCATCTCGGTCAAAATCCCGTTCGTTCGTCAGACCGGTCAGGTCAAACCACGGGGTACAGGACATGTAGGTGAGATTGTCGTTTTCCTCGTCCTGGTCGAGCAGGGTGGTCTGGTTCCGGCTTCGCTCCTGAGCAGCGGCACAAAAAGCGTCTATCGGTTTCGAAAGCGGCAGAGTCACGATATGGAACTGCTCACTGCCGGGTTTCAGGTCGGTCAGACTGGGGATGCGCTCATCCAGAAGATAAATTTCGCCATCCCGGATGGTATAGCGGAAATTCTCAACGGCGTTCACGGCCTTTGTCACCAGCCATCCCAACACATAATAAAACGAAATATGGTTCTTTCGAGTGTAGGCATGAAGTTTTGTTACATCCACCCGGAAGGTGACACTGTAAAATGGGTGAGACACCGCCGAGAAAAATTCAAATAATTCCGCTCTCGGCCAAGTGGTTTTGTCGATATGTTTCATTTTTGTTCCTTGCTCTTATCCAACGCATCAAACTGCTTCAAAATCTGAGGGTCTTTTAGCTTGACGACCTTACCGGAGAGGTAGTGCAGAGTGTTTTCTTCGGGGATATCGCCGAAGGTGATACGGACGGCGCAGAGGGCCTGCGTTTTGGTGCCGGTGCGCTCGTTCATCTTGCGGTTGCCGTACTTGATGTCGCCCAAGACCGGCTTGCCGAGGTAGGCGAGGTGAGCGCGGATCTGGTGCGTCCGTCCGGTGATAAGGCCAATCTTGCACAGAGCAAAGGGGCCTGCGGTGCGCAGAACGTCCACATCGGTGATGATCTGCTTCCGGCGTTCGTCCTGTGACTGGTGGGCGTGGATGCTGACCTTGTTGTTCTTTTCGTCATGCTCCCACCATGCCGTGAAGCGGCCGCTCTGGGGGATTCCGACCGTGATGGTGTAATACTCCTTTTTGAGCAGGTCGGTGCGGATGATTTCGTTCATGTCGCGCAGGGCGGCGTAGCTCTTGGCGGCAATGACCAAGCCCTCGGTGCCGCGGTCAAGACGGTTGCAGATACCGGGCTTAAAGCGGTTCTCACCCTGAGGGTCGTACTCGCCCTTCTGTGCAAGGTACTGAGTGAAGGCATCCACCAGATTTGCGTCGCCGGTGCGGTCGCTGTGGCAGAGCAGGTGGGTGGGTTTGTAGAGGACGGCGATGTTTTCATCCTCATAGATGACCGTCACCTTGGGCTGGTTCTGCTGCTTTTTGGGCGTCTTTGGAACGCGCTGGGCAGGCTTTGCGCCCTCCGGAGGAAAGAACTCGTCGTTGATGTAAAGCTCGATGAGGTCGCCGGCCTTGATGCGGTCTTCCGGCGCACCTTTTTTGCCGTTGACCTTGATGCGCTTGTTGCGGAAACTCTTGTACAGCAGGCTGGTCGGAAAATCCCGGGTCACGCTCTGGACAAAACGCGAGAGACGAACGCCCTCGTCGTTGGCGGTTGCAGTGTATTGTTTCATATAAATCCTCGTTTATCGTATAGTAAACCTTTTATCCATTATAATTTCATGTATGAGTGAAGTCAACTCAGAATATTTTTTGTCGGCCCTTGTCTTTTGTGGAAAATAAGGTACTATTAAAATAGAATACACCTCAAAGGAGAAAGCGGCTATGGCAGACGGGAAGAAGATTCATCAGGGGCATCGCCAACGGATGCGGCAGCGCATTGCCGAACAGGGGTTCGAGTCGCTGGCTCCACACGAGGCGTTGGAAGTTCTGCTCTACATCACCAATCCCCAGAAGAATACCAACGGCATCGCCCACGATTTGATTGACAAATTCGGGGATTTTGCCGGTGTGCTGGACGCATCCGAAGAGGATTTGATGAAGGTCGAGGGCGTCGGCCCGTCCACAGCGCGGATGCTGCATCTTCTGCCCGAGGTCAGCCGATACTATCACCGCAGCCGGACCGGAGAGGGGAGGGCGGTCAAATCCACCGACCAGCTGGCCGGATTCCTGCTGGGAAAATTCGCCGGTGCTGACCGGGAACGCGCGATGCTGGTCGTACTGGACAGCCGCAGCCGGGTGAAAGCGACTTTCTGGCTCCGGGAGGGTACCAGCAACAAGGTCAGTCTGGAGATTAAGGACATCGTGGAAGCGGCCCTGAAAGGCGGAACCGACACGGTCGTTCTCTGCCATAATCACCCCAACGGAATGGCTCTGCCCTCCCGGGAAGATTTACAGGCAACCGAGAATATCGTCCGCGCGCTGGGAATGATAAAGGTGCATCTGCGCGACCACATCATCCTGACCGAGACGGAATATTTCTCGATGAGGGAAGAAAACCGCCTGCCGTTCTACGATTTTACTACCGGCGAGATGCTCAGACCCTACTGATGAAACTTTATGGTTTACATTAAAAAATAATTGTGCTATAATTGAGCCGAAAGTTACAACTATTTGTGGTTCTATATCGAGAGGACCAGAAAGGAGGGCGGACATGCCGGAAGAAAAATTCAAGCTGGTGTCGCCCTATTCACCGACCGGCGACCAGCCGCAGGCCATTGCGGAGTTGGTGGAGGGCGTCAACCGGGGCGACCGCTGTCAGACCCTGCTGGGTGTCACCGGCAGCGGCAAGACCTTTACGATGGCAAACGTCATCGCCCAGTGCAACCGGCCCACGCTGGTTCTGGCACACAACAAGACGCTGGCGGCGCAGCTCTGCACTGAGTTCCGGTCGTTTTTTCCGGAAAACGCGGTGGAGTATTTCGTCTCCTACTACGACTACTATCAGCCCGAAGCCTATATCCCCAGCACCGATACCTATATTGAAAAGGACAGTGCCATCAATGACGAGATCGACCGTCTGCGCCACTCGGCGACGGCGGCACTGTCGGAACGCCGGGATGTTATCATCGTGGCATCTGTCTCCTGCATCTATTCGCTGGGTGACCCCATTGATTACCGGAGCATGGTCATCAGTCTGCGCCCGGGAATGGAGATGGAGCGCGACGACCTCTGCCGTCGGCTGGTAAACCTGCAATATGAGCGCAACGACATCAATTTTATCCGCAACAAGTTCCGTGTCCACGGAGACACGGTGGATATCTACCTCGCTTATATGAGCGACCTCGCCATCCGGGTGGAGTTTTTCGGGGATGAAATTGACCGCATCATCGAGTTCAACCCGGTGACTGGCGCGAAGCAGAACGTCGTCAAGCATGTCGCTATCTTCCCGGCCAGCCATTATATCGTCAGCGCGGAGAAAAAGGCCGCCGCCATTGAAAAGATTCGTGCTGAGTGCGACCAGCAGGTGAAACAGTTCACTTCCGAGGGCAAGCTCATCGAGGCCCAGCGCATCCAGCAGCGGACAAATTATGATATTGAGATGCTGACCGAGGTCGGCATCTGCAAAGGTATCGAGAACTATTCGGCGGTGCTGTCCGGCCGCGCGCCCGGCACCATGCCGACGACTCTGCTGGATTACTTTCCGGATGACTTCCTGCTCTTCGTGGACGAAAGCCATGTCACCCTGCCGCAGGTAAGAGCGATGTACGGCGGCGATTTCGCACGCAAAAAGACGCTGGTGGAGTACGGCTTCCGCCTGCCGTCGGCGTTCGATAACCGTCCGCTCAAGTTCGAGGAAGTGGAATCCAAGCTCAACCAGATGATCTTCGTCTCGGCGACACCCGGCGAGTATGAGCGGAAGAACTCGACCCAGATCGCACAACAGGTCATCCGTCCGACCGGACTGCTCGACCCGGTCATCTCAGTGCGCCCGGTCGAAGGGCAGGTGACCGACCTTCTGGGTGAGATCAATGCCCGGATCGCCCGGCAGGAGCGTGTCCTCGTCACCACCCTGACAAAGAAAATGGCCGAAGACCTGACGGATTATCTGACCGAACAGGGCATCAAGGTCAAGTATATGCACCACGAGGTGGATACCTTCGAGCGGATGGAGATCATCAAAGACCTGCGCCTCGGCTCGATTGATGTGGTGGTTGGCATCAACCTTCTGCGCGAGGGCCTTGACCTGCCGGAGGTCAGTCTGGTCGCCATTCTCGACGCCGATAAAGAAGGCTTTCTCCGGAGCGAGACAAGCCTTATCCAGACCATTGGCCGTGCGGCACGAAACGCAGACGGCTTAGTCATCATGTACGCCGATGTCGTCACCGACAGCATGGACCGGGCCATTACGGAAACGGAACGCCGCCGCGCCATCCAGATGGCCTACAACGAGGAACACGGCATCGTGCCGAAGACCATCGTCAAGGCCATCCGGGATTCCATCGAGATCAGTGACAAGGCCGAAAATGCCAAGATGAACACCCGGCGGATGGGCAAGCTGGAACGGGAAGCTGCCATCGACCGGCTGACCCGGGAGATGAAAGAAGCGGCCAAGCTGCTGGAATTTGAACATGCGGCCTTCCTGCGCGACCAGATCGACCGCCTGCGCCGGGGTGAAAACCCGACTGTGGATTCTTCGGCGGAGGAAGAGCGGAAACAGAATCATTCACAGACACAAAAAAGAGGGAGAAAACACTTTGGCAAACGATAAGATCGTCATTAAAGGTGCAAGGGAACACAACCTGAAAAACGTGAGCCTGACCCTTCCGAGAGAAAAGCTCATCGTCATGACCGGACTTTCCGGCTCGGGCAAGTCCAGCCTTGCGTTTGATACCATTTACGCCGACGGCCAGCGTCGCTACGTCGAAAGCCTGTCCAGCTATGCCCGGATGTTCCTCGGGCGGATGGACAAGCCCGATGTAGATGAAATCACCGGCCTGTCTCCGGCTATCTCCATCGACCAGAAGACCACCAGCCACAACCCCCGTTCCACGGTGGGTACGGTCACGGAAATTTACGACTATCTGCGTCTTTTGTATGCGCGTATCGGTGTGCCGCACTGCCCGGTCTGCGGCCGGGTCATCAGCCAGCAGAGCGTTGACGAGATGGTGGATGCAGTCCTGAAACTGGACGAAGGCACAAAATTTCAGGTGCTGGCCCCGGTTGTCCGCCAGCGCAAAGGCACCCAGCAGAAAGAACTGGATGCTGCACGGCGCGCCGGTTATGCCCGAGTGAAAATCGACGGCAACCTGTACGACCTCGACGAGGAAATCACGCTCGAAAAGAACATCAAGCACACGGTGGAGATCGTCGTCGACCGTCTCGCCATGCGCAAGGGCATCCGTGGACGTCTGGCAGACTCCCTCGAAACGGCACTTTCCCTGACCGGCGGCATCGCCGAGGTGGATGTCATCGGCGGCGGCTGTATGACCTTCAGCCAGAACTTTGCCTGCCCGGAACACAATGTGTCCATCGGGGAACTGACACCCCGGCTGTTCTCCTTCAACAATCCGCAGGGCGCGTGCGAAAAATGCACCGGTCTTGGTACTTTTATGCGAGTTGATGAAGAGCGCATCATCCCGAACCGGAACCTCTCTATCCGTCAGGGAGCCATCAAAGGCAGCGGTTGGTACTACGCAGAGGGCAGCGTCAGCGAGATGTACTATCTCGGCCTTGGAAAAAAATACGGTTTCACGCTGGATACGCCCATCAAAGATATGAGTACCGAGGCGGTCAACGCCCTGCTCTACGGCACCAACGGTGAGAAAATCGAGATGCACCGTACCAACGAGTTCGGCAGCGGCGTCTATTACAATACCTTTGAGGGCATCGTCGAGAACCTCGAACGCCGCTTCCGCGAGACGAACAGCGAGTGGATGAAAGAGGAGATCGGCAGCTTCATGTCCGGTGTTGAATGTCCGGACTGCCACGGCAAGCGTCTGAAACCGGTCGTCCTCGCTGTGACGGTAGGGGATAAGAACATCAGCGATTTCTGCGAGATGTCTATTCGGGAAGAGCTGAACTTCATCGCGGAAAACGAGCCGAAGCTGACAGAAAAGCAGAAGCAGATCGGCGGCCAGATCATGAAGGAGATCAAAAACCGCCTGCAGTTTTTGCAGAGTGTCGGTCTGGATTATCTGACGCTGGCCCGTTCGGCAGGAACCCTTTCCGGCGGCGAAAGCCAGCGCATCCGCCTGACGACCCAGATCGGCAGCGCGCTGTCCGGCGTGCTGTATGTCCTCGATGAGCCGAGCATCGGCCTGCACCAGCGTGATAACGACAAGCTCATTGGAACGCTGAAAAATCTGCGTGACCTCGGCAACACGGTCATCGTGGTCGAACACGACGAGGACACCATGCGGAGCGCGGATTATATCGTGGACGTCGGCCCGGGTGCCGGTGTGCATGGCGGCGAGATCGTTGCCGCCGGCAGCGTAAAAGATATCTGCAAGGCTAAGCGGAGCATCACCGGTGATTACCTCTCCGGCCGCAAGCGCATCGAAGTTCCGGAGACCCGGCGGAAGGGAAATGGCAACTTCCTGCGTGTGGTCGGCGCACGGGAAAACAACCTGCGCAATATCACGGTCGATTTTCCGCTGGGCGAGTTCATCTGTGTCACCGGCATCTCCGGTTCGGGCAAATCGAGCCTGATCAATGAGATTTTGTATAAAACGCTGGCCTGTGAGCTGAACGGCGCGCGGAGCCGTGCCGGAAAGTGCGACGGTGTCGAGGGTCTGGAATTTGTCGACAAGGTCATCGGCATCGACCAGCAGCCCATCGGCCGGACGCCGCGCTCCAACCCGGCGACCTATACCGGTGTGTTCAACGATATCCGGAGCGTTTTCTCCGAGACGCAGGATGCAAAAATGCGCGGCTACGGCCCGGGAAGATTCAGCTTCAACGTCAAGGGCGGCCGCTGCGAAGCCTGCGAGGGCAACGGTATTTTGCAAATCGAGATGCACTTTCTGCCGGACGTATATGTTCCCTGCGAGGTCTGCAAGGGCGCACGGTACAACCGGGAGACGCTGGAAGTCAAGTATAAGGAGAAGACCATCTCGGACGTCCTGAACATGACGGTCGAGGAAGCGGTCGTCTTCTTCGCCAACCAGCCCAAGATCGCCCGGAAACTGCAGACCCTGCTGGATGTCGGTCTGGGCTATGTGACCCTCGGCCAGAGCGCGACGACCCTTTCCGGCGGCGAGGCGCAGCGCGTCAAGCTGGCGAACGAGCTGGCACGCCGCAGCACCGGCAAGACGGTCTATATCCTCGACGAGCCGACCACCGGCCTGCACATCGCGGACGTCCACCGCCTGATCGAAGTGTTGCAAAAGCTGGTGGACGCCGGCAATACGGTCATCGTCATCGAGCATAACCTCGACCTCATTAAGTGCGCCGACCACATCGTCGACCTTGGCCCCGAGGGCGGCAGCGCAGGCGGCCTCATCGTCGCCGAAGGTACCCCCGAAGAGGTGGCCGAGGTCAAGGAAAGCTTCACCGGCCAGTACCTGAAACCGCTGCTCGAAAAGGATAAAATGCTGAAGGAAAAAGAGAGATAACCGCATCTTGCCTTTTTTGCAGGGGTGTGCTATACTTTCCAACGAACTGAATAGAAAACAGCAGGTGCCGTTCGCTTTGCTTCCGGGCAGAGCAGGAGGGTCAAAAGGGAAGTGGGTGGACAATCCCACACGATCTCGTCACTGTGATAAGGGAGCCTGCCGCAGGGGTGTTTTTTGCACCGGTCACTGGAATGAAAATTCCGGGAAGGCGGCGGCAGGCGTTGAGCTTTGAGTCAGGAAACCTGCCTGCTGCTGGTACGGGGGCGTCGCGCCCCAGATCACGAGGAATTGGTTGTACCAAAAAGCCTGAATCAGAAAGGTCTTTTTGCTTTGCAACTCGCAGACAAAAGGGCCTTTTTCCTTTGGCTCTCTTTCCTGTACCCTTCTGTTCAGCAAGTATCCAAAACACGGGAAAGGACAAGAAAAATGAGAAAACGCAACATCCAGAAGACCGCAGCCGTCCTGACTGCCCTCGCACTCTGCGCCGGTGTGATGACCAGCTGTGGTGCATCCAGCAGCACGGCTGCAAGTTCCACCAGCACCGCAAGTTCTGCGGCTGCCAGCGAAGTGAGCGGTGAGGAGGCAGATGAAATGGCTGCAAAGAACGTCGCAGACCTGATCGACGCCATCTATGTGCAGGAGCGCAACGATAACACCGACGCTCAGTGCGAAGAGGCAAAGGCTGCATGGGATGCCCTGACCGACACACAGAAGGAGCTGGTCGAGGGCGAGAACGCTGACCCCGAGTACTTCGGTCGCGACACCGGCGATGCTTCCAAGGATGATCCCCGTAACGAGGACGAGATCGGCGAGAACGAACTGCTGGTCGTCAGCTTTGGCACTTCCTTCAACGACAGCCGTGCCGCTGATATCAAGGGCATCGAGGATGCTCTGCAGGAAGCATATCCCGACTGGTCTGTCCGCCGTGCCTTCACCGCGCAGATCATCATCAACCATGTGCAGGCTCGTGACGGCGAGAAGATCGACAACATGCAGCAGGCTCTTGACCGCGCAGTTGCAAACGGCGTCAAGAACCTCGTTGTCCAGCCGACTCACCTGATGCACGGCGCAGAGTACGACGAGATGAACGAGATGCTCGACCAGTACCGCGACAAGTTCGAGTCTATTGCAGTGGCTGAGCCCCTGCTGGGCGAGGTCGGCGCAGATGCTACCGTGATCAACGCCGACAAGGAAGCTGTTGCAAAGGCGATCACTGCTGCCGCAATCAAGGATGCAGGCTATGACAGCCTGGATGCCGCCGCTGCGGACAAGGTCGCCTTCGTCTTTATGGGTCACGGCACCTCTCACACCGCGAAGGTGAGCTACTCTCAGATGCAGACCACCATGCAGACCCTCGGCTATGACAATGTCTTCATCGGCACGGTCGAGGGCGAGCCGGAAGAGACTTCCTGCGAGAATGTCATCGAGGCTGTCAAGGCTGCCGGTTATACCAAGGTCGTTCTCCGTCCTCTGATGGTCGTCGCTGGCGATCACGCCAACAACGATATGGCCGGTGACGATGCGGATTCCTGGCTGAGCCAGTTCAAGGCCGCAGCCTGCTTCGATTCCGTTGATACCCAGATCGCTGGTCTGGGCGAGATCTCTGACATCCAGCAGATCTACATCGACCACACCAAAGCCGCCATTGATTCCCTGAACGGCTAATATTTCACGCACCCATTGCCCGAAGGGAGAGATCTTTTCGGGCAATTTTTGATTTTATAGACTTTATAGAAATTTGAGGTAATTTTCCATGCGTTGCAAACAGTTCCTTTCTCTTTCCATGGCATCCATCCTTCTGGCAGCTGCTCTGACCGGCTGCGGTGCGTCCAGCAGCACGGCAAGCTCTGCCGCTGCCAGCTCGGAGGCCGTTTCTTCTTCTGCCGTCTCGGAAGCCGCATCTGAATTCACTTCCGAAGCAGCCCTGCCCGATGGCGTTTACACGGCGGAATTCAAGACCGACAGCAGCATGTTCCATGCCAACGAAGCCTGCAATGGCACCGGTACGTTGACCGTCGAGGACGGCAAAATGACCTTCCACGTCAGCCTTGCCTCCAAGAAGATCGTCAACCTGTACCTCGGTTCCGCGGCGGACGCCGATGCAAACAAGGCAGATTGGCTCATCCCGACCACCGACACCGTGACCTACTCCGACGGCACTTCGGAAGAGGTGTACGGCTTTGATATCCCGGTGGATGCAGTCGATGAGGACTTTGCGCTGGCGATCCTCGGCACCAAGGGCAAGTGGTACGACCACACCGTCAGTGTCTGCAACGCAGAACCCAAGGCCGAGACCGAAGCTCCGGAAGACGGCGAGTATACCTGCAGTGTGACCCTCGAGGGCGGCTCCGGCAAGGCAAGCGTCGAGAGCCCGGCGGCTCTGACCGTGGCTGACGGCAAGATGACGGCGACCATCGTATGGAGCAGCCCCAACTACGATTATATGATCGTGGACGGTGAGAAGTATCTGCCGACCAACACCGAGGGCAATTCTACCTTTGAGATTCCGGTCGCTGCTCTGGATACGGCCCTGTCTGTCACGGCGGACACCGTCGCCATGAGTACGCCCCACGAGATCGAGTACACGCTGACTTTTAAGCTGAATTAACCTCTCCGTCATCACTGCGTGATGCCACCTCTCCTAGTAGGAGAGGCTTTGGCATTTTGTAGAGTTTTATAATTTCGCCAGAGGCTCGCCTATCAGGAGAGCTGTCTGCAAAGCAGACTAAGAGGTTTTATTTTGATGAAACGCCGCGATTTTTTGAAAGCACTCCCTGCCACAACGCTTGCGCTGACCGCCTGCGGAGATACTAAGACAGCCCCGGCCAATACAGCAAGTCTGGTCTTTTCCCACAGCTATCCGCTGGAATATGCGACCCAGTTCACCGCCGACTGCTATGAGGGCGGCTACACCCTGCTGACGATCACGGAATCGGGCGACAAGTTTCTGGTGACGCCCGAAGGTGCTGCCGAGGTGGACGACCTGCCCGAAGGCGTGACTGTTCTGCGCCAGCCGATGCAGAATATTTATCTCGTGTCAACGTCTATCATGGACCTGTTCATCGCGCTGGATGGGCTGGACAGTATCTCGCTTTCGGGTACAAAGGCCGAGGGCTGGTATTTGGATGAAGCCAAAGCCGCCATGCAGGAGGGCAAAATCGCCTACGCCGGCAAGTACAGCGCGCCGGATTACGAGCAGATCTTAGCGGCGAACTGCGGCCTAGCATTTGAGAATACCATGATTTACCACACACCCGAGGTCAAGGAGCAGCTCGAGCGGTTCGGCATCCCGGTGCTGGTGGAGCGTTCCAGCTATGAGGAAAGCCCACTGGCCCGGATGGAGTGGATCAAGCTCGTCGGCATCCTGCTGGGAAAAGAAGAGGATGCAGAACGCGTCTTTTCGGAGCAGGTCGAACGTGTTGCTCCGCTGATGGACCAGCCCTCGACCGAGAAAACAGCGGCGTTTTTCTCTATCACGGCCAACAATCTGGCAAACGTCCGCAAGGGCGGCGACTACATCGCCCAGATGATCGAGATGGCCGGCGGCGAATATGTCTTCTCCGACCTGACTGACAACGGCAACAGCCTGTCGACCATGAATCTTCCGCTGGAAGATTTCTATGCAGGCGCGAAAGATGCCGACTTTCTTATTTATAATAGTACTGTCGAGGGTATCGTGGAGACCCGGGAACAGCTCATCGCCAAGTGCTCGCTGCTGGCGGACTTCAAGGCTGTCCAGAACGGGAATGTCTGGTGTACGAACAAGAGCTTTTTCCAGCAGAGCATGGAGCTTGCCGATTTGATTCTGGACATGCACACGGTATTCACCGAAGAAGACCCCGACGAAAGCAGTCTGACATTTCTCATCAAAGTTTCCTGAGGAGAACCTATGACCAGCAAAAAACGCCTTGTCATTTCTTATATCGTTCTGGCCGCCGCGCTGGCGGTGCTGTTTGCCGCAAACCTCTTTTGGGGCAGTGTTGCGTTGACCCCGAAAGCGGTTCTGTCAGCTCTGGCCGGAAAAGGGCAGGATGCGCTGACCGTCGGCATCATCACACAGCTTCGCCTGCCCCGTGCGGTGATGGTCGTCCTGCTGGGTGCGGCACTTTCGGCGGCAGGTTATCTGCTCCAGACCTTTTTCGCGAACCCCATCGCAGGCCCCTTCGTCATGGGCATTTCCAGCGGCGCAAAGCTGGCAGTTGCTCTGACGATGGTCGTCTTTTTGAACCGCGGCCTGCTGACGAGTTCCGTTACCCTGATTCTGGCGGCGTTCGTGGGTGCGCTGGCGTCGATGGCCTTTGTGCTGGTCGTGTCGCGAAAGGTCGAACGAATGAGCATTTTGGTGATCTGCGGCGTCATGATTGGATACATCTGCTCGGCCATCACGGACATCGTAGTGGCATTTGCGCAGGATTCCAATATCGTCAATCTCCACAACTGGTCG
This sequence comes from uncultured Faecalibacterium sp., assembly GCA_934548045.1. GTDB lineage: Bacteria > Bacillota > Clostridia > Oscillospirales > Ruminococcaceae > Faecalibacterium. Next base: position 20,130 of record CAKTEM010000001.1, on the reverse strand, counting down.
CAGGGCAGTTTTTCCGGTATGACATGGGCGAATGTCCGAGCAGCGGCAGTTGTTGTTCTGCCTGCGCTGGCAGCGGCGTTCCTGCTTTCCAAGCCGATGGCAGCTTATCAGATGGGCGAGCAGTATGCAAAGAGTGTCGGTGTGGACGTGAAGAAATTTTCTAACGCATTGGTGCTGCTTTCGAGCCTGCTGGCCGCCTGTGTGACCGCCTTTGCCGGGCCGATCTCCTTCGTGGGCATTGCGGTGCCGCATCTGGTGAAACAGCTGCTCGGCAGTGCAAAGCCGCTTTACGTTCTGCCCGGGTGCTGTCTGGGCGGCGCAGCGTTCTGTCTGCTGTGCGACCTCATCGCGCGCAGTTTGTTCGCGCCCACGGAATTGTCCATCAGTTCGGTGACGGCGGTGTTTGGCGCGCCGGTCGTCATCGGGTTGCTGATTCGTCGTCAGGAGGCCAGAAAGTGAGCGATAACATGAGCGATTTTTTGTGTGAGACGCAGGAGCTTGCCATCGGCTACGGCAAAACACCGCTGGCGGAAAAAATCACGCTGGGCGTCCGGAAGGGCGAGATCCTGACCCTCATCGGCCCGAATGGCGCAGGCAAATCGACCCTGCTCAAAACGCTGGCCGGACAGCTCTCTCCGCTGGGCGGCGCAGTCCTACTGGAAGGGCAGAGCCTGACGAGCTATTCCGGCACGGCACGGGCGAAAAAAATGGCGTTGATGCTTCCGCACACCCGGCGGATGGAGCTGACGACCTGTTTCGAGTTCGTCTCGGCCGGCCGCATCCCCTACACCGGGCGGTTGGGCATCCTGTCCGAGGAAGACCGGAAGCAGGTAACTTCCGCCCTCGAGCTGGTGGGCGCGGCGTCGCTGGCGAGCAGGGATTTCAACTGTATCAGTGACGGCCAGCGTCAGCGCGTTCTGCTGGCGCGAGCGGTCTGTCAGCAGCCGGAAGTGATCTTACTGGACGAACCAACGTCGTTTCTGGATGTGAAAGGCAAAATCGAGCTGTTGAGTATCCTGCAAAAGTTGGCGCATGAGCAGCAGCTTGCGGTGATTTTGAGCCTGCACGAGCTGGACATGGCGGAAAAAATCTCGGACGCGGTCATCTGTGTCTCGCCGCAGGGCGTCTCAGAAGTGATGACCCCGAAAAAGGCTTTTGCACCGGAGAACATCCGGACACTCTATGGCCTGAGCGAAGAACAGTACGAGGCTGTTTTCGGCAAACCAAAGCCCGAAAAGCCCAAATTTGAGCATTATGTCCGGAGCGGTCAGAAGCTTCTGCGCTGTGGCTATACCACAGGAACCTGTGCGGCGTTGGGTGCGGCAGGCGCGGCACGACTGCTGTTGACCGGGAAGATACCTGAAAGTGTCGCTCTGCGCACCCCGAAGGGCATCGTCGTCGAGGTCGCGCCGCTGTTCTGCCGGAAGACTGCGACGGGTGCCGAGTGTGCCATCGAAAAAGATGGCGGCGACGATGTGGATGTGACGACCGGTCTGCCGGTCATTGCAATGGTCGAACTTCTGCCCGATACAACGGAGATTCATATCTCCGGCGGCAAAGGTGTAGGCAAGGTGACAAAGCCGGGCCTCGACCAGCCGGTGGGCGAAGCGGCCATCAACCATGTGCCGCGCCAGATGATCGCTGAAGCACTCCACCGGGAAGCGGAGAACGCTGTCTATCCGGGCGGCTTTGCGGTGACGATCTCCATCGAGGGCGGTGAAGAGGTCGCCAAGCGAACCTTCAATCCGCATATCGGGGTCGAGGGCGGCCTGTCCGTCCTCGGAACCAGCGGCATCGTTGAGCCGATGAGCCAGCAGGCGATTCTGGACACCATCCAGCTGGAAATGAATCAGGCATCTCTGCGTGCCGGAACACCCCGGCGGCTGATCCTGGCACCGGGCAACTATGGGCTGGATTATCTGCACGAGACGTATCCGGAGTTTGCGAAGATCCCGGTCGTGAAGACCTCGAACTTCATCGGTGATACGCTGGATATGGCGGCGACGGCAAAATTTGAAGAGGTTCTGCTGGTCGGCCACGTCGGCAAGCTCGTCAAGCTGGCCGGCGGCATCATGAACACCCACTCGCACACCGCCGACTGCCGGACAGAGTTGTTCTGTACCCATGCCGCCCTTTGTGGTGCAAGCCGGGAAGTCTGCACCGACCTGATGAACGCGGCGACCACCGACGCCTGTCTGGAAATTCTGGATGGGGCGAACCTTCGGGAGCCGGTGCTGAAAAGCCTGCTGGCGGCAATCCAGCTCCATCTGGAACGGCGCGCGGCGGACAGCTTTCAAATCGGTGCGGTGCTGTTCTCGAACCAGCATGGCCCACTGGGGCAGACCGAAGCCGCAAAGGAGTTGATCGACAAATGGACTCGATAAAAGGAACTTTTTATGGTGTCAGCGTTGGCCCCGGCGACCCGGAGCTGATGACCCTGCAGGCCGTGCGCCTGCTCCGGCAATGCCCGGTTTTGGCGGCACCGCAGACGGCTTCCGGTCAGATGCTGGCCTTGGATATTGCGCGTAATGCGATGGGAAGCGAACTGGAAAACAAGACCATCGTTCCGCTTTTGTTCCCGATGAGCCGGGATAAGGCTGTGCTGACAACGGCACATGAAAAGGCGGCGCAGGCGGTTCAGCCCTATCTGGATGCCGGGCAGGATGTTGCGATGCTCAATCTTGGCGATGTGTCCATCTATGCGACCTTCGGCTATTTGCAGGAAATTTTGCAGGCCAAGGGTTATTCCACGGCAATGGCGGCTGGCGTTCCCAGCTTTTGCGCGGCGGCGGCACGGCTGAACCGTCCTTTGACCGGTGGAATGGGTGTGCCGCTGACGATTGCACCCGGCAGCTGGGCGGATAGAATTTTGGACATGCCGGGCAGCAAAGTTCTGATGAAAACCGGACGTCAGCTGCCTGCACTGCTGGATGTTCTGGAAAAGAAGGACAAACGATCGGTCAGCGGCCTTGTGTGCAACTGCGGCTTGCCGGATGAGGTCGTTTATCCGGACCTTTCGGCGGCTCGCCCAGAAGAAGCCACAAGCTATTTTGCCACCCTGTTAGTAAAGGAGTGATTTTATGGTACATTTTGTCGGAGCCGGACCGGGTGCGCCCGACCTTATCACCCAGCGCGGCGCAGCACTTTTGCAGGAGGCGGACTGCATCATTTATGCAGGCAGTCTCGTCAACCCGGCGTTGCTGGGTTTGGCAAAACCCGGCTGTGCCATCTACAACAGCGCGGAAATGACGCTGGAACAGGTGCTTGACGTCATGAGGCAGATGGAAGCCGAGGGCAAGACCACGGTTCGTCTCCACACCGGCGATCCCTGTCTGTACGGAGCAATCCGGGAGCAGATGGATGTGCTGGACGCTGACGGAATTTCCTACGATGATACGCCGGGCGTGTCCAGCTTCTGCGGTGCGGCGGCGGCACTCAACGCCGAGTACACCCTGCCGACCGTGAGCCAGACGGTCATCATCACCCGGATGGAAGGCCGGACGCCGGTTCCTGAAAAGGAAAAGCTCGCCAGCCTTGCCGCTCACGGCGCAACGATGGTGATCTTCCTCTCCATCGGCCTTGTCGATAAGGTGCAGGAGGCCCTTTTGCAGGGCGCATACACCTCCGAGACCCCGGCGGCGGTGGTCTATAAGGCCAGCTGGCCGGAGCAGAAGATCGTGCGCTGTACCGTTGGAACACTGGCGGACAGCACCCGGAACGCTGGTATCACCAAGACGGCTCTCATCGTTGTGGGTGATTTCCTCGGCACTCAGTACGAGCGAAGCAAGCTCTACGACCCGACCTTTACGACCGAGTTCCGCAAAGGAGAATCCCGATGATTCGCGCGTATCTTGCCTTTACCGAGAAGGGCCTTGCGCTGGCGGAGAGGCTGGCGGCAGTCCTGCCCGGTTCCGTGAGCCGGGGCGGTAAGGGCGATGTGTCGCTTGCAGAGTGGACAACACAGCAGTTTGCACAGGCGGACGCCCTGATTTTTGTGGGAGCTGCCGGAATCGCCGTCCGTGCCATCGCACCGCATTGCAAGAGTAAGGCGAGTGACCCGGCGGTGGTGGTGCTGGACGAGTGCGGACGGTTTGCAATTCCCATCCTGTCCGGACATCTCGGCGGCGCGAATGACTTGGCTCGGGAGCTGGCGGCGATCTGCGGCGCGATTCCGGTCATCACGACAGCTACCGATGCCAACGGCGTCTTTGCGGTGGATGAGTGGGCGAAACATCAGAACTGCGCTGTGCTGGAAGTGGAGAGAATCAAATGCGTCAGCGGTAAGCTCCTGGCCGGGAAAACAGCGGCATACTGGTCGGATTATACCGTTGCAGGGGTGGTTCCTGCTGACGTAGTTGCTGCCGAAACGCAGGAGGATGCAGATTTTGCGCTGACTCTCTTCCCCAAAGGAAACGCTCTGCATCTGGTGCCGAAAATCGCGGTTTTGGGCGTGGGATGCCGACGGGGAACAACGGCCGAACAGCTGGAAACGATTTTTTCAAAATTCTGCGAAAAGACCGGCCTTACGCCGCAGGGCATCTGCATGGCGGCAAGCATCGACCTGAAACAGAATGAAGCTGGCCTATTGGAATTCTGCGAAAAGCATCACTGGAACATTGAATTTTATTCCGCAGAGCAGCTGCAAAAAGCTCCCGGAACGTTTACGCCGTCGTCCTTTGTCCGGAGCGTGACCGGCGTGGACAACGTCTGTGAGCGGTCGGCGGTGTTGGCCTCGGGCGGAAGCCTTTGCTTGAAAAAATATGCGTCCGGCGGCGTGACTTTCGCGCTGGCGCAGAAACCTTATTCACCCGATTGGAGGTGGCAAAATGTCAGAAACATCGAATAAAATCGTCTACGTCGTCGGCCTTGGCCCGGGCGACCCTCAGTTTTTGACCGCACAGGCGCAGAGTGCCTTAGACACTGCCGAGGTGCTGTGCGGCTATACGGTCTATCTGGAACTCGTCCGGCCGTTTTATCCCGGCAAAGAGTGCTACGCGACAGGAATGACGAAGGAGATCGACCGCTGCCGCTGGGCGTTGGAGACAGCGCAGAGCGGAAAATCGGTGGCGTTGGTCTGCTCGGGTGACGCTGGCGTTTACGGCATGGCAAGCCCTGTGTTGGAACTGGCCGAGGAGTACCCGGAGGTGACCGTGGAGGTCATTCCCGGTTTGACCGCGGCATTGAGCGGCGGTGCGGTGCTGGGTGCGCCGCTGGCACATGATTTCTGTGTTATTTCGCTGTCCGACCGGCTCACCCCGTGGGAGGTCATCGAGAAGCGGCTGAAAGCGGCGGCAATGGGAGATTTCTGCGTTGCGCTGTACAATCCGTCCTCGAAAGGCCGGCCGGATTATCTGGCCCGGGCGGTGCGAATCCTGCTCGAAAACGGCAAAATGCCGGAGACGGTCTGTGGTCTGGTGCGGAACATCGGCCGTGCCGGGCAGGAAAGCCGTATCCTGACCCTTGTGGAGCTGGAAAACACGCCGGTGGACATGTTCACGACGGTCTACATCGGCAACGCGGCGACAAAGAAACTGAGCGGCAGAATGGTGACACCGAGGGGGTATCGCGGATGAAAGCAGTCGTGTTCAGCGGCACCACCGAGGGCCGCATTTTTTCCAAGCAGCTGGCCGCACTGGGTGCCGAGGTCGTCGTCAGCGTGGCGACACCGCTGGGTGCCGAAGAGCAGGGCGAAATGTCCGGCATTGCAATCCACTGTGGTCGGCTGGAACCTGCCGAAATGGTAAAACTGCTGGCGGACGCAGACCTCTGTGTGGATGCGACCCATCCGTATGCGGTCGATGCAACGAAAAATATCCATGCCGCCTGCGAGACGGCAGGCATCGAGTATCACCGTCTGCTCCGCCCGGCAAGTCCGCTTCCGGAGGGGAGCAAAGTGTTCACGACGACAGCGCAGGCAGCGGAGTCTTTAGCGCAGACAGAAGGGAATATCCTGCTGGCGACCGGAGCAAAGGAGCTTTCGACTTTTGTCGGCATCGACCCGGTGCGGCTGTTTCCGCGCGTTCTGCCGACGGTCGAGGGCATCACGGCCTGCGAGAAGGTGAATGTTCCGCACAAGAACATCATCGCGATGCAGGGGCCGTTCTCGTATGAGCTGAATGTCGCGCTGATACGACAGTTTGATATCAGATTCCTCGTGACGAAGGACGGCGGCGCGGCAGGCGGATTCGCCGAAAAAGTGCAGTCGGCACAGGACTGCGGTGCGCAGCTGGTCGTCATCTGCCGCCCGGCGGAACAGGGCGAGACGGCGGACGCGATTCTGGCGCACTGTAAGGAGATGCTGGCATGATTACACTGGTTGGAATGGGTGCAGGCACGCCGGAAACGCTGACGGCGCAGGGGCTTTCTGCCCTGCAAAAGGCAGACCTGATTCTGGGTGCAAAGCGTCTGTTGGAACAGCTGCCCGAGGGTTGTACCCAGAACCGGAAGGCCGTCTATCAGGCGGAAGCGATTTTGAACGCCATCGAGGAAGCCGGCGCACAGGAGCCGGTCATCCTGTACAGCGGCGATACCGGGTTTTACTCGGGTGCGGCAGGCCTTTTGCCGATGCTGCGCGCGTTTGGCATCTCCTGCCGGGTACTGCCCGGGCTGTCCAGTGTGCAGCTGCTGGCCGCCGCCGTGGGCAGGCCGTGGCAGGACTGGAAGCTCGTCTCGGCGCATGGCTGTAACTGTGACCCGGTGGCCGAGTGTCTGACGGCGGAGGGTAGGCCGGTTTTTTTCCTGACCGGTGGGGCCGAAACGCCCACCACCCTCTGTGCGGCGTTGACTGCCGCCGGGCTGGGCGATGCGCACGTACTGGTGGGCGAAAATCTGGGCCGGGCAGAAGAAAAGATTTTGTTCGGTACAGCGCAGGAGTTTGCGGAAAAGAGCTTTGCATCCCTGAGCGTTCTGCTGGTGGAACACATCCCACAGCCGCCCCGGCGTTGCACGGGTTTTCCGGATGAAGCGTTTATCCGCGGCGAAGTGCCGATGACAAAGCAGGAAGTCCGTGCCGCCGCCCTTGCGAAACTGGCGGTGAAGCCGGATGAAACGCTCTGGGATGTGGGCGCAGGAACCGGAAGCGTCAGCGTGGAGCTGGCTCTGGCGGCTCCGAAAGGCCGGGTGTACGCCATCGAGTGCGAACTTGACGCCTGCGAGCTGATCCGGAAGAACCGGGAAAAATTCGCGGCACACAATCTGATTCTGGTCGAGGGCAAGGCACCACAGGCATTGGAAGATCTGCCTGCACCGGACGCAGTCTTTGTCGGCGGCACCAAGGGCGGAATGGAAAAAATCATCGAGCTGATTCTGGAAAAGAACCCGGACGCCCGAATCTGCATTTCTGCCATCGCGCTGGAAACGCTGAGTGCGGCCATCGCTGCACTGACGGAACACGGGCTTTCTGCTGAGGTCACTCAGCTTGCGGTCAGCCGGACGAAACCAGCCGGAAAGCTCCATCTGCTGATGGCGAACAACCCGATTTTTCTCATCACAGGAGAACGAAAATGATTCAGTTTCTCATCGCCGCGCCCCGTTCGGGCAGCGGAAAGACCACCGTCACCTGCGCGATGCTGGCGGCACTCAAAAAGCGCGGATACGACCCGTGCGCCTTCAAATGTGGGCCGGACTACATCGACCCGATGTTCCACCGTGCGGCACTCCATGTGGACAGCCACAACCTCGACCTGTTCCTCTCGACGAGCTTCACGGTACGGGAGCTGTACGCCCACTATGCCGCCGGGCATGGCGCGGCCGTCTGCGAGGGCGCAATGGGCTTTTACGACGGGCAGGGAATGTCCGCGATGGCGAGTGCATGGGATGTAGCGGAAACGCTCGACCTGCCGGTTCTGCTGGTCGTCCAGCCCAAGGGTGTTGGCCTGACCCTTGCTGCCGAGATACAGGGGCTGATGAATTTTAAGAATCCGAGCCATATCGTCGGCATCCTGCTCAATGACTGCTCCGAAAAATTGTATAAGATGCTAAAACCCATGCTGGAAGAAAACGCGAAGATCCCGGTGCTGGGCTATCTGCCCCATCTGCCGGAAGCAAAGATCGAGAGCCGGCATCTGGGTTTGAAGACGGCTGATGAAATCAGCGGACTGGCGGAAAAAATCGACTTTGTGGCAGATATCCTCTCGGAAAATCTGGACTGGCAGAAGCTCTTTGAGCTGACCGACAAGCCGGAACCTGAGATGCCTGTAAGACCGAAATACAGACACATCGACCAAATAGATGATTGGGGGCTGAATGACTACCAGCTTTTCCCGGAAGAAGAGATCGAAGAGCCGATGGTCCGCATCGCTGTGGCGAAGGATGAAGCGTTCTGTTTTACCTATGCTGAGACGCTGGACGTTTTGACGGCGTTTGGCGCAAACCTCGTGTTCTTCAGCCCACTGCATGACAAGGCTCTGCCGGAAAACATCGACGGCCTGTATCTGCCCGGCGGATATCCGGAACTATACGCAAAGACGCTGAGCGAGAACGAATCCATGCGGAACTCCATCCGGAGTGCGTACGAAAACGGCCTGCCGACGGTAGCCGAGTGCGGAGGATTTCTCTATCTCGAAAAAGAGCTGGAAGACAACGACGGCGAAATTTACCCGATGGTCGGCGTATTGCCGGGCAGCGGCGTCAAAGTCGGAAAACTGGTGCGGTTTGGGTATGCAGACCTAACGGCACAAGTGGATAGTATGCTGTTTGAAACAGGCGAGATTTTGCCAATTCACGAGTTCCATCACTGGGATTCGACTGAAAATGGCGAGGATTTTTCTCTCTTGAAAGCAAATGGAACAAAGTGGCTCGGCGGCTTTGCCAATGACCACCTCTACGCAGGCTTCCCACATCTGTACTGGGCTGGCACGCCTTTGCCGAAACGTTTTATAAAAGAGGCAGAACGATACATCGAACAAAAGGAACAACAAAAATGACCGAATTGGAATTGAAGATCCTGCTGGCGGACATCACGCCGCCGGATGAGACGGCGCGCGCCGCCGCACATGCGCACTGGGCGAGCCTTGCAAAACCGCTGGGCGGCTTGGGTGCGCTGGAAACCATGCTGGAAGACGCCGCCGCATTGACGGGTTCGGCAGAGCTGGATGTTTCGCGCCGGGCAGTGCTGGTTCTCTGCTCGGATAACGGCGTGGTGGCGCAGGGCGTCAGCCAGACCGACCAGAGCGTGACCCGTGCCGTGGCCGAGAACCTTGCGGCGCGCCGGACGAGCGTCTGCCAGATGGCAAAAATGGCAAACTGCGAGGTCGTGCCGGTGGATATGGGAATCGCAAGCGACCCGGTGCCGGGCGTGCTGAACTGCCGTGTCGCGGCCGGAACCGCTGACTTCACCGCAGGCCCGGCCATGAACCGGGAGCAGGCGGTCGAGGCCATTGCAAAGGGAATCGAGCTTGTCCGGATGCAGAAAAAGCAGAGTATCACCCTGCTGGCGACCGGCGAGATGGGGATCGGCAATACCACCACTTCCAGCGCGGTGGCGGCTGTTCTACTGTCTCAGCCGGTCGAGGTCATGACCGGACGGGGCGCAGGACTTTCGGACGAGGGTCTTGCACGAAAAATCCATGCCATCCAAAAGGGCATCGAGGTGAATCATCCGGATGCGTTCGACCCGTTGGATGTGCTGGCAAAGCTGGGCGGTTTTGATATTGCTGGCTTGTGCGGCGTCTTCCTCGGCGGCGCACTGGAAGGCGTGCCGGTGCTGATGGATGGATTTATCAGCGGTGTGGCGGCATTGTGCGCGGTCCGGCTCTGCCCGGCGGCGGAAAAGGCGGTCTTTGCGAGTCACTGCTCCACCGAACCGGCGGCAAAACTGGTTTTGGAAGCCCTCGATAAAAAGCCGCTCCTGACGGCTGGTCTACACCTCGGCGAGGGAACTGGTGCAGTGGCGTCGATCCCTCTCTGGGATATGGCGTTGGAGGTCTACAACAATTGTTATTCCTTCACGGAGGGCGGCATCACGCCGTATACCCCTCAATGCTGACGCTGGTGATCGGCGGTGCGGCCAGCGGAAAGAGCGAGTATGCCGAAAGCCTTGTGCTGGAACTGCCGTTGCCGCGCTATTATCTGGCGACGATGCAGGTCTGGGATGAGGAGTGTGCTGCCCGGGTCGAGAAACACCGGAAGATGCGCGCGCAGAAGCAGTTTGAGACGGTGGAGTGTCCGCTTCATCTCGAAAAAGTTCGGCTCCCACAGCGCGGCACCGCCCTGCTGGAAGACCTCGGGAACCTGACCGCGAACGAGCTGTACGACCCGAACGGAGCCGGAGAGAACGCGGCGGAAGCAATTCTGTGCGGCCTTGAAAAACTGGCGGAACAGTGCGAAAATCTTATCGTCGTCTCGAACGAGGTGTTCAGCGGCGGCGCGGATTATGCCGACGACACCGACCGGTATCTCCGGATTTTGGCGGAGACGAATAACCGTCTCGCCGCCCGTGCAGACGCCGTGGTTCGGGTGGTCTGCGGCATCCCGGTCTACTACAAAGGAGAAAAGCCATGATAGTTTTCCAAACGGTTGCGGTCGCGTTCGCGATGTTTTCGGCCCTGCCGATGCCGCAGTTTGAGTGGAACGCAAAAAATATGCGGTACGCGATGTGTGCCTTTCCGCTCATTGGTCTGGTCTGCGGTGCGCTGTGGTGCGTCTGCGGCGTTCTGCCCCTGCCTGCGCTGGCAAAGGCGGCAGGCTTCTGCCTCATTCCGGTCTGGGTCACGGGCGGAATCCATCTGGACGGCTACGCGGACACCTATGACGCCCTGTCCAGCTATGGAGACCGGGCGAAGAAGCTGGAAATTTTGAAAGACCCACACTGCGGAGCTTTTGCGGTCATCCGGCTGTGCAGTTACTTTGTTGCGTATTTCGCTCTGGCGGCCTGCGTTGCGTTCACACCGAGGGTCGGTCGGATCTGGACGCTGGCATTTGTGCTGGAACGTGCCCTCTCTGGCTTTGCGGTGGCGGCGTTCCCGATAGCGAAAAATACTGGTCTGGCGCACACATTTGCGACGGCAGCGGATAAAAAGACGGTCAAAACCGTTCTGGCGGTCGTGTCTGTGATGCTGTGCATCGCGATGACCCTTCTGGGCGGCGGCCTGCTGGCACTGGCTGCGCTGGCGGTGCTGGCGCGGTATTACCACGTCTCGCAGAAGCAGTTCGGCGGAATCACCGGCGATCTGGCCGGGTGGTTCTTGCAGAAAACAGAACTTTGGATGCTGGCGGCACTGGTGGCCTGCCAATGGGGAGGTATCTTATGATGTTTATCACAGGGCCGCTGTACAGCGGCAAGCGGACGTTCGCGAAACAGTTCGCCGGAACCTATATCACCGATGTGCAGGAAAAGGCGGCAAAGGTGGACGATTTGGCAAAGCTTGCGGAAGAGCTTGCGGCGTATGATATCGTCATTGCGACCGAGGTCGGCGGCGGTGTCGTACCGATGGACGCCGGAGAGCGCGCCGCACGAGAAGCGGCCGGACGTCTGGCCTGCCTGCTGGCCACGAAAGCGGACTGCGTGGTGCAGATGTTCTGCGGCATCCCGACCGTACTGAAAGGGGAGCTGCCGACATGCTGATTTACCTGCTCCGTCATGGAGAAACGATCTACAACGCCGAAAAACGGTATCAGGGCCAGAGGGATATTCCACTTTCCCAGAAGGGCCTTGCGGAGCTTTGCAAAGCGGATTTTGACCCGGAAAAAGTCTATATTACGCCGTTTTGCCGCACAAAGCAGACGGCGGAGGTGCTGTTCCCGGGTGCAACGCTCATCCCGGTGGATGGGCTGAAAGAGATGTCCTTCGGCAAGTTCGAGGGGCGGAATTATATCGAGATGGAGAATGACCCGGAATACCGCGCGTGGGTCGATTCCAACTGTGAAAGTCCCTGCCCGGACGGGGAATGTAAGGCGGACTTTTCAGAACGGGTGTGCAAGGCATTTTCGGCTCTGGTGAAGCAGGCATTGCAGGACGGCGAAGAGACGCTGGTGATCCTGGCGCACGGCGGAACCCAGATGTCCGTCATGGAGCGGTATGCTCTGCCCCGGAAAAACTATTACGAGTGGTGCGCTCCCAACGCAGGTGGGTATTTGCTGGATGCCTGCGGCTGGCCGGAAAAACAGGAACTGCACCTTATCAAAACGGTGCAGTGCACAAAGGAGACGAAACGATGATTCAAGCTGCGGTTTTGGGCGGTTTTGTGCTGGATACGATTTTCGGCGACCCGGCGTGGATTCCGCATCCGGTCGTCATCATGGGAAAGGTCATCTCCGCGCTGGAAAAACGTTTGCGCGCCCGTCTGCCCAAAACGCCGCAGGGCGAGCTGTTGGGCGGTGGAATCGTAGCGTTTACCCTCCCGGTCGGAACTTTTCTGCTGACGAGTCTGGTCTGTCTCGGCGCGGCGAAAATTTCGCCGTGGCTGGGGCTGGCGGTTCAGATGTTCTGGTGCGGTCAGGCGTTGGCCGCGAAAGGTCTGGCGCAGGAGAGCAATAACGTTTACAAAGAGCTGGTAAAACCCGACCTCCCGGCGGCACGAAAGGCCGTCAGCCGTATTGTCGGACGGGATACCCAGAACCTGACGATCGAGGGCGTCACCAAGGCCGCAGTCGAGACGGTGGCCGAAAATGCCAGCGACGGCGTCATTGCGCCTCTGCTCTACATGATGATCGGCGGCGCGCCGCTGGCACTGACTTACAAGGCCATCAACACGATGGATAGTATGCTGGGCTACAAAAACGAGAAGTATCTCTATTTTGGCCGAATCCCAGCAAAACTGGACGATGTGGCGAATTATATCCCGAGCCGTCTGGCCGGCCTGCTCTGGTGCGCGGCCGCAGGGCTGACCGGAAACAGTGCGACTGGTGCGTGGAAGATCTGGCGGCGCGACCGGCGGAACCATGCCAGCCCCAACAGTGCGCAGACCGAGAGTGCCTGTGCCGGTGCGCTGGGCGTTCAGTTGGCCGGACCGGCCTATTATTTCGGCGAATATTACGATAAACCGACCATCGGCGACCCTCTGCGCCCCATCGAGCCGGAGGATATCCGCCGGGCCAACAAGATGATGTATGCCGAGAGCCTGCTTGCGCTGGCGGTTGGGTTGCTATTGAGGACCGCCCTCTCAGTCACGCTTTGCGTGACAGCTCTCCCATAGGGAGAGCCATTGGCAGGTCGGGTAGAAAAAATTATCGGACAAAACGTGCCGGGCCTTGTAGTGTCAGGAAGAAAAATCAAAAGGAGAGGTTTCGATGCAACTAGTACATGGAGGTGACTGGGCAGGTTACCGGGAGCAGTTTGGCCGGGATGCGCTGGACTTTTCGGCGAATGTCAGTCCGCTGGGCCTGCCGGAGGGGGTCAAAAATGCCATCATCCGGGCATTGCCGAAAGCAGACCGCTACCCCGACCCACTCTGCCGGGAACTGCGCGGAAAGCTGGCGAAGACCGAAGGCCTTCCGGCAGAACACATCCTCTGCGGAAACGGTGCGGCAGACCTGATTTTTCGGCTGGCACTGGCGGCAAAACCGAAAAAAGCTCTGCTCCCTGCGCCGACTTTTGCCGAGTATGGCTCCGCACTGGAAACGGTCGGCTGTGAGCTGAAACGGCATATCTTGCAGGAAAGCGATGATTTTGCTGTGACGGAACGCTTTCTGGACGATATCGACGAGAGGGTGGATATCGTCTTCCTCTGCCAGCCCAACAACCCGACCGGCCAGCTGACGGGCCTTGCAATGGTGGAAAAAATCCTGCGTCGTTGTAAGGAATGTAGCGCGCTTCTGGTCGTGGACGAGTGCTTTTTGGATTTTTTGCCGGATGGGGAAGAGCGTTCCGCGAAACATTTTCTGAGCGAAAAAAATCTTGTTATCCTGAAAGCGTTTACGAAACTCTACGGGATGGCAGGCGTTCGGCTGGGGTACTGTCTGTCGTCGGATACGGAACTGCTGGCTCAGATGCAGGCGTCCGGTCAGCCGTGGGCGGTGTCGAGCCTGGCACAGGCGGCAGGCATCGCGGCACTGGACGAGACAGAATATGTATTGCAGGTGCGCGAATTGATTGCGCAGCAGCGGCCGATTCTGGAAAACGGTCTGCGTGCGCTTGGCCTGCGTGTGCTGGATGGGCAGGCAAACTATCTGCTCTTTCAGGCAACGGAAACGCTGGGCGATGCAATGCGAAAAAAGGGCGTTGTCCTGCGCAGCTGCGGCAATTATCCGGGATTGGATGGAACATGGTACCGCACCGCTATGCGGACAGCACCGGAAAACGAACAGCTGCTGAAGACCCTTGCGGAGGTGTTGAGATGAAAAAAGCAAAGTGCATCATGGTGCAGGGAACCATGAGCGGCGCGGGAAAAAGCCTGCTTTGTACCGCGCTCTGCCGCATTTTTGCGCAGGACGGCTACAAAGTTGCGCCGTTCAAAAGCCAGAACATGGCCCTGAACAGCTTCGTGACCCGTGACGGGCTGGAAATGGGCCGCGCGCAGGTCGTGCAGGCGCAGGCGGCAGGGATGGAGCCAGATGTCCGGATGAACCCCATCCTCCTCAAGCCCAGCAGCGATGTCGGAAGTCAGGTCATCGTGAACGGTGAGGTGCGCGGACAGATGCCGGCATCGGCCTATTTTAAGATGAAAAAATCGCTCATTCCGGATATCCTCAAAGCCTATGACAGCCTTGCGGAAGAGGTGGATATCATCGTCATTGAGGGAGCCGGAAGCCCGGCGGAGATCAACCTGAAATCGGATGATATCGTCAACATGGGCCTTGCGAAGCTGGTGGATGCGCCAGTTCTGCTGGCTGGCGATATCGACCGCGGCGGTGTGTTCGCCCAGCTGTTCGGTACAGTGGAACTGCTGGAACCGGAAGAACGGGCGCGCATCAAAGGGCTTGTTATCAATAAATTTCGTGGTGACGTCGAGATTCTGCGCCCGGGTCTTTCGATGCTGGAAGAAAAAACAAAACTCCCGGTTCTGGGTGTGGTGCTGTATCTGAAAGTGGACATCGAGGACGAGGATTCGCTGTCGGAGCGGCTGGACACCGGCAAAACGGTCAAACCGCTGGATGTTGCCATCGTCCGCCTGCCTCACATCTCGAATTTTACCGATTTTATTCCGCTGGAACAGCATCCGCTTCTGGGTGTGCGGTATGTACAAAACGCACATCAACTGGGCGCACCAGATCTGCTGATTTTACCCGGAACGAAAAACACCGTCGATGACCTGCTCTGGCTGCGGCAGTCCGGTCTGGAAGCCGCTATCCTGAAATATGCGGCGTCCGGTGCGCCGGTGCTGGGCGTCTGTGGCGGATATCAGATGCTGGGCGAACAGTTGGATGACCCGGAAGGCACCGAGAGCGGCAGGCCGCAGTCGCTTCGCGGACTGGGGCTCCTGCCGGCAAAAACGGTTTTCACTGAGCAGAAACGCCGTACCCAGACTGTCGCCACTGCAGGCGGACTGTTTGCAGGCGCAAAGCTGGAAGGCTATGAGATCCATACGGGAAGAACAGCAGTAGAAGGTGATGCTTTCTGCACGCAGGCGGACGGCACGCCGGAAGGCTGTGTGAAGGACAATGTGTTTGGCACCTACCTGCATGGCCTGTTCGATACTGGCGAATTGACCGAAAAATTGACAGAATTTTTGTGCAAACGGAAGGGCATCGACCCGGAACAGGCGGCACTCATCCCGATGGAGACATACCGCCAGCAGCAGTTTGACTTGCTGGCCGATGGCGTCCGGAACGCGCTGGACATGGACGCCGTGTATCGGGCCATGGGAATCGAGAAAGGGGAGAAGGACGCATGACACCGCAGCATCATTTACCGGCAGATATCGAACGGACGAGCTTTTCCATCATCACCGAAGAGCTGGCGCAGCGAGGAGTAACCCTCTCGCCGGAGACGGAAGCCGTCGTGAAAAGGGTCATCCACACGACCGCAGACTTTGATTATGCGCAAAATCTGCGCTTTACCAATGGCGCAGTTGCCGCAGGTGTGGCGGCTCTCCGTGCCGGAACCTGCATCGTTACCGATACAAATATGGCACTGGCCGGTGTCACCAAGCCCGGCCTGAAAAAAGTAGGTGGAACAGCCCTTTGCTATATGGCCGACCCGGAAGTTGCGGCCATCGCAAAAGAGACCGGAACCACCCGGGCGGTCGCCTCCATGCACCGTGCGGCGCAGGAACATCCGAACGCGATTCTGGCCGTTGGAAACGCTCCGACGGCATTGCTGGCGATCGCGGATGAAATTGAGGCTGGTCTGCGCCCTGCGCTGGTGATCGGCGTGCCGGTCGGCTTTGTAAACGTCGTGGAGAGCAAGGAACACCTCTTTGCAGTCTGTGAGCAGTACGGCGTTCCTGCCATCGTCGCGATGGGACGGAAGGGCGGAAGCAATGTCGCCGCCGCCATCTGCAACGCACTCATTTATTCCGCCGCCGAGATGCTTGACCCCAGCGCAAGAGGGTGGAAGTGAAGAACAAAAATTGAACCATAGTATAGCAAAAACCGCTGACGGCGTTGCGCTGTCAGCGGTTTTTGCTTGGTACTTAATCGGGGAAAATCACAGCTTCCACCCAGCGGCTTGTTTACGTCCGCCGACGAAATCGGCATAGATGCCGGGCTGGTTGATAAGGTCTTCGTGCTTGCCCTGCTGGACGATATGGCCATGGTCAACGACCAAAATCTGGTCGGCATGGCGGACCGTCTTCAGACGATGCGCGATCATCTTGCCGGAAGGAATGGACAGGCTGACGTCGTGCAAAATTTCTTTATCGTCGTGGTAGCCGAAGGAGACGTCCTTCACGGCGATGTCATGGTTGGAGAAGGTGACAGGCGTTTCACTGTGTGCCTGCTCCTCGCCTTTCAAAATCTCGTCGATCTGGCCGACGGTGGTGCCGACCTGTGCCAGCGTAGGGAACCATGCCGCACACCGAGCCAATGACCGCCAGCACAACGGCGGAGATCAGCTCGTCATGTTCGGATTTGCCGAGTTCCCATACGCGCCCGACCGGGCTTTGTTGTTCCATTCGGAATCCCTCCTTAAATTAGCGTATGCTAACTTTTGCTTTTATGGAAAGGCCGCTGTTTCCAGCAGCCTACCAACAGATTTATTCCGGAAGATCGGGAAAGATCGTCTCGAATCCGGTGTGATGGTACCGCCCCAGAAGGTCGATGTACTTTTTGGCGTCCTCCCGGCTCATGCCGTGGCGGACGACCTCGAAGATGCCGGATGCCAGCCAGTAAGCGTAATCACCGGCGTCGTACTGACCCAGAGCATCTGCGTCAGAACCATAACGGAACTCGATGTGGTAGGTCTCTGCGCTGGTGTCCGGAGCGAGGAAGAAGTAGGTGAACTCGCCGGAATCGGCGTCGTCGCTCTCGAACTCATACAGGCCGCGCACCGGCTCCATGCCGATGTAGTGGTAGGTGTGGGAGAACAGCTTGTCGAACGCTGCCTGAGCGTTGTCCTCGCCAACCAGAGCGGTGCAGTCGTCCAGCCAGGTCTGGGTATAGTCGTCGGCCAGAATGACCGGCCACAGCTCCTGATAGCTGCCGGTCAGGTCCTTGAGCAGCTGAGTTGCAGCGGCCTCGTTCTCGTCGACCTCCGAAGCAGCTTCCGAGACGGCAGAGCTTGCGACGCTCTCGGCCGCAGAACTTGCAACGGAAGAAGCGGTCGAGCTTGCGGTACTGCCGCAGCCGACCAGCATCGAGACAGACAGTGCCAGAGCAACGGCGGCACCAACAGCTTTTTTCATCAAACGCATGAAAGATTCCCTCCAATAAAATCAAAAAGTGCAGCGGTTAGCTAAACCTAATCGCTGCACAGATTTTACCGAAAGAACCTTTTTTCGGCAAGGACTGAACCGACAAAAACTATCCGAACAGACACCTTCTCCGGTATTCGGTGGGGGTCATGCTGTATGTATCCCGGAAGGCAGAGGAGAATTTGTTTGGGTTTTCGTAGCCGACCTGGTGGGCAATCTCGGCGATGGAATCGCTCGTCTCCGCCAGAAGTTTTTGCGCAGTCTGCAAACGGTATTCGCGCAGATACGCATAAATCGAGCTGCCATAAACGCCCTTAAAGCAGTTCTTGAGCGCGGTAGGGGATAGCTTGACCTCCTGTGCCAGCTGCTCGATGGTGTGGTGGCAGGTGAGGTCTTCGGTAAGACGCGCCGCTACTCGTTTGGCACATTCGACCTGGTGCTGATTGAAGTACTCGGTCTGCTGGAGTTCGCGCTGGGCGTCCAGACCGTTAAGAAAGAGCAGAAGCTCCAGCACTTTCAGCCTGAGATAGCCGGTGTTCCGTGGAAACAAAAGGGCGTATAGCTCCGAGAAAAGATGCTGAATGGTCGGGTCGGCCCGGAGGATGCAGCAGCGGTTTGCGGTGCAGACGTATCGCCGGATGGTGTTCAGGTCGATGCCGAACCACGCCATCAGCGGCTGCATCTGGGCGGAGATGATGTCTAAATCCAGTAAAATCGTGACGCCGTGGTAATGTCGCAGCGGAAAACTGGACGACGATTTTTTGCGTGTCGCCGCACTGACGGCAAAATCGCCAGCCGCCAGATAGCAGCAGCTGTTCTCGCCAAAGTTGCACTCGTACCATCCGATGTGGCAGTAGTTGATCTCGATGATGTTCGGCGCGGATGGCTGATTCTGGTTGCAGGACGCAAGGTGCATGTCGTTGTAACAAAGCTCCGCCCCGGGAAAAACAGAGTAGACCGTCACGCTGCCGGTGCCTGTCTCGTTGGAGATGGAGAAGGTCTGGGCAGATTCGGCGGTGTCTGCTTCCGGCCGGAGAGAGCCATAAAACGGTTCGAGCATGGGAGCCTCCATTTTGAAGTTAGAAAATACTAACCTTTCGATAACAAAAAAGCCTTTCAAACAGAACAAAAGTGATATGTATCCCTAATATTGGACACCCAGTATTAGGGGTATATATCAGCGACTCATCGTAAGGTTGGCTTTTTATTTATGATGCTTGCGCCACTCTTCCAGAATTATACGGTTGTCTCGTTTCTAAGGGCGTTCTCTGCGCGAAGCTGGTCGCAGACGTTCAGTAGGCGGCGGTGGTCTTCGTATGTATGGCACCAGTTACGGTAAGTGTCAAGTAAGTATTGCTCATCGACGGTTAATTTGGTAGTAGCCGCCTGCGATGCAGTAGGTGAGTTGGGCTTTTCTTTTTCATCAGTTTCTCCATTGAGATAAGCAGGGGTTGTTCCTAGCAAATCCGCCCATGTTTGAATTAGGGCAGGGTCTACCTTTTTAATCCTTTTCAGATTGCTGCTGTAATCAGCTGGTTTTCCAACTTTCTCATATAAAAAGGTTTTGCTTAGACCTCTTTCTTTAGAAAGTTGGTCGAATCGCTCATAATTAAACATAATAAGCCCTCACTAATTGTGGAAAGTGAAATATACCTAATATTAGGTATATTTTTGGTGACTTTACCTATTTTTGAGTGCATAATCTCTCTCGCAAACAACATTTACAGACAAAACAAATCACAGCCCAGGCAGACTTCCCTTCCGCTCAGGTAACATATGGTTGTTTTGTTGCTCCAAACTCATTGTACCATATGAGCCTTCTTTGTCAACAGATTGTTTAAAATATTCTATGAAAGGAGACTCTTTTTATAGAACTGAGTATCGAGATTTCTGCTACTGAGTTGCTGGCAATTTATGCCGAACTCGACTCACCGAAGGCGGCTGCAGGGCTGACAGAGGATGTCGCGAAATCCGCGAAGGATGCGACGCCTCGCGCTGTCAAAATCGACAAGCTGCTGTGTCCTGATAGCTGCGTTCAGGAATCCATTCGGCAGAACGCGATTCGGCTTTTTGATGAGGCTTTTTCGGCCTAAAAGTTATCGTAATTCAACTTTTGATTCGTTTGCAACATTGTTGAATTGCATATCGCAACAGATGCCGCTTTGAAAAAAGACAAATTCTTTGCCCTTGCGATTGACAGAACGGCACTAATTAGACCAGATAAAATCGTTGGCATTGTGGTCAAAATTGTGGTCAAAACCAAATGAGGTCAGCCCACAAACAAAAAAATCCAACGATTTCTAACGTGAAATCGTTGGATTTAAATGGTCCGAGTGGCGAGAATCGAACTCACGGCCTCTTGAACCCCATTCAAGCGCGCTACCAAAACTGCGCTACACCC